>NZ_DATGNU010000104.1:0-12150 GCF_035306585.1 Galbibacter sp.
ATAGGTGTTGATTATCTGTAGTTTAAGTCTTTAATTATATTTTTCTTATAAAAGGTTATAAGACTATGATTCTCTTGTATGTATAGGATTTATGGTCATTCAGCCTCGCAGAGCAAGTCGAGCAATAGGGGTGTAGCCCCTATTCGACTTGCTCTATACATACACTCTTAAAACCTTCTTGAATTCCCATTAAGTTCAAGAAAATTGAACATTTGATATAACCTGTCATTAACCTGCTCTGAATAGTTATCCTGAAGCTCCCTAATAGATAAATTTGTAGTCACGAATGTCTTTGTTCCTTTGGCTTTAAATTCGTTATATCTAATCTGCAAGAGCCTATCGAAAAGGTTTTCTTTTATCCCCCAGGATTGAACTAATTTTTCCGTTCCCAGATCATCAAAATGCACTGGTCCGCGGCTATATTTTTCAATCACGGATTCTCCTCCTACTAATTTGTTTTGCTTGCTTTCTTTATTGAATTGACTAACGATATCATGAACAGAAATATTTGTGAAATACAAATGTTTAATGTTGTATTTCAAACTTACCCTTTGGACTATGTCAAACATGGAACTTTTACCCGTTCCGCAATTCCCATAAACCAAAAGCCCTTTTCTTAACTCCCCGTTTGTCATTTTTTCAAATGACAAATCACTTGAAAAATACCTGCATATTAAATCAAGGAAGAGTTTATTGTTTTCGTCTACGACAAAGCGTCTTTTTTCACGGGCATAGTATCTCTTGCCTTCTTTCCAAAAAAGTTGCTTAAATTGATCCGTGGTAATCTCAGTGGCAGGGCTTCTTCCCTTTTGTTCATGAATCCTGTCAAAGTATTCTATAATTGCTGCGTTTTCTTTTTTTTCCTCAGCAACTCTTTTTTTTCTTTCTTCTTCGCTATCTAGCCCTATTTGTTTTTTTTCGCGCTGCCCTAAAGTATTTTTCATGGCTTTCTCGGATTTGCGTTAACTTTTTTGTCCTTTTCTTTTTTTAATTTTTTCTTTTTATAATTATTAGATTTTAATATTAAACTATTTGTATTATTATCAGTCAAAATTTTTTGTATAGGCCTATTCAAATTTATTTGTATAGGCTTGTCAAAAACTGTGATATACCTATTCAAAATTTCTTTACTACCCTTATCTCTATAAATATGTCTCTTTATATAACCATATTCCTCCAATTGCATTAGCCAATTATTTATGGTCTGTTTTGATACTTGATATAGATTCTGGAAATATTTATTACTAGAATAGCAGAAACCATTTTTATTCGTTAATGCAGTTATTTCTGCAAATAATATTTTAGCTGCTGGAGAAAGTCTCTTGTCATATCTTACAGGTGCTGTTAATACAGCATAATATGCCGGCTCTAATTTTTCCATTACTTTCTACTTGGTTTTACAAGTCCAGGGTTCTTTCTTGCAATCTTTAATAATTCCGTTTTAGAATAAAAGATGGATCTTCCTATTTGGAAATAAGGAACAATCCCTTTTTTCTTCCAACTGATAAGACTTGTTACTGAAATGCCAAGGAATTTGGCTGCTTCTTTTTGGGTAAGTCGATCCTCTTCCGGATCAATTGGTGAGTCTGAAATAGTTTCTGTCTTTCTGATTTCATCAAGAATCATCTTGACAGCTCTTTTTAAATCTTCTTTGTTGTGTGTGTAAAATAGTACGTTGCTCATGTTGGATGAGTTTTAATTTTAAACATCGTTTTCATGAGCTAAACTAAATTTAACCACGGACTCAGGGAAGTTCCCATTATATTTTGGGAAGTTATTTTATTGAAAAAGCTTAAACTCCGCCATTGTAGAAGAAGAGAAAAACTGTTGCTTAAAGTATTCTAGGTTCTTACCTAACTGCTTGCGAAGTCCATCTTCCGACAATCCAATATTAGGAATGTTTAAATGTTTCAACTCGGCAACCATAACAGATTCTAAAAACTTCTTTTTAGGTTGGCTCTGTTGGGAAGTTATCTTTTTATTATTGAGCATATAAAACATAAATCCCGATAAAAGTTTTACTTTTTTCTTATTTAAATAAGTTAAAGATGTACCATAATTTGGAATAGTGCCATATTTACTATCCCATTCAAAGACATTATTAATGAACACATTTATTTGCTGCTCTTGACCTTTATTCTTAGGCTCCAACAACCTAACTAGGACCTTTTTCAAATCATTTGGATTCTTATTTAAACTTATTTTCCTATCATTATTAGATTTACCCCCTTCAATATTCGAAATATTAATATGTTTCAAATAGCTTTGGATACTAAAAGCAATAAAAGCCGCAAAAAAGAAAAGAATCCCACTAAACATCGCAAATTGAAATGATACACCATCATTATCTACAACAATCCATAAAGTACCTAACAAAAAAATCGCTGCTAAACTTAAAATTCCAAAATTTTTATCAATCCGATCATTGTTCATCCGTCTGAATTTTATTCCAGGTACTGTCCATTTCCTGTTGTTTAAAGTCATTTGCTATTTTAACGTAACGATTAAAAGAACTTCCTTTATGGCCGGTAATATTTCTTACTACCATTTCATTCATTCCCATGATTAAACTGTTGGTTGCAAATGTCTTTCTTGCAGTATGGCTTGTAATCAGCTCATGCTTATCGTAGGTTTTATCTATACGTTTTTGACCTATATATCGAGTAATAGTAACCTGCTTATTGATTTTAACCTTCTTACAGCATTCCTTTATGTATTTATTAAACTTCTGTCCAGAAATTACTGGTAAAGGCTCATATATCGTATCCTTATATTTCCTAAGAATAGCCTTCGAGTAATCATTCAAAGGAATAATATGATCTTTGACTTTAGTTTTTTGAATGTTAAGTTTGATATAATCATCAAAGATGTTAGACGGCCTTAATTGCTTTATATCTGAAAACCGGAGCCCAGTAAAGCACGCAAAACAATAGGTATCCCTGACATGTTCATGTTTTTTGGTTTCAAATTTATGATTGTATAACGCTAACAATTCATCCATTGTTAGGTAAATCACTTCCGTCTCATCCTCTTTTGCTCTAAACTTCTTGTATTGTAAATTATTGTGGTATTCCCTCTCATAAGCCCACGTCATAAAAGTCTTCAAGGTTTTAATCAAAAAAGCTAAGTAGCTGTTTTTATTCTTTTTTTCTAGAAAAGTATAGTCTTGCAATCTTTCAAAAAACTCCCGAGTTATGGTTTCAAAATATAGTTTATATCCTGTTTCTTCTTCGAAATCTTTAAGGAAATTTTTAGTGGTTATATATGATTTTATAGTTCTTTCTACCTTAGTAGTTTTGTTAGTTTCAATAAATTCTTCAAAAGAACTCCAGAACTCCTTTCCTAGATTTATATTTACTCCATCCTTAAGCTTGGCGGTAATAAAATCTTTTGTAGGAACGATATCATTAAGTAGAATATGCCTTTGTAATTTCCGAAGCTTTTCAGCAAACTCATCAATTTTTAAATTGTATTCTACTGCATAATTGTAAGGCTCTGATTTTTTGGAAGGCTTAATCCTTTCCGTTTTTTCATCCCAGTGTTTCTTATCACACTTTACTCCCGGAATAGCTCTAAATATTTTAAACCCATTTGCAGATATCAAAGTTCTTACAGGCGCATATCCTTCTTTATCAAACTTATCTGTTCTTAAATGAAATGAAACTTTCATATAAATTAAATTTGATTTAAATATACAAAAGGGGATACGAAAAGGGATACTTTTTTTAATAAAAAACTGTAAAAGTTAATTTAAAATAATTACAATTATTACAGTATTGGTAGTATATATGTGTTTAGAGGAGTTTAGAAGGGTTTAAATTTAATGGTACTCCCACCTCGAGTACTTTTAACATATTAAATGATATTAAAACCCTGTAAAACATCAGATTTTACAGGTTTTTTTAATTCCTTATATTCCTTTAAATTCAATTGAAATCAACTAAAATGTGTATGATTCGGGAGCACCTTAGGTGTCACTACAGGTGCGCCCGAATAGATGTTAAATACATTAATAGCTTTATTTATTATTTAAAAACCACCGTTGATCTTTCTCATAATTCAACCATGAAGTATTTATCTTATTTAAAAAAGGTGATTCGTATTAGTCACGCAAATGGTTGGATAGAGAGAGATCCATTTTACAATTTTAAATTATGCACCCATGAAATTGAAAAAGAGTTTTTGACCAAAGAAGAACTTCAAAAACTTTCCGAAAAAGAGTTTTCCATTCAAAGACTTGAACAAGTCAGGGACATTATTTTATTTACTTGCTATACTGGTCTTGCGTATATAGATGTAAGTAAACTCAGCGATGATAACATAGTGCTCGGGATTGATGGCAAAAAATGGATTAAAATAAAAAGAACTAAAACCCGGACTGTTTGCAATATCCCTATATTACCACAAGCTCTGGAAATCATTAACAAATACCTAAATCCCGAAGGAAACCAATATAAAGGCTATAAAAATTAATAAAAATTTAGATGACGGAGTGAATTTGACGCAGTAACGAAATCCTCTTATTTTACTGTACAATAATAAATTCATAGAAATTATCTTTTAGAATATTTTATAGTAGTTCTAGGGAAGGAAAAGAAGTTAGATAGAAGTAAAAGGTATGAATATCCGGGAGTATCACCTAAAGATAAGGAAAATTATTGTTACTCTCGAAACAGATAGTTCCTTTTTCCTATAATCATTCTATGGTCACTACCTAAAGATCATAGAGGTTCATAATTCTACTCATAAAAATGCACGTTTGTTAACCTCATCCTATAGATCCAACAAGATTTTGGATTTAATACCCTTTTTACAATTACATAATATGGGTTGCTATTAATATTGTTTATTTTGCAAAACCCTGAGCTTTTTAGTTTTTTTTGAATGGTAAATCAAAAATAAAATTCAGGGCAGCAGAAATTACAAGATCTGTATGAAAAGTAAAAACCAAAAATTATGAAACGAAGAACCTTTGTAACACAAACTGCCCTAGTTTCCTTAGGGTTTTTAGCACTATCAAGGTGCACCCTAAAATCATCAAAGACATCAAATGCTACAACAAAACTACCACTGAAAACTGACCCAAAAGGATATTTAGATCTCCCAGAAGGGTTTTCATATAAGATTATCTCCAAGAAAGGAGATCCAATGAATGATGGTCTCAGGGTTCCAGGGCGACCTGATGGAATGGGTGCCTTTAAAGGTCCTGACCAAAAGGTCATACTAATAAGAAACCACGAAATCAATCTTTCTCCATTATCGGAAAGTCCCTTTGGTGATGAAAACCAATGGCTGGATAAGGTAGATATTAACAAGTTATTTGATGCTGGAAAATCCATTAAACCTGGACTAGGAGGAACCACAACACTTGTATATGATGAATCCACTGAAGAGGTAGAAAAACAATTTCTTAGTTTGGCAGGGACCTACCGCAATTGTGCAGGAGGGGTGACCCCATGGAATTCGTGGCTAACTTGTGAGGAAGACGTTAGTAATGCTGATGGTGAATTTCTAGAGCAAGATCATGGGTTTGTTTTTGATGTACCCGCAAATGCCGACGGACTAGTAGATGCCAAGCCTATTCGAGGAATGGGAAGATTTAACCACGAGGCTGTAGCAGTCGATCCTAACAATGGATACATTTATCAAACAGAGGATAGGCATGATAGTCTACTTTATAGATTTATACCCAATAATCGAGACGATTTACATGCTGGCGGCCGGCTACAAGTATTAGCGATTGTCGATCAAAAAACTTTAGACACCAGAAACTGGGAAGAAAAAACAGTCGTCCTAAATAAAGAATTACCCATTGAATGGATCGACATCGATGATGTAACCCCAGAGGAAGACGACCTCCGTTACAGAGGAATGAAATTAGGCGCTGCCTGTTTCGCCAGAGGTGAAGGGATGTGGTATAGTGATCATGAGGTATACTTCGCTTGTACCAATGGAGGCCCTCAGAGATTCGGACAAGTGTTTAAAATTAACCTCAAAGAAAACACCCTGGAACTCTTTGCTGAATCTGAAGATAAAACAGTTCTTCATATGTGTGATAATCTTACTATAACACCGTGGGGATCAGTTATGGCTTGTGAGGATAATGGAGAAACCAATCGTCTGCATATTATAGATCAAGATGGGAATATTCAGCTTTTCGGTGTAAATAAAAGCAGTAAATCAGAGCTAGCAGGTGCTGTGTTTTCACCATCTGGTAAAACCCTCTTTGTAAACATTCAAGAAAACGGAGAAACCGTAGCTATAACAGGGCCGTGGGATAAACTTCACAGCTAAAGTGAACACCACTAAAGCGTTAAGGAAGGAACTCTAGAACAACAAGATAAGCGCAATGATCCGAAGCAATTTGATCACAGATTGTTTTAGATTCAAGTACTTTCCAAGCCGCTTTAGGAGCATACATAATATAATCTATCTTTTTCTTAGGATCATTAGAGGGAAAAGTAGGCTCAAGCCTGGTTTCTAGGTAGGCTGCATTCCATTGCGATTCAAGTATTTTAATAGGCTTACTTGTTGGTATATCGTTAAGGTCACCAGCTAAAATAGCTGGATGATCACCGCCAGCTAACTTCTGATTGATGGCCTTAACTTGCATCAATCGATCGCGGTTTTCCTTCAAATGGTCTAAATGAGTCCCTATAAAGCGAATGGTATCTCCAGGAGAGATCGTTATGATGATTTCAGCTGCCGCACGAGGCTCACTTGTTGGCTGATGGGGTAATGCGACACTTTTAGCCGAGAGGATCGGCCATTTGGACAACACCCCTTCACCATAGGCACCACCATCATAATCCATCGCTTTAGCATAATAGGAGGTCATTCCTGTTCGCTGTGCTAACTCGGTAGTTAAATCAAGGTTTTTAGCACGATTTGTTTTAAAGTCTACTTCTTGGAGGGCAACTAAATCAGGAGTAGTACTATTTATCAGTTCTGAAATAACATCAAGATCGAAATCCCCTTTCGCTGTAGCGCCATGTAGGATATTAAGGGTCAAAACCCGCACAATTATTCGTTCTTCGGCAGCCTGTTGCGCTTTTACCTTCCCTGAAACGCAGAGAAATAATACCAGTAGAATTCTAATCAAAAATAGTTTCACCATGGAATGAAGGTTTAAATGATTACACGTTAATTGCCGCTTTTACAATGCCCAGCGTGGATACAAAGCGTTAAATTAAAACAATCCTTAGCATTCTCCCAAAGCTTGCCATTATTTTTTAGAATATAATATTGGACAAGCTATGGTTCATATAAAAATGCTAGTTCACCAACCTAATCCGTGGTCAATTTATAATAAAGTAGATCAGAACTCGGGGTTGTAATTGATCATCCATTGTATCCCGAATTTATCCACGAAACATCCAAAATAATCACCCCAAAATTGGTCTTCCATAGGCATCTCTACAGACCCTCCTTCAGAAAGACTAGTAAATAAACGATCTGCTTCTTCTCTGCTTTGCGGATGCAAGGATATATAATTCATATTGCCATGCTTTAAGGTTTGGTTAGCAGAAGGCATAATATCGGACGCCATCAAAACGGAATCTCCACTTAATGGTAGGGAAATATGCATAATCCTATTTTGCTCTTCCTTGGGGATTTTATCACCTTCTGGAGTCTCTGAGAATCTCAATTTGAAAGAGAATTCACCACCAAATACAGATTTATAAAAATTAAATGCTTCTTCCGCATTTCCGTCAAAATTTAAATACATGTTTACTTTCATAAAAGTCGTATTTTGATTAATACAATAGTTCTTTAATTGATTTACAGCCATCTATAACTGTTAAAAATCAATAAAGTAAAAGTAAATTATAAAACAGAACCAACCAGGGTAAATTCCGACATTTAGCGGTGTAGTATACGACAATCGATGGAGTAAGGCCCTAAAAACATTTTGACTTGGACTTGCAAAAAGGTTTATAAGAACAAAAATGGATGCCAGTTTCCTAGCATCCATTTTATCTATTAAGTTTATTTTATCTTGTAAATATTGTTTGGTTGAAATAAGAATTAAAGCTTCTTCTTCACCTCAACCTCTCTAAAGCTCTCAACAATATCGCCAATTTGAATATCGTTATAATTTTTAACTTGAAGACCACAATCGTACCCTTTCGAAACTTCTTTGACATCGTCTTTGAAACGTTTCAATGAAGCCAGCTCTCCAGTAAATATTACGACACCGTCCCGAATCAATCGAACACCAGAATTTCGGTATATCTTACCATCGGTAACCATACATCCTGCAATAGTACCTACTTTAGAAATCTTGAAAGTTTCTCTAATTTCTGCAGTTCCTGTGATTTCTTCTTTCAATTCAGGTGACAACATGCCCTCCATAGCATCACGCAGATCGTTAATCGCATCATAGATGATAGAGTATGTTCTGATATCTATTTCTTCCTTATCTGCAATACTTCTTGCATTCCCCATAGGTCGTACATTAAACCCTATAATAATGGCGTCCGAAGCGGTTGCTAAAAGTACATCTGATTCTGTAATTGGTCCAACGGCTTTGTGAATTATGTTGATATGAATTTCCTCTGTAGAAAGCTTTTGGAATGAGTCAGTCAACGCCTCCACTGATCCATCAACATCTCCTTTAAGAATAATGTTCAGTTCTTTAAATTCACCAAGTGCAATTCGTCTACCGATCTCATCAAGGGTAATATGTCTTTGCGTTCTAACGGATTGTTCACGTTGTAATTGCGTACGTTTTGCTGCAATTTGTTTTGCTTCTTTCTCATCCTCAAATACATTGAACTTATCACCAGCCTGTGGCGCGCCATCCAGACCTAACACAGAAATTGGGGTTGAAGGACCAGCTTCTGGAATATTGTTTCCGCGTTCATCCTGCATAGCTTTTACTTTACCGCTATGGGTTCCAGCTAGCAAGTAATCTCCAATTTTCAATGTTCCACCTTGAACAAGAACTGTAGATACATATCCACGTCCTTTATCAAGATAAGCTTCCACAACAGCACCGACAGCATTCTTATTAGGATTCGCTTTTAGCTCTAATAGTTCCGCTTCTAAAAGTACTTTTTCAAGTAATTCAGGAACTCCTAAACCAGATTTAGCTGAAATATCCTGAGATTGAATTTTTCCTCCCCAATCTTCAACTAATAAGTTCATATTGGCAAGACTTTCTTTAATCTTATCAGGGTTCGCCGTTGGTTTATCCACCTTATTGATAGCAAACACAATTGGAATGCCGGCCGCTTGAGCGTGGCTTATCGCTTCTTTGGTTTGTGGCATCACATCGTCATCCGCTGCAATTACAATAATGGCCATATCGGTTACTTGAGCACCACGAGCACGCATGGCAGTAAAGGCCTCGTGACCTGGTGTATCTAAGAAGGTAATTTTCTGACCGTTCTTTAGGGTCACTCCATATGCTCCGATGTGCTGGGTAATACCACCACTTTCTCCAGCAATTACATTCTCCTCTCGAATATAATCCAGTAAAGAAGTTTTACCGTGGTCAACGTGACCCATCACAGTTACAACAGGAGCTCTTGGTTCAAGATCCTCTGGTGCGTCAACTTTTTCCACCTCAGCATCCTCAAGGTCAACCGTAATAAACTCTACATCATAACCAAATTCTTCAGCAATAATGGTTAATGTTTCCGCATCCAAACGCTGATTCATTGTCACCATCATACCCAATGACATACAAGCAGAAATAATTTTAGTTACAGGAACATCAATAAGGGTGGCGAGTTCACTAACGGTAACAAATTCAGTTACTCTAAGTGTTTTACTCTCTGCCTCTTGTTGTGCAATTTCTTGCTCTGTTTTTTGTCGGTGAAAATCTCTTTTCTCTCTACGGTATTTTGCTCCTTTAGACTTAGAGGCTTTACCTTGAAGTTTTTCCAAGGTCTCACGTACTTGTTTTTGTACCTCTTCCTCAGTAGGCTCTACTTTTTCTACCGGTCTTTTTTGACCAGCACCTTTACGTCTATTCTTATTATTGTCCTTGTTAAATCTGTTACCAGAATTATTTCCTGGACGTACATCTTTGTTATCTTTACTTATTCTTCTACGACGTTTCTTTTTGTCATCCGTAGAACTGGTAGACTTAGCGCCTTTTTTATTAGGATCTTCTTTCGCTTCTTTTTTCTTCTTAGGTTTATTAAACTGGGATAAATCAATTTTTTCACCTGTAAAATTAGGCCCTGAAAGCTTGGTGTACTTTGTCTTGATTTGCTCTGAATCCACCACCTCATCATCAACGATCATTTTCTTAGTCTTGATGGGAGCTTGTGGTGTTTCAACAGCCTTAGGCGCTTGTGGCTTTTTCACCTCATCGGATTTTTTATCCTTCACAGGTTCAGTTGATTTTTCTGTGGGATCCTCCACTTTCTTAGGTTCGATTTTGGCTGTTTTTTCCTCCGTTTGTTTTTCCTGTGGCTGAACAGAAGCATTTTCAGATGGACCAGCCTTTTGTTCAGCTTTAGGCTCGGAATCCGATATTTGTGGTGGTTCCAACGCTTTATCTATTGGCTTATCTACCTTAGGAACCTCAGCGGCATCATCTTTTTTCTTATCGCTAAGATCGATTTTTCCAACAGTTTTTGGACCAGAAAGGGTGGCTCGAGCACGAATAATTTCCTGTTCCTCCTCCAATTGTCTTTGGCGCTTTAACTCGTTCTCCTTCTCCAATTCCTGACGGATAGCCTCTTTCTCCTTCCGTTTTTCCTCGCCAACTTCTTTGGATGCAACCTTTTTACTCCTATCTGTTTGAAATTCGTCTAAAAGAACGTTATACACCTCATTAGTAATTTTGGTTGTAGGTCTAGCCTCTATATCAAAACCCTTTGACGATAGATGCTCTACTGCCCTGTCTAAAGAAATGTTTAATTCTCTTAGTACCTTATTTAGCCTCAATTTTGCGCTTTCAGCCATATAAATTTTTGTTATCCTAATTTTATATTCTTAATACAAAAGTTAGTCTTCAAATTCTTCTTTTAGAATCCTAACTATCTCAAGAATAGTCTCTTCTTCAAGATCCGTTCTTTTAACAAGATCTTCAATATCATTATCTAATACACTCTTCGCAGTGTCTAGACCTATTCTTTTAAACTCATCAATAATCCATTGCTCGATTTCATCTGAGAATTCCGTCAATTCAACATCTTCCTCAACACCTTCTCGCAATACATCTATTTCATAGCCTGTTAACTGACCCGCTAGACGAATATTAAAACCACCCTTACCAATTGCTTTTGACACCTCTTCTGGTCTCAATAACACCTCGGCATGCATGGTTTCATCGTTCAAAGTTACTAAACTTACTTTAGCTGGGCTCAATGCTCTACTAATAAATAATTGTGGATTATTAGTATAATTGATCACGTCAATATTTTCATTCCCTAATTCACGTACTATTCCGTGAATCCTAGATCCTTTCATTCCAACGCATGCTCCAACAGGATCAATACGATCATCATAAGAATCTACGGCTACCTTCGCTTTCTCACCAGGAATTCTCACTACTTTTTTAACAGTGATCAAACCGTCGAATACCTCTGGAATTTCTTGTTCAAACAATTTTTCCAGAAACTCTGGTGCCGTACGAGACATCACGATCATAGGCTTATTACCTTTTAGCTCCACACCTTCAATAATCCCGCGTACGTTCTCTCCTTTTCTAAAGAAATCAGAGGGGATCTGTTTATCCTTTGGTAATATGATTTCATTCCCTTCGTCATCCAGCAAGATAACAGCCTTGTGACGGATATGATGTACCTCAGCCGTATAAATCTCTCCGATAAGATCTTTAAACTGCTTGTATATGGTAGTATTATCGTGCTCGTGTATCTTTGAGATCAGATTCTGACGCAACGCCAAAATAGATCTTCTTCCAAGATCGATTAGCTTCACTTCCTCAGAAACATCCTCACCCACTTCAAAATCAGGTTCAATCTTTCTTGCTTCGGATAATGATATTTCCTGATTCTCATCCTCAACCTCGTCATCAGCTACCACTACACGATTTCTCCAGATCTCCAAATCTCCTTTGTCTGGATTTATAATAATATCAAAATTATCATCGGATCCAAACTTCTTTTTTAGCGCATTTCTAAATACATCTTCTAAAATGGCCATTAGGGTTACACGATCTATAAGCTT
>NZ_DATGNU010000105.1:0-8266 GCF_035306585.1 Galbibacter sp.
AGCGAGGGTACCAATTTTACAGCACCTTCCAAAGAGCATAGAGCAGCGGCATATAACGCAGGGGATTATTCGGATGACTATTTAGAGGAATTTAAAAATAGAGACACCAGGCTGTATGCCTCTATTTTATTTCCAGGTGCACAGTGGAACGATCTACAAGATAATTTTGTGTTCTCGTGGAATAAAGGCGGGAGTAACATCTCAAAAACAGGTTATAACTACCGTAAAATGGTGGACCCTAGTGAGAGTGCTCAAAGTGGACAGTATAAAGGACCACAAAACTTTCCGATTATTCGCTATGCAGAAGTATTGTTAACCTTTGCAGAGGCTAAAAATGAAGTCGCTGGTCCATCGGGAGAAATTTACGATGCCATTGATGCTATTCGTCTTAGAGCAGGAATGCCTGCTGTAAACCGTGCTGAGGTTAGTTCTAAAGAGGCACTAAGATCTCTAATTCGCAATGAGAGAAGAATCGAACTTGCTGGAGAAGGGTTTCGATGGGATGATATTCGTCGTTGGGGAATAAGCCAGCAGGTGATGACCTCGATCTATAGTATTGACAATGATTTGGCACAGCAGAGGAGATATGATCCTAAGTTTATCCGACTTCCTTATCCGCAGACTGCATTGGATCGTAATCCTAATCTAATGGATGCTCAAGAGGCCAAAGGATATTAAATTATAGTATTTACATTTAAAGAAGTTAGCTCAAAAGAGCTAACTTTCTTAATTTTAACATTACCCTTAAAAAAAAGATTCCATGTTTCGTATTACCCTTTTCTGTAGTTTTTTATTGCTTATCGTTATTTGCTCATGTAAAGAGAAAGGTAGTGCAATGGAGGAATCTAATACGCACATTGTAAAACCAAATATTGTCTTTGTACTAGCGGATGACTTAGGTATTGGGGATTTGGGTAGTTATGGACAAGAATATATTAAAACTCCACATCTTGACCGTATGGCAAGTGATGGAATGCGCTTTTTAGATTTTTATTCGGGCAGCACTGTTTGCGCTCCCTCTAGGGCAAGTCTTATGACGGGAAAGCATACGGGGCACCTAACCATTAGAGGGAACGGTGAGTTTCCTTTAAAATCTTCAGACACTACGATAGCTCAAATTCTTAAATCTCAAGGGTATCACACCGCTATATTTGGCAAATGGGGCTTGGGCCTTGAGGGTACATCAGGATCACCAGAGAAAAAGGGATGGGATGAATTTACAGGTCATCTTCATCATGTGGATGGGCATTTTCAAAAGCCAGATTCTCTTTGGTCCATTGTCGAAGGAGGGGTTGAAAAACATGCCATATCCAGTGGTGCTTTTGCCAATGAGATATTCACTCAAAAGGGGATTGATTTTATAGAGCGGCAAAGTGATCATCAACCGTTCTTTCTCTTCATGTCGTATACGGTTCCACACGCAGAATTAAGGGTAGAGGATAGGTTTTTAGCACCTTATTTGAATGCGCAGGGAGAAAGTGTTTTTGAACCTGAAAAACCATGGCCAAGTGGGCAGCATTATGGACCACAAAAGTATCCTAAAGCAGCTTATGCTGCCATGGTAACTAGTATCGATGCGTATGTTGGGAGGTTGTTAGAAAAGCTTAAATCCAAAGGTCTTTTAGAAAATACCTTAGTTGTTTTTACCAGTGACAACGGAACCCATATCGAAGGGGGAAGAACTATGGAAGACGTCCATTTCTTTAATAGTACGGCTGGTCTTAAAGGTGTCAAACGTGATTTGTATGAAGGCGGAATTCGAACTCCGTTCATTGCCTATTGGCCAGGAACGATTCCAAAGGGAAGTGTAAGTCCAGTGACAGCTGCCTATTGGGATTTGTTGCCCACTTTTGCGCAATTGGCTGATTATCAAGGTTCTCTTTATTCCGATGGGGTGTCATTAAGGAGTGCTTTTTTAGGAGATACAACGAAATTTGCGCGGGACATGTACTGGGAATTTCATGAAACTGGTGGCAAGATTGCCGTTCGAATGGGAGATTGGAAGGTGGTTTGGACCCAGCTACTTGATGCTAATAAAAAGGCTGTTTGTGAGGTGTATAATTTAAAGACTGACCCGTATGAGTCTGTAGATTTGGCGCGTAAACATCCAGATATTATTGAGAAAGCCAAAGAGGTGTTCATACAACAACATCAGCGGTCGGAAATTGAAAAGTTTAGGATTACAATACCAGATCATTAATACCTAGGGTCTTGTTTAAATAATTTAAGATCGATCCGCATTATACTGAATTTTTGAGGATCACTTACAATGGAATCAATTTTAATTATCGGCTCCAATAGCGTATAGTGGTTTAATTGGTTGAGTAGCCCCTGGAGTTGTACTCCAGGGGTTAATAGTTTAAGTATAATCTAACGGATCTGGATGGCTCCAAGGATCACGATAGGTTCTGGATAATAATTTATTGGCCTTGAAATCGTTTATAAATAAGCGCTTTTGAGGGTCGTACATCAGTGGTCTGTTAAGTTCCATAGCTAGATTGGCAATAATGCAACTGGCTGTTGATATATGTCCTTGTTCTACATCAGCAATAGGTTTACTCCCCTGATCAATTGCCTTTAAAAAATCCATCATATGGTATCGGGTAGCTGGTGCGGTATGAAGTTCAATATCTTTTTCTTTAAGGTCTTCAGGATATTGTTCTTTTTCATAGGTTACATCTTTGGAGATATGAGTCTTTCCGTCGGTTGAAATAAATTCGTATTTCATAACACTTGCTTTTAAAACACCCTTTTCTCCATAAATAAAATAAGCCCATGGATAATCTGGATCGGTAGGGGGTCCCCATGTTCGATGATTCCAAACGCAGTTGAAATATTCGTACTCGAAAATAGCCGTTTGGCTATCTGCAATATTGGAATAGCCACCTTTTTGTACGTAGATACCTCCCTGGGATTGGATCCGTTTTGGCCATCCTAGATCCAACATCCAACGTACAGCATCAAGCATATGGACGCACATGTCTCCCATAATACCATTGCCGTACTCCATGCGGGTTCTCCACCATCTTTTATGAGGTAACCCTTTAAAAGGGAGTTTTGGCGCTGGCCCTGTCCAGCGTTCATAATCAAAAAAATCAGGAATTTCCTGAACGATACGCTTTCCATTGGCGCGCATGTGGTAATAGCAGCACATTTCAACATGACCAATTTTACCTAAAAGCCCCTTATCAATAATGTTTTTCTTAGCATGGGCTAGATGAGGTGTGCTTCTACGCTGCATTCCCACTTGGACTACTTTGTTGTATTTCCTTGCCGCCTGGACCATGGCTTCGCCTTCTATAACATCGACACTCGTAGGTTTTTGAACATACACATGGCATCCCGCACGAAGTGATTCAATGGTATTTACGGCGTGCCAGTGATCGGGAGTTCCAATAAGCACAATGTCTAGCTCAATGGAGTTGAGCATTTTTCTAAAATCCGTAAATAAGGCGGGTGGTTTTGATTGTTTATTCCTTTGCTTGACTAAGGTAGCGGCCTGGGATAGGTGATTTTTATCGACATCACACAGGGCTGCTACTTCGATTTCAGTTACTTGCATGAGCCTAAATAAGTCGCTTTTCCCATACCATCCTGTACCGATAAGTCCGACTTTCCATATTTTGGTTGGGTGCATTAAATGCTGACCATAAGCCCCGTAAGTTGCGTAGAGCGTAGTGGCTAAGGTGGATTTTATAAAGTTTCTGCGGTTAATGTAAAATGACATGGTGCTTAATTTAGGGAGTAATTTACAAAATACTCTTCTAAAGGAACCATGTCTTAAATAGAATTAAAGGTCATTGTTGTAGTACCTTTTTTAACTTATATGATTTTTTTAATTACCCGTAATTTGTGCGAATGGCTTCTTGTGTCTGTATTGTATATTCCTGTATGGTCAATTCGATCTATCCGTACCTTCCCATAGGAATGGATGATGTAGTTATCGGGCATCATAATACCCACATGAACAATATTTCCTTCCTCGTCATCAAAGAAGGCTAGATCCCCAGCTTCGCTTTCTTCTATAAAGCTTAGGGCTTCCCCTTGTGTGGATTGTTGAGTGGCAGTTCTCAACAGGGGATAGCCATTGAGTTTGTATACCATTTGGGTAAGTCCAGAACTGTCAATCCCAAAGGGTGTTTTCCCTCCCCATAGAAATGGGGTATTAATGTAGTTAAGCGCTGTGCCGACGATTCCCTCCTTTGGTTGTTTTCCCTGTAGTACTTCCCCGTCAAACTTGCCTGAAAGGTAGGGTGCAGCACTAACATTACTTCCTAAGGTTATGGGCAATAAGTTGTTGTTGTCATCATAGATGAATTCTACCAAATCTCCGGATAGTTTGGGCTTTTGTTTTTGGAGGCTTTGATAGGTAGATTCTTCAATAATGGTATATTGGGTGTTGTCTAGCCAACCTTCAAAATGATCGTATGCCAATCGTATTTTACTCCAATGCTTTCTTTTTTCTAATACTTTAAAATGGTCTCCAAAGAGTACCTGAGAGCAAAGTTCTGAGGTATGTTGTGGTTCATTGCGTAAGGGAATGATACTCAAATGACAAATTCCATATTGCATTTAATAGCTGTTTGTAGGGGTAATTAATTTCTTTCTAAGACCATTGCAGAGGCACCACCACCTCCATTACAAATAGCAGCGGCTCCGTATTTAGCATTATTTTGGTCCAGTACGCTCATTAGTGTAACTAGAATTCTTACCCCAGAACATCCTAGTGGATGACCTAAGGCAACAGCGCCTCCGTTGACATTTACTTTAGTGTCTGGGATTTCTAATATTTTCATGTTTGCCAGGGCGACCACTGAGAAGGCTTCGTTGAATTCAAAGAAATCAATATCTTCAATTTTTAAATTGGTTTTAGCCAATGCTTTTGGAAGTGCTTTTGCTGGCGCTGTTGTAAACCATTTTGGGTCTCCAGCTGCATCAGCGTAGCTCAGTACAGTAGCTAATGGTGTAATACCTAATTCTTGTGCTTTTTGTTCGCTCATAAGAACTACTGCTGCTGCGCCATCATTGATAGTCGAGGCGTTGGCAGCAGTTACTGTTCCTTCTTTTGTAAAAGCAGCTCTTAGGGTTGGGATTTTATCTAATTTTACATTTTTAAATTCTTCGTCCTGTGAAACGATAAGTGGTTGTCCTCTTTTTTGTGGGACTTCCACTGGGATGACTTCTTCATCGAATTTACCTTCTTCCCAAGCCGCTGCAGAACGCTTGTAGGATTGTATGGCATAGGCATCTTGGTCTTCTCTTGAGAAGTTGTATTCTTGGGCGCATTGGTCTGCACATACCCCCATAGCGTTTTGATCGTAAGCATCTACTAGCCCGTCTTTTTGAAGTCCATCAATGAGTTGAGATGGCCCAAATTTAGTGCCTGTTCTCATATGAACATAGTGTGGAATCATGCTCATGTTTTCCATGCCTCCAGCTACTACAATGGAAGCATCTCCTAAGGCAATGGCTTGTGCAGCTTGCATTACAGCTTTCATCCCACTGGCACAGACCTTATTCACTGTTGTGCAAGGTACCGTATTAGGGATTCCAGCGTATAAAGCGGCTTGTCGAGTGGGTGCTTGGCCTTCTCCAGCTTGTACAACATTGCCCATTAAGACCTCCTGAACTAGACTAGGATCAAGTGCTATTTTTTCTAAAGCGCCCTTTATTGCCATGGCACCTAGTTTTGGAGCGGCTATGGTTGAGAGTTGTCCCAGAAAACCTCCGATAGGCGTTCTGGCTGCAGAAACGATGACTACTTTATTCATGATACACTATTTTGTTGTTGCGAATTTAAATAATTTAAAAAGATAATCATAGGAAGTTGATTTTAATTAAATACTAATGAGGAGTCTATTTTTTGTTACATTTGAATAATAATACCCATACGAATGAAGAAATTCTTGGATAATCTTTATAAAAACCAGTCCCTTATTTACAAAGGTTTTCTCTTTATTTTAACCACTGCCATGGTGGTGTATTTATTCCCTAAAGGGGGGAAGTTTAAATATGATTTCCACAAGGGAAAGTTATGGCAATACGAGACGCTCTATGCGCCATTTAATTTTGCGATTCATAAAACTGATGAGGAAATCAAGCAAAATAAAGATGAAATAGAATCCAATCATCCTGATTATTTTAAATACGATGTTGGTATCCGGGATTTGGTATATGAAGGTTATAAGGAGCGATTTAATAGTTATTTTACTGCCGAGGATTACAGCGAATCTGATCGTAAATATTTGCGTTCCAGTGGGCTGGAATTGTTGAATCGGATTTATGAAAAAGGGGTGGTTCAACATACGGAACAATATCAAGGTGATGAACTGGTTAATGTGGTTAGAGGGAATCAAGAACAAACGATTCTTTATGGAAGTTTGGTTAAGATCAATCAGCTAGATAGAGTGATTACGGGCTTTATTAAAGAGAGGAACCTTGAATCCCACGCAGAGCTGATGAAGAGTTTATATTTTGATATCATACAACCGAATGTCTTTTTCGATGAGGCCTTAACTAAAATGACGCTAGAGCGTGAATTGGCAAAAGTGACCACCACCCGAGGCAGTATTGATAAAGGGAAACGTATTATTGCAAAAGGAGAAGTTGTCGAAGGGGAGAAGTATACCATGTTGTATTCCCTGCAGAAGGAATATCAATCTAAGTTGTGGAACGAAAATAACTATAATTGGATTCTGTTCGGCTATATTATTTTAGTTGGGCTTACTCTTTTAATGTTGTTACTATTCTTAAAAAAATACCGACCAGAGGTCTTTCTCAATAATAATAAAGTAACCTTTATTTTCTTTAATGTACTGGTAATGATTTTCTTGACCACCACAGTGGTTAAGTTTAATTCGCATTATGTCTATGTGGTGCCTATGTGTATCATGCCGCTGATTCTTAAGGCATTTTTCGATCCTAGGCTTGGACTCTTTACCCATGTACTAACGGTATTAATACTAGGTTTTATAGTCCCTAATAGTTTTGAGTATGTGTTTTTGCAAACCATCGCAGGTATCGTCACTATTCAAACCATTTCGGAGCTTCACAAGAGAGCTAATCTGTTTATTTCAGTAGGGCAGATCACCTTGGTCTACATTATTGCTTATTTTGCTTTTTACGTTATCCACGAAGGGAACTTCAATAATATGGATTGGGTGAATTTTGGACTGTTTATATTAAACGGTTTGGCAACTTTGGCAGCCTTCCCTTTGATTTACATTTATGAAAAGCTTTTTTCATTGGTTTCTGATGTGTCTTTATTGGAGCTTTCTGACACCAATACCAGGATATTAAAAGAATTATCAGAAAAAGCTCCTGGAACATTTCATCACTCACTACAGGTGGCTAACTTGGCCGAGGCTGCTGCAAATGAAGTCGGAGCGAATTCTATGTTAGTAAGGGTGGGCGCACTGTATCATGATATTGGTAAAATGAATAACCCTGCATATTTTACTGAAAATCAAACTACAAGTGTAAATCCTCATAATGAACTATCAGCTGAAGAAAGTGCTAGAATTATAATTGATCATGTTATCGAAGGTATTGAAATGGCTAAGAAGAACAATATTCCGGATAGGGTAATAGATTTTATAAGAACACATCATGGTACTTCATTGGTATATTATTTTTATAAAGAGGCAATGAATTTAAATGAAAATGTTGACAAATTGGAATTTCAATATCCTGGTCCCATTCCTTTTTCGAAAGAAACAGCCATTTTAATGATGGCAGATTCGGTAGAGGCAGCATCAAAAAGCTTGAAAAATCCAACCTCTACTATGATTAATTCTTTTGTTGAGAAGATTGTTAGCAAACAAATAGATGAAGGACAGTTCTTAAATGCGAATATTACTTTTAAAGAAATTGAGCAGATAAAAAAGGTGTTAAAACGTAAATTAACCAATATTTATCACTTAAGAATTGAATATCCAGAATAGTATTTCATTGGTAGTTAGGGAGCTATTTAAAAGTACTAAAAATATTCATGAAAATAGTTGTTTTCTTCTAATTGAACTACTACATTTGCAACCGCAATTTCAAAGTTGTACGTTCATAATGATATAAGAAATAAAGGAGAGGTGCCAGAGTGGTAATGGAGCAGATTGCTAATCTGTCAACGCGTAAGTGTTGCCAGGGTTCGAATCCCTGTCTCTCCGCTTTTCTTTCTTTAATGAATAAATTTTTCGGGGTGTAGCGTAGCCCGGTTATCGCGCCGCGTTTGGGACGCGGAGGTCGCAGGTTCGAATCCTGCCACCCCGAC
>NZ_DATGNU010000106.1:0-9498 GCF_035306585.1 Galbibacter sp.
ATTTCGTCAGCTTAGCAAATGTGAAATTGGGGACACCGTAATATTTAAGGCAGTTACTAATTCTTCCACTGCTTTTTTGAAATATTTAAATTCTAAAGAACTCTCCTTGGACACTAGACTTAAAATAGTTGACATCGAACCTTTTGATGGTACCATGAAGGTGTCTTATAATAACAGCACCAATGAGACATTCAGTAAGGTGGTTTGCGATAAGTTACTTGTGTTATAGATTAGGTAACCTGATCTAATGAAGACCCGAGAACAGCAATAGTACGGCCATCTCACTTACAGTACTAAGGTTCTGTTGGGCGAATTTTTCATAAATATACGGTGCTTTTGGATTCCTACATTAGCGACTTTTAACGGCCCTGTCACAGAAAATCTTTCTTGATTATACAGAAGAGCATCATCCCTTAGATACGTAGGATCAGTTGGGAACGCCTCTGAAGCGATTTGAATTATTTAGTGAATCCTCCTTAAATAACACCACCAGTTAATAACGCATTGAAAATCAAACAGTTAAAGATAGTGTACACCTAGGTAAATAACCTTTAAATCGTATATACGAAGTGGAAATTCGCTTAAGATGGCTATCGGCTACTTTTTAGTTACTGCTCTTAAAGCTAAAAATGTGGATTTCATTACGGTTTTGGAGGCCATTTTTAATGTTTTAAATATGACCTCCTTTCTAATTTATACCAAGGGTAGACTAGCTTAAGAAATTCAAACCTGTCATTTTCTCCGATAAATCCCACAATTGTTTTGCCTGCTTTTCTTCCAGAGAATACGCTCGTACACCTTGGGTGAAACCTTCTTCTGTTGCTATTTGGGCGATATCGCTGTCTTCAAGATACACCCCTCCTATAGTATCTAGTAATGGACTAGTTGCGGCCCAAATGGTAGTGGCAGCTCCTTGTGCAACTGTTTTTAAGGAGTCGATAACCTCTTGTATCGGTTCCCCATTTTTATCTAAGAATCCCATTTGTTGTAATGTTTCAGGGGATGCTTCTCTGGCCAGTTCCGTTCCCCATATATTACCTGGGTGAATTGCATATGCTCGTACACCAAACTCCTTGGCACGATTGTCTAATTCTACAGTGAATAAATTCAGCGCTGTTTTAGATTGTCCATAAGCGGACAGCGAATCAAATTCTCTTTTCTCAAAATTTGGATCTTCGAAATTAAAAGGAGCAAATTGATGGCCTTGAGAGGAAATATTTAGTACCCTGGAATGATCAGTTGATTTTAAGGCATCCCATAATTTCGAGGTGAGTCTAAATACAGACAGATAATTTGTGGCTAATTGGGATTCTATCCCACGATCATCTCTACGTAGTGGAACAAACATAATACCAGCGTTATTAATGAGTAAATCCAAGGAACGATTGGTAGATAAGAACCATGCTGCAAAGCTGTCAATAGAATCAGTGCTCATTAAATCCAACTCTACTATCTCGACATTGGCTAACTTTTGAAGGTTGCTTTTGGCTTTATCGATATTTCGAACAGCTGCTATGACGCTCGCTCCTGCGCTTGATAATGTTTTTACGGTTTCTAATCCTATTCCTGTGCTTGCTCCAGTAACAATTGCTACCTTTTTATCTAACTTAATTCCTTTAATTACTTCACTGGTTGTTGCGCTTGAGTTAAATCCCGATCCCAGAGGTTTCTGTAATACTCCATTATAATTGTTTTGTGACATTTCTATATACTTATTCTAAAAAAAAATCCAAGATGTGAAACACAATGATCAACATCCTTAACTTTTTCATAAAGGGTTATTTTTTAAATTCGTTTAATCAAAATAATTGTGGTCATCCTGCTAGGAGATAACTTCTTAGTTTGCTGCCATTTCTGGCAGTAATAACAGCAATCTTTTTGTTTAGTTTATGCATAAAAATTGTTTTAAATGGTTGATTATAAATTTGTTTCTACAAGCCAAAAATTCCGCCTGTAACTGATATTTTCTGTCCATTGATCCAGTTGGCTTGATCGGAAGCTAAAAAGACTGCAACTTTTGCGATATCCTCTGGTTGTCCAGTTCTTCCAAGGGGTGTTTTACTGATCATATCTTTTTCGGCTTTAGTCCCAATAAACCCCGCTTGGCGTGATCCTACCGTGTCAACAACCCCTGGTAATATGGAGTTGATCCGGATATTTCTACCACTGAGTTCTTTTGAAAGGGAAACGGTAATGGCATCTAAGGCAGCTTTACTAGCAGAATAAATGGATCCGGTTGGGAGCGGTAATTTGGAAGCCTCTGAGCTGATGTTTACAATAACACCGCCTCCTTTAGCTTCAAAAGCCTGAACCGCTTTCTGGATGCTAAGGATGGAACCCAATACATTAATATTGAATTGTTTGTGGAAAGACGCTTCGGTAAGCTCCTCAATTGGAAGGTATTGGAAAACCCCAGCATTGTTTACCAGTATATCCAACCTGCCAAAAGCCATTTGTGTCTCGCGAAATAAGCGATCCACGTCGGCTTGTTTAGAAACATCGCCTTTAAGAGCAATGGCTGTACCGCCCTCATTGATGATGGTCCTTACCACTTTTTCTGCATCACTATTACTGGAGGCGTAGTTTACCACCACTTTGGCACCTTCTTTAGCCAGATGAATTGCAATAGAAGCACCTATCCCTTTCGAAGCTCCTGTTACCAGTGCTATCTTATCTTTTAATTTAGTCATTATATTTTGATTTATTTCTGGTACAAAAGTATACCTCTTGGGTTATTTTAAGTAACTTTGTACTGATAAATAACTGTAACATCGGTGTAACCAGGTAACATTATGGAGTGTAAAAGCGAGAATTTTGAACAAGAATATAAACGTGAAATGATGGCCGTACAAGATTCCATGGACGTGCTTAATGGGAAATGGAAGATCTCCATTATATCCTCTATTTGCTATTATAACAAAAGGAGGTTTTCAGATATCTCTAAAGACGTTGTTGGGATTTCAAATAGAATGCTAAGTAAGGAGCTAAAGGAATTGGAATTTAATCAACTTATTAAGCGTACAGTGATAGATACACAGCCCATCACAGTGCAATATGAACTTACGGATCATGGGCGGTCACTACAGACGATTATTAAAAACTTAACGCAATGGGGGATTGAACACCGTAAGAAAATTATTGGTAGTTGATACGACAACGGCATGAAGCAGCTCAGAAGACACATAGAAGAAATACTTCCACTTACCGAGAAAGAGTTTTCATTTATCACTTCCCATTTTTCAAAACAGCACTTTAAAAAGGGAGATTATCTTATAGAAGTGGGGCAGGCTGTTCCACAAATGTTCTTTGTAGCTCGAGGACTTCTAAAGCTCTACTATACCGATGAATCTGGAAAGGATCATATACTATCTTTTCCAAGAGAAGATTGGTGGGAAACCGATTATCTAGCCTTTAATACAAAAACAAAGGCTAAAATCAACCTACAATGCCTTGAGGCTTCAGAAATTTTATGCATCACCCTTAAAGACTATCAAAACCTCCGTAAGGAGCTACCAAAAATCGAGCATTTCTTTTTAGAAAAGGCCACTGCTGGTCATATTGCCTCGCAACAGCGTATCTTATCCTTGCTTAGTTCCACGGCAGAGGTACGTTATGAACAGCTCTTACGTCGCTACCCAGCACTTTTGCAAAGAGTGTCTAAAACACTTCTAGCTTCTTATTTAGGAGTTTCCAGAGAAACATTAAGTAGGTTATCTTCTTAATGTAATCAATATTGTTTTTGTGATATACCTCACAGGTGGTAGGTTGTTCTTTTGTCGAAATTTGTACTTCTAATTCAAAAACAAAAAAAATGGAAAAGAGCATAGTAAACCCTTGGAAGTGGCAAGATCAACGTAGTTATAATCAAGCAGTAGAAGTAAAAAATGCTCAGGGGACCTTATATGTTTCAGGGCAAACAGCCATTGACGATCAGGGCGTAAGTAGTACTGCGGATATGAAAGCACAATTAGAGCTGGCAATCAAAAATGTAGAAAAGGTTGTTCAAAGCGCTGGTTATGATTGTAAGAATATTGTACGGCTAAACATCTACACCACTTCAACAGCAGAATTGTGGCCGCACTTTGGTATTGTTCAACAGTGGATTGAAAAACATCAAATGAAACAGGCGCTTACATTTTTAGAAGTGGTAAGCCTTTTTGAAGCCTTAAAGGTAGAGTTGGAGGTAACAGTGGTAAAGTGATTGGATTTTAAGTATTACAAACTACAGTTATCCAGGGGCTTCAGCCCCCTTTTTTTCATAGCCACATAGGTATTGAAGAACCTAAAAGCTTGTTTTTTACCGATCGTTTGGTAACTGACTATATTATTTATACATTTGTACTATGAGACCACAGAAAGCATTAGATAAAGAGGTTATTATCGGATTAACAGAAGTGTTTTGTTCTAAAGGATATGAGGGGGCAAGTCTTCAAGATCTTGCTGCTGCTTCTGGATTAAAGAAAGCGAGCTTGTATCACCGTTTTCCTGATGGTAAAAAGGAAATGGCAGATGCTGTGTTTATACATCTACATGCTTTTATACAGGAGAAGGTTTTTGACCTCTTACATGATGATTCTATAAAACCAGAGGATCGTTTAAAAATGGCATTAGATAATATCGCTGAGGTATATGACGGTGGTAAGCGAACCTGTATTCTAAGAGCACTATCCATGGAAGCAGGAATTGATTTGTTTGGAAAACAAATTGCCAATGGTATGAAACAATGGATCGCAGGTTTCAAACAAATAGGGGTGGACTTGAACCTATCCAAGGAAACAGCGCAGGACTATGCTTTACAAACCCTTATTGATATCCAAGGTTGTCTCGTGTTGACAAGAGGGCTTGGGGATACCACCATTTTTGATAGAACTATGAAAAATATATATAGCAGATATTTGAAGTAAAAAAATTTATTTAACCTATTTACCGAACGTTCGGTAATAAAATTTTAATTTTTATAATATGCAGAACACTAAATTTAAACAAGATAAAGTCGATGGGGTTACCATCGCTTATCGAGAAGCCGGAAATGTAGAAAATCCGACCATTGTGCTTTTACACGGGTACCCTTCTTCTTCACACCAATATAGAAAGGTGTTGGATCAATTGTCTGATTCTTATCACTTAATTGCCCCAGATTATCCTGGATTTGGTTTGAGTGATTTTCCTGATCCGACTAGTTACCAGTACACCTTTGATAATATTGCTCATACGATCGATTCTTTCTTGGATAATCGTGGGATCAAATCCTACGCTATTATGATGCAAGATTACGGTGCGCCGATAGGATTTAGACTTGCCACTGCGCATCCAGAGCGTATCACTGCCATTATCACTCAGAATGGGAATGCTTACCTTGAAGGAATTGGAGCGGTATGGAAGGGGATAAAGGCCATGTGGGCTAATCGTAATGCTGAAACAGAGGCTCCATTATTATCAGCTTTTACTCTAGATGGATTAAAATGGGATTACACCCATGGGACTAAAGATCATGAGAGAATCAATCCTGACTGCTGGCATTTAGATTATCTAAGAATGCAGCGTCCAAATGCCCAAAAAGTTAATTTAGATCTGTGGTATGATTATCAAAACAATTTAAAATTATATCCAAAGTGGCAGCAATACTTGCGCGATCATCAACCACCTGTACTAGTTGTATGGGGTAAAAACGATGCGTACTTTCCTGAGAGTGGAGCTGAGGCCTTTAAAAAAGATGTCAAAAATCTTGATTATAATGTTTATGATACGGGGCATTTTGCCCTGGAGGATCACGCGGATGAAATCATTGGAAAAATCAGGGAGTTTATGGATAAGCTATAAAAGTAGCTATTGTATATTACTAGGAGTTATTCTGGTAATGGGATAAACAAGCAGCTCATAGGGTGGTTTTATAAACGCTTTAGAGCTGTTTTTTTAATTCGGACAATACAGAAATAGTTCATGCTAAAGGTTGTAAATTCTTAAGTGCCCTTATATTGTCCCTGGTTTGATTAAATTGATTCACTAAAAAATAAAGTCCATCAAATAATGCAGCTATTTACAACTAGGATATCCTATTTTTGAGTATATGAGAAGTTCCATTCAATTTAGTTTAAAAAATCTCCTAATTTTTTTCTTTTCGACCTTGACCTATGCCGTTTGTCAAATGTTATTCAGTAGCATCATACTTAAAGAAAATTTGTGGCGTAATCTAGATATCCAAATACTTGCACATTACGCTGTTGTTATTACCCTGTGTATTGCAGATTATCGATTGATGTTGCTGCTAAACAAATACCTTCCATTTGCTAGAAATGTATTTCTAAGAGTTCTAACAGAACTTCTCGCACTGGTACTAATTTGTTTAGGAGTGCTATGGATTTTTAATTTTATGATATACCAGGTCCTTCATTTCCCTGAAGCTGGCTTGCCTTCCTTTGTCATAAAATTTGCTTTTATTATGACCACCAATATTCCGATACTTTTGGTCTTTGAACTAATCTATTATTTTCAATCAGAACAAAAAGCCATTGCAGAATCGGAAAAAGCCAAACGAGCAGCTTTATCCTTTCAACATGAGACCCTCAGAGCACAGATGAACCCACATTTTTTGTTCAACTCATTAAATGTGCTTTCTTCTTTAATTTATATGAATCCAGATAATGCTAATAGGTTTACCAAAGCCCTCTCTAAAACCTACCGTTATGTGCTGTCTTTGAATCGACAACCCTTAGTCACCGTGGAGGAGGAACTAAGTGCTTTGGATTCCTATGCCTTTATGATGAAAATGCGATTTGAAAATTCTTTTTCATTAATAATACATAAAACACCGGGATCCGACCAACATAAAATAATTCCTTTAACATTACAATTGCTCATAGAGAACGTTTTTAAACACAATTCTGCCACTGAAGAACATCCTCTTCATATTACTATACATACCGACGATAATTACCTTATGGTTGAAAATAATATTCAACCCTCCACTAGCGTTGAAAAAGGAGGAATTGGCTTAAAATATCTTAGCAAGCAGTACGAATTATATTCAAAGGAAGTTGTAGTGGAACAAACAGATGAATCCTTTAAAGTACGAATTGAATATATATAGATTATGGAATACCTAATAGTAGAGGATGAACGCTTCGCCTTTGAGGAGTTAAAACGGATGATGACAGCATTGCGTCCTGATTATAAAGGGGTAAAACGAACTATAACTGTTACAGGAACTATAGCATTTCTAAAATCAAATACTGTTGATTTCATTCTGATGGATATCCGTCTTGCAGATGGAAGTTGTTTCGATATATTTAATCATGTTAAGGTTGTAACTCCTGTGATCTTTACTACCGCTTATGACCAACATGCTATAAAGGCCTTTAAGCTTAATAGCGTTGACTATCTATTAAAACCTTTTGATGAGAAAGAATTAGAGACCGCATTACAAAAATTTGAGCATTATTTTCAAAATTCTCAAAATGCTACTTTGGATCCCAAGCTTTTAGAATCCATCATACCCAATAGGACCAAGAACCGTTTTTTAATCTCCCAGGGTGACTACTATCATTATATTGAAACAAAAGACATTGCCCATTTTTACAGTGAACAAGGCGTGGTGTTCTTACATACCCTGCAAAACAAGCGCTATATTATAAATTATACCCTAGATCAATTAGAGCCACAACTGGATCCCCAGACGTTTTTAAGAGTTTCCCGCAATTGTATAGCGCAATTAAAAGCTATCGAAAACGTAGCCAAACACTTCCATAGTAGATTAAAGCTTCGCTTTTCTCCAGAATGTCCACATGAAGTCCTGGTGAGCAGAGTACGAGTGCCAGCCTTTTTAAAATGGATGGACGGAATGATAGTTTAAGGTAAGACCAAAGGTGATTACCGCTTGCTAATTCGAGTCATTAATAACTTTAACTTCATTATTTTAAAATCCATCTAGAGAATTCTAAACTCCAAAGGTTACCGATTTTTATTCTTTGGTACATGTTGTTTTTTTGTGTTGAAATATCAAACAAAAATTTAAAATATAAACCCACAACATGATCAGAATAACATCATTTTTTCTAATGACTATAGTCACCTTCTTAGTAGGTGTCAAAGTAGCGGCACAAGAACTATCGTTTCGCACAGAATATATTGGAAATTCTGGATACTATTATTTGCCACCTGGGGAAAAGCCGAAAGAAAAAATTGGCGATGCGGAAGGTTCCGCCATGATCTACCAGGGGGCTTTAAGGATCCCATTAGCTATCAGTAAGGATAAATATAACCGTGCTCAATTATGGGGGATGGGAGTCAGCGGAACCTATACGAGGTTCAGCAATGATCATTTCACCCATGAAATGGTGCCTGAGTTAATGAATCTTGAACTAGGTTTTTATCATACGCGTTCATTGAGTAATAAATGGTCACTTAAGGCAAGTATGGGGATGGGATTGTTTATGCCTTCCACCGATTTTTCCGAATTTAATTTCAGGAATATTCTATTTAGTGGCGGGGTTGTTTTTATCAGACATTTAAAATCCAATTTGGATATCGGAGCAGGAGTGGCTATAAACAGTTCTTTAGGGTATCCCATGGTGTTCCCGACTTTTTATCTTCGATGGGAACCTCGAGGGAAGTATGATGTAACCATTGAACTAATTGAGGGTCTGGATGCCTCTATTGGGTATGAGTTTACAGATGATTTCACCCTGGCATATGCACTGGAAATGAGTGGACAGGTCGCGCTATTAAAACAAGCTGGTAAGGACATGATATTTTCGCATCAATACATTGTCACTGGTTTGCGCCCAGAGTTTAAAATTGGAGAATCTCGATTTTCGGTCATGGGGATGGCTGGGTTAAACTTATATCGACCTGCCTCCTTTAGTGAGCGAAGCCTCAAAGGAGTGTTTGCATCTGATAATGATTATTACTTTGCTATATCACCCTATCTTTCTGTTGGTATAAAAATGAAATTTTAACTAACGCTACTGGAAATAAAAAAACGTAAAAATTATTTTAAAAAATAATGTCACACTTTTGAGAAAATTATAATAACTTTGTCCTCATCTATGAAGGACACAAAAACCAGAATAATTGAATCAGCTATTGAGATCTTTGGTGAAGATTTGTCTGCACCTTTGCAAAAGGTAGCGGATAATGCAGCTATTACAAGAAGAACCTTGCACCGCTATTTTGCGGATCGTAATGAGCTTGTAGCCGTGTGTAGACAGGAGATTGAATCGAGTTGTAAAAAGGCGATGCTTAGGGCTATACAAAGTAGTAATGAACCTCTTGTTCAGCTGGAATCCATGCTTTATGCTGGAATTAATTGTGGGTCAAAATATGCCTTATTTAAAAGACTTCATCAGGACGAAAACCATTATCATAACCCTGAGAACAAAAATTGCGCGGATTATGATGCTATTTTTAAAGCATTTCACAAGATCATTATTCAGTTACAAATACAAGGAAAGGTAAATCCAGCGATGTCACCGCAATGGATTCAGACCTTGCACATGGGTA
>NZ_DATGNU010000107.1:0-3745 GCF_035306585.1 Galbibacter sp.
ATCTCCTTAACACATGAACTCATCACCAGAAGAAAGGCGTAAAAGACATAAACATGATAATTTCGGGCAAATAATTTCATATCATCTTAACGGTTATAGCACCCCTTTTATTATATACTGTTAAAGGTAATTTTTAATTTCGATCAATCCTTGGATTTCAAAATCAGTCATTTGGCCTTTCGGGGTCAAAGGGTTGAAGTACAAAGTATGCATCCCAACATTCTTTGCCCCTATTATATCTACCTCGTAGTTATCACCCACCATAAGTGCATTTTTAGGAGCTACCTTTGCAATATCCATGGCCTTTTCAAAAATTATAGGATTTGGCTTTTTAACCCCCGCTCTTTCAGAATCCATGATCACATCAAAGTAATGAGCAATTCCAGCGTTTTTAAGCTTCCCCTGTTGAACCTCCGCAAAACCATTTGTGATAATATGTAGATTGTAGTTGGGTTGTAAATATTGTAGAATGGTCCTAGCATTATCAAACAAATGATTAAAGGTAGTCAGGTGTTTTATATAATCATCGGCCAAAATATCTATCTCCTGGTCTGTTACTGAGAATCTGATTTTCTCGAAACTCATTTTTAATCGTTGGTAACGAAGCTCTTGTTTGCTGATCTTATCGAGCTGATACAATCCCCATAATTTTGTATTTATCGGAACGTACACTTTGAGAAAATCTGGCAGATGTATCTGAAGGTTGTAATTTTTAAATATTTTGCGATAGGTAAGTTCGGAGTTTCGTTCAAAATCCCAAAGGGTGTGATCTAAGTCAAAAAACACATCGGTAATATCAAGACTTCTGCTCATTATATTTTGGATTCATTTTTAAGTATTTGATATATAGATCTTTCCACGAATTACGTTTATTGAGCTGTAAGACCTCATTGGAGAATACCACATTAAAGTCTCCGTTAACATCTTGTACTCTTTGAGAAAGCTCATGTAGCTTCTCCTGTGCTTTACTCACACTTTTAAACTTATACAAACTAGTGTACTGAACACAAAAACTATTGATAAGTATTGGAATCTGCTCCTCAAAACTTATGTCGTAAAAGTAGAATGGACTGCAGGTTCCCGCTCTAAAGCCTACCTCGTTGGTATATCCCATAGTGTAATCTTCATTAAAACCAGCATCTACCATAAGTCTATAAGTCTCTGGAATATGCAATCGATTAAAACGTTGACGCACTCTTTTTACTGGTCTATTGATGGTATTAATCAGTCGGCTCCGTTCCTTTTTTAAAACCGATAAATCGTCAAAACCTCTATAAGAAGCCATTAAGGATACTATACTATAATCGGCAACCGACTTAATTAAGGTTTTAAAACTAGAATTAATCACCGAGATATTCTTATCGTAATTCGAATAATCCGCCATTAAAAAGAAAAATACCGCCTCACATTGGTATTGTTTATGCAGCTGATTTACACGAAAGAAAAAATCATATGGATCCTCTCGAAATCCTAACAATACCAAATACCTATCAAGAATCTTAGACAATCTAAATTTAAACACATCAATGAGCGTTGCTCCAATAGTTCTAATAATTCCTTTTTTACGATAGGCATAGGCCACCGCAATATCCATAATGGAAGTTTGTTGATATTCCTTGGTTTTGAACTGAAGCTCAGGAAAGCGTCTTTGAAGAGCGATTTTTAAACGCTTCACCCAAATATCCACCACTGGTATTTCCAGAAAATTATGTTGATAGGCCAAACTTTCCGTAACAGGGTACCTTCCGTGTTCATCCTTTACATGTGGTAGGTACTCTTCATACCTACTCAATAGATAAAAGCTAGCGGCGAAAATATCAAATGGAAGGGCACAACTTTCCGTAGTTGGAAAAAAACAAGGGATCCCGTCCCAATCATTTATAGTAATTTCGACATCCGAAATACCTTGCTCAAAAAGTAGCTCATGACTTCTAATAAAAAATTCATTTTGTAGAGGTTGCCTAGTATAAGTAATCTTAGGACCATTATGAGCAATAAAATCTTCCACCTTAGTGGTGATGCGAATATCCACATTCAGCATTCTTGAGATGATATGCTTCATGGTATAATTAACCCTCGGCGTAATTCTATAGGTGTAAACTAATAACATATTAAAGGATTCCTTCGTCTTTGAAACTAAAATAAGACTTTTCAGTTATAATAAGGTGATCTAGGACTTTTATATCCATAGAATCGCAAGCAATTTTAATTTTTCCTGTAATATTTCTATCCGCTTCACTAGGTCGCAAGGTACCCGATGGATGGTTGTGGGACAATATCAAACTAACAGCACCCACAAGCACTGCTTCCTTTATTAGCAATCTGACATCCACTAAAGTTCCAGTAATCCCTCCCTTACTGAGCTGAAAAGTATGAACTACCCTATTGGCATTGTTTAAATAAATCACCCAAAATTCCTCATGAGGTAATTCACCAATGCGAGGTTGCATAAATTCGAATACCTCTTCACTATTCGACAACCCATGATCTGGAAGTGCCTTGGCTAGACGTTTTCTTCTACCTAACTCTAATGCGGCCACAATTGCAATGGCCTTAGCTTTGCCAATACCACTATATTTGGAGAGTTGCTCAATGGAGAGCCTACTTAGTACACTTAGACTATTTCTCGAAGTTGTTAAAATGCGTTTCGACAAATCTACAGCACTTTCCCTTCGATTACCACTGCCAATTAATAAGGCAATGAGTTCTGCATCTGACAGTGCATCCTTACCCTTTAAAAGCATCTTTTCCCTAGGTCTATCATCTGCACTCCAGTTTCTAATTGATATTTTTGGAGTATTCACTTTCATGATTTAAAGGTATTAAACATCCGCATGATCTGTCCTACTGCCTTAAAGGACTTATCAACAAAAAGCAGACACAAAAGCGCTTTTTTAGTATAAAAACTAAACCTTTATGAATTTGATCGATGTGCTTCTGAATTGAAATACTACAAAACCTTGGCCTTTAATTTATCCATATCCAATCCTCCATAAGTCCCACTACTCATTAAAAGTAGCGCGGTATTATCAAGTTTCAAATCAAAAATAAAGTCACTAAAGTCTTCGGCCTTGGTGTAAATAACTAAGTCTTGGCGTCCAAAAGCAGCTCTAATCTGATCCTTGCTCAGAGAATCGAGTTTTTTGATCTCTAGAGCCTCGGGTATATAAAACACAACTGCTGTATCCGCAGCGTTTAGACTATCTTTATATTCTTTTATAAAAGTGGCGTTCAAACTGCTATAGGTATGTAGCTCAAGACACGCTACGATTGTTTTATTTGAATATTGCTCTTTTACTGCACCTAGGGTTGCTTTCACTTTACTAGGAGCATGTGCAAAATCTTTATAGATAACGGTTTTCGAATTCTCGGCAAGTTTGTCCAGGCGTTTGGAGGCACCTTTAAAGCTAGCAATGGCCTGGTAAAAATCATCTTGATCGACGCCCATGTGTTGACAAATCCATTTTGCGCCTGCCAAATTACTCAGGTTATGTTTTCCAAAAACTTCAATAGGCATAGAACCTTCCGGAGTTTCTAGATAAGTTATCCCAGCCTCTATAGTATGCGCTGGTGTGAAGTACGGTATTTTTCGAATTTGATTTTCAGAATTCTCCACTACCTTGGCCACCTCAGGATCCTCGGCGTTATAGGTAATACTTCCACCCTCCACTATTGAATCAACATAGATTTTAAATTGCTCTACATAATCTTCAAAGGTCTCAAAGACGTTGATATGATCCCAAGC
>NZ_DATGNU010000108.1:0-10208 GCF_035306585.1 Galbibacter sp.
TCAATAAACAACTGCATTCCCTTTCTAATGAGTATTTGACTGTACTCCTCGTCTTTATTTTGAATTAAAAACCGTGCAAAAGTAGCCAGATAGGTATTTGGATTTGGCTCCTTATAAAGACTGTTTTTAATACTATCTTCATCCAGATCGTACTCATCACTAAATTTACTAGCTAATTTTTCAGGAATTTTATGATAATAGTAATCCCTTAAGAGCTGACGCCCAAAGTAATTTCCACTACAGTCATCCATTAGGATATATCCTAGTGAGGTCACTTTCTGAAAAAGTTCTTTACCATCCCAATAACTACAGTTAGATCCGGTACCTAAAATACAAACGATGGCTTGTTGATCAGGATCTACAGTGGCATATATTGCCGCATAGGTATCTTCCTTTACTTTTATTCGCGCATTAGTGAAATACTCCTTAAAAATATCTCCTAAAAATTTACGCATACGTTCGGTTCCGCAACCCGCACCGTAAAAAAACAATTGAGTAACTTCTTTTCGGTGCTTGTAAAGTTCGAAATTATTGGTCAAACGCTCTCGAATAATCTCCTTAGTCAACACCTCAGGACTTAATCCTAACGTCTTGGTTACAAAAAGCTTATTCCCCTGTTCATCCAAAGCAATCCAATCGGCTTTAGTCGCCCCACTATCTACGATTAAAATCATACTTGTTCTGAGTTATTAGCTAGCTTAAGTGCTTAATCTAAATATAAAATAGAAAGTAGTATATCACCAGGGAATAATTTAAGGTGTTAGCAAACCCTAAATTACTCCCCAAAAAGGTGAAACACAAATTAGTTTAGTTTATTATTTAGTACAAATAAAGCAGTGCAATAGCAATACTTAATTGAATTATAATGCAGTAATATACGCAGCTAGATCAACCAATTTGTTGGAATATCCAGTTTCGTTATCATACCACGAAACAACTTTAAAGAATTTAGAATTCAATTCGATTCCAGCACCAGCATCAAAAACACTCGTATCAGTTTCTCCAACAAAATCTTGGGAGACAACAGCCTCATCAGTATAACCTAAGATTCCTTTTAACTCGTTTTCAGAAGCGTGTTTCATCGCTTTTTTAATTTCCTCGTAGGAGGTCTCTTTTTCTAAACGAACAGTTAAGTCAACTACAGAAACATCCGCAGTTGGAACCCTGAAAGCCATCCCTGTAAGTTTACCCTCTAAAGAAGGAATAACTTTAGTTACCGCTTTAGCAGCACCAGTGGAGGCTGGTATAATATTTAAAAGTGCACTACGCCCTCCTCTATAATCCTTTCTTGAAGGTCCATCTACTGTTAATTGTGTAGCTGTAGTAGCGTGAACTGTTGTCATAAGTGCTTCTTCGATCCCAAAATTATCATTCAATACTTTGGCAAGTGGCGCTAAACAGTTTGTTGTACAAGAAGCGTTAGAAACAATCTTATCGGTAGCTTTAACGTCTTTATGGTTCACTCCCATCACAAACATTGGAGCATCTTTAGAAGGCGCAGATATAACTACTTTTTTAGCACCTGCATCTAGGTGATATTGTGCTGTATCAAGCGTGGTAAAAATTCCAGTACACTCCGCTACGATGTCGGCATCAACCTCGTCCCATTTCAAGTTTTTAGGATCTCTCTCAGCTGTAATTCTTACAGTTTTACCGTTTACAACTAGATTTCCGTCCTTTACTTCAATGGTTCCATCAAATCTTCCGTGAACTGAATCGTATTCCAAAAGGTAAGCTAAGTGCTCTACATCCAATAAGTCGTTGATCGCAACTACTTCTACATTAGATCTTTTTAATGTTGCTCTAAAGACCAATCTCCCTATTCGTCCAAATCCATTTATTCCAATTTTAACTGTTGACATTTTATTCTAAGTTTTAATTAATTTTTAAATTTAGTTATAATTTTTATGTTGACATGATTTCACAAACCCGCATTAGCTCCGAATCTACAGATGACTTTCCTTTTATCGCATCTATGATCGGGGTAATCACAATCTCATCTTTAATCATACCTACCATGTAATTCGATTTACCCTCCATAAGCGATTCCACCGCTTTTACACCCATTCTACTGGCTAGTACACGGTCGAAACATGTTGGTGCTCCACCTCTTTGCATATGTCCAAGCACAGAAACTCGAATATCATAATTAGGTAAATTCTCCTCGACGTATTCTGCAAGTTGGAATACGCTCTTTCCAGTTTTATCACCTTCCGCAACAACCACGATACTAGATGATTTCCCTGTCTTTCTACTGCGTTCCAAAGACTCTAAAAGTTGTTCTAACCCTCGATTGGCCTCAGGTATAAGGATCTCCTCCGCTCCTGCACCAAGACCTGCATTTAAAGCAATGTGCCCGCAATCTCTTCCCATCACCTCAATGAAAAACAATCGGTCGTGCGAACTCGCAGTATCGCGAATTCTATCAATGGCGTCCACAACGGTGTTTAATGCCGTATCGTATCCAAGGGTATACATGGTCCCGTCAATATCATTATCTATAGTACCAGGTATTCCTAGAACTGGAAAATTATACTCCTCGTTAAAGAGCATCCCTCCTGTAAAGGTTCCGTCACCTCCGATAAGTACTAATGCATCAATTTGATTCTTCACCAATTGGGCATGAGCTTTTGCACGGCCTTCTTTAGTTTTAAATTCTTGCGAACGAGCCGATTTTAAGAAAGTCCCTCCTCTATTAATGATATTGCGAACACTTCTAGCACTGAGATCTTCGAAATCCCCTTCTATGAGCCCTTGGTATCCTCTATAGATACCTACACACTCGATATGGTGATACGCGCAAGTCCTTGCGACTGCTCGAATGGCTGCATTCATTCCTGGTGCATCACCACCAGAGGTCAATACTCCTATTTTCTTGATGTTTGTAGACATTAAATTGTATTATTTTGGTACGTAAAACTACCAAAGAATTTTCAATTATATTGTATAGATTTCATTAAAAATCAATTATTAAACGAATCAATCGTTTTCGTTAGTAAATTATTAACAAATACACTGTTATATTTTAAAGAATATCTTCAAATATAAGGGATTTCTGCAATGTTTTCCCTGATTATCTGAGGTGTGAAAAAATAATCAGCTTTGGATAAAACCTATACTTTTAAAACAGTGAATCACCGATAGATCACTCCTTCTTTTTTGGTTTTTTGGTTTGAAAATTTACAAGACCATTACCCATGGTTTCTTCCTGTTGAACCTGGTCTTCTTCCTCGGGTTCTTCGAATCCAATTCCATTGGAATAACCCTCAGTATTTCCTTGTAAAATTCTTTTGACAAGTTCACGGAAAGTATCAAATTCTACTTGATAAGATAACCCAACTCCCTGCGTATAGCCTTGCTGTTGGGCAAAAAATTGTTGAATTTCACTTTCTCTATTGAAAATCCGAGCAATAAGGCTTCCATCATCATTTAAGAGAATCTGAATTTCCACATCACCAGCCACCACGGTTTCAGTCACGCCTCCCACAGGGACTCCTATTTTTCCGTTAATTAGTACACGTTCACTAATTTGGGTGGAAACTGTCACCCCAAGTCGATCCTCAGACACATAATCTAATTCTGGATTTCGCTCACCGATTTCATATGAAACACCCACATCAAATTTACCCTCTCCCGCATTTAACACCTGATTAAACAAGCTTGAGGCAGTTTGAACAAGGTTTCCAGTAACCGCTGTTTGATTAATACTTAACTCATCTAGAAAAACTCCTTGAGAGAGCAGCGAGAATGCCTGCAATTCACGCTTTGCGTTATCGTCTAAATGATATTGTAATTCTGAGGTAACGACAGCATTTGTATTGGGAAATGTGATTTCATAATCCAAAGTAGGCTGCATTAATTGGCCTTCTAGTCGAATGGTCACATCAGTAGCAATTTTTCTAGTAATCTGAGCATTGTCCATTAAAACACCAGGATTGGCGTAGAGTGAGTATTTGGCCGCAATATTCATATCTGCATCCTCCACTGGATCCCCTTCCCAAATGATCGTTCCACCAGGTTGTACTACAAAGCGTTTATTGATAAATCCACCATACTTAAACAAGAACTCCCCTGTATAGGTGATAAAGTCACCATACATATTAAATTTCCCATTGGTATTTATTTCAATAAGCAAGTTCCCAGCACCAGTTCCTTTTAAAGTACTTCTAGTCTTGGGATCCACCACAATTTCAATTTCAGCCTGTGGGGTGACATCCAAATCAAACTGCATTTCTATCCCCTGAACATCCGCCACTTTTCGTTTGGCTGCCTCCTCCTCCGTCTCATTTTTATCTATAAAATTGATAAAAGAGGTATCTCCAATTTCTGTAACATCACTTAGCGGTATCACAAAGCTCGTTCCCTTCTCAGTACGCGCGTTAACATCGATATTTAAAATCTCACTAGTGAGTCCATACAACTGTGCTGTACCGCTGATAAAACCAGTACCATAGTATAATTCATCTGGAGAAGACTGGGTATTTAACACCAAAAATCGTTCCCCTTTGGTATCCATATATAAATCCAGATACCAATCCTTAAAATGATCATAAGTGATCGAGCCACTTAAATTCATCTTGGTATTATAACGTGTGTCGGTAAAGGTGATATCTTCCAACACAAAAGACCTTCCTTTTAATTGAACATCCGCAAGCTTGGGCATATTCATATCAACATTTAAGTAGGGTATATTTAATCCGCCATCCTGGATTTGGAGCATACCACTCATCTGAGGGTTTCCAAGTTCACCGGTTATTCTAAAATCTCCCGATGCATAACCTCGTATATTGGATATTACATCCGCCCCTAATGGACTGAGTATTTCGAGGTTCAGATTATCCAAGTGCCCTTTCAAATCCACAAGTGTGGTATTTGGGTCCGCATTGATATCCCCTAATATATTGAGCGTTTCTTTAGAGTCCTCTACAATTTTTGCGTTCACCCCAAAATGCGTAAGGTCTTGATTCCCTAGTATAGATAAAAACAAATTACCCATTGGTAAATCATTAACTGCAAAATCAGAGATCTTAACATTGGAAGAGGGCGTGTATATCTTATTGCGTTGCAAGATATTAACATACCCATCTACTTTACCATCTAATTTCAAACTATCAATATCTGGAAGGATTTTATCCAGGGTGACATTTTCAAATTCAAGGTCTACATCTTTGTAGGTACTATCAATAAGCATTCCTTCAAGTCGAATTTGCTCCTCTTTGTAATTCATCACCACTTGACTAATATTCACTGTATCAAGGGTACGACTAAAACTTACCTTATTATCGGTATTATTATTAGCATTAATAATCCAGTCACGTCCTTTAAAACCTAGTCTAGAGCGTTTTAACCCAATTACCGATTCTTGCTTATCATTAAAAGTATGATAGAAATTAAGGTTGTAAATGTCATCGAACTGATTCCCCCCTTTGAATTCAGTTCTAAAAAATAAAGTGTCATCAATCTTGGTATTAATCAACCTAAAATCACTAACATCATAAATATTAGATTCAATATCACTGACCTCAATAAAGGTATTATAAAGCGGATTTTTATTATCTATTTCAATTTGGATATGATCAAATTCATTGCCCGAGGCACTAATTTTTGGTGAGCTAAAATTCAATTGGAAATCCTCTTGATCTGCATCTACAGATCCCCTAATTGAAGTGTTACTTCCAAATTCAAGTTGCGGGAAAAACACACCGACAATTTTATTGTAAATTTTAAAGTCAAAATCCACATATTGACCAGGAGCTACAGGTTCTGGATTATAATTGGTGTAGATACTTCCGATGGAATTCTTAATAATATGACCTAGTTCTCTGATGTGGTAATTCCCCCTTAAGGACCCGGTGATAATATCCGGAGAATTAATGGATATGATATGTTCCTGATCTACAAATTCGGAGGTAATAGTGAAGTCTTCAAAATAATAACTATCATTTTGATTCGTATAACTTGTCCTACGAAAATTCATCTCTCCAGCCAATTTATATAAAGAGTTTCCTGACATATCTGCGGTGATATTTCCTTTAAACAGAGAAATGCTGTCACGACTTACAAAGTTCAGTTTGTTTAAATCTACATTACGCACAGAGGCCACGAATTTAAACTCGTTCGTTGCTCCCGATAAATCAGCCAACCCCTTAAAACTAATATCAAAATTCTTATCCACCGATGTTATGGATCCATCAAAAAGCTGATCTTTTACAACACCTGAAACCTTGATGCCCTGATACTCATATCCATTGTAAACAATGGAATACAATTCTCCGATGACTTCCGTATTGAGGGTCTCCTGTTTAAAGCCAAAACCATCCACACTAACATCTAAATCTGTTTTACCAAGGAGATCATTTTCTAAAAAGGCTCCCATATCAAAATCTTGTAAGGACAAGATCCCTTTATAGGCAGCATCTTCCGATTGATCGATGTTTGTTAATGTCAAGTCAGAATACCCTTTTCCAATATCCGATATTAAATTCACCTTGGCATAAACTGACGCTTCGGTAATTCGCATATTGCCAAAGATGGAAAGTTGACCAAAGCGTTCAAAGGAGTTTGGAAGGGCTTTTCCTAAAATCCCAGGTAACAAGCCAATAAGCTGATGATAGTTGGATGAAACATTCCTAGCATGTACATCAATACTAAATTCTTTATCCTGTTCGAACATATTGTGAAACACAAAATCACCATCGATCAACGTATTGCCAGAGGTAAGGTACAGGTTATCCATTTCCAAATGATTCAAATAACCTGTGAAATCTGTGGACAATTCCACTTGTTTATCCTTTCCAAATTCATCAAAATACAAATTGATTTCATCAAGAGCCACGGTTGATTCTCTAAACTTGCCACTAATTTTAACCTTATTTAAAAAATCCTGAAAATCACCAGGTTCGTAATCGAAAACGGCCTGACCTTGAATATTTGATCCAGGGGTTTCAATACGTAAACTGTCCAAACGCATTTGAGATTTCGTATAAGAAAACGCGCTCTCGAGGTGATTTACCACCACGCCCTTTTTAGAGGTAAATTTTAAATCTCTAATATTTAAGCTCACATCTGGCCCCAGGATTAAAAAATCATTGGATTCTATATTTAAATTCTCTAGACCCAATATAACAGGGTTTTCATTATTCTCATCTATTAACCGATACTCACTATCCTTTACACTAATATGGGCAGAGGTCATTAAAAAAGGATTTTCCGGATCCCCTTCCCCTTCATCAAGTTTCTCTACAAAGACATCTAAATTGGTATGTTGCTCCCCCTTATAGGTTTTCATATTAAACAATAAGTGATTTACGGAAATAGCTCCAAATTCGAGATCCCCAGAAATTAATTCTCTGACATTTATAATCGAAGTATTTAGTTTGTCAATATAGATTAAGGTGTCCTTTTTATAATCCTCAACATATACACCCTTTACACTAACGTCCCCCCAAAAAGGAATAAAGTGAATTTCATCTATATTTATATTGGTACTATAGGTTTGGTTTAAGAAATTTGTGGCACGCTTAGCAAGTTGGGTTTGCACCACTGGTAGGGACAGAAAAAAACTTACCAAAACTAGTATCAGCAACAATGTAAGGAGCGTCCGAATTAATATTTTCCTTAGTTTTTTGATAGTCTTTTATGTTTTACCTTTGTTACTCCAATTTATTATTTCAAAGATATATATGAATACCCAAGATGTTTATATACTTGCCATAGAATCTTCATGCGATGACACATCCGCAGCTGTCCTTCTAAACGACCAGGTATTGAGTAATGTTGTTGCGAATCAGAAAATTCACCAAGAATACGGAGGAGTCGTTCCCGAACTCGCCTCCAGAGCACACCAACAAAATATTGTACCCGTAGTTCATCAAGCTTTAAGCAAGGCAAATATCGATAAAAAACAATTATCTGCAATAGCTTTTACTCGTGGTCCTGGATTAATGGGTTCTTTACTGGTAGGGACCTCTTTCGCAAAATCGTTATCTCTTGCCTTAGACATCCCCCTTATTGAGGTCAATCACATGCAGGCACACATCTTAGCACATTTTATAAAGGAGAATGACACACCCAAACCAACTTTTCCCTTTATTGCTTTAACCATCAGCGGTGGGCATACGCAAATTGTGAAAGTTAATAGTTTTTTCGATATGCAAATCATTGGCGAAACTCTTGATGATGCTGTTGGTGAAGCTTTCGACAAATCTGCTAAAATACTTGGACTTCCCTATCCTGGAGGCCCATTAGTAGACAAGCTCGCCCAAGAGGGGGATCCAAAAGCATTTCCATTTCCAAAACCTAAGGTAAAGGATCTTAATTTTAGTTTTAGTGGTTTAAAAACTGCTGTACTATACTTTGTTGAGAAACAAACCAAAATTCAAGCAGATTTTGTCCAGGAGAACCTTCAGGATATATGCGCTTCGATTCAACACACAATTATTAACATTTTAATGGATAAACTTAAAAAGGCATCTAAAAGTACAGGAATTAAGCACATTGCAATAGGCGGCGGAGTTTCCGCAAATTCAGGTATTAGAAAAGCCTTAAAGGAAGGGGAAAAGAAATATGGTTGGACAACCTATGTACCAAGATTTGAATACACCACTGACAATGCAGCAATGATTGGAATTGTAGGTTATTATAAGTATTTGGATAAATCCTTCACAGACCAAAGTGTCGCTGCTAAAGCACGATTTTCCTTATCATAAAACATTCAGAATGGACTCAATAGAGCTAGTAAACCCATTAAAGTCAACCCTATGCAATTGTTTTACGCACCCGATTTAGTTAAAACTTCCAAGGAATATCAATTTGACAAGGAAGAAAGTCGACATATACATAAAGTTCTTCGAATGACTATTGGGGATACCATTCATATCACCAATGGAAAAGGATGGCTCTTTGAAGCTACAATTTTGGCATCAGATGCCAAACACTGTAGTGTACAACTGCTCAGTTCAACCTTTACTAATCCTAAGGGGTATCGGCTTCATATGGCCGTTGCACCCACTAAAATGAATGATCGATTCGAATGGTTTTTAGAAAAAGCGACCGAGATAGGAATCGATGAAATTACTCCAATAATTTGTGATCATTCAGAACGAAAAGTGATCAAATTAGAACGTTATGAGAAAATCATTCAATCCGCTGCCAAACAATCTCTAAGTTCTTACCTCCCTTTACTCCATCCACCGAAAACTTTTAAGGAGATGATTCAAGAGGTTTCCAAAGAGGCTTCAGATCAACAGTTATTTATCGCACATTGTGTAGACCAACAGAAATTTCTTTTACAACACGCCATAAAGAAACAACGAGATGTTCTAATACTCATTGGTCCTGAAGGCGACTTTTCTACCGCTGAAATCAATACGGCTTTATTTCATGATTTTAAACCGGTAAGTCTTGGGGATTCCAGACTAAGAACCGAGACGGCAGCACTAGTCGCCTGTCATACCTTTGCCATAGTGAACCAATCGTAAACTAAAGTTTCAAATCCGTGGTGTTTTTCACCTCTTCAATCATAAACACGCTTTGGGTGCTTCCAATGTGACTCAGGGTGGTCAACTTTGAGGTCATAAACTCTCTATAGGCCTGCATATCTGGAACATGTACTTTCAACAAATAATCATAATCGCCACTTACGTGATAACATTCCAGTACTTCCTTAAGCTGAATGACTTGTTTTTCAAATCCCAAAAGTTGTTCCTTTATATGCTGGGTGAGCCTTATATGACAAAAAACCACAAAGGCCATGTTTGTTTTACGACGGTCGATTAAGGCCGTATATTTTTGTATAACCCCATGCTTTTCTAATTTTTTGATGCGTTCGTATACCGCTGTTTTAGATAAATTTAGCTTCAACGCTAACACTTTAGTTGTCTGTTTTGCATCGTGCTGAAGTAACTCTAGTAATCTTCTATCAATCAAGTCCAGTTTCATGGTTTGACTCATATTCTATAATTAATATTAAACCCTTGTGTTGTTAGATTAATTTACTAAATTATAAATTTATTTAGACAAATAATCTATTTTAATGTTACTCTATTGATAAACAAACTTAAATTTTAGACTTTTATAGTATAAAAGGATAATCATATGAAATTTAAACCAGCAAATAATATTCAGGATTTACAGTATTTCGGAGAATTTGGAGGGGTTAATCCTTCCATTTCAGATTCCTCTACGTATACTTTTCTTTCTGCTAAAAC
>NZ_DATGNU010000109.1:0-22354 GCF_035306585.1 Galbibacter sp.
CCTTATCCAGACAACTTTGGCCTTATACGTAGTTTCTGTCCGTCAGGCCAGGATTTTGCTTAATATTGCTCATTGTCCAATCGCAATAATCTTCAGATTCCACCTCGCGATGGACACCCTTGTTTTAGGCTAACACTTCCCACTGCTTGGGCGTGTTCGGGACTTACACCCTATAGATATCGTCCATGCAAGGCGCACCAAATAAAAATCTCCCCCTTTATCGGAGGAGATTTTCAATCACCATATCTTCATTACAAATAGCAACTTATTTTTTAAGATTTTCCAAACTTTCCTTAAGCGTTTGAATTGTTGCTAGCGCATCTGCCTGTTTTTGTTTCTCCATTTGCACTACCTGCTCAGGGGCATTATTAACAAAGCGTTCATTAGAAAGCTTTTTCTCAACAGATCTCAAAAAGCCTTCTGTATAACGTAATTCTTTTTCGATTTTTTCTATTTCAGCTGCTAGATCAATAGCACCCACAATAGGAATAAAATACTCATTAGACTTCACCCTATAAGACAAGGCACCTTCAAGTTTGGATTCGACATATTGAATCCCATCAAGATTCCCTAATTTTTGAATGATGGCGTCAAATTTCGTATCCACTTCTTCTTTATTTAATACCGAGAGCGAAATCACCTCTTTCAATGGGATGTTCTTCTCCTTACGAATGGTACGTATTCCAGAGATCACCTCTGCAGCCATTTCAAAACCCTCCACCAAAGAAGTATCAACGGTTTTCTTCTGTGGCCATCTAGCAACAATTAATGCTTGGCTAGGTTCTCTTTCTTTCATTAGTTGCCATATTTCTTCCGTTAAAAAAGGCATAAATGGATGCAATAATTTTAAATTATCTTCAAAGATTTCAATAATTGCATGATATGTTTTTGCATCTATCGGCTGCTGGTAGGTTGGCTTTACCATCTCCAGAAGCCATGAGCAGAAATCATCCCAAACAAGTTTATAGGTAGCCATTAAGGCATCCGAAATTCTGTATTTAGAATAATGATCTTCTATTTGCTCTAAAACAGACTGAAACTTATTCTGATACCACTCTATGGCCGTTTCAGCATAAGAAGGCTGTGGAATATCCGTAACCTCCCACCCTTTGACTAAACGAAATGCATTCCAAATTTTATTGGCAAAGTTTTTTCCTTGTTTACACAGAGCCTCATCAAACAACAAGTCGTTTCCAGCAGCAGAACTGAGCAACAAACCTACTCGTACACCATCAGCGCCATACTTTTCGATCAACTTTAGAGCATCAGGAGAGTTCCCTAAGGATTTAGACATTTTTCTTCCCTGACTATCTCTAACCAATCCAGTAAGGTATACATTATTAAAAGGCTTCTCATCTCGATATTCATATCCCGCAAATATCATTCTAGCCACCCAGAAGAATAAAATATCCGGACCAGTCACCAAATCATTCGTTGGATAATAATATTCTATATCTTTATTGTTCGGCTCTAAAATCCCATTAAACACACTTATTGGCCATAACCAAGAAGAAAACCAGGTATCAAGGGAATCTTCATCTTGTTTTAAATCGGCTAGCTCCAATGCAGGATTTGCTGATTTCTCACGAGCCTTTACAAGGGCCTCTTCTGCAGTACTGGCAACCACAAATTCATCCTCGCCCTCACCGTAGTAATACGCTGGAATCTGTTGCCCCCACCACAATTGTCTCGAAATATTCCAGTCTCGAATGTTCTCCAACCAATGGCGGTAAGTGTTTTCAAATTTTGATGGAAATAATTTAATTTCCTTATCCTCTAGTACAGCCTTTAAAGCAGGCTTTACAAGGGTATCCATTTTCAAGAACCACTGATCAGACAAACGAGGCTCAATGACCACCTTTGTACGCTCCGAAGTTCCAACTTTATTTATATGTGTTTCGGTTTTAACCAAATACCCTTTCTGCTCCAACTCCTTTGTAATCTCTTTACGGACTACAAATCGATCCTTTCCTTGGTAGTGGAGTCCATAGCTATTTAAAGTAGCATCCTCATTGAGGATATCGATCACCTCCAAACCATGTTTATCTCCTAATTTTTTATCATTTTCATCATGTGCTGGAGTTACCTTCAAACAACCCGTTCCAAATTCTAAATCCACATAACTATCCTCGATAATTGGAATCACGCGGTTTGCGATTGGGACGATAGCTTTTTTCCCTCTTAAATGCCTATAACGTTCATCCGCTGGGTTAATACAAATGGCGGTATCCCCTAAAATGGTCTCAGGTCGAGTAGTTGCGATGGTCAAGGTCTCATCACTCCCTTCAATACGATAGGATATATAGTACAGTAACCCTTGCCGCTCCTCATAAATTACCTCTTCATCAGAAAGAGTGGTTTTAGCCTCTGGATCCCAATTGACCATTCTATAACCACGGTAAATCAATCCCTTCTCATATAAATCAACGAAGGTCTTAATTACGGATTCTGATAAGGCGGGATCCATGGTGAATTTAGTACGCTCCCAATCACAAGAGCACCCTAATTTTTTCAATTGCTCCAGAATAACTCCACCATATTGATGGGTCCATTCCCAGGCATGCGCTAAGAATTCATCACGCGTTAAATCTGATTTTGATATCCCTTGCTCCTTAAGTTTAGCTACTACCTTTGCCTCGGTTGCAATAGAGGCATGGTCCGTTCCAGGAACCCAACAGGCATTTTTCCCCAAAAGACGTGCTCTTCGAATCAACACATCCTGAATGGTATTGTTCAGCATATGTCCCATATGTAAGACTCCTGTTACATTTGGTGGAGGGATTACAATGGTATAAGGCTCACGCTCATCAGGTTCTGAATGAAAAAAACGATGTTTCATCCAGTAATCATACCATTTATTTTCTGCCAAATTGGCATCGTATTTCGATGGAATATTCATATTTGGAACACTTTTTGGAGTTAGGAGAGCAAAAGTAGCTATATCCGTAGTATTTTGAAAGATAAACGCTAAATTTTGCACGGATTGTAAAAAGTAATTAAATTTGATATTCACTTAAATCTGAAAAACGATGAAAAATTTCCTAATGCTCTTATTTGTTGGCGTTCTTAGTTTTGCCACTCAGGCTCAAGAAAAGACAGCAAAAATAGAGTTTAAACAACAGGTAATTGATTATGGTGAAATCGCTAAAGGTAGTGACGGAGTTCGTGTATTTGAATTCACAAACACTGGAGATGCACCTTTAGTAATTTCTGATGTACGCTCAAGTTGTGGCTGTACTATACCTAAAAAACCAGAAGCGCCCATCGCCCCAGGAGCTACAGGTAAAATCGAAGTAAAATACGACACTAACAGAGTAGGGCCGATTCGTAAAACTGTCACAGTTCAGTCAAATGCGGACACTCCTACGGTAGCCGTAAAAATAAAGGGGAAAGTACTTGCTAGCGCTCCGCAATAAGACGGGTGAATTAGCAATTCCATGTATCATATACCAAACCATGCTACAGCTGTTTTAGCATGGTTTGGTCTTTTTATAGCACTTTTTTAAGTTCAAATGCAAACTTTAAAAACGACCCTTGACGATCTATTTCCAACTGAATCCTTTTACCAGGTTTGGTGTTTATCATTTGTGTAATCTGTTGCAAGGAATAACTGGAAATATCCTTGCGATTCACACTTAAAATCACATCCCCTTTACGCAAACCCACCTTATCTGCAGGGCTATTGAGCCGCACATCGGCAATTTGAATAGCGGGATGTAATTCGAACTTAAGGGTATTTCTAAGGGGGCTATAATTCCCTCCTGATTTATGGGCAAGCCTACGACCCTGATCGATATCCTGGGACATGGCCTTTACGATTCGCATTCCATTGTGTTCCAGCTGTATCCCACTCATATTATAAAGAAAAGGATCATTAAAGTCTCCGTTCTTTTTCAGGGTTAATTTTTGGTTAGGATAATCAAAAACCACCTTAAAGCGCCTTAATATTTCAGATCCTAAGGAACCATTGCGATCCCCCATCACATTTAAATAACGGAGTGATATCGAATCAGGGTACGAGACTTTGGTTTGCTGAATTTCAAAATCCCCTATCCTAAAACGCTGCAAGCGCGCCCGCTTGCCGTGAATTTTACCACTGAGCCCAAATCCTAATAGATCATCAAAGAACTTTACTGGACCTGCGATCTCCCCTTCTGTATTCTCAAATAACCACAGCGCATCACAACTTCCGCTATCCAAAAGTAACTTTACAGGGATCTCTTCCATATGAGAATATTGCTTGATATACCCATGCACATAGGCCTTTGATCCTTCGAGTTCTAAAGGCAAAGATTCACAATTACGACAATTTTTATATCGATATTGCTGTGGGTCATAAAATCGCATTCGTTCATTTTTATAATTCACCTCAACTATAAAATTTTTAAAGAGATCAAAGCCTATGATTCCATGAACTCTATACCCGATTTGTTGTGAGAAATTCACATTCGCATCTCGAATGAGATAAAAATCTTGGTGTCGATTGATAATCCTTCCTATTTTGAATTCATTGTTTTTGCTATGGATGGCCCGAAGAGGCTCTCCACCCCCTAGCCCTTTGATATATATATCTTTTGGACTGTGAATATCTAATGAATCCTCTGGAGAAATGTCAAACAGGATAGGCTTGTTGACACCTGTATCGACAATAAATGAAAGCGGTATTTTATTGACCTCGACCTCTAACACAATTAGGTTATTAATAAAGTCGAAAGATACTTTTTCGCTGCGCTCACCGTCTAAAAGCTCGAATTTATTCTGGCCATATGAAATACATATAGCTAATAGAATAAGCCAACGGATATATTTAACAGCCTTCATAGTAAATTGCCCTATGATTAACCTTCTAAAAATATTAAAAATCAATGAATTAACATATATTTTTAACATTTAATCGCACTGTAAAGAACACTGTGGTTTTATAACAAATTGTGGAAATAATTTTGCAAATTTGCAATTCATAAAATTAGATTTATGCCAAAAATTTCAAAGAAAGGGCAAAACATGCCTGAATCGCCTATTAGAAAGTTAGTACCCTTTGCAGAAACTGCAAAGAGCAAAGGGATCGAAGTAATACATCTAAACATTGGCCAACCCGATATAAAAACTCCAAAGGTGGCCATGGATGCGGTTCGAAATAACAAACTAGAGATTTTAGAATACAGCCGTAGTGAAGGCTCGCAAGAGTACCGAACTAAATTGGCAAATTATTACGGCAAATACGACATAGAGGTCACTGCGGATCAAATCATTGTCACCACAGGAGGCTCTGAAGCTTTAATGTTTGCTATCGGCTCTATTGCTGATACTTCTGATGAGATCATTATTCCAGAACCATTTTATGCGAATTACAATGGATTTGCAAATGCTTCAGGGGTAGAGGTTGTTCCCGTGGTCTCTAATTTTGAAGACAATTTTGCACTTCCGCCCATAGAAGAATTTGAAAAACTAATCACCCCTAAAACAAAAGCTATTCTAATTTGTAATCCAGGGAACCCTACTGGTTACCTGTATACGAGAGAAGAAATAAAAAAACTAGCTGCCCTTGTCAAAAAATATGATTTGTTTTTAATCTCAGATGAAGTATATAGAGAGTTTGCTTATGATAATGTAGAACACTATTCCATTCTACAGGAAGAAGGCATCCAAGAAAATGCCATCGTGGTAGATTCTGTGTCTAAGCGATACAGCATGTGTGGTGCGAGAATAGGATGCTTAGTTACTAGAAATCCAGAGGTTCATTCAACGGCTTTAAAGTTTGCTCAGGCGAGATTGTCACCGCCTACCCTTGCGCTAATCGCTAGTGAGGCAGCCTTAGATACTCCTCAGTCTTATTTTGACCAGGTAATTACAGAATATGTTGAACGCAGAAACCTTCTAATATCAGCATTAAAAACCATCGATGGTGTTAAAGTTGCTACTCCACAAGGAGCTTTTTATTGCATCGTTCAGCTTCCAGTATCAAATACAGAAGATTTTGCGCGCTGGTTATTGGAAGACTTCCAAATGGATGGTCAAACGGTTATGGTAGCCCCTGCAGCAGGGTTTTATGCAAGTGAAGGAATCGGGTACGATCAAGTTAGGTTAGCCTATGTATTGGACAAGAAAGACTTGTTAAGAGCAGTTGAAATACTAAAAGAAGCTTTAAGACAATACAATGCCTAAACCGAACATGCTTTTGCACAACGTTTCTCTAAAACCCTACAATACCTTTGGTATCAATGTCAATGCATTACTGTTTATGGAAATTGACAATAACACCACTCTGGAGGAAGTATTGTACTCAAAGCAATACCCCGATCCGTTAATTATAGGTGGTGGCAGCAATATTTTATTTACCAAGGACGTGGAGCGTTTAGTGATTCATTTAAACACTAAGGGCATTGAGATACTATCTAAAACTCCAAATCATGCCAAGGTAAAGGTACAAGCCGGTGAAGTATGGCATGACTTTGTATGCTGGGCAATAGCACATGACTTAGGAGGCATAGAGAACCTTTCACTCATTCCAGGTAACGTAGGCACAGCACCCATACAAAATATCGGTGCTTACGGGGTGGAGTTAAAGGACGTTTTTGTAAGTTGTCAAGCACTTGACTTAAAAGAAAATAGGCAAGTCACCTTTAAAAAAGAAGATTGCTCTTTTGGCTACAGAGATTCTGTGTTCAAAAGAAACAAAGGTCGGTATATCATCACCTCTGTTATCTTAAAGCTAACTACCAAAGACCATTATAAAAACATCTCCTATGGTGCCATCCAGAGCAAGTTAAGGGAGAAAGGCATTAACGATCCAAGTATCCAACAAATTTCCAATGCAGTTATCAGCATACGGCAAAGCAAACTTCCGGATCCAAAAATCCTAGGCAATGGTGGCAGCTTTTTCAAAAACCCAGTGGTGTCAATGAATCAGTTTAGAGACCTACAAGAACAGTATCCTGATATGCCACACTATAGCTTCGGCGAAAACCAAATTAAGATACCAGCAGGATGGCTCATTGAGCAATGTGGCTATAAAGGAAAGCGTTTCCAGGAAGTGGGAGTCCACAAAAACCAAGCTTTAGTCCTAGTAAATTACGGAAATGCCAAGGGAGAACAACTCTGGGAACTAGCGCAGAAAATCCAAAAAAGTGTCCAAAACAAATTTAATATTTACATTGAGCCCGAAGTTAACATCTATTAATGTATAAAAATCAGCATCTATTGATATTAACTTAAAATATTAATTAATACATTTGAATTTACCTGCAATTTTAAGAGTGTCAGGGTAGTAATCCAAGCGCGCACATGAGTCAACTTCTGGAAAAAAATATTATCGATTTACTTTCGAAACAAGATGAGAAAGGAATGGCGTTATTATACGACCATTACGGAGATACACTTTTTGGGGTAGCATTTAAAATTACTAAAGACGAAGACCTAGCCAAAGATGTTCTTCAAATTAGTTTGATGAAAATTTGGAAAAAGATAGACACCTACGATTCCCAAAAGTCCAAGTTATTCACTTGGATGTTTCGTATTACTAGAAACACTGCTATAGATAAAATACGCAGTGTTAATTTAAAAACGGACCAAGAAATCCAAATTGAAGTTTCTAACGTATATAACCTAGGAGTCGAAAGTGTAAACCCAGAACATCTGGATGTTAGAAAGCATTTAAATTCCTTAGATGAGAAATACCAGGTTGTTATGGAAGCCTTGTTCTTCGAAGGAATGACACAACAAGAAGCCTCGGAAGCGCTGGATATTCCACTGGGAACAATAAAGTCTCGTTTAAAAATAGGATTAAGAGAATTAAGAAAAATCTATGACCCTGCTACCTTGTCAATTTTATTAATTTTGATTATATTAATATAGTGTAAAGCCATGAAAAATGAAGTGAAACTACTTTTGGAAAGCGACCTTTTAGAGCGCTATTTGCTTGGCAATGTTAGTTATGAAGAACAAGTGCAGGTTGAACATTTCATAGATACTTCTAAAGAAGTCAAATCAGCCTACAACACCTTAGAAAAGAATTTGGAACTCTACAGCAAAGCATTTGCATTAAAAGCTCCAGAGACAGTCTTGGATAACGTATTAGAAAGCATTAAAAAAGATACACACACAGAGGATTCATCCAAACGGAGCATCCCATGGTATTTTGTAGCCGCCTGTGTGACCACATTGCTATTTGGTGCAACCACCATTACCTTGTGGAATCAAAACAGATTGCTCTCGACCACAAACAACAGCGTAGCCGGTCAAATTGAGAACCTCAAAGCAGATATCATCAATACCAATGCTCGATTAGAAAACATGAAGAGTAAGTATGCAGTACTCAGCGACCCTGAGACACAAAAATACTTAATCAATGGTAATGAGCGTGCTAAGAACCTACGTACGGTGGCCTATATAAATCCTAAGGAACGATTATCTGCTATAAACGTATTGTCTGTGCCAGATCTTCCAAAGGATAAAGAATTAAAAATGTGGGCAGAGATCAATGGTGAGATGGTTTGCCTTGGCGTAATTGAAAAAGCAGATGCGAAGCTCATGGCGCTACCTTTTAAAGACAGTGCCTCAAATTACAAAATTACCATTGACACCAAAGGAAATAAAGACTACGCTTCCATCGATACCGAGGTTGCTAGTATTAATCTTAATAAAGGAGAATAACACTTAATTTCATCTGATAACATAATTTTTATCCCTGTACTTGTAAAAAAGTCAGGGATTTTTTTTGCATTTAATTAAGGACTAAACCATCCTTAATTCAGTGACTAATATGTAACTTTGTAACCAATTATTCGACTAAACGCATATAAGAATATAAAAACGAGCAAATGAAACTTCTAATAGTAAGTATTGTATTGATAGGTCTTGCCTTTGCAGGTTTTGCAATTAAAATTCTAGGTAAAAAAAATGGAAAGTTCGCAGGCACCTGTGCTAGCCAGTCTCCTTTCCTTAACAAAGAAGGTGAGGCGTGTAGTTATTGTGGTAAGATGCCGGATGAACAAGACTGCAAAAAGGACACTCCACTGGCAAATTAATTAGTTACGCTTTAAGAGGATGTACCAATTATTTTTGATAAACTGCTCCCAACCCTAGGGAATAGTAGTAGTATTCCCTATCTTTAGGTACGATGTAAAAAAGGTATTCCTTGAGTGAAAATTTAAATAATAACCAAGCTTATATTGAAAACGCCAAAAACGGTGACCAAAAAGCATTCAGCTATTTGCTTAACACCTACTGGAATGATGTTTACAGTTTTCAATTACTGAGAACTCGAGATGAAAATGAGGCAGAGGACATTACCATCCGAACCTTCTCAAAGGCTTTTGATAAAATAAAGACCTACAAAGCGCAATATGAATTCAAAACTTGGTTGATCACCATCTCTAAAAACATCCATATTGATCTTATTAGGCAGAAAAAACCTGAATTCGCTAGGACGCTTTCCAAACAAGATAAAAATTCGGTCTATAATCTAGCCGATGATAGCCCAACGGCTGAAGACAAGCTCATCACAGAACAAAATCTTGCCAGTTTACTACAAGATTTAAAAAAATTAAAGCCGCATTACCAGAAAGTACTTCACCTTCGTTATTTTCAAGAGCTTTCTTATGATGAAATTGCCAAGGAACTCAATGAACCTTTGAACAATGTCAAGGTTAAGCTCCTAAGAGCAAAGCGATTGCTAGCCGAAATAATTCATCAGCCAAAAAATAAGAATTTTTAGTACTTTCACCTTCTGTAACCACCAACACTCACTTTGTGAAAACATTTTTAAGACGTCTAGGACCGGGGATTTTATTTGCCGGAGCTGCAATTGGAGTTTCCCACCTCGTACAATCTACTAGAAGCGGAGCTGAATTTGGATTTGGACTTCTTTGGGCCTTATTATTGGTTCACTTGTTTAAATATCCGTTTTTTCAATTTGGCCCTAGGTATGCCATGGCTACAGGCAGTTCCCTTTTAGAGGGCTATCATAAACTCGGCAAACCCATCCTTTTTGCCTATTTTGCATTAAATATGGCCACTATATTTACCATTCAAACTGCCGTAACAATCGTTACGGCAGGACTAGCGGCAAGTCTATTCGGTGTTACTACCGATCCCATTTTGTGGAGTATTTTAATACTTGTGGTAAGTAGTGGTATTCTCGTAATCGGAAGGTATCAATTTCTAGACAAACTAATGAAGTATATAGTGGTGGCACTTTCCATCTGTACTATAGCTGCAGTGGTCATTGCAACAGCAAACTCAGTTGACACCCTGGAATTTTCTCAAATAATCCCTTCAGATGCCGCTGGGATTGCCTTTTTAATAGCTTTTATGGGTTGGATGCCTGCGCCTTTGGATATTTCTGTTTGGCAATCTATTTGGGCTATAGAAAAACAAAAAGTTCAAAAATCTTATACGGTTAAAGATTCCATTTCTGATTTCAACATAGGCTATGTTTGTACTATTATCACTGGTATATTATTTACAAGTTTAGGCGCATTGATTTTATATCAAACCGGAGAAGATCTCGAAAGTGGCGCCACGCAATTTGCCTTTCAATTCATAGAAATCTACACTACCACCATAGGACCATCTGCCTATTATATAATTGCCATTGCAGCCTTTGCAGCCATGTTTAGCACTACGCTGACCACATTGGATGCATCTCCTAGATCCATGGCTTTAGCTACCACGTTATTATTTGGAACTAAAAGCAAATACAATACCTTGAGTTGGTTGCTCCTACTAGTTACGGGAACTATTTGCATGCTGCTTTTTCTTTTATCAGAGATGGTGACTCTTGTAACTATTGCAACTATTCTTTCGTTTGTTACCGCTCCATTTTACGCCATTGTAAATTACATGCTTGTCAGCTCAAAACACATGCCCAAGCAGTGGCGGCCAAGCAGACCAATGCATATATTGAGCTGGATGGGGATTTTGTTTTTAATCGGATTTTCTATTTGGTATCTTAGCACGCTTTAAGTCATGTTTTCCATAGGAACTTTAGTATCTTTGTACCCATAAAATGGAATTATGAGTAAAGATACTGTCAGCAGCATAGCTCCGCCAAGAACGCCCAAGCCAAAATGGCTTCGGGTAAAATTGCCGACTGGAAAGAAATACACTGAGCTCAGAGGGCTTGTCGATAAATATAACTTACATACTATTTGTACCTCAGGAAGTTGTCCGAATATGGGTGAATGCTGGGGAGAAGGTACCGCAACTTTTATGATTCTCGGAAACGTTTGTACACGTTCCTGTGGTTTTTGTGGCGTAAAAACAGGTAGACCAGACACCCTTGATTGGGAAGAACCAGAAAAGGTAGCGCGTTCCATCAAGCTGATGAGCATTAAACATGCGGTGATTACTTCAGTGGACAGGGATGACCTTAAAGATATGGGATCTATCATGTGGGCTGAAACAGTTAATGCGATCCGAAGAATGAACCCCACTACTACACTGGAGACCCTTATTCCAGATTTTCAAGGGGTCGAAAGAAATATAGATCGCATTGTTGAGGTTGCTCCAGAGGTGGTTTCTCATAATATGGAAACGGTTCGTAGACTTACAAGAGAAGTTCGCATACAAGCCAAATATGATCGAAGTTTAGGAGTTCTAAAATACCTGAAAGACCAAGGGATCAATCGAACCAAATCAGGAATCATGTTAGGTTTGGGTGAAAAAGAAGAGGAGGTAATCGAGACCCTTCAAGACCTAAGAAACGCATCGGTAGATGTGGTTACCATTGGACAGTATTTGCAGCCGTCTAAAAAACACCTTCCAGTGCGTCAATTTATCACCCCAGATCAATTTAAGAAATATGAAGAAATCGGATTGAGCTTAGGATTCAGGCATGTAGAAAGTGGTGCACTAGTACGTTCCTCCTACAAGGCTCACAAACACATCGAATAATTGTTATTACATTAGTTAGTAAAAGCTCATATCTTGAAAAAAATTAAGGTTGGTATCAACGGCTTCGGAAGAATTGGACGCACCATGTTCAGACTCCTACTCAACCACCCAAAAATTGAGGTGGTTGCTATTAATGATTTAGCAGACTCAAGAACACTAAGTCATTTAGTTAAATATGATAGTATTCACGGGGTATTAAAGGAGGAGGTGCGTTATAGTCCAAGTGCCATAGAGATCAGTGACACCTGCTACCCTCTTACTCAAATCTCCACTTTAGACCAACTTGATTGGAAAAAATTTGATGTGGATGTTGTGGTGGAATCCACGGGAAAATTTAAAACAAGTTCTGAACTTGAGTTACACCTAAAAAATGGGGCTAAAAAGGTCATCTTATCGGTCCCTCCAGCGGATGATACGATAAAGATGGTCGTATTGGGAGTAAATGATCACATTTTAGACGGATCGGAGACTATCATATCCAACGCATCCTGTACCACTAATAATGCAGCGCCTATGATCAAGGTCATCGATGAGCTATGTGGTATTGAACAAGCCTACATCACCACAGTACACTCTTACACTACCGACCAGAGTTTACACGACCAGCCACACCGCGATTTAAGAAGGTCAAGAGCAGCTGGACAATCGATCGTACCTACCACCACTGGAGCTGCAAAAGCGCTCACTAGTATATTTCCTGAACTATCAACTAGTATTGGAGGCTGTGGTATTCGAGTCCCTGTTCCAGATGGCTCATTAACCGACATTACGTTTAATGTCAAAACAGCAACCAGTATAGCGCAGATTAACCAAGCCTTTAAGACAGCATCACAAACCCATCTTAAAGGCATCCTTGATTACACCGAAGACCCAATCGTATCCATTGACATTATCAACAACCCTTTCTCTTGTACTTTTGATGCCCAAATGACCTCGGTAATTGGGAAAATGGTCAAGATAATTGGCTGGTACGATAATGAGTATGGATATAGTAATCGCTTAATCGATTTAATTCAGCACATTCACCAGAAATAGTTATATTTACTGTAAAGCATCCCTCTATATGCGCTACGTGTTGTTCATTCTCCTGCTTATAATTCCTCCCACAGCACTGGAGGCTCAGGGGTCTATTACATTAAAAGATAGCTTGATTAGCCTAAAGACCAGTATCCACCATTATAAAAATACAGGAGATTATGGGAAGGCAGTCCTTGGCCTAGAGAAGGGTATCAAATTAGCCAATAGTACCAATAACATAGAAGCTATTATTGATTTTTATAATCTCTATGCACGTTTAAACATACAATTTACAAGACCAGTAAATCCAGAAATATACCTCAATGAGGCTCGCGAGGTGTTACGCATGTATAAATATCCCAATGGGGAGGCTATTTCATCAGCAATTGAGGCCTACCTCCAGGCATCTGCAGGAAATGAATTTCAGGCCCTTCAACAAGTAAGAAAGGCATTAGGAGTCGCGGACCACAACAACACCGATGTAACCAGCGTCATGGAGCTTTATATAGGGATGACCTATCATAAGTTAAAACAGTACGATAAAGCCAAAAGAGTACTACAAAGGATGATTCCTCCTATAAACACCTATGAGGAAAAATATTTGTTGGCTATGTACCAACTCGTTCTTGCTACAATTTACTTTGAAGAAGCCAATTACGAGAGTGCTCAAATATTACTGGATAATGTATTGAGGATCTCTGCTCGCTACGGGTTCCCTAGAATTCTATTAGACACCAATCGACTCAAATATGAAATTGCTCAACATGAGCAGGATTATAGAAAGGCCCTATTATATTATAAAAAAGCCGATAGTATTGAATTAAAATATTTCAATGCTACAACCCTACAACAGCAAAATGAAGTCGCCTCAGCTAGTGAATCTGAGTTCTTAAACAATGTGATAGCTCGAATGAGCCAAGATGAAATAAGGCAACAGCAAAAGGTGAATATTTCAAAGCTCACCTCAGTCTTGAGCTCTGCTTTACTTATCATTATTTCACTCCTAACTATATCGCTCTATAGAAATAACCAAATTAAGTTTAAGACAAATGATCTGTTAGTGAAGAAAAACAGAGAGCTTCAAGTAGCCAAGGAAGAAGCTGAAAAAGCCATGCGTGCAAAAGGTGAATTCCTTTCCACGGTAAGTCATGAATTAAGAACACCCTTATATGCCGTTACTGGGCTGACCCATTTATTACTTGAGGAAAATCCAAAAGAAAGTCAAAAAGAGCATTTAAAATCATTAAAATTCTCAGGAGAATATCTCTTGGATTTCATCAATGATATTCTTCAAATCAATAAAATAGATGCAAATAAACTATTGGCCGAAAAATTAGTTTTTGACTTACCCAAGGTTTTAAATGACGTAGCAAATTCCTTGCGTCAAACAGCCAATGAAAATAAAAATACCATTGTTTTGAATTTGGACGATCAAATTCCCAGCAAACTCGTCGGGGATTCTCTTAAGCTTTCACAGATACTGATCAACTTGGTCGGTAATGCTTTAAAATTCACAGAAAATGGAAAAGTCATTATGCAAACTGAGTTGCTTGAGTTAGATCATCAAACATGTAAAGTGCATTTCGAGGTTAATGACGAAGGGATCGGAATTTCTGAAGAGATGCAACAAAACATTTTTGAGAGTTTTTCTCAAGGTTCCATTCAGATTAACCGTAAATACGGAGGCACAGGACTAGGCCTAACCATTGTAAAGAGTTTACTTAGTTTATTTAATAGCGAAATTCACTTAAAAAGTGAGGTAGGCCAGGGGAGCTCGTTCTACTTTGATTTGATTTTTGACATTCCTGACCCTTCTACCCTTGAAGAAGAAAAAACGGAAGAATTAGAAGAAGCCTCTTTAAATGGATTACACTTACTAGTGGTGGAAGACAATAAAATCAATCAAGTTATTACCAAAAAAATGCTTGGTAAAAAAGGAATCAGCTGTCACGTTGCAGACAATGGCTATGAAGCCATTAGGCTGGCTAAAGAAAACACGTATGATCTAATTCTTATGGATATTCATATGCCTGGAATAAGCGGACTAAAAACAACTGAAGAAATTCGGAAATTCAATAGTACAATCCCGATTATTGCTTTAACAGCATTATCACTTGATGATAGCACAGATGACTTCTTCGCCTCTGGCTGCAATAACATAATCACCAAGCCATTTAAGCCAGATTTATTCTATCAGACCATCGGAAATTCAATTCTAAAAGCGAAAACGGAACACATATAATAATAATTCAGCTCAGATCATTTAGCTGCTGCTTGTAAAAGGACCTCATTAAACTGATTCTCTTTATGAAGAATCCTAACGCCAATTGGTAAATAATACAGCTGATCCAGATGACCAGAGAGCCGCGTAAAATCCTTTTCCGTCGTTAGAATTAATTCATGTCTTTTTAGTTCAGCAATTTCTTTAGCGGAAAAATTGTGGTGGTCCGGATATTCCAGATGTGTAAAGTTTAGACCTTGCCCTTTTAAATAATCAAGCAGCGGTGTTGGTTTCGCTATGCCCGTAACAAGAGTGAACGACATAGCATTCAGGGCACTCAGTGGCTTGGTTTCCTTGTGTCCGATAATATGGGGATGGTATTCGATAGTACTAAAATATAGTGGATCTTCGCAAGAAAGATTTAATCGACTTTCTATCGAAGCCATTTGTTCAAGGGATAAATCCGGAGGACATTTAGTGACCACAATAACATCTGCCCGTTTGGCTTGCGATTTCGTATCTCTAAGATTCCCAGCAGGCAGTAAGAGATCATCTATATATAGATCACCGTACATGGTTAAAAGCACATTAAAGCTCGGTTGAACCTTTCGATGTTGAAATCCATCATCAAGCAATATAACCTCAACCCCATAAGCGGTTTTTAGTTGCTCAATTCCATTTCTTCTGTTCTCATCCACTGCCACGGTAACGTTGGGTAATTTGCAATGGTATTGAAATGGTTCATCACCTAAGCTACCAACGGTCGCGTTTTCATCTGCCAAAATAAAACCTTTGGTGGCTCGTTTATAACCTCGTGATAAAATAGCAGTTTTGTAAGAATCAGCTAATAAACGGGCAATGTATTCGGTCATTGGAGTCTTCCCAGTTCCTCCAACACTTAAATTACCAACACAAATAACAGGAAGGTCATACTTCTTAGAATCAAAGACCTGCCAATCGTAACAAAGATTACGAATAAAAACAACAGCCCCGTAGAGCCATGAAAAAGGTAAAAGTAATTTTCGCCATATTTGCATATGTTGCGAAATTAGAATATTTTATCTTTGAAAAAAAATGATCTTATGCAGATTAAAGATGTAATATCTGTAATTGAAACTATAGCACCCCTTGATTATGCAGAAGACTTTGACAATGTAGGGTTGCTGATTGGGGACAAATCGACGAAGGTTACTGGAGTACTAGTTACCCTAGACACATTAGAAAATGTAGTTGATGAGGCCATTGAAAAGAACTGCAATCTTATTGTAAGCTTCCACCCTATTATCTTTCGCGGTTTAAAGAAAATTACAGGAAAGAATTATGTTGAAAGAATTGTCATTAAGGCCATTAAAAACAACATTGCCATCTACAGCATTCACACCGCCCTAGACAACAGCTTTGTAGGCGTTAACGCAAAAATATGCGAAGTATTAGGATTGGAAAACACGCAAGTTTTAATCCCTCAGAGGTCAACAATCAAAAAACTAACAACATATGTCCCTGAAAGTCATGCGATGGCATTACGTGAAGCGCTGTTTGAAGTTGGTGGCGGATCCATTGGAAATTACGACAATTGCAGTTTTAATATAGCCGGTATGGGCACCTTTAATGGAAACGATCAATCCAATCCAGTAATAGGTGAAAAAGGACAAACCCAATACGTAAAAGAAGTCCAAATTAACATCACTTTTGAGAAACATTTAGAGAATAAGATCTTATCTACTTTATTAAAGGCGCATCCTTATGAGGAAGTTGCTTATGAGATCATTACATTAGAGAATAAAAACCAACACATTGGCATAGGAATGGTCGGGGAACTTCCTGTGGCCCAGAAAGCTGAGAAATTTTTAAAAACAGTAAAACAACGGATGAACGTTGGCCTAATACGACATTCAAGATTATTAGAGAAGGAAATTAAAAAGGTAGCAGTATTAGGAGGCAGCGGTGCTTTTGCCATTGATAATGCAATCGCATCAGGAGCGGACCTTTACATCACTGCAGATGTCAAATATCACGAATTTTACAAGGCAGAAAACAAACTAGTTATCGCTGATATCGGCCATTATGAAACCGAACAATACACAAAAAATCTTTTAGTTGACTATCTTACAAAAAAATTCACTAATTTTGCAATCGTTTTATCAGTTTGTAATACAAACCCCGTCAAGTATTTATAAAGAATATGGCAAAGAAGACCGAAGTAACAGTTGAAGAAAAATTAAGAACCTTATACGACTTGCAATTGATTGATTCTCGCATAGATGAGATTCGAAATGTTCGTGGAGAATTACCTTTAGAAGTAGAGGATTTGGAAGATGAGGTGGAGGGACTAAAGACCCGATTAGAAAAACTTAACGGAAATCTTGAAGAGATTACCGAAGAAATTTCTAATAAGAAAAACCTTATTGAAGAAGCAAAATCTTTGATTAAAAAATACGGAGACCAACAAAAGAATGTTAGAAACAACCGAGAATTTAATTCGCTAACCAAAGAGGTTGAGTTCCAAGAGCTCGAAATCCAATTGGCTGAGAAGCATATTAAAGAATTCAAGGTTCAAATCGAACAAAAGAAAGAAGTGATCGCTCAAACCAAAGAACGTTTGTCTGAGCGTGAAAATCATCTAAAGCACAAAAAAGGTGAGCTTGATGATATCTTAAAAGAAACAGAGAAAGAAGAAAAGGCATTAATTGACAAGAGTCTAGAATACGAGAACCTAATCGAGCCTAGACTTCTATCGGCTTACAAAAGAATTAGAGAGAGTGTTAAAAACGGATTAGCCATTGTTCCTATTGAGCGTGGAGCATCGGGAGGTTCCTTCTTCACAATTCCACCACAGGTACAAATGGAAATTGCGTCTCGCAAAAAAATCATTACGGACGAGCACAGTGGTAGAATTCTAGTCGACCCAGCGTTAGCTGATGAAGAGAAGCAGCGCATGGAGGAGATGTTTTCATCAATCTAGTTTAACATTGCCACTAAAAAATAAAAAAGTCTTACAGTCATTATTGTAGGACTTTTTTATTTTTAAAAAGCCAACACAACCAAGAGAAAGATTAGCAGTTTGCGCCAATCCTATTATTATATAGTACACTTTGGGATTTGATATGCAATGGTGTATCCGAATTACCGAGATCCAAAGTATTGAGCTCTTGTACATGTTGCAATTGATCTAATTCAACTTGAGAGAGCCTTTGAAGGTCATAATAAAGTCCATAATTTCTTTTCTTATCGTATACCAACCATTTCTTGTCCTTATAAATTCGGCTAAAATACTTCCCTAACAAAGGGAGCACATCAAAATTAGAATTTACAACACCAACCCCAATGTCTCCTCTAGATTCATCTAATATAATAGCATCCTTAATACGTTGCAACTCACGGTCCACCATTTTTGAAACTTGATGAATTCGAAGCACATTCACCTTTGAATGATCAGTATGACTAAAGGTCTCTGCCGAATAAGCATGTACAATATAACGCAAAATCGCATCTTCAGTCCCCTTAATCTCGCTTAAGAACACCTTATATAATTCATTTGCGGCCTGTTTAGACACTTTTAGTTGCAAGGAATGCCATACCTTCTTTGCTTTTAGATTCGAGGTATTAACTATTTTTCCTTCGGCAAACATCTCTGGAGCATAGTGCTTTGGCTTGACTACACAAACATCTTTTAAATTCTGATCAAAGACTTGATATACGGCAGTTAAGAATCCTGCGAAACTTCCATCATAAATTAGTATTGTTTTCATATGTGTTCTTTTATTAAGCTTTGTAAAGTAGGCTAAAAAATTTCTTTTTATAGATTTTGGAAAATTTCCAACTTTCAACCTTCGGAATTTCATATCTTTACAAAGTTTTGTGTTAACGAATGCTTTTAACAATTCAAATATATGGAATTTTTCCAATTTTAAGGAAATTTTCCAATAAGTTTTTATATTTACCTTGAATTCACTGTAATCTAGCCACATGAAAAACGAACTTCCCATTGAAATAATCCGCTTTAAAGAAATAAGAGAGTCTCATTCACATACCCAACAAAGTTTTGCTGCCCTTCTGGGAATCAAAAATTCAACAGCAGACATCGAAAGAGGTAAATCGAAAATATCGGGTAGTATTCTAGTGGAACTCATGGATCAATTCAACATCAATCCGCTTTGGCTTTATGGGAAAAGCGAACAAAAGATTCTGGAACTAAAGGTCAATACCGCGCCCAAAGTACTAACTGTCGATCCAGAGAATAATGACAGTATGGTCTTGGTAAATGTAAAAGCGGCCGCTGGCTATCCTGCCAATATTCAAGATCTGGAGTGGTATGAATCACTACCAGCATTTCAAATTCCATTACCAGAATTTAGAAATGCGACTTACAGAGGTTTTCAGGTCGAGGGAGATAGTATGCTCCCGAGCCTTCATCCCAAAGAATGGGTACTAGGAAAAGCCGTTGAACAACTCGATTATTTAACCAACCATAGTATATGTGTAGTGGTAATGTCCGATAGTGTTTTGGTGAAAAAAGTTCAAAAGCACAGCGAGAATGATAAACTGTCCCTGATTTCATTGAACCCAGAATATCCTCCTATTACCATCGACACCCATGCCATTCAAGAAATTTGGGAAGTGCAAAGTAAACTGAGTTTTGAAATTGATAACAACTCAGAAAATGCAACTTTAGGACAAATACAGCAGTCCATAGAGGCGTTAAAAAATGAGATTAATCAACTAAAAAAGTAAGTTATAGCCTACATGTAAACGCTTGTTTTCAGGAAATTTAGCCCTTAAGAAGTAATGACAAAATTTCTTTACATGGTCTATAAATTACAAAGAGTGCCGATAACGACACTCTCTAATTCAATCAAACAAACTAACTAAAATTCGAAACAATTTTGATGTGGAACTCAAAATTCACTTATTCCAGTTACACAAATATAGGTGCTTATTTTGGAAAAACATCCACAAAATACCTAATTATTCGATAAACTACCTAGTTTGTTTTATTTTGTAAATTTTCGGTCAATTCATACCAGAGTTCCGTTTTCTTTTCTAAGTGTTGTTTTTTACGGTTGTAATTCTCGAAAAACTCTGATTCCGGGTGCAATTCGTCATGCCTTTTAACTAGTTCTTTCTCTAAAGATTCAAGATCATGTTCGAGCGATACTATCTCACTTTCGATTTTGCTTATTTTATTCTTCAGCCCTTTGAGTTCTTTTTGCTCCTCAAAACTCAACTGCCTTTGTAGCTTTTTTCCCTCCACAGGTATTACATTGACTTCTGACTTTTTCTCGATTGCTCTAAAATCATCCGCTTTACGTTGCTCAAGATAGAAATCGATATCACCTAAATATTCTTTTAACTTCCCATCCCTAAATTCATAAACCCTATCGGTAAGCCCTTGAAGAAAATCCCTATCATGAGATACCAAAATCAATGTTCCCTCAAAGCTCTTAAGAGCCTCCTTTAAGACGTTTTTAGATTTAATGTCTAGGTGATTCGTCGGCTCATCCATAACTAGCACATTAAAAGGATGTAGCAGCATCTTACAGAGCGCTAACCGGTTTCGCTCACCTCCTGAGAGGACCTTCACCTTTTTATCGACCTGATCCCCCCTAAAGAGAAATGCACCCAACATATCTCGCACCTTCACTCTATTGGAATCTGTTGCCTCATCCAGCATGGTATCTAAGATGGTCTTCTCCCCATCTAAATATTCCGCTTGGTTTTGGGCGAAATACCCCAATTGTACATTATGACCAAGCTTTAAGTATCCTTGATAATCCAACTCACCAACTATGATTTTTGCCAGGGTTGTTTTACCTTGACCATTTTGCCCAACAAAAGCAATTTTCGAACTGCGCTCGACCGACAAGTCTATATTTTTTAAAACCTCCTTTTCACCGTAGTTTTTAGCAACATGCTCCGCTTCAATCACTACCTTACCTGGATTGACAGAAACTGGGAATCGAACGTTCATCACCGCGGTATCTTCATCATCCACCTCTATGCGTTCAACTTTGTCTAATTTTTTAATCAGGGATTGGGCCATAGAGGCCTTAGAGGCTTTTGCTCTAAATTTCTCGATAAGCTTCTCGGTTTGCTGAATTTGTTTTTCCTGATTTTTTTGTGCGTTCAATTGCAATTCTCTCATTTCCGCACGTAATTCTAAGTACTGCGAATAAGGTTTGTTATAATCGTACGCCTTCCCTAATGAAATCTCAATAGTTCTGTTGGTCACATTGTCCAAAAACATCTTATCGTGCGATACAATTACAACAGCTCCTGAGTACGATTTCAAAAACTCTTCCAACCAAATGATCGATTCTATATCAAGGTGGTTTGTAGGCTCATCCAACAACAACACATCATTGTCTTGAAGTAATAACTTTGCGAGTTCAATACGCATTCGCCAACCACCAGAGAAGGTCTCTGTTAACTTATCAAAGTCCGATCTCTTAAAACCAAGCCCCTGTAGAATACGTTCTGTTTTCCCTTGATAATTGTAGCCTCCTAAAATCTCATATCGATGTGTCAAATCACTCAAATCCACAATCAACTGATTGTAAGATTCACTCTCATAGTCGGTTCTCTCAGCAAGTTGGGTGTTAATTTCATCCAATTGTAATTCCATAGAAATGATTTCTTGAAAAGCCTGATAAGCCTCCTCAAGCACCGTATTTCCCACAACGAAATCAATATCTTGTTTTAAAAATCCAATTCTAATGTTTTTATCTGAAGATATTACTCCTCCATCAGGCTGCATTTCTTTGGCAAGCATTTTAAGCATGGTCGATTTCCCAGCACCATTTTTTCCAATAAGTCCAACGCGGTCCCCAGGATTTAACCGAAATGAAATATCCTCAAATAAATATTCTCCACCAAAGGAAACTGAAAGTTGATGAATGTTAAGCATAGTAATAAATTTAAAACTTTACAAATAACACCTAAATAGGTATCTTTGTCAAAAATTTTTGCAAATGTTAAAAAAAGGAAGCAAATTATACAGCATTTTAACAGGAACTTGTCCTAAATGCAATGAAGGGAAGATGTATCGAAGCAAAAATGCCTACAATCCCACCGAAACCTTAAAAATGCACGACAATTGTTCTGTATGTGGATTTAAATTCCAAATAGAACCTTCGTTCTTCTATGGTGCTATGTATGTAAGTTATGGTGTGGGAATCGCATTTGCAGTAGCAGCCTTTGTCATCTCATATTTATTCATTGGAA
>NZ_DATGNU010000110.1:0-7542 GCF_035306585.1 Galbibacter sp.
AGAACAGGTGATATTCAGACCAAAGAAGAATTTGGAAGCATACAGCTACACCTGGAATGGAAGTCTCCTGAAGAAGTGCAGGGAGAGGGACAGAGTCGTGCGAATAGTGGTGTTTTTCTACAAAATCGCTATGAAGTTCAGATCCTTGACAACAATGATAACCCTACTTACACCAATGGGCAGGTAGGAACCATTTACAAACAAGGTACGACCCTTGCGATGGCTTCAGTTCCAACTGGACAGTGGAATACTTATGATATTATTTATCACGCTCCTGAGTTTAATGAATTAGGAGGTAAAATAAAATCAGCTACAATAACGGTTATCCAAAATGGCGTAGTCATTCAAGATCATACTGAAATCAAAGGAACTACTCCTTATATCGGTTGGCCTAAAAATGAAGCCCATGGTAAAGCGCCATTGAGCTTACAAGATCACGGTGACAATAGTAGAGTAAGTTACCGAAACATATGGGTTCGTCCTTTAGATTAGTCTAAAGTAGAATTCGGATTTAACCGATTTGTTTTTCTGATTAGAAAACGGTTTTAAACACCACTGCCACTTATATAAGTGACAGTGGTGTTTATCGTTTAGGATGTCTTATCTACGCTTAGTTGAACAATTCACTAAGCAGCTTATAGGATTTTATTCTTGCCTTGTGATCGTAGATATGAGAAGTAACTATAATTTCATCAACCCCAGTCGACTTTACAAATTCACCTAATTCTCTTTCGACGGTTTGTTTGGTTCCTTTAAAGGTAAAATACATCATATTGTTCACCATGGCCTGCTGCTGGTAATTCCAGATTTCATCCATGTCTTCAACCGGTGGCTGTAAGGGTTCTCTTTTGTTGGTAATGATACCCAAGGCCATTTGATAAAAACTACTAGCTAAGTATTCCGCTTCTTTATCCGTATCTGCAACAAATACATTTACACAAGCCATAGCATAGGGTTTATCCAAATATTTAGAAGCCGTAAAACCAGTTTTATATAAATCCAAAGCCTCCATAAGATGTGTCGGCGCAAAGTGACTCGCAAAAGCATACGGCAGCCCCTTCTTAGCGGCTAACTGTGCGCTAAATGTGCTTGACCCTAACAAGTAGATAGGAATATCCAATCCCTCTCCAGGAATTGCGCGCACCCGGCCATCTTGATTTTCTGCTGAAAAATACATTTGCAGTTCATCGATGTCATTTGGGAAATCTTGAACACTTTCTTGCTTTCCTCTCCTTAGGGCATGTGCTGTAATTTGATCTGTTCCAGGTGCACGACCAAGACCCAGATCAATACGATTTGGAAAAAGTGTTTCTAAAGTTCCAAATTGCTCCGCTACTATCAAAGGAGCGTGATTTGGAAGCATCACTCCCCCAGAACCGATTCGGATAGTGGAAGTTCCCTGGGCCAAATAGCCTAACAATACAACAGTGGCTGAACTCACTAAGGTATCTGTATTATGATGTTCGGATACCCAAAATCTCTTGTATCCAAGTTTTTCTACATTTCTTGCTAAATCCAAGCTGTTTTGCATGGATTGTAAGTTTGAATTTCCCAATGCAATTGGTACTAAATCTAAAACTGAAAATTGAGTATTGGCAAATACGCCTTGGTTTGACATAACAAATCTTTTTAGTAAGTGGACGAAGTAAAGTTGTTTTACTTACAAGAAAGCCAAATTGGTAATTAAAGTAATTCCTTACTACTAAAAACAAAAAAGCCACCCCTTTACAGAGTGACCTTTAAGATATGTTGAGACAGTTGATTATTTCCCTTGTGCGTACAGTTGAGAAACTTTATCCCAATTGATCACATTAAAGAAAGCCGAGATATAATCTGGACGTCTGTTTTGATAATTTAAATAATAAGCATGTTCCCAAACATCAAGTCCAAGAATAGGTTGCCCTTCACATCCAGTATCTGGCATGAGTGGGTTATCTTGGTTTGGCGTTGAGCAAACTTCTAGTTTTCCACCTTTATGAACACATAACCATGCCCATCCAGATCCGAAGCGTGACCCTGCAGCAGCTGCAAATTCTTCCTGAAATTTATCGAAAGATCCGAACGCACTGTCAATAGCAGCAGCCAATTCTCCTGATGGTTTTCCTCCACCTTCTGGAGACATAATTTCCCAGAACAAACTGTGGTTGTAAAAACCACCACCGTTATTTCTAACGGCTCCATTGCTCATATCTAAACCTGATAAGATATCTTCAATCGATTTTCCATCCAAGTTTGTACCTTCAATAGCAGCATTTAGCTTAGAAGTATATCCTTGATGGTGTTTTGTATGGTGGATCTCCATAGTACGCGCATCTAAATGTGGTTCTAAAGCATCATACGCATATGGTAATTTTGGTAAATCAAAAGCCATTTTTTTGTATTTTTTAGTTAATAAATATATCGTTTCTCAAATTTAAGCAAATTCAAATGAAATCTCATCAAATATTTGTTAAGAACCCATAGAGATTTCTTATTTTGCAATAAACTAAAGATTTGAGACCTGCCTTTTTTCAAATTTACAATGCCTCCGCTGGATCAGGCAAGACGTATAGCCTGGTCAAAAGCTATTTATCTATTCTGTTAAGCAGAAAACATCTGGATAGTTTTAAGCAGATTCTCGCTATTACCTTCACCAATAAGGCGGTGAATGAAATGAAAGAAAGGATCCTTAATAACCTGTATGAATTTTCAAAAGAAGAAATCTTAGAAGAGCCCTCTTCTATTTTCATTGATCTGCAAGAGGAATTACAACTAGATGCGGTGGAGCTACATCAGAGAGCCAATAGAATACTTCATCGAATTCTGTTTAATTATGCCTTTTTCGATATCCTTACCATCGATAAATTCAACCATAGACTAATAAGAACCTTTGCCTTTGATTTAAAGTTATCCACCAATTTTGAAGTCTCTCTTGACGAAAAAGCCTTGCTCGCCGAAGCAGTCGATAATTTAATTTACAAAGCAGGTACGGATAAAGACCTCACCAAGGTGCTTGTTCACTACGCCCTATTAAAAGCAGACCAAGATAAAAGTTGGGATATTTCTAGAGACTTAAGGGAAATCGCAGAACTTTTATCCAAAGAAGATCACGCACGGTATATAAAACTTCTTGAAGACAAACCACTAGCCTTCTTTAGTAACTTAGGAGAAAAATTACGCAAGCAAATCGAAACCCTCGAAGTTCAAACTTCCAAATCGGCAAAGGAATTAATAGCCCTTTTTTCATCTGAAGGAATTGATGCTTCAGGATTTAATCGGGGATCACTCTACAATCGGGTAAAAAAAATTGCTGCAAAGGATTTTGAAAATGCATGGAACACTGCATGGTTTAATAACATTGATACAGCCCCACTATATGCTAAAAAATTTAAAAATAGCCAACCCGATAAAGCGGCATTTTTAGACCAGACACAACCACAAATTTCACAAGTTGTTAAAGGTTTAAAAAATGCTGTCGTCCAGATTTTTTACTTAAAGAATTTTCATAAAAACCTAATTCCATTATCATTACTCAATGCAATCAATGCTGAACTCAACAACATCAAAGAAGAGAAAAACATTTTACTGATTTCGGAGTTTAACAAACTCATATCCAACACCATTGCTGATCAACCAGCGCCTTTTATCTATGAGCGGTTGGGAGAGAAATACAAGCATTATTTCATCGATGAATTTCAGGATACCTCTGTCTTACAATGGGAAAATTTAAAACCCTTGGTCTCCAATGCTCTTGAGTCAGCGTTGCCCAATGGCGATACAGGATCCATCCTTATAGTAGGGGACGCAAAACAAGCCATTTATCGCTGGCGAGGAGGAAAAGCAGAACAATTCATTGACCTGTATAATGAGCAAGTAGAAAGTCCTTTTCAAGCGCAAAAAACAGTAAAAAATTTACCAAAAAACTATCGCAGTTATGACGAGGTTATCCATTTCAACAATGGTTTCTTCAAGTTCATTGCCGAACATTTAGAACATCCTACTTATAGAGCATTATTTGAACATTACAGTTCACAGCATAAAAATGATAAAAAAGGAGGATATTTAAGCTTTGACTTTATTGACCAAACTAAGAACAAAGAATCCGAAGATGATCTCTACCATTTAAAAACCAAGGAGATTATAACACAAGTTAAAAAGCAAGGGTTTGAATTTGGAGATATCTGTATTATTACGCGCAAGAACCAAGATGGATTCTCTTTGGCTGATTATTTGACTCAGCAGGGCATCCCAATTATATCCTCAGAAAGCTTACTACTGAATAACAATAGAAAGATTGCTTTTCTAGTGAAGGTACTACAGCATCTTATCACCCCACAAGACCTGGAGATAAACTATCAAATATTACTCTATTTAGCCGAGAGACAAACAACAGAAGATGTGCATCGTTTTATCCAAAACAATCTTTCGGACCTAAGTGCTGTATTCGAGCAGTACAATTTCAAAGAAGAGACCTTTTTGGAATTACCATTATATACTGCAGTTGAATATGCTATAGCGCAGTTTAAATTAGCTGCACCATCAGATGCTTACTTGCAATTCTTTTTAGATGAGGTATTAAATTTCACTCAAAAAAACAATGGAAGTTTAAGCTACTTCTTAGCCTATTGGGATCAAAACAAGGAACATTTAAGCTTGGCTGCACCAGAGGACTCCGATGCGGTCCGTATTCTTAGCATTCACAAATCCAAAGGGCTTGAGTTTCCTGTGGTGATTTTCCCATATGCCAATACCGATACACAGCGTCTGCGGAATGAACCAACTTGGCTGCCAGTAGACCAGCAGCTCTACGGCATCCCATTTGCGTTATTCGATCAGATAAGCACCATTGAATCCTCTAGTGAACTCGGGACTGAATTAATTACACAAACCAAAGAAGTTTTAAAACTCGACAACTACAACTTATTATATGTAACCCTTACAAGGGCTGTTGAGCAGCTTTATGTAGTGTGTAATAGGGATGTCAATGACAAGGGAGCCAACACCAAAACCTTTGCAGGGCTTTTTATCAGTTACCTAAAACACTTAGGGCTCTGGAGCGACTCTTCTTCACATTTTAGCATTGGAGAACCAAGGCGGGTCTCGAAGAAGAATAAAACAATGAAGGAGGTTGGTGAATTGATCCCCTTTCACAGTAAAATATCTTGGAATAATTCTTTTGAAATCGTCACAAAAGCCGGATCACTTTGGGGTACCGCACTAGAAAAGGCAATAGATCGAGGTAATTTATACCACTTTCTACTGTCGAAAATCATACACCAAAAGGATATTGATGCCACAGTATCTACAGCTATAAACAATGGCCTCCTGAATGAAAACGACAAAGACCAAGTAGTCAAATATTTGTTAGAATTAGTCGACAATCCTAAATTAAAGACATTTTTCACTGACTCCTACGAAATTTATATCGAGCGCGATCTATACACCCAGGAAGGGGTTATTTTAAGACCCGATCGTTTTATGATCCAAGGAAATACAGCCCACATCATAGATTACAAAACTGGAAGTCATTCACCACAGCACCGTATTCAAATTGAAACATACGCCAGTGCTCTTCGACAGATCGGTTATGAAGTCGAAAGAAAATTGATAGTTTACATCAATGAAGAAATAAAAATACTTGAAACGTAATCTTAAAATTAACGTTTTATATCTTAATTCTTTCAAAACAAAAATAAATCGAAATTTTATTGACTGAGATTGTCGTGATGAACAATTATCACATAACTTTGTGAATTATAACTAATAATTTAGAACTGATGTACGGTAAAATCCAACAACACTTAGAGAACGAACTCGAAGCGATTAAACAGGCGGGTCTTTATAAAAAGGAACGTATCATTACCTCCCCTCAGGATGCTGAAATAACGATAAGCACTGGTGAAACAGTATTAAATTTCTGCGCCAATAATTATCTTGGGCTTTCCTCCCATCCAGAAGTAATCCAAGCGGCAAAAGACACTATGGACACCCATGGTTTTGGAATGTCTTCAGTACGTTTCATCTGTGGTACCCAAGATATTCATAAAAAATTAGAACAAAAGATAGCTGATTTTTACAATCAAGAAGACACCATCCTATACGCCGCAGCATTTGACGCAAATGGAGGAGTTTTTGAACCATTACTAACCGCAGAAGACGCTATTATATCCGACTCCTTAAATCACGCCTCCATCATCGATGGCGTGCGATTATGCAAGGCCAAACGTTACCGCTATCAAAACAATGACATGAACGACTTGGAGAAGCAACTCATCCAAGCAAATGAGGATCAAGCGCGATTTAAAATCATTGTTACAGATGGAGTGTTTTCCATGGATGGCCTATTGGCACCATTGGATAAAATATGTGATTTGGCAGAAAAATATGATGCTTTAGTGATGATCGATGAATGTCATGCTGCAGGTTTTATTGGAGAAACCGGTAGAGGCACCCTTGAAGAGAAAGGCGTATTGGATCGAATTGACATTATTACTGGAACCCTTGGAAAAGCCCTTGGAGGCGCCATGGGAGGATATACCACCGCCAAAAAAGAAATCATTGAAATTCTTAGGCAACGATCCAGACCATACTTATTCTCAAACTCCTTAGCACCAAGTATTGTCGGGGCGTCTCTAAAAGTATTTGAGATGTTATCCAACGACACTGCCCTTAGAGATAAACTAGGGGAAAACACTAGCTATTTCAAAGAAGGTATAAAAAAAGCAGGCTTCGATATCATCGATGGTGACGCTGCGATTGTACCAGTAATGCTCTATGACGCACAATTATCGCAGACTATGGCCGATGAACTTCTTAAAAAAGGTATCTATGTTATAGGTTTTTTCTATCCAGTAGTGCCACATGGAAAAGCACGAATTAGAGTTCAGTTATCCGCTGCTCACACCCGTGAACACTTGGATAGAGCAATACAAGCATTCACTGAGGTTGGTAAAAGTCTTGGGGTAGTTTAGAGCATTACACTTTTCATTTTAACTAAAAAATTATATATTTGTTTTTGTTAATAAGTTGTAACAACTTACATTTGTCATTAAATTAACACTTAAAATTAAATAATTGAACATGAAACATCTTAGCAAATTACTAGTTGCTGCGTTCCTATTTGTGGGGATTAGCAACATGAATGCTCAAGACCAGAACAATCCATGGCAGATCAGTTTTGGGGTAAATGCAGTTGATGCTTACCCTACAAATTCTGATAGACCATATGCTTCAGAGGCTTGGTTTGACGAGTATTTCAACGCGAGTGATCACTGGAACATTCTACCATCTATTTCTTACGTATCTGTTTCTAAATATGTAGGAAGTGGAATCTCTTTAGGAGTTCGTGGGTCACTTAACAAAATTGACAAACTAGGAGACACTGGTGTAGATGACCTATCTTACTACGGTGTTGACGGTACAATCAAGTACAATTTTGTTCAAGGAACTGTTTTCGATCCTTTTGTTGAAATCGGAGGTGGTTACACTTGGTTAGATGAGATTGGAGCTGGTACTCTTAACGGAGGTGTTGGTTTCAATGTTTGGTTTACTGAAAACTTAGGT
>NZ_DATGNU010000111.1:0-16112 GCF_035306585.1 Galbibacter sp.
TATTCCGTAACCTAAAAGTGTATGCTGGAACTGAGCACAATCATGAAGCTCAAAAGCCAACTGCAATTAACTTAAACGATCTTAAATAATGGAAGTAATTCACAAAATCGGTAGAAGAAAAACCGCGGTTGCAAGAGTGTACGTTTCTGAAGGAAAAGGAGATATCACTATCAACAAAAAAGAATTTACGCAATACTTCCCAACACCAACTTTACAATACAAAGTTCAACAACCACTTGCATTGACTGAAAATGCTGAGAACTTTGATATCAAAGTAAATGTTTACGGTGGTGGTGTTACTGGACAAGCCGAAGCGATCCGTCTTGCGATTTCAAGAGCACTTTGCGAAGTAGATGCAGAGAACAGATTAACGCTAAAACCAGAAGGATTGTTAACAAGAGATCCAAGAATGGTAGAGCGTAAGAAATTCGGTCAGAAGAAAGCACGTAAGAAATTCCAATTCTCAAAACGTTAATCGATCGAATATTTATAATGCATTATTGCATTGCTTATTTATTATTGAATTTAAAACATGTCGTTGCTTTTATTCCTTCTGGAATAGAAGATTGGTTTAGCATCCAAATGGTAAAGGCGATCGAATAGTCGTGACCACTTTAACATTGCTAAATATACAACACCCACATGGTGGGCAACGGAACGTAAACTATTACAAAAATGGCAAATAACATAGAAGTTAAAGATTTACTAGAAGCAGGTGTACACTTTGGTCACCTTACTAGAAAATGGAACCCGAACATGGCTCCTTACATCTACATGGAGCGCAACGGAATCCACGTTATCAATTTATACAAAACAGCTGCTAAGATTGAAGAGGCTAATGAAGCCCTTAAAAAAATTGCAGCTTCAGGTAGAAAAATTTTATTTGTAGCTACCAAGAAACAAGCAAAAGATATCGTAGCTGATAAGGCAGGTGCTGTGAACATGCCTTACATTACTGAAAGATGGCCAGGTGGAATGTTGACAAACTTTGTCACTATCCGTAAGGCTGTTAAGAAAATGGCTTCTATCGACAGAATGAAAAAAGATGGTACTTTTGACACACTTTCTAAAAAAGAAAAGCTACAAGTTGATCGTTTAAGAGCTAAATTAGAAAAGAACTTAGGCTCCATTTCTGACATGACCCGTCTACCAGGGGCTTTGTTTATAGTAGATACCATGCGCGAACACATCGCGGTTAGAGAAGCACAAAAGTTAAACATTCCAATATTTGCAATGGTGGATACCAATTCTGACCCAAGAGAGGTAGAATACGTAATTCCATCCAATGACGATGCTTCAAAATCCATTGAAAAAGTTCTTACGTATGTAACTAGCGCTATCGCTGAAGGTTTATCTGAAAGAAAAGCAGATAAAGCAGAGAAACAAGCGGATGAAGAAAATGAGAGAAGAGCTGAAAAAGAAGCTAAAGAAAAAAAAGCCAAAGCTTTAGAAACTGAAGAAAACGAATAAATAATACTTTCTTAAAGTCGTTATCCTTTTATTTTCTTTGTTTAATACCAAGGAAAATGGGATAACGGCTTTACGGATTAAAACAGAAAAAGACATGGCAAAAATCACAGCCGCAGAAGTAAATAAATTAAGAAAAGCTACCGGTGCAGGTATGATGGATTGTAAAAATGCATTGGTCGAAGCTGAAGGTGATTTTGATAAAGCAGTAGAGATCCTACGTAAGAAGGGTCAAAAAGTTGCTGCCAAGAGAGCTGATAGAGATTCTGCTGAAGGAGCAGTTATCGCTAAAGTTAACCAAGATGCTACCAAAGGAGTAATCGTTTCACTTAATTGTGAGACTGACTTTGTTGCTAAAAACGAAACTTTCGTGAAAATGGCGACCGACTTTGCGGAATTGGCCTTAAACTTGGATTCAAAAGAAGCTCTTCTTGATGCCGACTACAACGGAATCAAAGTTTCTGAAAAATTAATAGAGCAAACTGGGGTAATCGGAGAGAAAATTGAAATCGGTGACTTTAGAACGCTTCAAGCTCCTTTTGTGGGTTCTTACATCCACGCTGGTAATAAGATTGCTACTCTTGCTGGTCTTTCTGCTAATGTAGAAGGTGCTGCAGAGGTAGCTAAAGATGTCGCTATGCAGGCAGCAGCTATGAATCCAGTAGCTCTTGATGAAAGCGGTGTTGATCAAGAAGTGATCGATAAAGAAATCGAAATTGCTAAGGATACCTTAAGACAAGAAGGAAAGCCAGAGGCTATGTTAGAAAACATTGCTAAAGGTAAACTTAAACGTTTCTTTAAGGACAATACCTTGGTGAACCAAGATTTTATCAAAGACAACAAACAAAGTGTATCGGCCTATGTAAAATCTGTTAATAGCGAATTGACAGTAGTTTCATTCGAAAGAGTTGCATTAGGTTAAACCGTCTTTGACAACCATATTATAGAACCGCTCTTAAATTAAGTTTAAAAGCGGTTTTTTTGTGAGGTTAAATTAAGGACACAGTACTTAATTATTTTGTTTATTTTTGTTTCGAAAACAAATATTTAATATTCTTCAAAAAACGAACATGCAATACAAAAGAATCCTTCTTAAATTAAGTGGTGAAGCCCTTATGGGTGAACGACAATACGGAATCGACCCAAAGAGACTCAAGGTCTATGCAGAGGAAATAAAATCTGTCATAGATCAGGGTGTTCAAGTAGCCGTTGTAATTGGTGGAGGAAATATCTTTAGAGGTCTTGCAGGAGCGAGCAATGGAATGGACAGAGTCCAAGGTGATCATATGGGAATGCTCGCTACGGTAATCAATGGACTGGCGTTGCAATCCGCACTTGAAGATGAAGGCATAGAGACCAGATTACAATCGGCCGTTAAGATCAATGAAGTGGCAGAGCCTTTTATTCGTAGACGTGCTTTGCGCCACCTAGAAAAAGGAAGGGTTGTAATCTTCGGTGGTGGAACAGGAAATCCATACTTTACTACTGATTCCGCAGCTGCTCTACGGGCTATTGAAATTAATGCAGATGTTATTTTAAAGGGTACTCGAGTAGATGGAATCTACACCGCAGATCCAGAGAAAGATAAGGATGCAACAAAATTTGATGATATTACCTTTAAAGATGTTCTGCAAAAAGGCCTAAAGGTAATGGATACTACTGCCTTTACTTTGAGCCATGAAAACGAATTGCCTATTGTAGTTTTTGACATGAACAAACCCGGGAACTTATTAAAACTAGTCTCTGGAGAAAAAATAGGAACTAAAGTCAATCTTTCCTAAAATATGAAATTAGAAATTTTCAACTATTTTAAAATCCAATAGTTATGGACGAAGAGATCAATTTTATTTTAGACAACGCAAGAGAATCCATGGAAGATTCCTTAGCGCATCTAGAAAAAGAGTTTGGTAATATTAGAGCTGGTAAAGCTAGCCCTGCTATGGTGGCAAGTGTGATGGTGGATTATTACGGGTCGCCAACACCACTACCTCAAATAGCAAATATCAATACCCCTGACGGTAGAACTATTTCGATTCAGCCATGGGAGAAGGCCATGCTTCATGAAATCGAAAGAGGCATTATGATTGCAAATCTCGGATTCAATCCAATGAACAATGGTGAGATGGTCATTATTAATGTACCGCCCCTTACTGAGGAGCGTCGTAAAGACCTCGTAAAACAAGCTAAAGCCGAAGCAGAAGATGCCAAGGTGTCTATCCGTAATGCAAGACAAGATGCTAATAAAGAAATCAAAAAATTAGATCCTTCAGAGGATGTCAAAGCAAAAGCTGAAGTTGAAGTTCAGAAATTAACCGATGCCTATATCAAAAAGACCGATGAAGCACTGGTGGTTAAAGAAAAAGAAATTATGACCGTTTAAAGCTCCAAGCGTTAAACTTTCTTAAAACTATAGGCGACTTTTACAAGTCGCTTTCTTTTTTCGTAACATTACAGCCCCATTGAAATAAAGGCAATTTTTCTCCTAATGAAAGATATATCTCTTTTTATTTTGTATATGATAGGCGTTATGGGGGGTGTAGCACAAAACACACCTGGATCCGCTATTGGTGAAAATGACGTTCTAAATACGACGCCAGATAGTTTAGCCAATGCTATTATTTCAAAAGTTATTGAGAACAAGCCGAAAAATGACCCTGATGCTATTTTAAATACGTATAGCTACAACAGTTACACAAAAGCAATTATCAGCGCTGATCGAAAAGCCATAAATGGAACGGTAGATTCTATTTTCAAACGAAGAAGGAATGGCCTGAAATTCAAAAAAATAGATTCCACAAACTACCTCATTAAGAAGCAATTAGAAAAGTCACATCTATATATTCTGGAGAAAGTTTCCAATTTTGCCTACTCCAAAGAAAAAGAAAAAAGAGAAACCATATTAGGGATTCATATGGCGGGTTTTAAAAAACCTATATATGAAGTACTCGCCATTGAAATGCAATCCTTTTCACTCTACAATACCAGAATAAAGGTATTCGGAACTGATTTTTTTAGCCCTTTGGGCAGTAAAGGAAAACAAACGTATCGATTTAATTTCGAAGGCTCCTCAGCAATAGAGGGACGAAAAAACTATATCATTCGCTACACTCCTAAAGAAAACAAACAAGACGTTGGTATTCCAGGTCTACTTTATATTGATGCGCAAAGCTATGCTATTCAAAGGAATGAATCTCAACTTGACGCCTCCATCGAAGTGCAGGCGATTCAACAGTACAAGTACTTTCCCGAACATAACTTATGGTTCCCTAGCGCTAATAACATACGAGTGGACAAGGGAACCACTAACAAAGCCGTGACATTATTTGGCAAACTTCGCGTGGCTACAAGTGAGCAAATGATTGACTCCTCAATTGTGAGCACCAATGAGGATGATATCAAAGACCATATTTACTTGGTAGCTCAGACCACTAATTTTGACATCACTTTAAATAAACCTGTTACCATTGAGCGAAAAGGTACGGCCATCGAACTTTTAAAAGTGGCCAGTGAAAGAGATTCTGCGTTTTGGGAGCAATACCGTACACAAGACATCACCCATAAAGAATTAGAAACATATAAAGCAGTGGACAGCCTAACAAGCGCTCGAAACTATGAGAACAAACTGTCTTTTATCCGAAAATTTATGGTGGGATATATCACTACTCCTTATGTAGATTTTGATTATAAATCACTGCTCAAATTCAATAGACATGAAGGTTTTAGACTCGGTATGAGCGCGGTGACCAACAGTAATTTTTCTCAAAAATATACCATCCATGCCTATGGTGCTTACGGTACAAAGGACAAAGACTTTAAATACGGTTTTGGAATTGAAAGACGACTAGATCGGTATGATGATACGAGAATCGGAATCATTCATAAGAATGATTTGGAAGAAAGTGGAAGTCTTACTTTCCTCACCGATGGTAGAGCATTCTATTTGTTTGAACCGCGATTATTTAATTTGACCTATTTTCATAAGATTAAGGATGTTAGTGCCTATTTAACCCATGATTTTAATCCCAAATTACAATCTAGATTTCAACTATCCTATCAAGACGTAACTCCTACGTACCAATATAGTTACTCCAACGATGGGGAGCAATATCACAATTATCAGAACAGTTCTATTACGGCCTCCATACAATGGAATCCATTTAACAAATATCTTCAAAGTCATTGGGGTAAAACAGTGATTGAGAAAAATTATCCGCAATTCTCCCTCCAATATACCCAGGCTTTTAAGAATATCATCAATAGCGATCTGAATTACACAAAAATCGCCTTAAGAGCCATGCAAGAACTTAGGCCTTTAAACAAAGGAACAACCTCCTTCCAATTAGTGGCAGGCATTAGCTTTGGAGACCTTCCAGTGACGGAACTCTACAATGCCTCCCCCAACCAGCCCGGAGGGGAAAAGATATTAAATCGATTTTCCGTAGCAGGTCGAAATAGTTTTGAAACCATGTACTTCAATGAATTTCTATCAGATAAATACGCCATCATTCAAGCAAAGCACACTTTTAACCGTTTTAATATCACCTCCTGGCTCAGGCCAGAACTCGCACTTATTTCACGTTTTGGAGTGGGTTCAACGGCCAAAATGCACAAACATCATGATATCGAATTCAATTCCATGGAAAACGGATATTCGGAAAGCGGAATAGAGCTCAATAAAATATTCAAAGGTTTCGGACTTAATTTCATGTATCGTTATGGTGCTTACCATCTTCCAAATTTCGACGATAACATTTCTTTAAAGTTTACCTATTATTTAACGCTTGGATTTTAGCACACTTCCTATGGGATTTCTAACTTTGCACGGAAATTTTTTTAAATGGCCAAGAAATTAACAAGCGGGTTCTGGGGAACTACCGCTCGGATCATACTTCGAACTCGAATTGTAATATTGCTTATTCTTTTTGGGATCACACTACTTTTATCAACCCAATGGAAGTATATTCAGTTCACCAATACCGAGGCGAACTTATTGCCTGACCATCACCCTGTTAATATTGCTTACAACAATTTCCTAAAGACCTTTGGGGAAGAGGGTAATGTCATGGTTGTCGCCATACAAGATAGCGCGCTTTTTGACCTAAAAAATTTTAATAAATGGAATAAATTAAACAAGCAGATTCAGTCAGAGCCAGAAGTTGATCTTATTCTCTCGACAGACAATTTACAAACCCTTGTAAAAAATACCGAGAAACAAAAGTTCGAATTAACACCTCTGATTCAAGGTAAACTAACTTCACAACAGCAACTCGACAGTATTAAAGATGAGATTTTCCACAAGTTACCTTTTTATGAAAGTCTTTTATACAACAAAGAAACACAAACCATCCGATCAGTAATTTATCTGGACAAAGAAATTGTCAATACAGCTGTACGAAAGAACTTTGTATTGAATAATTTTATCCCATTAATAGAAGATTTTGAAGCAGATACAGAAATTGATGTAAAGGTCTCGGGAATGCCTTATATCAGGTCCTTAAATGCTGATATTATCATTGGAGAAATCGGTATGTTTATTGGTGCTACTCTTTTGGTGACTTCACTTATTTTCTTTTTCTTTTTTCGTTCCTATCGCGCCACGTTCATCTCCATGTGTGTGGTGATTATTGGGGTGATGTGGGCCTTTGGAATCCTAGGACTTTTACGTTATGAGATTACCATCTTAACAGCGCTGATACCGCCTTTAATAATTGTAATTGGAATTCCAAACTGTGTATTTTTAATCAACAAGTATCAACAGGAAGTTAAGAAACACGGAAATCAAGCCAAATCTTTACAACGGGTTATTTCAAAAGTAGGTGATGCTACATTGATGACAAACCTCACGACCGCCGCTGGGTTTGCAACTTTTATAATTACCGAGAGTACGCTTTTAAAAGAATTTGGGATTGTAGCCTCTATTAATATCATCGTGATCTTCATTTTGTCCATCCTTATCATCCCAATAGTGTACAGTTTCATGTACCCACCGAAATATAAGCACTTAAAGCACCTAAACAAACGCTGGGTGGGTAAATTTGTGAAATGGATAGAAGGTACTGTACGCAACCGGAGAATCACTGTATTTGCCAGTGTCATAATTGCAATAATTTTAAGTATTATTGGTATTTACCAAATTCGTATCTCTGGAAGTTTGCTCGAAGATATGCCACAAGACGCCTCTTTTTTTGATGATATAAAGTTTTACGAAGAAGAATTTGATGGAATTCTACCGGTGGAGATCATGGTAGACACTAAAAGAAAAAACGGGGTGATGAACTTGTCCACCTTAAGAAGGATGGACGAATTAGAAACTCTTATTAAAGAAATTCCAGAGTTATCAGCGCCTATTTCTGTAACAAGTCTGGTTAAATACTCTAAACAGGCTTATTATAATGGTAATCCAAATTATTACCAACTTCCCAACAATCAGGAAAGGGCCTTCATACTTTCCTATGCTAAAAGTTCAACAAACGATACAAATCTGCTAAATAGTTTTGTAGACAGTACTGGTCAGATTGCTCGCATCACGACTTTTATGAAAGATATTGGCACCGAAAAGATGGAAGGCATTAAAGCGGATATAGAAAAGAAAGCAGCCAAAGTTCTTCCTGAGGATCGGTATGATGTTACTATAACAGGAAAAGCGCTAGTATTCATGCAGGGTACAAAATACTTAGTAAAGAATCTTATTACCTCTTTAGGGTTCGCTATATTTTTGATATCACTCCTGATGGCCTATTTGTTTAGATCCTTTAGAATGATTATCATTTCATTGATTCCTAACATCCTTCCCTTACTAATCACAGCAGGTATGATGGGATTCCTTGGCATTCCAATTAAACCATCCACTATCTTAGTTTTTAGTGTAGCCTTTGGTATTTCAGTGGATGATACTATACACTTCCTAGCAAAATACAGGCAGGAACTCATAAGGAACAATTGGAAAATAAGAAAATCCGTATTTGGTGCAGTTCGCGAATCAGGAATTAGTATGTTTTATACCTCTGTAGTGCTCTTTTTTGGATTTTCAGTCTTTATGTTAAGTAGTTTTGGAGGAACAAAAGCCTTAGGTGGGCTTGTCTCTTTCACCCTTTTAATTGCTATGTTATCTAATCTTGTTGTACTACCCTCGCTGCTGTTAGCACTTGAAAGAAATATTGCAAACAAGAAAACACTCAAAAAACCAAGCATTAACGTATTGCCAAAAAACAACGAGGATCTAGGAGAGTCTGAATAAATTAGGATTGGGGCATAAAAAAAGTCTGCCGAAACGCAATGTTCCGAACAGACTTTAAGGTTCCCCCAAACCTACAATTTTAAATATTTTTAGCAGTCAACCTCAAAATTGACTAGTTTTTTCCTACAAAACAAAAATAGATTATTATTAGCTTATAAAACAAGTAAAATCTATCTTTTTATAATGCCATTATGTTAAATGTACAAATTTTTTCTTACAATGTAATTTTTTTAAAATAAAATAATAGTAAATATCTGCCAACACGAGTCGTCTTTGGCAATAATTTTCTAATAACTCAGGCGTTGACTTTAAATCTAGTTTTAAAGTTTTATCTTTGCACACTTATTTATAGTTAGTATTACACGATGGAAATAAAAAGTATAAAAGAGCTGTTATCAAGTGACAAACTCCTACAGGAGGTATGCGTTAAAGGTTGGGTTAGAACCTTTAGAAGTAATCGTTTTATCGCTTTAAATGATGGATCTACCATTCATAATATTCAGTGTGTGGTCGATTTTGAAAATTTCCCAGAAGATACCTTAAAACAACTTAATACTGGAGCAGCTGTATCCATCGTTGGAACTTTAGTGGAAAGCCAAGGAAAAGGCCAGGCAGTTGAAATTCAAGTGAAGGAAATTGAAATACTAGGTGGAGCGAATGCTGAAGAATTTCCTATTCAACCTAAGAAACATTCCCTTGAATTTTTAAGAGAGAAAGCACACTTGCGCATTCGTACCAATACTTTTGGGGCTATTATGCGCGTTCGCTCTGCACTATCTTTTGCAGTCCATAACTATTTTAGAGCCAATGGCTTTAATTACGTTCATACTCCTATTATCACTGGTTCGGATGCCGAAGGTGCGGGAGAAATGTTTAGAGTAACGACCTTAGATGCTAAAAACCCTCCTTTAAATGATCAAAACGAAGTTGACTTTAAAGAGGACTTTTTTGGTAAAGAAACTAATTTGACGGTTTCAGGACAGTTGGAAGGGGAGGCCTACGCTATGGCTCTTGGAAAGATTTATACTTTTGGTCCTACTTTTAGAGCAGAAAATTCCAATACTTCCAGACACCTGGCAGAATTTTGGATGATCGAACCAGAGGTTGCTTTCTTGGACCTGGACGGAAACATGGATCTAGCGGAAGATTTTATTAAAAATGTATTGGGTTATGTGCTAGAGCATTGTGAAGATGACCTAAAATTTTTGGAAGCACGTCTGATTGAAGAAGAGAAATCAAAACCGCAAGCACAGCGCAGTGATATGACACTCCTTGAAAAATTGCGTTTTGTAACCGAGAACAATTTCAAAAGAGTAAGTTATACCGAAGCCATCGAAATTCTAAAGAATTCCAAGCCTAATAAAAAGAAAAAATTCAATTATATTATTGAACAATGGGGTGCGGACCTTCAAAGCGAACACGAACGCTATTTAGTAGAGAAACACTTCAAAGCACCAGTAATTTTGTTTGATTACCCTGCTGACATCAAGGCTTTTTATATGCGCCAAAACGAAGATGGAAAGACCGTCCGAGCAATGGATATTCTTTTCCCAGGCATTGGTGAAATTGTCGGAGGGTCTCAACGTGAAGAGCGCTATGAGGTACTTAAGGAAAAAGTAAAAGCCATGGGTATTGATGAAAAAGAACTATGGTGGTACATGGAACTTCGAAAATTTGGGACAGCAACTCATAGTGGATTTGGTCTTGGTTTTGAACGTCTGGTACTATTTACCACAGGGATGTCCAATATACGTGATGTGATCCCTTTCCCAAGAACCCCTCAAAACGCTGAGTTTTAATTAAAAATTAACGTATATTATCATTAAAAACTAGCTTTTGATTGGCTTCATAAGGCTAGTTTTTTTAAATTTATACAAAAGCAAGGTGAAGGATAATGCTAAAGCAACAGTTAAAGTTTAAACTATCTCAGAAATTATCTCCGCAGCAGATTCAGTTAATGAAATTGATTCAGTTGCCGACACAGGCTTTTGAACAACGGTTAAAACAAGAGCTTGAAGAAAATCCTGCTTTAGAAAGCGGAAAAGAAGAATCCTCGGAGTATGAATCTGACGATTATGAGGATAATTTCCAAGACGATATCGATAGTGAAAAGATAAATGCAGAAGACATCAATGTGGATGAATACCTAAGTGATGATGAAGTTCCAGAATATCGATTACAAGCCAATAACTATAGTAATGATGACGAAGAAAAGTCCATTCCTTATGCCGCTGGAACATCCTTCCATCAGCATTTATTAAATCAACTCAATACTTTTAGTTTAAAGGAATCCGAAAGGGAAATTGCGGAATTTCTAGTGGGTAGTGTAGATGAGAGCGGATACATTCGCCGAGATCTTGTGGATATTGTAGATGATTTGGCCTTCACTCAAAATATTTACAGTGAACTACAGGAAGTTGAAAAGGTGCTTCTTATTGTTCAACAATTGGACCCCGCAGGCGTGTGTGCTAGAGATCTTAGAGAGTGTTTACTTCTTCAGCTCCATCGGAAGGAACCCACAGATGCTATAGAATTGGCTTCTGAAATCTTAGATCGTTCTTTTGAGCAGTTCACTAAGAAACATTACGAGAAATTAATCCTAAAGCATAATACTACGGAAGAGGATTTAAGAAAGGCTATCCATGAGATAGAGCGTTTAAATCCCAAACCTGGTGGCTCTTATGCTGGGAACAATCGATTAGTTGAACATGTAGTTCCGGATTTTACCATTCGTATTATAGATGGGGAGCTTGAATTGAGTCTCAATGGAAGAAATGCACCTGAGCTGCATGTTTCACACACCTATAATAACATGCTTAAAGGGTACAAGGACAGTAAGACAAAGTCCAAGACCCAGAAGGATGCAGTATTATTCATAAAACAGAAACTAGATGCTGCCAAATGGTTTATAGAAGCCATTAAACAACGCCAAGAAACCTTATTTGTCACCATGAATTGTATTATGCATTATCAACAAGAGTATTTTCTAACGGGGGATGAACGAAAATTAAAACCCATGATACTCAAAGACATTGCGGAAGCAATCGATATGGATGTATCCACTGTATCCAGAGTAGCCAACAGCAAGTATGTCGATACTCCTTATGGGACCAAACTTATCAAAGATTTCTTCTCAGAGGCTATGAAAAATGATGAGGGTGAGGATGTTTCTACACGAGAGATTAAAAAAATACTAGAAACGGTTATTCAAGAGGAAGACAAAAGAAAGCCCTTAACAGACGATAAGCTTGCAGCCATCCTCAAAGATAAGGGCTATCCCATCGCACGAAGAACGATCGCCAAATACAGAGAGCAACTTAGTATCCCTGTAGCGCGTTTAAGAAAAGAAATCTAATGCGATTGACCTCAAAACTAATAAGCACCTTATTCAATCCCATTTTGATGCCCCTAGCAGGGGCGCTACTGTACTTTTTCATCTCTCCAAGGTTTACACCTGAACGAACAAAAAAATTGATCCTTTTAGGGATTTTGGTGATCAATGTCATCATCCCATACCTATTCTATCTACTTTTGAGAAATCTCGGATGGATCACCCACAGGGATCTTAGTAATTTAAGTGAGCGGAAAATCCCCTTGTACCTCTGCATTATGGTAACCTGTATCACTTTAATTAAGATTACTCCTAGTGAAATATCCTTTGAACTTTATTACTTCTTTTTAGGTGTATTAGGAACTTTGATTAGCTGTCAAATTTTAGTGTACCTATACTTCAAGGCAAGCATGCATATGATGGCTATCTGGGGTTTAACTACATTTGTCATCGGCCTGTCGATACATTATCATATAAACATTACACCACTGATCGCAATCCTAATATTATGTGTTGGCGCCATTGCAACCTCGCGAATGTATCTAAAATGCCATACCACCGAAGAAATTATTATTGGATCGGTAATCGGTATAGTACCACAATTTATTTTATTTGGATTCTGGGTATAGTATAGCGAAGGAATTATTAAAAAATGTAGAATATCAAGCCAGCCTTAACAATATTAATATCCAAAGGCTCTCCAGTGGTTAAATAGCGATTATCTTCAAAGATATTAGAGAAATTGTACTGGGCGTAAAAGTTCCAAGTATTATATCCAAAGCTTACGTAAATTCCATATTGAAAATCCCGCACATCACCATTTGAAAAACTTACTCTTTCAGTATCGGTAACAAATTTTGAACGGCCACTGAAAAGGTATTGAAGTCGTACCCCTGAGTAGATCCTCCAGAAACGATAATCTTCTGCTCTAGAAGATCGCCATCGAAATTCTATTGGAAACTCTACAAAATGCATCGAAAGTTTGTTACGGTTATAATCCACATCATCTGGAACCTCCTGGTAGCTAATAATACCATTAACATTTTTAGTAGCCATGAGGTCACTATAAATGGTATTAATAGATAAGCCAACACCAAGCCCGAAGCCTATGTTTCTTCTTTTATTTATTGGGAAGTCTTTGATAAAGCCACCCATAATACCAGAGGAAAAACTATTTTGTCCAATTCCTTTTGGAGCACCAACCAAAACATTATAGTTTACCCCAAAATAAAATTGATCTTCAAAATATTTGGTATCGGGTTCGACCACCACGATCGTATCTTGTTGTCCCCGAACTGTATGACTAACCATACAACACCATACAAAGAATATAATCTTTAAAGCTCTTAAAATCATATATAGATATCTTATACGCCTCTATGTGAATTGAATTAGCATGTATGTAAAGGTAAGAAAAAACGCCTCTGAAATCAGAAGCGTTTTTTAAACATAAGTTTATATGAAATAGTACGAACTATTTATTCAATATTCTGAAAAGCACTACCTGTCCTGGTTGTATAGTTAATTTTAAGTGCATTCACTTTTCTTAACTCTTGTTTTATATCGGATACAAGTCCCATATTGGTCTCATAATCCACTTTCAAAGCAGTGGTAAGTACGTTCTGTAACTCTTCACGCTTTGAGGCTCTTTCTGCAAGAACATAGTTGGCTACTTCGTCAACGTTAGCGAATTTGTCATTAAGCTGAATTTTTGGTAAGGTACCAAATTGATCCTGGTAGCGCGAACTAGGTTGTCCTGCGTATATGTATATTACCCTATCCTTTTTGTCAAGCGTTTGAACCTGATCTGCATAAGGCAATTCATTTTTAATCATAAGGGTACTATCCTTCATTGAAGTTACCGTCATGAAGAAGAAAAGCAACATGAAAACGATATCAGGCAATGATGCAGTTGATACTGCTGGTAAATCCCCTTGTTTTTTCTTTGTGAACTTTGCCATAATAGATTGTACTAAATTTAATAAGTCTTTGGTTCTGCTTCAGATAATTTTTGAGGATACATATCTTGGATTCTTTCCAATTTAGGTTTTAAATCATCCTTTACATCATCCGGAGTCTTAGGATCCAAATACTGTGCATTCATCTCTGTAAAGCTTTTTCCATATAGACGCTCTGCTTCACGATTCCTTAATTGATTATAAGCTCCAACCAGTTCATTCTGCACGGCAATATAAGTCCCATATTCAGTCATACGGTCATTCTGTAAAGAAATAATCGCTTTGGATGGATGATCGGAAGACTCTGGATCTTTAGAACCTTGACAATAATCACATGGCTGACCATCTTGTCCAACACCAGCACCGTTATCTAAAAATGCAACGGCTGCGGCTCTTAAATCCTTTAGTTCCATTAACTCTTCTTCTACCAACAACTGATTGTTTTTATTAACAACTACGGTAAAGATATTTTTTTGCCTAATAATTGGCGGATTCTCTGGCGGTTCAATTGGCGGTAATTTACGATCTAACCCTGAATCAGTTTCTATGGTAGTGGTAACCAAGAAAAAGATAAGAAGCAAGAACGCGATATCTGCCATGGACCCTGCATTCACCTCTGGTGGTGCATTTCTATTTCTTCCCATAATTAGATATTTATTGTTTTTTAAAATTGCCTACAACCATGGACAATATTGCCAAAAATGCAAGAATATAGAATGTCCACAATCCAGCGTCAACCCATTTAACGGTTCCCTCTGTAACCTGGATTCCTTTGTCCGCCATTTTTGCGAAGTTAAATCCTTCAGCAGTTGCAATTAAGTAGCTTACCAAAACAACCGCTGCAAAAACACCTATTGAAATAAGGGCTTTTTTAAGTTTTTGAGGTTCCGATGCAAGCCCCACCAAAGAAAATAACAATGTAATAATGGCAATAATGATAGTAGCCCATAAGCCAACATTAATCATCAATCCAACAACATTGTTGGAACTACTACCAGCTTGTGCTACTACATCGCTATCAGCTCTAGCAATCAGCACCCAAAGGACCAATCCGATCACCCCAAGTATAATTGCTATAATTTTAGCTATTTTATACATAATTTTTTTGTTTAAATGATCTTTAAATCAGTGATATATTCTTACTTCTTGTGCTCTACTAATAGGTCAACCAAAACGATTGAAGCATCCTCCATACTGTTGATGATACTATCGATTTTAGCGATGATATAGTTATAGAACACTTGTAGAATAATAGCCACAATAAGACCAAATACAGTTGTCAATAACGCTACCTGAATATCACCCGCGATCAAAGATGCGTCAAGCCCTCCAGCAGCACTAATTTTATCAAATGCTTGGATCATACCAATTACTGTACCCATGAATCCTAACATAGGAGCAACAGCAATAAATAATGACAACCAAGAAACATTCTTCTCTAATTGACCCATCTGAACTCCACCATAGGCCACAACTGCTTTTTCAGCAGCATCAACACCTTCGTCCATACGATCTAATCCTTGGTAGTAGATAGAAGCAACTGGTCCTCTTGTATTTCTACAAACTTCTTTAGCAGCCTCAACACCACCTGACGCTAAAGCATCTTCTACTTGTTGTGCTAATTTCTTAGTATTCGTAGTAGCCATATTTAAGAAAATAATTCTTTCGATAGCCACCGCCAAACCAAGAATCAAACACAATAGTACAATACCCATAAAACCTGCACCACCTTCAATAAATTTATCTTTTAGAACTTGGTGGAAACTAGGAGAAGCTTCTTCTGTCGCAGCAGAAGCAGCGTCATCTTGAATAAATGCTGTTGCAGCGTCATCAATTGCAACAATTTCTGAAATTTGTTCAGGACTTACAGGAGTTAGCTCCTTAGCGTTGGCTGTCGTTGCATTAAAAGCCAATAATCCAGCGATTGCTAGAATAGAGAATAGTTTTTTCATTTCTTCTAAACTTAAATTTGTTCGTTAATAGGGTTAAATATAAAAAAAAAATGTTATTAAACATTAAAACTACAGCAGAGAGGAAGGGATTCGAACCCTCGATACGCTTTTGACGTATACACACTTTCCAGGCGTGCGCCTTCGACCACTCGGCCACCTCTCTGTAA
>NZ_DATGNU010000112.1:0-6164 GCF_035306585.1 Galbibacter sp.
AATTAACATTGAACCAGCTAAGGTAGTAATAGCTGTTGCTCCCATATTAATCCAATAGGGGGCTCCCAATTCTTGGGCATTTAAAGAGAAAAAAGAGATGCGATAAATGATAAGGGACATGATGTACAAATAAAAAATACATCCTAATAAAAAAAGAAAAAGTGCCAAGAACAGTAAGAAATAATCGGGTTGATCATCCCCTTCAGTTAAGAAACTAATTAAACTTGATAAGGCTTGAATCGCAACTATAATAACAAGCCACGTGCCATTAATACCCTGATTAAGCGGTTTTTTGTTTTTGGTAACGGTAATGTTGAAAAAAAAACCGTAGCCAATAAATAACCAAGCTATGCTCGCCATTATTAGCAATATCCTAGCAGATGTTATATCTCCAGTGAGTAGTATACATTGATTGCCAACGATGCACAATGCTGCCACAATAGTGAAAAATCCTGGTCCTTTGAGGTAACTTGTAAAATCAGCAAAAACATCCTTAGGAAAGCGGATACAACGATATATAAAGATGCTTAATAGTCCCGCTAGAAAGACGATGTTTATATAAAATAAAACAAAGGATAACATAACAGATCCTGTTAAATGAAGTGCAATGGAAATGATTCCAGTGGCCATTACTATGGCAAAATAGGCAGGGAGTAGGTTCTTGATTTTTTGTTGAAGGATATTCATACCGAGTTCTTTACTTATCAAATATACATTATTTTCAATCTCGATAGAGTATAGTTATTATATGAATTTTTTATATAATTAATTTATAAGTCTACTACTCTCTGGTAAGATTGAAAGATAAAGAACTGGCTATTTTCCTTGATAAAGAATGATAAAAATCACTTTTGGTATAGTGCTATTAATTCGCGATGAATTTAGAATAATCGCTAGTACTCGGAGGATTCCTCTTTCCAAAATTGATCCTCCCATAGATCATTACTATCTAACTGGATTTCAGACCGTCGTTTTATTTCCTGTAGTTTTTCGGGGGTGACCGTTTGCCTTAATTTATGATAAAGGGTACGTTCTTCAAAACGTATTAAGGTAGCTAGTTCTTCTTCTAATAGGCTCAATACTTTTATGTCCTCACAACTACAGGTCAGTAACCTATCAATGCGTCTATGGTTGGCTAGTGCTCTTTTGACTCTAGCATTGTTTCCTAGTATTGGAAATATGTGCTGCTTTTCCAACTCAAAATGTGGATCAAGAAATTGAGCCCTAAACCAATCTACATAATTTCTTATTCGCTGTGTGTGTACTTTTTTAAGTAATCCTTTGCGAATTCTAAAGCACAGCGTAAGCGCTAATTCGTGTTCCAATTGTAACTGGTCAATGCTAGTAATGGTATTAATGTCTGCTGCCATGTTGAACGTTTTTAAAAATTCCATAGAATACAACAACAAAACTCCTACTTTCTTAACTGAAATTTTATGAGGCTGATCATACTTGGTTAGTGTAGAAATCCTTATATGCATTAAAACAGGTTATCTCCAACGCAGTTTGAGGATAAATGGGTAGCTTAATGTTGATTTTAATGGTATTTTTGATCTAAAATCAATCCAAACTTAATTATGGAATCAATTACAATTGCTCGAATTGTCCACGTGCTATCGGTGGTCATATGGATTGGAGGGGTCGCCATGGTAACTATGGTAGTGATCCCTGCAGTAAAGTGGATGGTTTCTAAAGAAAACAAGATTGAAACTTTTGAAAAAATAGAAGGACGATTTTCTCAAATTGCAAAGATTACCACCGTTTTAACTGGTATAAGCGGTTTTTACATCATGTATCAGATGGACGCTTGGGAACGGTACTTGGATGCTCGGTTTTGGTGGATTCATGCAATGACCGCTGTGTGGTTAATCTTTACCATTATTCTTTTTGTCCTTGAACCTTTCGTATTGCATAAAATCTTCAAAAACTATACTTCTAGAAAACCCGAACAAGCCTTTCGAATTATGCAACTGGCACATTGGGTTCTTCTCATTTTAAGCCTAGTTACAATAATTGGAGCGGTTGCTGGAAGTCATGGACTTTACTTCTTTTAAATAGTGCGAAATTCTGGTGACTTGTTTAAAATACCATGCTTTAGTTTTTAAAAGTTGGGTGTATTATCAAAAGATGTAGTATTTTAAAGGAAAAATTAAGTATTTCATAACAATGAGAGATTTGAATAATAAGCAATGGATATTGATTTATATCATAATGTCTATACTATTTATGGCCATCCATTATTCGCTAGATTTAAAACTATTTGACAATTGGAGGGGATATATTCCGTTTTTCAAAAAGCTTAGCATGAGTTTATTCTTAATCGCTATAATCTTTTTGATTAGTAAAATCATTGAAAGAGTTATTAACTCACAAGCGCAGACCGAGGGCGACCGTTATAATTTATTGCGAATTATTCGGTTTTTAGCCCTTATTTCGAGTCTCATTGTTGTGGCTTCTTTTATGTTCCAAAATCTTTATGCAGCAGCCGTTAGTTTTGGATTGATCTCCTTGGTACTAGGTTTTGCACTTCAGGCGCCTATTGCATCTTTCATTGCTTGGGTTTACCTAGTTTTCCGAAGAACCTATTTAGTTGGGGATCGCGTACAGATAAAGAGTTTTCGAGGAGATGTGATTGAAATTGGATATCTAGATACGACCATTTTGGAATGTAGTGGTGATTACCTGGAGAATGACCGTAAAAGCGGTAGAATTGTTAGATTTCCAAATAGTCTTGTACTGAAAGAGGAGGTGATAAATTATTCTGGTCCTGAAATTCCATTTATTTGGAATGAAACGCCACTTCAAGTTGCTTTTACTAGCGATCTACAGTTTGTCGAAGATTGTTTACTTGAGGCTTGTAATGAAGATTTTAAGCAACGGTATCCTCATTTGAGTGAAGCGGCTAGCCAACGATGGGTGGCATACGTTTATTTTAGAATAAATAAGTTTGCATGGATGGAGGCAGTCATTTCTTATCCAGTAGAACCAGAAGATACCACTGGCCGACGTAACCGTATTCTGCGAAGAGCATTACCGATGCTAAATGCGGCCCCTGAAAAGGTTAAATTCCCTGAAGGGAGTCTTAGGTAATAGATGCTTAGAAAGTAATAATTCGAGATATATACCAGTTTTGGATATACTTCTCGAATCATTACTAAATTTTTATTTAAGATATAAAAAGTTTGTTTGTAAATAAGATCTACGATGTGCTGTAAAGAAGATTCATTTCAATAATTGAACCTACATTATTTTTAAACGTAACCTGGAAGATCGATTTTTTCCATTTTTCCATTTTTCAACTTTCCTAGAACGATCACCTTTTTGTTCTTCTCATATTCTTTAATGGCGTGAACCAATTGCTGCTTGGTAGCTCTATGAATTTTTATCCCGTTCTTCTGATTTTTATTACAGATTTCTATATAATAACCGTCCCTCAATTTTGTGGGTCTTGTTGCTGGCCTTCCCATAATTTCATACTGATTTTTTGATATTTATATTTGGATTCGATAAACATAACCAAATGAATCAATATAACCGAATTTAAAGCATTGATATTTGCGGTTTTAAGGATATTTTAACCCTACAACGTTATAATGCTTCTTCGATTTTAAAGACAAGGCCATCTAGATCTGAATTTAATGGTATTTGACAAGCTAAACGGCTCTTATCTGTCGCGCTATCGATCACAGATAGTGTATGTTTTTCCTCCTCATCCATTTGTTCAGAAATATGACCTTCCAGAATTTGGATATGACAGGTTCCACACCACGCTCTGCCTTTACATTCTCCCCATTCTTGTAAATATTTATCGAAGAGAAGTTCCATGAGATTATGATATTCATTGGTCGTAAATTCTACATGGTATTTTTCTCCTAATTCATTAAAGTAGGTAAGATGATATATTTCCTTGGACATAACCTTTTAAATTAGCAGGCAATTAAGCTGGCTTTGATGAATAATAGTTCTCCATTTAAACCGCTGCGATTACTCGGGTATAATTTAACTAAAGCCCACCAATCTTCCTAACAATTCTAATTCGGCTTAATCTAAAAGAAATATACCATATTATATTCCCTTTAAAGGGTATCCATATTTACAGTTCCCATTAGGTTAAAACGTGCATAGGACGATCTGTTGCTTTGACAATTCCCTTGCGTATTACAAAATCCCCAAAACTCTCATTTTCTTCCCTTTCATTGGCGTATGAGGCAATCATTGGTGTTAATTCTGCAATAATATCCTCCTCTGATAACATTTCTTTGTAAAGGGTATTGAGTCGATCTCCATTGTGACTAGCTCCTAATCGAAGGTTATAACGGCCAATTGCACGACCTACAAAACCAATTTCTCCCAGAGATGACCTAGCGCAATTATTTGGACAACCAGTCATTCTAACATTAATCGCTTCTTGATCAAGCCCATTATCTTTCATTATAACGTCTAATTTGTCAATCAAAGAGGGCAGGTAACGTTCTGATTCCGCAAAAGCAAGTCCACAGGTACCTAATGCAACACAGGCCATGGAGTTTTTGCGAAGCCCAGTTAATTTACGATGGCCGGTAATTCCATTGGCTTTTAAAATGGTCTCAATTTTTTCCTTATCCTTTTCATCTACATTTCCGATTATAAGGTTTTGATTTCCAGTTAATCGAAAATCCCCAGTGTGGATTTCAGCGATTTCCTGTAAAGCCTTTTTCAACGTATGACCTTCTTCATTTTTCACCCTTCCATGTTCCACAAATAGCGTATAAAACCATTTTTCGTTAATTCCTTTCAGCCACCCATAGGTATCCCCATTGGATACAAATTTATAGGTCTTAGGACCTTCAAGTTCCCAGCCTAGTCTCGCATGGAGTTCGCTTACAAACCATTCCAAACCTCTATCGTCGATCGTATGCTTTAACCTGGATAATTTTCTATCTGATCTATTTCCATAATCTCTTTGTATTGATATGACAGTCTCTGCCACTTCAATAACTTTATCTTTGGTTGTAAAACCTATTACATCGGCAAGTCTTGGATAGGTGGATTTATTTCCAATAGTACTTCCAAGACCTCCGCCAACACAAATATTAAATCCTTTGAGTTTGCCGTCTTCTTCAATGGCTATAAAACCAAGATCATTCGCAAATACGTCAATATCATTCTTTGGAGGAATAGCAAGCCCTATCTTGAATTTACGTGGTAAATAGGTGTGGTGATATAACGGCTCAACATCTGCTGTACCAGCCACTTTTTCTTTGTTTAACCAAATTTCATGATATGCCGTGGTTTTGGGAAGAAAATGGTTGCTTATCTCACCCGCAAACTCATATACCTCTGCGTGAATAGGTGATTGATATGGATTGGGATTACACATCACATTTCTGTTGACATCCCCACAGGTGGCAAGGGTGGTTAATAGCACCTCATTCACTTTTTGAATAACAGGTTTTAAACCTCTTTTAAGTATCCCATGAAATTGGAATGACTGCCTAGTGGTTAATTTCAATGTACCATTGCCATATAGATCAGAGAGCTCATTTAATGCAAGCCATTGCTTCGGGGTCGTTATACCTCCAGCAGCCCTAACACGTACCATGAACTGATACAATGGCTCGAGCTTTTTCTGTTTCCTTTCACTTTCTTGATCCCTATCATGTTGTTGGTACGAACCGTGATATTTTATAAGCTTCACATCATCAGGATGTAACGCGCCAGTCAAAGGGTTTTTTAGACTTTCTTTGATGGTTCCTCGAAGGTAATCACTCTTGTTCTTTATATGTTCATCCTGAGATAAGTTCTCTTGAGCAAATTGTTTATCCATTACTATATTTTTTGGATGTCAGATCCTATGGTTAACATTAATAAATATCAGTCTGATATCGATTTGACAATTTAAGGTTTTTGACGTACGCTTCTGTTTTTTCAAGTGATAGACCTCCTTGTTGTTGAATGATTTGTTTTAATGCTGTTTCTACATCTTTGGCCATTCTAGAGGCATCGCCACAGACGTAAAAGTGAGCTCCTTTCTCCAGCCACTCGTACAACTCTTTACCATTTTCAATCATTCTATCTTGTACATATTGTTTGTGTGGTTGGTCTCTAGAGAATGCAACATCGGCTTTGGTCAATATTCCATCATTTAAATACTGTTGCCACTCAGTTTGGTAGAGAAAATCTGT
>NZ_DATGNU010000113.1:0-3535 GCF_035306585.1 Galbibacter sp.
AAGGTATCTTTCTTTATCACAAGTGGAATCCGTTCTCCTACTACACTCACCCCCTCAAGTTGCTCCGCTTGAAGTTCCAAGGCTACAGACCCTAATGTGATCTTCTTTTGGTCAAGCTTAAGTTGGCGTACATCAGGTTTATACCCATTATAAGTAATAAATAAATTTAATGCATCACTGCTTGTGCGCGCATCAAGCACAAAAACTCCGTTTTGATCTGTTATCGTATAAGCCACCATGGAACTATCCCTTACAGACTCCACATAAACTGTCGAAGCCTCTAAGGGTTCTTGGGTATCACTATCGATGACTTTACCTGAAATTTGATATTCTTGCGCAAAGACGCGCAAACCTATAAGTAGGAATAAAAGTAACAGTTTTGATTGATGCATAGCAATAGTTTTGTCCAAAATAAGATAAATACATAAACATTTAATAGTAATACTTACTATTTAATAATACTTTAACAAGAGCTTCCTATTTCTTTCTAAAGTATACTTGGATAGGCACTCCATTAAAATCAAAATTGCTACGAAGTCTGTTCTCAATAAATCTTCTGTAAGGTTCCTTAACATACTGTGGTAAATTGGCAAAGAACGCAAACTGAGGTGTTGGAGTTGGTAGTTGTGTACAGAACTTAATTTTTACATACTTCCCCTTTTGTGCAGGGGGCGGTGTATTGGCTATAATAGGCAGCATCACATCGTTTAGTTGTGAGGTACTAATACGCTTAGTTTTATTTTTATATACTTGTACCGCAGTTTCAATGGCTTTGTAGATGCGCTGTTTAGTAAGCGAAGAAATAAAGACAATAGGGACATCGGTAAAAGGTTCAATCTGTTTTCTGATATAGGTTTCGAATTCTTTAACCGTATTGGTATGCTTCTCTACAAGGTCCCACTTATTAACTAAGATTACAATCCCTTTTCTATTTCGTTCAGCAAGCCAGAAGATATTTAAATCCTGTCCTTCAAAACCGCGAGTCGCATCTAATACTAAGATACAAACATCACTATGCTCAATGGCACGAACCGAACGCATCACGGTATAAAATTCTAGATCTTCTTTTACTTTGGATTTTCTACGAATTCCTGCCGTATCAACCAGATTAAATTCAAACCCATAACGATTGTATTTAGTATCTACACTATCACGCGTAGTTCCAGCGATGTCCGTAACAATGTAACGATCCTCCCCTAGAAGAGCGTTTATAAAGGATGATTTCCCCGCATTAGGACGTCCTACTACAGCGAATCTTGGCAGCTCATCTTCTGCTATCGCTTCATCCTCTGGCAAAGCCTCTACTACAGCATCTAGTAATTCACCTGTACCACTCCCGTTTATACTAGAGATGGTATAATAATCTCCAAGACCTAAGGCGTAAAATTCTGCAGCATCAGCAACTCTCATCGCACTATCCACTTTATTCACCGCCATAAATATTGGCTTATTAACTTGACGAAGTAATTGCGCTACTTCCTCATCCATCCCTGTAATTCCAGTGACTACATCCACTACAAATATGATAGCATCGGCTTCATCCATCGCTAGCTCTACCTGCTTATCGATTTCTTGTTCAAAAATATCGTCACTTCCAACGACATATCCACCCGTATCAATAATAGAGAACTCACGACCATTCCAGTCTGTTTTCCCATAATGTCGGTCCCGTGTTACCCCACTAATTTCATCAACAATGGCATCTCTGCGTTTGATCAATCGGTTAAACAAAGTCGATTTCCCAACATTTGGTCTCCCTACTATGGCTACTATAGCACTCATACTTATAATTTTATTGGGCAAAGGTAATTCTATTTTTTTAGTTTTTAACCCAAGAATTTACACTGTCAGGATGCTAGAAAATTCAACTATGTAAAAACAATCCCCATTCTAGGGCTTAGCCTATTAGAGAATGTACTTTAAATACATTAAAAGGGCGCCAGGAAATCTCCTGACACCCCATTGAAAAGAAATCAAATTAAACAATCTTCTAGCTCTTCTAATTCAATATCTTAATTCTGGTATATGGAAATGGTTCCACTATCTTCGTTGGTGACCACTAATAGATCTCTTTCATTAGGGCTATCTGCAGCCGAAATGGCCAGCACTCCTTCCGGAGCATGGTCGCCAGCTCTTTCTAATATCTGTAAAAACACTGGCGCACTGGGAATGCTAAAATCATACACTATGACTTGACTATTCCTCTCCAAGCCAACAAATAAAAGCGTCTTATCCCCTATTTTCAAAAGTTCTATGGCCTCTGGCTCCGCTCCTTTGTCATCACTTCTACCGTCGACCTCTCCTTCATCGGCATTAAAACTCCCAGGAGTATGATCAAGGACGGCTTGAGCAATAATACTACCGCTATCATATACCAATTCCCCAGTGGTCGACCATATGCTAAAGGATCGTCCACCATAGGCGTATATTTCATCGTAATCGCCATCCCCGTCTATATCTCCCATCGTGGTGGTTGTCTTAAGTCTCCCTAAATTCTCTTTAGCTTGCAAGGTGGCAGCCTCTGGAAATTTCGTTGCGTCCAACATTAGATCAGCAACTCTTGCCTCCTCAGAAAACCCGTCATAATCTCTTGCATCTCCTTCATTGGCAGTGATTAAGTATCCTGTACCATCGATATTAGCGTACTTTATTGCATCAGGGAGGTACATGCCAAACACAGGCCAGTTTTTAAGTTCAGTGACCCCATCCTTATCACTAGCATCTAACATATTTTCAGTTAACCTATGATCTTTAAAACCAAAAGGATGGATGGCCTCTATTTCTTTGGACTCCAGGTTCACCTGAGCCATTGCGTTATTCTCCTGTAAAGTTACCCATGCTGTCTTCGAGTCATCTGAAATGGCCACATATTCAGGTTCTACATCCTGAGCTAAGGTGGCACCAGGACCAAAAACCCTAAAACCACCTTCAACTAATTTACTCAAGATATTGTTAAAGGCCTCGAAATCCAGGGTAGAAACCACCCCAGAACTAACCTCAATAATACTAATACTCCCTAATGGATCAATCAAATAATCTGAACTCGGCTCTCCTTCATTGGCCGTTACGATATACTTACCATCTGGAGAAAACATCACCATATCAGGTAATGCTCCAACACTATAGCGCTCAAGGAGGGCATTTGATTCGGTATCAAACAAAAGCACACTTCCGTTTGCTTGTTTATTGGAACCTTCCACAGCTATGGCCAACTGCTTTTGGTGAATGGAAACACTATTTGGAGTTCCTGTAGCACTTACATCGATCACTTCGCCTTCTATCGGCTCAGAAGGATCTGTTAGATCATAGGTGATAACGGCATTCAAATCTGGATTAACAGTAAACAATTTTTTAGTAATTGGATCGAAAGCGGAAATCTCTGTAGTCCCACCAGCGGCAATGGTGGTGAGATGTTCAAAACGAATTTCTGGATCAATTGGATCGACACAACAATCATCCTCATCGGACTCACAAGCAATAAAGCCTAGACTAATAGCCGTAAAGAGAAATGCATTTTTGAATTTCATTGGTTGGG
>NZ_DATGNU010000114.1:0-7934 GCF_035306585.1 Galbibacter sp.
GACAAAAGGAGTGAAAATTATTCTCTAGTAAATTAGTAGACTATAAAAAGTTTTATTTAATTTTACCAGCTCAAAATTCCAACGAATGTCTGATATTACGATTAAGATAAAAGATAGAGATGGTGTGGTACACCAGGTAGATGCGCCCACAGATATGGCCATGAATTTAATGGAGGTTGTACGCTCGTATGAATTGGCTCCTGAGGGAACAATTGGCGTTTGCGGAGGTATGGCCATGTGTGCTTCTTGTCAGTGTTATGTGATCTCTGATCACCAACTACCAGAGATGAGCTATGATGAGGATCTTATGCTAGCCGAGGCGTTTAATGTTAAGGACAATTCGCGTTTAGGATGTCAAATCCAAATCACTGAAGACCTCAATGGTCTTGAGGTGGAATTAGCACCTGAGGTCTAGTGAATTAAAACAATTGCTTTTTCTTAATTTCAAAGAGAATTTCTGAAACAAAACTACTATAGGCAGTAGCCGAAGGGTGTAATTGATCTTCAGCAACCAAATCAGTATTGGCCAATCCTTGCCTACTGATATCTGTTATGTTAACAAAAGAGATACCATTTGCTGCAGCTATTTTTCTTGCAGCTTCGTTATACTTATTGATAGCAGCACTTATACTAGATGGATCAGAACTACTTTGTCCCTCTGGAGTATAGGCGTAATCTGGTATGGAAATTAAAATCACCTTGTTTTTATCCCCACCAGCGTATTGAACGGCTCTGAGTAATAAATTAGATAAATCGAGCTCATATCCCGCTATATCTTTGTTCTGATATTGATTATTAACCCCAATAAGAAGCGTTACAAGATCATAGTCGTTCCCTAGTTGCCTTAATCGAAGTCCATTGATTAAGTCTCCACTAGTCCAACCTGTTTGAGCAACAACCTCTGCTTTCACCTTTACCTTTTCCTCTTTGGCTATTCGTTCCATGAGTTGCATCGGAAAACTACAAGATTCGCAAACGCTTTCCCCTTTTGTGTAACTATCCCCTAAAGCAAGGTATTTCACAGTTTGCCTTTCTAAATCCAAAGACCCCGGTACCGAAGCTCCTTTACATCCTACAAAAAACGTTACAATTCCTATAATAAATACTATTTTTCTCATCACAATATGGTTTCAAACACAATGAATCTGCGTGGAATTTAAACTAAAAGGAATCCAAGTTTTCCAACTAGATCCTCAACTTTATATGATATCCTAAGAAATAACATCACCAACATATACGTTTGAAATGCTTCTAAAGGACGCCATAGACCCAATTTGTTTTCATAAGCAATTTACCAATAATTCAGTAATTTATCCGAAATTTTTTACTTTTTGTTAAACCAAAGGAGCCCTTCGGCCGGTGATTAAAAAACATGACATCCTAGCGTTAATCACAAAAGGACTACGTATTGGAAGTGGTTTATTATAGAACTTTTTGATAATCACTTAATTTCCTCGGGCCTTCTAAAACAGTGCGTACCACCTGCAAAAATCCTTGATCAGTTGTATCCACATACCATTTCACAAGACAAATGGTTCCTTGTTCTATTTCAATACCTGTAATACTACGAGGGAAGACACAACTCCCGTCATTAAAAAATGGTATTTCGCCAGGTTCGGGAAATCTCGGTCTATGGGTATGACCAGTAATGGTCATTATAGAATTATTTTTTAAAATCCATTTCTTAATTCGTCTTTCGACTCTATATAATTCTTTGTTATTCTTTGCAGGACTAGTAGGATCTGATATTCCTACAACTTGCAAAGGTCTCCACAATATTTGAACCATCAATCTACTAAGCGGCCAAAATCGATGGTTCCACCAATCGGCCTGATGTCCATGAGCCATGAAGATCTCTTGGCCTGTATCAGTATGGCGAAGCAGGAGTGCCTCGTGATACTTAAGCCCTGGCATTAATGGAACTTGCTTTCCAGAATTGGGGTCTCTCCAGCTATCATAATGCTTTTTTATCTCATGTTGGCTATTGTAGATCAAGTCATGATTACCATAAACCATATGTAATCGGTTTTCATCATGAAATTCCTTCAAGAGTAGAAAAATATTCTTATGTGCCTCGAAAATATTTTTAAAATGTATGTTTTCCCATAGTTCATTACCATCACCTAATTCAATATACGTAAAACCCTGTTTATGGTATTCCTTCAAAGCGTGGAAATAGGTGTTTCTATTATTGGCAAAATCATCGGCAAAGCTATTATCTCCTCTATGGCAGTCACTGAAAATAATGAATTTCGAGTGATCGTCAAAAGGGATCGTAACGGCGTTGCTAAAGGCCTTATTAAAGCGAACTTCTGTCGACATAGTATCTGTAAATGTAAAGAAAAAAGATGCTACGCGGCCAAAATTTTTAATCTAAATCATCCTATAAGCTCTGTTTTACCGGCCTTTATAAATTGAAGGACCGAGGTAAAACCTCGGTCCTCTTTTGTAAAAACAACACTATTATTCTAGTTATTCTTTGTTATGTTCTAACAGATAATTAGAAATCAGTGTGTAAAGATGCATGGAGGTATTTTCACCTTCATAAATACCGTGCGAACGATTGGGATATGACATCATGTCAAATTGTTTGTTATTACGAATTAATTCATTGATCAAATATTCTGCATTTTGATAATGCACATTATCATCCCCAGTGCCATGAATTAAAAGTAGATTCCCTTCCAAGTTTTTTGCATAGGTCACAGGTGATCCCGCGATATAGCCTTTCATGTTTTCAGTGGAGAGTCCCATGTAACGCTCCTGATATACATTATTATAGAGCAATTGGTTAGAAACAGGAGCAATTGAAATACCTGTTTGATAAAGCTCAGGATATTTAAACATGAGGTTCAGGGTCATTGAACCTCCACCACTCCATCCCCATACTGAAATTCTTTCCTTATCAACAAAAGGCCATTTGATGACTTGTTTGGCTGCAAGGGCCTGATCACGCGTATTAATTACTCCTACCTTTTTGTAAATAGATTTTCGCCACTGACTCCCTTTTAGAGACGGCGTACCTCGATTATCCATTTTTATTATCACAAAGCCTTTGCTGGCTAAATAAATATCGAACATCCCAATCCAACTATCAGTCGCCATTTGTCCCCATGGTTCACCATATACATTAAAGACAATAGGGTACTTTTTATTTGGGTCAAAGTCCACTGGCTTAGTGATGCGTCCATCAATCTCTATACCTTCCTCGGTGGTGACTTTAAAAAAAGATGTCTTAGGTAGTTCCAATTCTGCTAACGACTCTTTTAAATGATCATTGGTTACTAATTTTGAAACAAGTTGGTGTCCCGGTAAACGCACTAGTTGTACGCTAGGTGGCATTTCAGTATTACTATGATTATGAATAGCATATTTTCCATTTGGTGATATATCATACGTATTAACCCCACGATAGTCCTTTGGGGTCACCCTTTTTAATTTTCCTTTTCCATTTAATGGTACACTGTATAAATAGCGCTGTGTTGCGTTATAAGGAGAAGCACTAAAATATAATTCCTGATCTGAAAGGGCATAGATGGCAGCTACATCATAGGTTCCAGGTGTTAACAAGATTTTCTCACCAGTGGCTATACTTATTTTGTATACATGACGCCATGCATCGCCTTCAGTCATTCGCAAAAAGTATTTGTTGGAATCTGTCAAAAGCAGGTCATTTCCTCCCCAGTGATTTGAAGAAATATCTGGGTATCGCAAATCCACCCATGCACTGTGGTTTTCGGTATACACTTTTTTGAGTTCACCTGAATTTACTTGATAACTGTAGACAATAAGCTGATTTTGCTTTCTATTGATTTGTTGGATAAGCAATAAATCTTTACTCACCCACTGCATACCAGGTAAGTAATGTTGTACGGGATCTCCAGGAATGGGTATCCAGTGGTTCGCTCCATCTTTAGTGTTTATGATACCTACCTTAGCTTTGGAAGGGGATTGCCCAACTTTTGGATACTGGATAGGGATAGGTTTTGAATACAACGAATCCGTCGTATTTATCATATAGAAGGTTCCTGTCTGGGAGGCATCTAATTGCCAAAACGCAATATGTTCATCATCAGAACTCCAGGAAAACCCATCTCGCATTCCAAATTCTTCTTCGTACACCCAATCAAAAGTTCCGTTAATATGAGTAGTACTTCCATCTGAGGTAAGTTGTTTTGTGGTCCCGGTATCTAATTGCTCGATGTAAATATTAAAATCATGTACGTAGGCCACTTTATGACTGTCATTGGAAAATTTTGCAAACATCAGTGAGGATGCTGGAAATTGCTTCCCGATCTGACTGAGTTTGGATTCCTTAAAATCATACAACCAATAATCACCTCTGGTATTAGAGCGCCATACTTTACGTGAATTTGTGAAAATCAACACCTTGGTATTATCATCACTCAAACTAAAAGCCTCCACATTTAAAGCTTTTGTAGCACCTATAGGAGTAAGCGCCTGTGAAGATAGAAATATACTTTCATTACCATTTTTACTAGAATGTTTAATCAGTTGACTTTCTTTATTCTTGTTGTGAGCAATGGTGATATAAGCCTCCCCTTGCGAGATCCAAAATACTTGACTTTGGTAATCACTGCTGTATTTGGAGGAGTTATATATGGCCTCTAAACTAAGTTCCTCTTGCGCATAAGCCAACAGGTTACTTAGCACGAGAATACAGATGAGGTATTTGAATTTGAATGACATCTTAAATGAAACGTCTTTTTATTTTACTTTTGTTTCGAGGTATTTATCAACTCTTCAACGTCTGAGACTGTTTTAGCCAATGGATCACCTAACAATTCACTTGATGTTGATGTAATTAAAAAGTCCTCTTCGATGCGTATTCCTCCAAAATTTTTAAACTTCTCCACTTGGTTATAGTTGATAAATTCACTTAACTTTTGTTCTGCCTTCCATGCATCTATTAGGTAAGGATTGAAATACAACCCTGGCTCAACGGTGATTACAAAGCCTTCTTGAAGTTCTTTTCCGAGCCTTAGGGATCGTAATCCAAAAGTATCACTTTTCTTCAGGGTCTCTGTATAGCCTACATAAGGTTCGCCTAGATTTTCCATATCGTGCACATCGAGTCCCATCATATGTCCTAAACCACATTGAAAAAACAACGTATGGGCTCCTCTTAACACAGCTTCCTGAGTATCTCCCTTGAGAAGACCTAAACCTTTCAAACCTTCCACTAATCTTGCTGAGGCTAGTAAATGCACATCTAAGAATTTTATTCCAGGTTTTAATGCCTCAATGGCCTTGTTATGTGCATCTAGAACGATGTTATATACTTGCTTTTGCAATTCGGTAAATCGTTCTGCAACGGGAAATGTTCGTGTCATATCTCCTGCATAACCCATGGCAGTTTCTGCTCCACAATCACATAAAACAAGTTCTCCATTGTCGAGCCTCTTTTCAGAGGCATGATTGTGCAAGTATTGTCCATTGGTGGTCAGTATTATTGGAAAAGATATATTGCCGCCTCCTCCAATAGCAATTGCTTGTAGCTCCCCTGCAATCTGCTTTTCAGTCTTTCCTGCTCTTCCATTTTGTATGGCATAGGTGTGCATTTTCGCAGTAATATTCACGGCCTTATGTAATTGCGCTACTTCTTCTGGTTGCTTAATCTCACGTTGTTTAACAACGGCTTTTATCAAGTCAATTGAACACTTCTCATACACCTCAGCTATAGCGATACCAAGAAGTTCATGCAGCGCTACACTTGTTTCACTTCTATATGGTGGTAAGTAATGAATTTGATCCTCGGTGGTCTTAGCCAGGTAATCGGCTAATTGATTTAAAGGTTTTATAGTCTTAATCCCTGCAGCCTCTGCGAGTTCTCTAAGTGGAGTAGTTGGTCCAATCCAAACTATTTCTTCGGGAGTGGGATCGTTTCCAAAAAGTATTTCTTGATCCGCCTCAATGTCAATTACAAAATAAATATCTGGAATATTAATTCCTGTATAATATAAAAAAGTACTATCCTGCCGAAAAGGGTACCAGTTGTCTTTAAAATTCATTCCACTTTCACCATTTCCCGGAAACAAGACTGTTCCTTTTCTTAAATTGTTTTTTAGTGCAGCTCTTCTACTGATATAAACATTTTGTGAAAACATTCCTATTTAATTTATAGATCCAAATTTGATAATTATTGATAGATATTACAATTTTTTATCTAAAACTGGATAATATCCTACCAATATGTGATAATATTAAAACGCTCCCTGAGTTCAAGGGAGCACTTAAAATGGTACTTTTTATATATTAACGCTCAGGCGTTACTGATTCAATTCAGTGAAATACTTGTAAAAGTATGGGATGGTCTCTATCCCTTTAAGATAATTCCAAATTCCGTAGTGTTCATTTGGAGAGTGGATGGCATCACTGTTTAATCCGAATCCCATTAAAATGGTTTTACTCTTTAACTCCTGTTCGAACAGGGACACGATTGGAATACTCCCTCCACTTCTTTGGGGTATTGGAAGTTTCCCAAAGGTAGTTTGGTAAGCTTTGCTTGCAGCTTGATAGCCAATACTATCAATAGGCGTTACATACGGATACCCCCCGTGATGGGGTTTAACAACAACTTCTACCCCTTTTGGCGCAAGACTCTCAAAATAAGCTTGAAATAATTCACTGATTTCTTTCCAATCTTGATGTGGAACAAGTCGCATCGATATTTTTGCATAGGCCTTGCTTGGAATAACAGTTTTGGCTCCCTCACCAATATACCCGCCCCAGATACCATTAACATCTAAGGTGGGGCGAATACTGCTTCTTTCATTAGTAGTATAACCTTGTTCCCCATAAACATCTTCAATTCCAATAGCTGATTTATAGGATTCCAATGAAAAAGGAGCTTTCGCCATTTCAGTGCGCTCATCTACAGATAGCTCATCAACCTTGTCATAAAACCCTGGGATTTTAATTCGCATATTATCGTCGTGTAAACCAGCGATCATTTTATTGAGGATATTGATTGGATTAGCCACTGCACCGCCATATAATCCACTATGTAAATCTCTGTTTGGGCCTGTTACTTCTACCTCAACATAGCTCAGACCTCTTAAACCAGTTGTTATAGAAGGCACATCATTAGCAATCATACCAGTATCTGAAATGAGTATAACGTCATTACTTAACTTTTCACGGTTGTTCAAAATAAACCATTCTAAACTCTCAGATCCAACCTCTTCCTCACCTTCAATCATAAATTTCACATTACAGGGAAGCTGATGATTTTGGGTCATGTACTCCAGAGCTTTAATGTGCATGTACATCTGACCTTTGTCATCACAGGCACCGCGTGCAAAAATTGCACCATCTGGATGAAGTACTGTTTTCTTAATTACAGGCTCAAATGGAGGAGATTCCCAAAGCTCAAGAGGATCGGGTGGTTGAACATCATAATGTCCATATACCAGCACCGTTGGCAAGGTCTTATCAATAATCTTTTCTCCATAAACAATAGGATAACCTGGAGTTTCACATACCTCTACATAATCACATCCTGCTTTGTCTAAAGCTTCTTTAACAGCTTCTGCCGTATTGAGCACATCATGCGAGTAGGCAGGGTCTGCACTTACAGATGGCATTTTTAATAATTCTATGAGTTCTGAAATGAATCGATCCTTGTTCGTATTGATATACGACTTTAAATTTTCCATGAAGTAAATTGTTACAACTTCAAATGTACCAAAAAAAGAAGATTTTTTTTAATTAATAAGTTTGATTTTTAAAAAATAGATTTATATTTGCACCCACAAAACACACAAGCGGGTGTGGTGGAATTGGTAGACACGCTAGACTTAGGATCTAGTGCCGCAAGGTGTGAAGGTTCGACTCCTTTCACCCGCACAAAAAACCGAAGAGAGATCTTCGGTTTTTTATTTTAAATCAGTTGGGATTTTACTGTTTTTTCG
>NZ_DATGNU010000115.1:0-29619 GCF_035306585.1 Galbibacter sp.
GAGGTATCGGTTACATCCTGATAGGCTCCGGGTTGGTTAAGCTCATGTGAACTCAAACCTGTTCCAGCCTTTGGTGAATATGGCTGAATGGTATATCCTTTATACATTAAACCCTTGTCGTAGATCTGTTTCAACAACCACCAAACACTCTCCATGTACTTGGATTTGTAGGTGATATAAGGCTCCTGTGTGTCAACCCAATAACCGATTTTTTTGGTCAAATCGTTCCAGATATCTGTGTAACGCATAACCGCCGTTTTGCAGGCTTTGTTATAATCCTCTACCGATATCTTTGTTCCAATATCTTCTTTTGTGATACCGAGCTCCTTTTCTACTCCTAATTCGATAGGAAGCCCGTGGGTATCCCATCCAGCCTTACGTTTAACCTGATATCCCTTTTGTGTCTTGTACCGACAAAAAATATCTTTGATCGCACGAGCCATCACATGATGAATACCAGGTAAACCATTAGCAGATGGCGGTCCTTCATAAAAAACAAAAGGTTTATTGGCATCTCTACTGCTGATACTTTTCTCAAAAATATTTTCTTCTTCCCAGAACTTTAAAATTTCTTCTGCAGCCTCAGGCAAATTCAGTCCATTGTATTCTCTAAACTTCATTATAAAAGGGTTAGATTGTCAATAACACACCAGGTGGATTATCGGCATAACATTAATATTCCATCAACCGTAAATCACTGAAAACAGTGTTGTATTTACGGTATTAAAGTTGGCAAAATTACTAAATTCCAATTAATTGAGAGTGATTTGAAAGTTCAAGTTTTCATTATATTTAAGAGCCGATCATTATAGAACTGATAAGCCATTGGCGGGATCCCAGTTAAAACTTAAATTTTAACTGAACGGAAAGCGACCTTTTAGTCTCTGTAGATTTTTCTATTGTCTCAGTATTTAGGTTCGCTAATGATATCCCAAGGAGACGAACTGAATTATGAAGTTTTTCTTGATAAAGCAGTTGCGTAGCAACATCGAATAGTAAACTCTTGTCTGAGATATAGAAATCCAGCGTCTTACTTCTAGTCTGAAGGCTAAAGTCGCTGTATTTTATTTTAAGGGTCAGGGTTTTTCCAGCCACTTTATTTTTTCGAAGACGCTGCGCTAACTCGCCACTCAAGTGCTTAAGACGCTCAAGCATAAAAACCTCACTGCTAATATTTTCACTAAAGGTGCGCTCTGCTCCTACTGATTTAGGTACTCGATCAGGCTTCACCGGACTATTGTGGATCCCACGGACCACGTTATAATACATAAGGCCGCTTTTTCCAAAATGTTTATTTAAAAATTCAATAGGTTTTTTCTTAAGGTCTAAACCTGTAAAAATACCCAGTTGATACATTTTCTGGGCAGTCACCTTACCAATGCCGTAAAATTTCCGGATATCCAGAGCTTCTAAAAATGGAATAACCTGATCAGGATCAACCGTTTTTTGGCCATTTGGTTTATTGTAATCACTGGCTATTTTTGCCACAAACTTATTGATCGAAATTCCTGCGGAACACCGAAGTCCGGTCTGTTGAAAAACACGCTCTCTAATTTGTGAAGCAATTAAAGTAGCCGACGGGTTTCCTTTTTTGTTTTCGGTCACATCCAAATAGGCCTCATCCAAGGATAGGGGTTCCACAAGATCCGTATACTCTAAAAAGATCGCACGGATCTTCATGGAGATTTCGCGATACCGATCAAATCTCGGAGGAACAAAAATAAGCTCAGGGCACATTCGCTTAGCCAAGGCTCCACTCATTGCAGAACGAACACCGAAGGCTCGCGCTTGGTAACTCGCTGCAGAGATCACCCCTCTTACTTCATTCCCTCCAACTGCTATAGCTTTACCCCGAAGCTCTGGAAAATCCAATTGCTCTACAGAGGCATAAAATGCATCCATATCCACATGAATGATTTTCCGAATTGGCAATTGGTTTTCCATGCCCAAATTTAAGACATAATTGGGCTATAAAAAACAGCAATCTTAATCGGAAATGGGCATATGAGTGCTAACAGCAATTCTATTCCAAGAATTAATCGTTACAATAGCCATAATAATCTGAGCCACTTGGTTCTCGCTGAAAACCGCCAAGGCTTTTTGATACGTTTCACTGCGCAATCCACACTGATGAATCAAGGTGATTTCTTCGGTCATCTCGAGTACTACTTGCTCTTGCTCTGAAAAAAGATCTGGCGCCTCTCTCCATGCACTTAAAAGGAAGATGCGCTGTTGGGTTTCTCCATTGGCCAAGGCATCTTTTGTATGCATATTAATACAGAAAGCACAGTTGTTAATTTGGGAACTTCTTATTTTAATAAGTTCTTTTATGGTCTTAGAAAGGTCGGTCTGAGAAAGGTAGGCTTCCAACCCACTCATAGCTTTATAAGCCTTTGGATCTAATGCATGTATGTTAATTCGTTTCTCCATTGTTGTATATTTTTACGTTGACAAAGCAAAGATCATAAACATCAAAGAAAAAAATATTAAACTGGTTTAAGAACGGCGTTTGCTTCGAATTTCACTAAGGTATTCTGGCGTAAATCCTAAAAATGAGGCTAACATATATTGTGGAATCCGCTGAACAAATTCGGGATATTGACCTTCAAAATGAAAATACAATTCCTCCCTAGTAAACTCATACAAATAACGAATTCTTCGCTGCGAAGCGGCATAGGATCTTTGGTAAACCATTCTAAAATATTGTTCCATTATAGGATGAATTTTAAAAAGCGCCTCTCTTTTATCGTTGTTGATACTCAGCACGGTAGTGGGTTCCACAGCTTGTATATAAAATGTAGTTGGCAACCTCCTTTCAAAGGAAAAATTATCGGTCATCCACCACTGCTCAATGGCAAATTCTGTGGTCTGTTCAAGACCATTTTCTTTTATAAAAAACATCCTAAGGCAACCCTGTTCCACAAAATAGATTTCTGAACAATAATCACCCTCCTCCATGAGGTTTTGCTTTTTTTTGATAGTCTTATGGTCAAAATACTGCAATACCTCATCAAAATTTTGATCATTCAATGTGATAAATTTCTCAAGGTTTTTTCTAAAAATAACAGACATTTTCAAATGATTTAGAATCCAATTGCAAGGTAACTTAATTCATATAAAAAAAGGAAAAGTCATTTTCCCAACTTTCCCTTTTAAATCAAACTTCAACTAGTATACGCTTAATTTTTTTGGTTAAATAGGGCCTGCTTTAATACTGTAGCGGCTTGCAACAGTGCCACTTTAACTGTTGGCTCTTCCGCTAGTGCATTCAACAATCCAAAGTCGTGAATCATTCCATTGTAAGTTGTAATAGTTGTAGGCACCCCAGCTTGATCTAACTTCCTGCCATAGGCCAGTCCTTCATCATATAAGATATCGTTTTCCGCCAATTGAATAAGTGCTGGTGGTAAACCTCTTAACGCTGTAAGACTACCTTGAAATGGGGAAGCGTAGATTTCTTTACGAGCGCTAGCTTCGGGCAAGTAATGATCCCACATCCATTTCATTACTGAGCTTGTCAAGAACCGCTCCTGAGCGTATAAGGTATAAGAAGGTCTGCTAAAATCTGCATCGGTTACAGGCCAAAGCAATAGCTGTTGTTTTATCTCAGGTCCATTTTCTTGCTTGGCCATTATAGCTACAACAGCGGCCATATTTCCTCCGACACTGTTCCCGGCAACGGCAAGGTTTTTGCCATCTACTCCGATCTCACTTCCGTTAGCAGCTACCCATGAAGTGGCTGCATACGCCTGATGGATTGCGACCGGATAACGAGCTTCTGGTGAAGGCGTGTAGTCTGGAAAAACTGCTGCAGCCCCACTAGCCACCACAAGATCTCTGACCAATCTTCTATGGGTTGGATAGTCTCCTAAGATCCACCCTCCTCCATGAAAGAACATAAAGACGGGAAGATTCTCTTTTGCACCTTCGGGTTTAACAATGTGAATGGTTAGGGTTTGACCATTATGAGTAATTACCCTTTGCGATTCCTGGATTCCAGAATAATCAACTTCAACAGATTTTTGGGCACGGATTAAAACTTCTCGAGCTTTCTCTGGAGATAAGGTTTCTAATGGGACTCCTCCACTGGTATTTAGAGCAGCTAAAAATGCTTTTGTTCCTTGACTGATCTGTGGGTCTAACTGTCCTTTAAAAGGACGTGGTTCAACTTGTTGTGACATGGCATTGGTGTTTATAATTAAAACTAGCACTGTAATTAAAACCTTCGCTGTATTATATAACGTGTTCAAAGTTTTTTTATTTAAATAATTAAAAATTAATTTTTTAGATGAGCATTTAGAACAATCTCAAAGTTGAACGCACCACTTACCGGACAGGTGGCCTCTGCCTCTTTTGCTATTTTGCGAAAAGTGTCCTGGTCGATTTCCGGCACAATGGCCTCTAGATTTAATTCTGATAAGGTGATCTTACCCTCTAACAAGGTAATAGTTGAACTGGTTCGAAGCTCGGTAACCTGATAGCCCGCCTGTGTAAGATCTAAGCTTAGTTTCATAGTAAAACAGCCTGCATGTGCTGCGGCTAACAGTTCTTCGGGATTGGTTCCAATACCATCATCAAATCGACTTTTAAATGAATATTGCGTTTGATTAAGTACGGTGCTTGCAGTGGTTAAATGTCCGTGTCCTTCTTTAATACTTCCGTTCCAAACGGCTTGTGCTCTACGTTTCATATCTTTTAATTTTTGTTAAACTATCATTTAATTTTGATAGCACAAAGATATGTCAGCGCCACGCCAGTAAAAATGCATATAATCCTATTCTAATGGTACATTTTTCCCTTCGATGTATTTTTTTCGAAAAACTATGGGAGAGTCACCTATCTTCTTATTAAATAGGCGATTGAAATAGGAAGGATCTTCATAACCTAGATCATAAGCAATTTCTTTAGCGCTTAAACTCGTATGAATTAACATACGTTTTGCCTCTAGTAATATACGATCCTTTATCACCTCATTTGGTGAGGGAAGATCAAATTTTTTAAACTTATGAGTTAATGTTTTCGAAGCCACCCCTATTAGATCAGCATAATCCCCCACTAGATGTTTGGTGCGATAATGGATCTCCACTAAACGGCTGAATTCTCTAAAAAATTCAATTTCGCGATGTGATTCCTGCCCTAGCCTCCCAAGATGCTGCTTTTTCCATAACCGTGTAGCCCTAATGATGATTTGTTTGAGATAGATTCGCAGCATCTCTTCTTGGGTGGAAGCTCTGATCTCAAATTCCTCGAGCATTTGTTCCAAGATAACGGTTATAATTTCATTCTCCTTTGGGTTCAAGATTGTATGAGGCATGTGGTAAATGTTGTTAAACAAAAGTCCATCACAAGCCACTTCCTTATCATGTAATTGAATGCAATAAAAATCACGGTTGTAATAGATAAAATATCCGTGGTCAGCGAGTTCTATAAATTGCAAATACTGGTTAGGACTTATAAAGAATAGAGTTGGATCCTGGCAGTAGTGTTCACTGAAATCAACCCTTAATCGTACGCCTTTTGGCGCATATATGATTTTTATATATGGATCGTAGGTTGAATCATTGAGCAATTCTATAGCATCTGACTGAAATGGTATACAGCCTAAACGCTGGTATTTGGACTGATAAAGTGTTGTTTCCATACACAAATATAGATAGATAATCACCTGCTCGCTAGAGCTTACGAAAAATCACGCATAGATTTTCACCTAATATCACTCAGGCAACTAGTAATATTAGTATCTTTAAGGTAGCGAAAAAGAATCCTATCAATTGTGAAGAAAACAGCCATTATACTCGGTGCTACTGGTTTAACTGGGAATATTTTGCTCCAAAGATTACTGGAAGATGACCGTTATGGACAAATTGTTTTATTCTCAAGAAATTCCAGCGGCCGTAATGGTCCAAAAGTCAAAGAATATATTATCAACCTCTTTGAGCTCCACCAGTATGAGCAAGAGTTTAAAGCAGATGAGGTGTTTTGTTGCATTGGAACCACCAAGGCCAAAACACCCGATAAACAAACCTATAAAGCCATCGATTATGGGATCCCTGTAAGTGCTGCTAGGTTATGTAAGATACATAACATCCAAACCTTTATAGTGGTCTCCGCGCTGGGGGCAAATACAAAGAGCTCCTTTTTTTACAACAGAATTAAAGGACTTATGGAAAAAGAGGTTCTAAATTTTGATATCAAGAACACCTATATATTGCAACCTTCCTTAATCGAAGGCCAGCGCAGAGAAAAAAGAAAAGGGGAATGGTTTTTTAAGCAACTGGCTAGTGCAATGCCCTTTTTAAAGGTCGGTCCTTTGAAGAAATTCCAGCCAGTTCCAGCATATAAAATAGCCAAAGCCATGATTTATCTTGCCAACTCAACCCATAAAGAAATACGTATAAAAAATCATAAAATACACGAAATTGCAGACGCCAATGATTGAAATTGAACGCAAATTTCTGGTAACCTCGGATGCTTACAAAAAGCAAGCCATTACTAAAACCAATATTGCTCAAGGCTACCTGAGTAAACACCCCGAGCGAAATGTTCGGATTCGCATTAAGGGTGAAAGGGCATATATCACCATAAAGGGAGCTTCTAACAGCTCTGGAACCAGTAGGTTTGAGTGGGAAAAAGAAATTGAATTAGAAGAAGGTCAAAGCCTATTGTCTCTCTGCGAGCGTCCCATTATTGCCAAATACCGCTACGAGGTTAAATCGGGAAATCATCTTTTTGAAGTGGATGAATTCTTGGATGATAATCAAGGTTTAGTCATTGCGGAGGTGGAACTAACCCATGAAGACGAAACTTTTGTCAAACCGAATTGGTTAGGAAAAGAGGTCACAGGTGATCCTCGCTATTACAACTCTCAACTCTCTAATATCCCATTTTCTAAATGGTTCACTTAATCCTTTTAAACAAAATCATGAAAAAGTATTTTAAAACCATTGGCTTTTGTTTTCTAATGCTACTGGCCTCATGTCAAACTAACACAAAACAAAGCACTCCGATGGCTTCCCAAACCACCGTAAAGACCCCATCTACAGCAGCGCTAAAAGAGATCCTCACAAAGCAAGGATATCAGGTATTCGATTATGTAGACGAAGTCTCTGGAGATACCATATTAATGCAACAATAGTTTATGGTGTTTTTAAAGGCAGGTGATAATCGATCGCAATCAAAAGAGGCACTAGATAGTCTACAGAAACTACATTTAGCCCACCTGGGCAAAATGTACCAAAAAGGGTATGCGGATATTTCTGGTTCATTTGGTGATGAGGGCCCTATTCGTGGCGTGAGCATTTACAATGTGCCTACTTTTCAAATGGCCGATAGTCTAGCCAAGGCAGATCCTATGGTACAATCGGGAAGATTACAAGTAGAGGTACATCCTTGGTGGGCAGCCAAAGGTTTTCCTTTACGATAGGAAAACAAATAAAGTAACATCAGTGAACTGTAGAGTGATGCAATGGACTCACTGATGTTTTACTTTCTATTTTTAAAACTGATCGACTTCTTGATAAGCTTTGATCAGCGCTAATTCTCCTTCTTTACCAGGTATAGAGTTTCCATGTTCCATTCCCAGTACTCCGTCGAATCCTTTACTATGGATGAATTTAAAGATATTTTTATAATTGATTTCTCCTGTGGTAGGTTCTTTTCTTCCAGGGTTATCACCCATCTGGAAATAAGCAATTTCATCCCAACTCGCTTCAATGTTTGGAATTAGGTTTCCTTCAGTAATTTGCTGATGGTAAATATCGAAAAGAATTTTACAAGATGGTGAACCAACGGCTTTACATATCTGGTAGGCTTGTGCTGATTTTGATAAGAACAAGCCAGGGTGGTCTCTAAAGTTTAGTGGCTCCAGAACCATGGTAATACCATGTGGTTCCAATATCGCTGCGGCTTGCTTAAGGGATTCTACAACATGGGCGGTTTGATAGTCTATTTCTTGTCTTAGATCCACAAATCCAGGAACCACAGTTACCCACTTGGCATGTACTCTCTTAGCAACTTCCACTGCTGATTTTATTTCCTTTAAGAACTCGGCACGCTTATCTAAATTGCCACTGGTAAGATTAGGCTCTGACCAATAAATGGTATGGGCTACAAAAACCCCCATTGTCATGCCTCTTTTTTCCATCACCTTTGCCATGGCAGTTTGTTGCTCAACAGGTCGATGCGGCATCCCATTATCTTCAAAAGCGGTAAACCCCTGATCAGCCATAAAATTTAACTGATCGAGAACATCGTCTCCAGCTAAATTTTTAAACATTCCTATATGAGGTGCATATTTGAGTTGATAAGGATATTTTTTAGGCTTATTCTCAGCGGTTTTAGAATAAGCAAAGGCTCCGACTGGTAGAATCGAAGCCCCTAAGCTTGTAGATAAGGTATTTTTAATAAAGTTTCTTCTTTCCATTAGTTAAAGGGTTTTGGTAGAATAAAAGTGAAATATACAAAAATACCTTTTAGAAAAGAATTATCAATCTCTAGTAATTTCCAAGATTTCAAAATTAATAACGCCACTAGGAACGTTGATCTGAGCAATTTCCCCTACTGATTTACCCAACAGTCCTTTTCCAATTGGTGAGCTAACCGATATTTTACCAGTTTTTAAATCAGCCTCACTTTCAGCCACTAATTTATAAGTGACCTCCATGCCATTGGTTTTATTTTTAATTTTAACCGTAGAATGCACCAATGCTTTAGAAGTATCCAGTTGTGATTCATCTATAATACGGGCATTGGCCAAAATTTCTTCCAACTTAGAAATTTTTAATTCTAAAAGTCCTTGAGCTTCTTTTGCGGCATCATATTCTGCATTTTCAGATAAATCTCCTTTATCACGAGCTTCTGCAATTGCCTGAGAGGCCTTTGGTCGCTCAACACTCTTTAAATGATCTAATTCAGCTCTAAGCTTTTTGATCCCCTCTTCTGTGTAATAAGATACTTTACTCATAACTTCATCGTTTATAAATACAAAAAATCCTCTTTGTCCAAAGAGGATTTACACAAATATACAAAATTTTAATCAAGAGAAAATTAATTGTAATTTGGCCAACATAAAAAATTATATGAAAAAAAATATTTTCTTTAGTGCTTTTATATTCACGCTGCTAGGTTGCAGTAGTGACGAGTCTTTTGACAACAACCCATATTTGGCAACACCGAGTTTTAAATACACTATAAATTTAGAATTACCAAAATACGCCAGCATCAAAAACCCTGGTTCGGCAATTTACGTCAATGAATCCTATGTTGGAATTTCTGGGGTATTCGTCTACAATTATGGAGGTGGAAGTTTTACAGCATGGGAAGCGGCATGTCCAAATCACCTTCCTGATAATGATTGCCGTAGCATGAATCTGAGCTCTCCTATTGTTACCTGTGCATGTGATGACTTTAAATACGACCTTTTAACTGGAGGGGCCTTAGCAGATCACAAGGACGATAAAAAATACTATCCACTTCAGGCATATCATGTTAAATATAGCGCTAGCACAAACGTAATTACGATATCAAATTAAGGATCAAGGATTTCTTAAAATCCTTGATCCATTTTCTTTAGTTTAAAAACGAATGGTCGCTCCTACTATAAAGTTTATTCCAGCTTGAGGGTAGTAACCTGCACCGTCCATGGTAGTGATTGAGCCATCCTCATTGGTCTGATCATAGGTATAATAATATCCATTTGAAATATAACTAGCATCAAAGATATTGTTTACCAATGCATTGAATGTCACGGATTCAAATAACACATTGGGCCTAATGGTGTATTGCATATTTAGGTCATTAACAAAATAACTGTCCAACTTCGAATTCTCTGCATCTGAGTTTCCAAGGTACTGAGAGGACACGTATTTGGATAAAAAGGAGAATTGAATGTTTTCCTTTGGCATATAAGTGAACATATTCCCAGCGATGACCTCAGGGGAATAGGAGATATTCGTGTTTCCAAGCTCCTGCACCTGCCCGTCTAACTGTGCGTAAAAATCCAAGTTCTTATTGGTACTTAAAGCGATATTAGGTCTTGCAATAAATTGTTCTCCAAAATAAAATAACGCATCCACCTCAAGGCCTAATCGATAACTATCTCCAACATTCTCACGCAACGGTGCGCCGACATCATTGAGCTCTCCAGTGAGCACTAGTTGATTTTTATAACGCATATAATAAACATTGGCATTTATACGCATTTCTGGACTTGAATAACGCCACCCTAACTCAAAATCATTAAGTGTTTCTGGCTTAGGATCACCAGATTCATAATCATTCCTATTGGGCTCTCTGTGGGCTCTAGCGTAGGAGAAATAAAGGTTTTGATTACTGGTTAAATCATAGGTGATTCCTGCTTTAGGATTGAAAAAATTAAAATCATCATCCACAAGACCTGTTTCCTCCCCATTGGCCTTATAGCTCACATGTCTATATTGAATATCTCCAAAGAGACTCAACTTCTCCAAGGGCGAGTAGGTTAATTTAGCATAGGTATTAAAATCTGACTTTTCAGAATTATCACTGTAGTATCGATCGCCGATTTCACTTTGGGAGGCATAGCGCGCCCATATAATATCACCAAAGTGATCACCTTCATAATTATTCCAACCACCACCGGCAATAAGCGCTAGATTTTCACTTTGATAATTTACAGAAAAGGTAGTACCGTAAAAATGATTACTCAGCCATTTGCGGCGAATTAGATCGGTGGAATTAATGATGTTTTCCCCAGTTTCAATTGGATCCAAATTGTAATCCTCAAAGGCTTGGTCTTGTTTGTATTGCTCAAAGAACCCTCTTCCCCTTGTATAATGAAGCGCAAGGTTAGAGCTCCAAGAAGGACTCCACTGCTGATTCCAATGGAACTGAAAATGGTCTTGTTTGTAATCATCCACCTCATTATCGTAATAATCAACCACTTCTCCATCTTGGTTGTAAATGGCTCCCGCACTATTGAAGGTACGCCCGTATTGCTCGATCTGCCAATTTTCGATCCCGTTCCAAGATTGATAAGTCACTTGTTGCCCTCCAAACATAAGGGCCTTAATCAGCGTCTGTTCATCCTTATAAGCCGCTTGTAGAAAATAGGATTCTAAATCAGAAGAAGCACGATCGATATAGCCATCAGACTTTATCTGGGAAAGTCTTCCAGAGATCTCAAAGTGGTCATTTAATAGGCCACTGCTAAATTTTAGGTTAGATTTAAAGGTATTAAAACTACCTGCTGAACCAGATATTTCAGCATAAGCAACTTTGGATATTCCATCTGTGAGCAGGTTTAAACTTGCACCAAATGCAGCTGATCCATTGGTAGAAGTTCCTACTCCTCGCTGTAATTGCAAACTCTCAGTGGAAGAGGCAAAATCCGGCATATTCACCCAGAAAGTTCCTTGAGATTCACCGTCATTATAGGGTATTCCATTAATGGTTACATTAACACGTGTGGCATCGCTTCCTCTCACCCTTATACTGGTATACCCAACACCTGCCCCAGCATCTGTTGTGGTAACTACCGAAGGGAGGTAGTTCATAAGTACAGGGATGTCTTGACCTAAATTTCTAGATTCGATGTCCTTCGCCGACAAATTAGAAAAAGTTACTGGTGCATCTGTATCGGCACGTATAGCGGAAACAAGCACCTCATCTAATAAGACATCACGCTCTGAAATTTGAACATCCAGTTGTGTATCTCCTTGAACTAGGATGTTTTTTACAATGGGTTGTTTTCCAGAAAAATTGAACGATAGCTGTTGGGCTCCCTCTGGAAGTTCTAGGCTATAATAGCCATCCAAGTTAGTTTGCACACCATTTCCAGTTTCAAGATGAATTACACTTGCTGCACCTACGCCCTGCCCTTGAGGATCTGTTAACCTACCGTGTACCTGATATTGCTGTCCTTGGGCTTGTAGTGACAGGCACACTAAAACTAAAAAATTGAATAAAAACTTCATCCGTAATATTTTTACGAATAAAAGGGGTCATTATTCATGATTCTTAAATAAATTGATTTCCTCCGAATAGAAAAAGCCTACTTTAATTAAAATACGTAATTTCGTTATCCTAATACAAAAGGTAAGCCTTTGTTTTCGGTTGTTCCTAAACAGCATTATCTGTTCCAGGTTCTATGGGTGTAATCTCAGCCTTATATGTGGTATCTTAAATTCATACTTGGTTTGAATACCAATCAAAATCTAGGATCTCACAAAGTAAAGCACCCCTTTTGAGATGCGGCAAATGTACAAAATCACTTATATATTGTACCATGAATTGATGAAAACTTTTTAGGCGCATTTTAGTTCGCTTTGATTAACTTTAAAAAATGGAAAAAAGTAAAAACAGACTACCCCTAAAAGTACTTGTGAGTTATCTTGCACTTGCCGCACTTGTGGTGATAGTCGGTATGATTGTCAGTAAAGAAATCAGCTCTTTTACTCAAGCCCAAAGAGATGACAGTCAGGAAAAGAACAAAATTCTAAGAATTGGAAAGCTCCTCACGCTCATGTATGAGAGTGAGAGCTTTGCTCGGGTGGCCATTCAGTCCAACAACCGGACTCCTTATGTAAATTTCCTTACCAAAAACGATTCCATCGCCATACAAATTGACTCCCTAAAATTATTAATCAGTGAGCCCTACCAATCCAAACTATTGGATAGCGTGAATTTTTTGCTGAACCAGAAAATAAAAAACATCGATGAACTTCGTGAATTGCGAATCAATGATAACTCGGAAAAATCTTTAGACACCGCAATTGAACGCCTTGTGAGTATAGAAGAAAAATTAGGCCGCTTGACGTTAAAGGATTATGTTGAAGAGCCCGATAGTTTGGATCCTAAAACACGAGAAATTCTCCTGGAAATTAACAGTATATACAATCGCTATATTCCACGAGACTCGAGTAATACCGTTGATCAACAAACTTTAGACTCCATTGTATCTGCCTCGAGGGAAATGCTTCAAAATGTCAAGGAAAGTGCTGCAACACAAAAAACATCTTTAGAGGCCAAAGAACAACAATTGCTACGAAACGATTTGAATACCTCCCAGCAGCTGCGACAAATTCTAACGGCATTTGAAAATGACTTTATGGACAACGCACGGTTACTCAATACGGAAAGAGAGAAAGTACTTCAACGCAGTATCAGGGTCATAACAATTGCGGCAATCATAGGGGCTATATTAGTGATCCTTTTCTCCATCATTATCTTAAGAGATTCCTGGCGGAGCCAACAGTATAAAAAACAAATAGAAGCATCCAATGAGCACAACAAGTCCCTACTCAAAAGCAGGGAACAACTCATCTCCATGGTAAGTCATGACCTGAGAACCCCTTTAAGCACTATTGTCGGTTATACTGAGCTGCTAAAAGATTCTTTTCTCAATGAGAAAGAATCCCATTATACAGACCGCATTAAGAATGCCTCCAAATACGTTTCTCAATTAGTAGAAGATCTACTTGATTTTTCCAAACTCGAGGCTGGAAGAATCAAAATAGAAAAAATCACCTTCAACCTTCACACCCTATTGAAAGAAACGGCGGAAAACATACAATCCCTTTATGCTGATAAACCGATTGACCTGATCATCGATGTCGATCCTAACATTAACCAACCCATTGTTGGAGATGCCTTTAGAATTAAACAAATCCTTTCAAACCTTATAAGCAATGCCTATAAATTCACCAAAGAAGGTAGTATTACCTTAAGGGCGAGAATTCGTCAGAATTCTAAAAAAGAAAATCTATTGACCCTTTCAGTAATCGACACAGGGATTGGAATTGAGAAGGAGAAACAAAACATTATTTTTGAGGAATTTACCCAAGCGGAAAACGACACCGAAAAAAAATATGGCGGTAGTGGACTTGGACTTACCATTTCAAAGAAATTGGCCAATCTTCTTGGAGCAAATCTGTTCCTGGAGAGCAAGCCAGGTAAAGGGAGTACATTCTCCTTAAGTTTTCCTGCGATTTTCAGCAACCAAAAACTTCAAGAACCCCTGATTAAAAGCGAACCTAAACACAAGGTATACAACGCTATTGTCATCGATGATGACCTGGCACTACTACATTTAAACAAAGAAATTCTAGAGCGTAACCAGATTAAAGCCCATACCTTTAGCAGTGGTAAAGTTGCCTTGGAAAATATCGATGCTATTTCATATGACTTTATAATCACGGACATTCAATTGCCATCATTTAACGGCTTCTATTTTGCGGAAACTTTGAAGTCCGAAAAAAAATACGGATATAAAAATCAACCGATTATTGCGGTAACTGGTAGAAAAGACCTCGATAAGGAAAGTTATTTAGAAGCTGGGTTTGCCGGCTTTTTATTTAAACCATATACCCCCGATCAATTGCTACGAACCATCAGTGAAGCGTTGGAAGAAGATCGTTCTTTTGAATCCAATATTTCAGCGAATGATCAAAACCAAAACAAACAGGAAAATCAACTTTTTGATTTAAGTTCCTTGGCTTCATTTTTGGAAGATGAAACCGCTATAAAAAAAGTTTTAGAAGTTTTTACGACAAACACCCATCAAGATTTAAAATCTCTTAAAAAAGCCATCGATAAAAAAGATTATCAAACAGTACGTGATTTAGGTCATAAAATGCAAACGATGTTTAAACAAATCAACGCACAAATGGTGGTTCCTCTGCTACATTTTATGGAACACTTTAAAGAAGACCAGGCACATCAACTATCAGAGAACTACCATTTACTTCATAAGAACATCGTCATTACATTTAAAGCTATGGATGTCCATTTAAAGGATTAGGCATCAATTTCATATTCCTTGATTTTGTTATACAAGGTTTTACGGGTAATATTTAAGAGTTTTGCAGCCTTGGATTTGTTATTATCCACCTCATTTAAAGCATTGATAATAAGTTCACGTTCGTTTTCTTTTCTTGAGAAAGATTTCTTCTCTGACATCTGATACGATGTAGGCGATTTAATTTCTGCTGGAAGCACCTCCTTTTGAATTAGATCACCTTGACTAAGTAAGGCGGAACGTTTGATGACATTGAGCATCTCTCTTAGATTTCCAGGCCACTTATAGGTATGAAACAAATTGATCACCTCATCTGAGAATCCTAAAACATTCTTATTGAGCTGTTTGTTGGCAATATCCAAAAAATGCTCGGCAAAAATCATAAGATCTTCTTTGCGTTCTTCTAGACTTGGAACCTGTATCGAGAATTCATTTAATCGATGATATAAGTCTTCTCTGAACTGCCCTTTTTCCACTGCTTTTAATAGATCTTCATTGGTGGCGGTAATAAGTCGAATATCTACCTCGATCTCTTGATTACTTCCAATGGGTTTTATCTTGCGCTCTTGAAGTGCTCTAAGGAGTTGAATTTGATTTTCGTAGGAGAGGTTCCCGACCTCATCCAAAAAGATGGTTCCTCCATTTGCAGCCTCAAAATGACCTGTCTTATTAGACACCGCGCCTGTGAAGGATCCTTTAATGTGACCAAAAAATTCACTTGCGGCTATTTCTTTTGGGATAGCGCCACAATCTACAGCTATAAAACTAAAGTCTTTACGCAAACTATCCTCGTGTATTTTTCGAGCGACCACTTCTTTGCCCGTTCCACTTTCCCCAGTAATTAATACCGACATATCTGTGGGTGCCACTAATTTAATATACTCATTGAGCTTATTAGAGGCGCTGCTAATTCCTGCAACTCGCGTTTTTACTGGCCGGGTAGACGGTTTATCAGGGTTGGAAGTCGTTCTTATTACTGAAGTAGGATTTTCTTCCTTTTTAAGCGCATTGTGAATTACAGCAAGGACTTCATCTTGATTAAAAGGTTTGGAAATATAATCAAAAGCTCCTTTTTTCATAGCTTTTACTGCAGTGGAAACCTCCGCATAACCCGTCATTAAAATCACAGGGGTGTCTGGATACTGATCTTTCACTTTGGTGAGCAAACTAATACCATCATCATCTGGCAATCTCAGATCTGTAAATACCAGATCATAACTACTTCCTTTCATTTTTTTCTGAGCCTCCTCAGATGAATATGTAGCATCCACTTCAAAAGCATTCTTTTTCAAGAATCGTTCCAACATGGCTGAAAAAGCAACGTCATCCTCAATTAATAAGATCTTCGGCATTTTAATTCGAATTTGTACAAAAATAGGAAGTATTTGTAATTAGGGTTTGTAAAGATATCATAAAAAAGATGCCTCTACAGTTATTTTGGCGCCTAACAGCATAAATTTCGAACTTTAAAATACGTTCATAAAGTTCTGACGCAAAAATATAAGAGACATCTTTTAATTTTTAAAGATCTCACTAGAGAAATCTCTAGTTACCATCAGTCATATCATCTATTTCATCTTCAACTTCTTCCACACCCTGTTCAATTTTGTCGCCTGCATCATCTGCAGCCTCCTTTACTTGTTCCGCGGGTGTTTTCTTCTCCTCTTTACAACTTGTGGTAAATGCAGATACAGAAAATAGAACGGCTAGAATTAATACGAGTTTTTTCATAATACGAGTTTTAAATTGGTTAACATTACTTTCTGGTGATTCTTCCAATCAACGATATGACGAAGAGCACTAGAAAGATAAAAAATAAAATTTTTGCGATACCTGCTGCGGCTCCGGCTATTCCTCCGAAACCTAATATACCCGCAACGATCGCTACGATAAGTAATATAATGGTCCAACGTAACATAATATAAAGTGTTTTTGGTTTATATTAATATACGAATATCGCAGTGTTTTCTGACTTTATTTAATAAACATTTAACGATTTCCTAAAAAAATCATTAAATCACCATTTACCAATCATAACCGTATTAACTGCCTTTATATAGGGATTGCCTCTAAAAAAAGCACCCTATATTTCTTAAAGGTGCCTTTGTAGTATTATTCTAAAATAACAAAGAGTTATGCAGATTGTACCGCTGCTTCTGAATGTATTTTTCTAACCAAACCTTGTAGTACTTTTCCAGGTCCTACCTCCGTGAAATTATTAGCACCGTCAGCAACCATTTGCTGGACACTTTGCGTCCACTTAACTGGTGCAGTAAGCTGAGCAATAAGGTTCTTCTTAATTTCCTCTGGGTTGCTTACCGCTGTTGTACTAACGTTTTGGTATACTGGGCAAATAGGTTCAGAGAAGTTCGTTTGTTCAATAGCCGCAGCTAATTCCTCTCTAGCAGGTTCCATAAGAGGCGAATGGAACGCCCCTCCAACAGGCAATACCAAGGCTCTTCTTGCTCCTTTTTCTTTTAATAATTCACAGGCCTCGTTAATGGCATTAACTTCACCAGATATTACCAACTGCCCTGGACAATTGTAATTCGCTGGGACTACAACCCCTTGGACCTCACTACAGCCCTGCTCAACCACACTGTCTTCTAATCCTAAAATGGCCGCCATTGTGCCAGGGGTGGTCTCACATGCCCATTGCATGGCAATGGCCCGTCTGGAAACCAATTTCAATCCATCCTCAAAGCTCAACGTTCCATTAGCTACCAAAGCTGAGAGTTCTCCTAAGGAATGTCCTGCAACCATATCTGGCTGGAAGTTCTCAATTGTTTTACTCAGGATTACAGAATGCAAGAAGATCGCAGGCTGGGTAACCTTTGTTTGTTTTAAATCCTCCGCAGTACCGTTAAACATAATATCAGTAATGGAGAATCCTAATATATCATTAGCCTGTTCAAATAATTCTTTAGCTAGGGCAGCGTTTTGGTAAAGCTCTTTTCCCATACCCACAAATTGAGCTCCTTGACCAGGAAAAATAAATGCGTTCATCAGCGATAGTTTTTAGTTTCAATTTAATAATTATGTATGGGTAGCGTCCTACCCACCACATGGCAACCTTTTGAGTTTAATACTCCAAAAGTAATAATAATATTTAGCCAGCGGTTAGAATCAAACTCAAAAAGCTGCTAGAGTTATCTACCACATGATCAACCCTGAGCTTGCATCTTAAGTTATTGACGCATTTAAAGCTCCTTGGATTCCCTGAACCAGGAGGCGTATTTTAGATAGTTGTTCGCGATCCGCTCTACCTCTTGTTTGCTTAGATTTTCATCGATTTCCTTAATTTTTTTAGCCGGCACTCCCCCATACACGCTGCCTGGTTCAATGCGAGTGTTCTGTGTAACCACAGCCCCTGCGGCTATGATGGAGTTTTGTCCAACTACACAACCATCCATAACGATACTTCCCATTCCAATAAGTACATTATCCTCAATGGTACAACCATGTACGATGGCATTGTGGCCAATAGAAACATTATTTCCAATTTGTGTAGCATGGCACTGATAGGTACAATGAATGACCGCCCCATCTTGTACGTTCACCTTATTCCCTAAACGGATGGCATTTACATCACCTCTAATGACAGCATTAAACCATACACTACAATGGTCTCCGGTGATTACATCGCCCACAATGACAGCGTTCTCAGATATATAGATATCTTTCCCAAATTCTGGACGCTTCCCTTTGACTGTTTTTATAATCATTTGCTATGTTTTAAAACAAAGATAGGGGGTATAATTAATTATTAGTTAAAAATAATCCCTCAAACCCTAGCTTAACAATTATTCCTTCAAAAGAATCAAATCGTTTTGTAATTTTGTAGCTAAATAAGTTGAGATGGAAAAGATTACAATTAAAATACAGCCTACCAATAGGCCTACTATTATAAAATTTGAAGCCGACGTTTTTTTAACTCGCAAACAAAACTACGAATTCAAAAATGTGGATGAAGCAAAAAACTCTCCACTAGCCAAGCAGTTATTCTATTTACCGTTTACTAAAACGGTCTATATTTCTGGGAATTTTGTTGCTATTGAACGTTATGACATCGTTCAATGGCCAGATGTACAAAACGAAGTTGCGGCACAAATTGAAAATTACTTGAATTCTGGTGAACCTGTTATTATAGAAGATGAGAACACACCTTCTAAAGTTCCAGTGACTGTATACGCAGAAAGCACTCCAAATCCAGCAGCGATGAAATTTGTCGCTAATAAAAAATTAGTACTTCAAGCCAATGAATTTAAGAATATAGAAGAAGCGAAACATTCTCCACTGGCTACCGGGTTATTTCATTTTCCTTTCGTAAAAGAAGTTTTTATCACAGACAATTATGTCTCAATCCTTAAATACGACATCGCAGAATGGGAGGATGTTGTTATTGAATTAAGGGAATACATTCGCACCTATATTGAAGAAGGAAAGGAAGTTGTAACTAAGAATACCGCTCCCAAGGATGCAGATGCACCTACTACACAAAAGCAAGACGTCCCATTAGATGATACTTCCCAAGAAATTGTAGACATCTTAGAAGAATATGTAAAACCTGCTGTGGCAAGCGATGGTGGAAACATTCTTTTCCAGTCCTATGACCAGGATACAAAGACGGTAAATGTCATTCTTCAAGGAGCTTGTAGTGGTTGTCCTTCCTCTACCTTTACCCTGAAGAACGGTATTGAAAATATGTTGAAATCCATGATGGAGAACAAAGTAAACCACGTGGTTGCGATCAATGGGTAGTTTTTAAGATTTAAGATAACACGGATAACAATTTACGGTTTGGCCAAGGTAGGTTATTATCTTTTGGCCAGACCAATTTTCAGCTCTTTCACAGCCGTTTTATATTCCTATAGTCTCGATTAAACTCCTTAAAAAGGATTAATAAATCAATGGTGGACTGTATAAGGTCCTTTGTTTTTAAAAGTAAACTGAAATATAATTTGGTGTTTTTTGGGCTGGTTTCACTGCTTCGAATTCGTTCTACTTGTTTTTGGATTAATCCAGATACCTCCTCCAACAAAATTTTCTTATCTGTAATGATCTGATCTAAATCTTTAAATTCATTGGATTCAATAGCAGTTACGATTCGCATGAACAATTCATGTAGTCGAACCTCTAACCGCTTCAAATCACGAATTTGGTTGAATTTTAATTTCCGGTGATAATTATTCACATGCACGTAACTAATTTTTCTAATATAGGCAGTGGATTGCACCATATCTTGCAAATAGTCCAAGACCAGAATATAAAATTTACTAGCACTCACAGCATTTTCATCCAGTGATTTTACAAAATAGAAGATTTCATCTTTAAGCTCATCGACCTCTGCCTCTAACCTTAGTAGTTGTTTTTTCGTTTTTCGAAGCATCTTCAAATCAAGTAATCCTAAATGATCCACTACGGCACTATATAGTGAGTGGTTTTGCTGTATTACCTTTGAAATATGAACAGAACTCTCCGCAATAATCTCGTTTATAGTGATAAGCGAGGTACGTTCTCTTCTTAAATTCTCATTGCGGATTAGCTGTCTTTGCCTAAAGGCTAGAAAACTTCGTGTTAATAAGACCGCAGCGGTTAAAAGTAAAAGAATCACCGCCGGTAGTCTACCGTAATAAATCAATATCGCTAACATCCCACTTGCTAGAAATGCCACCAGTGCGGTAATGATCCATCCACCAATCACTACAAGGACTCCGGCGACTCTATAAACAGCACTTTCTCGACCCCAAGGCTTATCAGCTAACGAAGTCCCCATTGCAACCATAAAAGTTACATAGGTCGTGGACAATGGCAACTTCAAAGCGGTTGCCCAAGAAATCAAACTGCTCGCTACCATTAGATTCACAGCGGCACGAACTAAATCAAACGCAGGATCATTATCCACCACTTTACCTTTATCCACTTCTGGGATGGAAGGGTTGTTTTCTAACCTATGATAAAGCATCGTAGGAATTAGCATCTTAAAACCATATCCAACTTGCAGACTCATTCGTACTATGAGTCTAGAAAGTATATTTGCGTTAAACTTCTCATCCACAACCCCACTTCGAGAAAGATCGATTTCTGTTTTCATCACAGAGCGTGCTTTTTTGGACCACCACAGGGTAATGACCATAATAATCCCAGCAATTACTAAAAAATAAGTAGGAGTACTTCCCTCTGTTGCCGGAGCTCGCATCATGAAATCGGATGCTAATGTACCATTTAATACATAAGACGGGTGCCAAAGAGCAAAGGCCTGCAATGCTGTTATAGGAACTCCAATGAAATTAACCATGTCATTACCAGCAAAGGATAAAGCTAGAGCAAAGGTTCCAACTAAAACAACAACCCTTAGAACATTTACCCTGCTATAGAAAATCAAAATGAAACAGAGCGCTGTAAAGATGCCTAATAAACTTACTAAAATCAAAACAACATGTCGGTCTAAGAATGCTATATAAGCTATAGGGAGAGCCCCTACACTTGTGAGTCCTCTAATCAAAATAAAGTAACTAAGAGACGTTAAAGCCACTGCTGAAAAGATAGGTTCTACAATTTGAGATCGGTTATGAAAACCAGAAACAAACCACAACCGTGAGAACCATTGCACTAGCATACCAGTTAAAAATGCCAACAACACCGAAAGTATGATCCCTATAATAATCTGCAAGGCACCATCAAGGTTCAGAACAGACGCTAATTTAGTTACGCTGTCATTGTTATTAAAAATTTTGATTGCTGAAATTGCCACAGAGGCACCTAAAAGCTCGAATACTATCGAGACTGTGGTAGAGGTTGGAAGAGCCAAGGAGTTAAAAAGGTCGAGCAGAAGCACATCTGTAATCATCACAGCCATAAATAGGATCATCATCTGATCGAAGGTAAATTGCCATGGATTAAAAATCCCTTCTCGAGGCAGCTCCATTAAACCCGAAGAAAAAAACGCACCAATAAGGATCCCTGCACTTGCAACCATCAAAATAGTTTTAAAGGAAGCAACCCGTGAACCTACTGCTGCATTAAGAAAGTTAACAGCATCGTTGCTCACCCCTACCACAATATCTACCATGGCAAGCAAAAACAAAGCCGCAAGCATGAAAACATAGAATTCCTCCATTAGAAAAAGCTAACAAGGCAAAAGTGATACAAGAAATTGTAAAGTCGGTTAATATAAGGTTGTCAAACTATTACCTTGAAATTAAACCAGTACCAATGCTTTTGGTTATACCATACGGCAATCCGCTTAAAATTATTGTTCAATTCGGCAACAGGACAGTTGAAATCCCCTATCAAAATCAACCAAAAATGACCTAATTCATTTCGTATTAAGGTTTTCATTTCGGAAAATTTAATTTTTTTATAGTATCTTTAAGAGAATCATAATATTAATTCTAAAAAACCAAATGTCATGGCAGTATTAAAAGTTATTGAAGTATTGGCGAATTCTAATAAAAGTTGGGAAGATGCCACCCGAAACGCGGTTAAAAAAGCCTCAACTTCGGTAAAAAACATAAAGTCGGTCTATCTAAACGAACAAAGTGTCACAATAAAAGATGGAGAGGTGGATCAGTTCAGAGTAAATGTCAAAATCACCTTCGAGATTGAATAACAAGTTATCGTAAATTCCACAATTCACTGTGTACTGCCGAATGTTAACATTCGGCAGTATTTTTAATATTCCTTTTCTATTTGGTATTTTGCTTTTACCTTTGGTAGTGGACTTACAAAATATAGAATATATGGATACAGAAAAATGGTTAGAACATGCCATAGATTTGGCATTACTTTATGCGCCAAAGGTGATCATGGCTATCATCTTATGGATTATTGGAAACTTGATTTTTACAAGGATTCTAAAAATAGCCAAACGCGTCATGCTCAAAAGGGAATACGATATTAGTCTTCGTGGCTTTATTGCTGCCCTACTCTACTGGCTATTTAAAATTCTTCTCATCCTTATGGTCCTCGGTACTCTTGGTATTGAAACCACCTCCTTTGCAGCAATTTTAGCGTCCGCTGGTTTAGCAGTTGGCTTAGCGCTACAAGGTTCTTTAGCAAATTTTGCTGGAGGAGTACTTATTTTAATTTTTAAACCTTTCAAAGTAGGTGATTGGATTGAAGCCCAAGGACTCTCTGGATCAGTCAAAGAAATCGGAATCATCAATACGACTTTAAATACCTTTGGAAATCAATTGGCCATCATTCCAAATGGGAAGTTATCAAACGAAAACATTGTAAATTACAGTGCTGAATCCACTCGTAGAGAAGCCATCACTACCGGAATCTCTTATGATTCCGATATCAAAAAGGCAAAAGAAGTACTTTTGGATATCGTTCATTCTTGTGACAAGATCATGAAAGACCCTGCTCCTTCTGTAATGGTTGAGGAGTTAGCAGAGAGCTCTGTGAATATTTCACTTCGCTACTGGGCAACTAATGATAATTTCTGGGATGCCCGCTGGCATGTACTCGAAACTATCAAAGTGAAATTTGATCAGGAGGGAATCGAAATTCCATACCCTCACCAAGTGGAAATTCAAAAAGAACCCAAAAGAGAATTAAACTATTAAGATTGTTTTCGAGATTTTACTCCGATAAAATCTTTAAGGTAAAATGGTTCAAAGTAGGCGAGATTTTCAAAATCGCCTGCTTTGTACTTTTTTGTAGCGATGGTAGCCATTTCATTTGCTGATGGGTAAAGAATCTCCTCTGTAAAAACAGCATTAGGATGGGTAATCACTCCTTTACATTTCGCCGCTCCATCACCTATAAAATGTACCTTTGCCTCTTTTAAATAATCCTTAAACGATTCTGGATTAATTATTTCAGCCTCCGTTTGACGCAGCTTGTTGTAATTAAAATCGAATACTGCAGAATATACCTCCATTCGTCTGGCATCAATTAAAGGCACAATAAAATCATTGGAACTATCTTCGACCACATATTGCCGTGCTAGGATCTCGAGGGTATCAATGGCTACTAAGGGCTTGTCTAATGCGAAGCACATCCCTTTTACTGTGGAGACTCCAATACGCAATCCTGTATAAGATCCTGGCCCCTTACTCACTGCAATGGCCTCCAATTCACCTGGGGTATATCCCGCCTCCTTAAGAACCTCTATGATGAATAGATGCAAATTCTCGGCATGACTGTAATTGGCATCGTTTTGCTGCTTTAAAGCAACTACCTCGCCGTTTCGGCTTATACCCACAGAGCAATTAGTGGTAGAGGTTTCAATATGTAAAAGAATCGACATACTACAAAAGTAGGTGACTTTCTACCATTGTTCCAAAGGAATTCCATAATAAAATTGCAAGAGCTTCAATCGAAATATATAATCGTATTTGGTTTGGATCAGTGTAGCTTCGGCATCATCGAGTCGCGCCTGGGCTTGTGAGTAATCAAAACTATTCATCAAACCTACATTATATCGTTCCTGGGCATATTGATACGCGGTACGTCTTGCCTCCACCGTTTTATCTGCAGCCTGATAGCTTTTAAAAGAGCCCTGGACATCCACATACGCCTGACTTACATCAGTCTCCAATTGCAAGCGATCCTGCTGTAATTGCAGTTTAGCACGCGCTACTGAAATCTTATTTCTTTTAATGGTATTTCTGACATTGAATCCATTGAGTATTGGAATATTTATTTGAACTCCATATGAAAAACCATCTTGCAACCACAACTGATCTATAAAATCAATTTCTCTGCCAGGAATATACTGTCCCGTATTGGGGTCCTCAAATCCTGGATAAACAGCATTATCAGAATACCGTGTGTTGTACTGAAAAAAGGCAGATAAGGTAGGGTATCTTGCCCCTTTGGCAATATCTAGGTCTTTTTCTGCTACCTCAACTTTTGATTGTGATAATTTAATACTATTCATCACCGTAGTGGCCTTTTCATAAATCTCCTGCAAAGGAACCTCCAAAATGGAATCATCAGGAATCATATATCCTTGATCAACTACATCAAAGTTTTGATAATCCGTAATCTGAAGTAGTTGTGCTAGCGAAATTCTAGCAATAAGCACACTGTTTTCGGCAGCTACAATCTGTTGTTCTTGATTGGCTGCAGTGGCCTGAATCTCCAATAGATCTCCTTTGGGAAGCACTCCATTTTCCACAAGTTCGTTGGTGCGTTCTAGATCCTGCTGAGTAGATCTGTACTGCGCTTTAAACACATTGAGTGTTTCTCTATTAGAAAGAATCTGAAGATAAGCATTGGCTACCGCCAACCGAATATCATCCTTTATGTCCTCGGATTGGTATTGTACCGAGAGGGCATATAGCTTTGCACGATTCAATTGATGAAAATTTCGTAAACCATCAAAAAGCGTTAAGGAGGATGAAATGGAAGGGGTTACATTAAAAAACTTTTGATTTACAAAACTGTTGGTCGTTGGATCAATAGAATACCCAGTACTGGAAGAAGCGGATGCTTGCGCGTTTAAACTTGGAATAAAATTCCCGATAGCGTCCGATTTATCGATCGCAGCATTCTCCATATCAAGTTCTGCTTGTTGAATGGTTAGGTTATGCTCCTCTGCATAGCGCACACATTCCTCCAGGGTCCATAATTTTTTATCCTGTGCATGGCTAAAGGCCATGGCCAAAGTGGCTACTAATACTATTTTAAACTTCATAAATGTTGTCTTAGCTGTTTTTCACTTAGGAATTATTTTCTTCTGTTTCCTTCTCCATAGGTTCTATTTTGTTCCAAACCTTGATCTTGTCAGAGGCGGTAAGCCCAGAAATTACCTCCACATTAATCCCGTCAGAAACACCTAATTCTAGATCTCTTCGTTCATATTCATTCTCCCCCACTTGCACTTCTACATAGGGTTTTTCCGTTTCCTTATCGAACTGCAGCCAAGCCTCTTTTATGGCTAAAACATTTTCTTTTTTCTCAAGGATGATGGATGCATTGGCACTGTAACCCGCACGGATAAATACACTATCAGGTATTTCTATATTTGCCTCGATGGTAAACTGTACAGCCCCTTGATCCTCAACACCCTTTGGCGCAATAAACTTCAGTTTAGCATCAAAATCTTGTGATTGCATAGCACCTAGTTTAATACTAATGGGCATTCCTATTTCTAGCTTCTCCACTTCCGCTTCATCTACTTGTCCTTCAAATATCATTTTAGACATATCCGCAATAGTAGCAATAGAGGTTCCATCGTTGAAATTATTTGCCTCGATCACCTGATCCCCTTCCTTTACAGGGATTTCTAAAACAGTTCCATCGACGGTAGCTCTAATATTCGTGTTGGCTGTTGCAGATCCGCCAGCTGATCCCACCCGAATGATCTGATAATCATTTCTAGCATTTTCCAATTCTTGTTTGGCTTGGTTATACTGCAATTCGATGGCTAGGAAGTCTTGACTTGCTACCACCCCTTTATCAAATAATTTTTTATTTCGATCATATTCAATTTGTGCATTCCCTAAGGCAATTTCCGCATTTCGAACGCGGCCTCTAGCACTCACAAGAGACTGTTCGTTAGGAACTACTTTAATAGTAGCAATAAGGTCTCCTGATTTTAATTGATCACCTTCCTCTACCAGAATGTTTTCAATAATTCCAGAGATTTGTGGTTTAATAAGCACCTCGTCCTCTGGTATTACCTTTCCAGTAGCCAGTACTCTATTGGTAATCGTTTCTTCAGTGGCAACGGCTGTATCATAAGTAACCGCAGGTTTACTATTGGTCTTTAATATTCTAGCCACAGCGTATAGGACTAAAAGTACTCCTATAACAATTAAAACGTATTTAAAAATTTTCTTCATGGTTGTAGTTATTTATTCCTCTCTTAATGCTTCTATTGGTTTTATTTTGACGGCTCTATTGGCCGGTATGAGTCCTATTAACATGCTTAGACCGATCATCAGTACAAATGATATCACAATCTGACCTATTCCTACTGTAGGATTGGTAAACGGAAATTCTGTAGAAGATCCGAATTTATAATCCAACAGATGTAATAAAGCCACAGAGATCACAAATCCAATAAGTCCAGCAAAAGTGGTCAGCACGATGGATTCAAGGATGATTTGTCGCTTAATAACCTTAGGTGTAGCTCCTAAGGCTCGTCTGACTCCAATTTCATTGGTTCTTTCCTTTACCGTAATGAGCAGAATATTACTCACCGCAATCACCCCAGCTAGTAGGGTGAAGATCCCAACAAAAAAAGCAAACCCTTGTAATACCATAGTAAAGGCACTGATCCCTTTAAATACTTCTGATAAATCGAAGGATCCAAAAGCCCTGATATCATCAGGATGCACATTGTATTTTTGCTTCATTAGATTTTTAATCTTCGTCTCTGCAACAGACACCTCTTTATCGGCATCGACTAAAATAGCCATCCATCCAATTTTATCTCCTGTATTGAAGGCACGCTGAAAGGTAGAAAAAGGTACAAATACAGCGTTTTCTCCTTCAAAATTAATATTGTCATTTTTCTTATAGATACCAACGACAGAGAAATAGATCCCATTAATTTGTATGGTTTTTCCAATCGCATTCTCACCTTTATTAAAGAGTAGTTTATAGGTGTCTACTCCAATGACACAGACTTTTTTAGCCTCATCCATATCATTTTGATTCAGGAAACGGCCCTCTACTATTCGTTTTTTGGAAACCCGGTCAATCGAAGGGTAATCTCCATAGACTGAAGATCCACTACTTTGTCCATTGCGCATAACTGAAGTGGTTCCACCAAAATCACCTAGCTGAATTCGAGGTGAAATCAATTCCACTTCATCTACTTGACGCTTGATCAACTCGACATCCTCAAGGGTGAAATCAATATGTCGTCCTCGCTCAAACCCGCCATAGGCCATAGAGGTCGATTGACTCCACATAAACATACTATTGGCAGCGGTCCCAGCAAATATTTTATTAAATCCATTTGACATCCCTGTGGTGGCGCCAAGTAAAAGGATCAAAATGATGATCGCAAAAATAACACCCAAGGTCGTAAGAATGGTTCTAAGCATATTTTTGGTCAGTGTACTGAAGACCTCACTCCATAGATCTTTATCAAATAGTCCCATAGTTAATCTGCTCTTAGTGCTACAATTGGTTTAACTTTTGCTGCTTTTACCGCTGGAATTAATCCTGCTAAAAGACCTGCCATGATCAGTACAATGGTGGAGGTTATTACCGTTGCATTGTCTACCGATGGGTTAGAGAAGGCTGGCGCATCGACTATCGGTGAAATTAACGACACCAATCCCATGGCGAACATCATCCCTCCCAGTCCAGAGATCGAAGTGATAATAACAGATTCCATTAAAACTAGTTTAATGACATCAAACGGTTTAGCACCTAAAGCTTTTCTAACACCAATTTCTTTAGTTCGTTCCTTGATTATAAAAACCAAGATATTACCGATCCCTACAATCCCCGCAATTAATATAAGCATCCCAATAGCAATACTAATCATAGATAGCATCCCAGTAAAGTTTGCAACATTAGCAAACCCTTCTGCGTAATTATTGATATACAATGCACCTTGATCGTCTGGGTCTATAATAAGTCGCCTTTTTAATGACTGCTCAAGAATATCTGAAAAGTTAATAGCCTCTGCATAGTTAAAGTCCGGATTGTAGGTCAACGAAATGCGATCCACATCAGTGGTATTGCTATAGAGTCTTTGTAAGGTGGTCAGAGGTGCAAATAAATTTCGTTCTGAGCGTTCATTTCCATCATCGGAGAACACTCCCACTACTTTATAAGATAGTCCATTTAAAACAACATTCTTTCCAATAGGATCTTCCTCTTTGAACAACTCTTGAGCCACGACAGTTCCCATGACCACCACCTTAGAGGTGTTTCTCATGTCACTAGCGTTAATAAAACGGCCTTTATCGATCGTTACCTTTTCTATAAATATATTCTCAGGATTAACGGCATTCACCGTGTAATTACCCCGTTCTGAAAGATGTCTTGCATCCATGCTTTTAGAAAAGCGAGGCGATATATATTGATAATATCCAGGAAAACTTCCCTTTATAAAATCAACATCTTCATTATCTAATTGAATTCTTCTCCCCTTCTCAAAACCTCCATAAGCTTTTGTGGTGGAGCTGGGGAAGATAATAATCGAGTTGGTCGCATCATCCCCAAATTGCTTCATAAAACCATTTTGCATTCCATTAACCGAGGCAAGTAGAAGCACCAAAATAAAGATACCCCAAGCCACCGAAAATCCAGTAAGGAATGTACGAAGCTTATTACTTCTAATACTGTGAAATATTTCTGACCAGAGATCTCTACTAAACATGCTCTGAAGCTCTAACTTGGTTCACTACTGTATCTTCCACAATTAGGCCATCTTTTAAATGGACCACACGTTTACACATTTGGGCAATGTCCTCCTCGTGAGTTACCACCAATATGGTCTTGCCCTGATCATTGATCTTTTGTATCAAATCCATGACTTCATAAGAGGTTTTACTATCCAAAGCACCAGTTGGCTCATCGGCTAGCATCACCTTAGGCTCAGCAGCAAGAGCTCGAGCAATTGCGACTCTTTGTTTTTGTCCACCTGATAATTCACTAGGTAAGTGATCCTTCCATGGTTCCAGTCCTACAGAGGCCAAATGCTTTACTGCACGCTCTTTTCGTTCTTTTCTATTGACTCCTTGATAATAAAGCGGCAAAGCAACATTTTCCCATGCTGATTTATAATTGATAAGATTAAATGATTGAAAAATAAAGCCTAGAAATTTATTGCGATAATTTGCAGCCTTGGTTTCATTAAGATTCTTAATGGGTACGCCATCAAGTATGTATTCTCCTTCATCCAAACTATCCAACATCCCAAG
>NZ_DATGNU010000116.1:0-15068 GCF_035306585.1 Galbibacter sp.
TCGCAAAAGATAGAGAGCAAAGCAGAAAAGGATCGATTGAAAAGGCTAGTACAGAGCATCAAACCTAAAGGCTTTGGTGTAATTGTACGCACCGTGGCAGAAGGCAAAAAAGTCGCCGAACTAGATAAAGATTTGAACAACCTGTTTAAGAAATGGAATGGGTTGTGTAAAAAAATTTATAAAGCGCCTCATCCCTCTAAAGTTCTCAACGAAATGAATCGGGCAGCCTCTATTCTTAGAGATGTTTTCAACGATGACTTCACAGGGATCTATGTAGATGATGAAACGCTTTATGATCAAATAAAAGAGTACGTGCATGAAATTGCACCAAAGAAAGAATCTATTGTAAAGTTGTATGAGTCTAAAATTCCAATCTTTGAAAAATTTGGAGTCGAAAGACAAATCAAAACCTCTTTTGGAAGAACCGTATCTACCAGTAAAGGAGCTTATTTAGTTATTGAGCACACCGAAGCATTACATGTGGTGGATGTCAATAGCGGCAACCGCTCCAATAAGGCTAAATCTCAAGAAGAAACTGCCTTAGAGGTCAATCTTATTGCCGCCACAGAGTTGGCGAGACAGCTAAGATTACGAGATATGGGAGGAATTATAGTGGTCGATTTCATCGATATGACAAACACGGAAAATCGAAGAAAATTATTCGACCATTTAAGAGAGGAAATGAAAGATGATAGAGCCAAACACAAAATCCTACCTCCTAGCAAGTTTGGCCTTATACAAATTACAAGACAGCGCGTAAGACCAGAGGTTAACATTAAAACCCGAGAGGAGAATCCCAACGGTCGAGGTGACGAAATTGAAGCACCAATTGGATTGATAGATAAAATTAATATCGATCTAGAGCGCATAATACATTCAGAAGATGGCAAGAATGGAATCATACTTAATACGCATCCATTTATTGCCGCATATTTAACAAAAGGATTTCCATCCATACGTTCTAAATGGTTTTTAGAACACAAAAAATGGGTCAAGATTTTACCTAGAGATGCTTACACATATTTAGAATACCGTTTTAAAGATAAAGACGGTAAAGTCTTAAAATAACTAAAAAGGCCACCTTGTAAAAAGGGTGGCCTTTTTTTATGTCTAAAATTTTGAAAGTACCTTTTTAAGGATTCTTAAGAAGTTCCCATGGCAAATGCCATCAATATCACTTTTTCCATAACCTCTTGACTGTAATAAGCCTTTTAGTTTTTGAAGATCCGCTATGGTATCTACATCATAAGGCGATTGTTCCTTACCGAAACCACCATCTAGATCAGATCCTATTCCTACATGCTTGCAATTCCCAGCAAGCTGGCAGATATGATCAATATTGTCCACAATTTGCATTAAGCCAGCCCCAGCACTTTGAGGAGTTGAAACCCCTTTTTGCCAATTTGGAACCATCATCCATGTGTCCAAAACCCCACCTATAACAGCGTCTCTACGAATGAGTTCCTTTAATTGTTCATCTGAAAATTGTCGATTATGATCTACAAGCGCTCTACAATTGTTGTGACTCGCCCACACAACCCCATCAAAAACCTCGAGAGCCTCCCAAAAACTTTGATCACAGAGGTGGGTAACATCAAGAATAAGGTGTAGCTTTTCCATTTCTTGAAGTAAAGTTTTTCCTTTTTCACCTATACCTCCTCTGGAGTTTGTTCCGAAGGCGTACGTTCCAGGGCCATAATGAGCGGGTCCTACTGCTCTAAGACCATAACCCACTGCCTGGTGTAGATGTTCCATACTCACGATGGAATCCGCACCTTCCAAACTAAGCACAAAGCCGATGGATTTTTTGTCGTCCTTAGAATGTTCCCAATAATTTAAATGAGCTTCAAGGGTTTGTAAATTGGTAATCTGAGAAAGCTCCTTAACCCTTACCATTTCTTTATACCAAGCCAGTTGAGCCTGCGTATGGGCCCATGCTTGCTCAGGAGAATTCCATCCTGGTAATGGATTTGATGGCTTGACATAACGTGCAATTTGGGTTGCTACACAAAGGCCAATATTACCCTTTCTCATCTCCTGAAAAGTCACTGTGTTCTGTCCGCGTCCTGGAAGATCCAGAAGATCCTTTTCAAAATCTCGAAGTGTTTTTATGTCAGTACGAAGATCACGATTCCAGTCAATAGCATTCATAGAAAGGTCTAAATGTGCATCGAGTATCATTTGGCAATTGGAGTTTTTAAGTGAAACTATGTTGTTATTCGTTATATAGATATTTTTTGTCCTCTTGCTCCTACTTTCCAACGACCCACAACTTTAGCTGATTTTACAACCTGCAAATACTGATATTTAGCCACGGTAGGACAAATATGCATAGGAATACCATAGATGAGATCGCCAATTTTATATGATTCCCATTGATTGGTTTTAAAGACAAAATGCTCCTCGCTCTGACTCACTTGTTCTAGGTCCTTTGCATTTAATAGTTCTATTCTTGGGAAATTCATCTCAGGAGCTATGGATTTATGCCCTAAATCAGATGTTATAATACCTTCTACTGGTTTACTAAGGACTCTTGAAATCAATACCGCTGCTACCTGCATGTCCATTTCTGGAAATCGTTTACCATAGCCGGCATCCCATAATAACACTGTCCCTGGGCTTAATTCCACATCTTTTCTTAAAGCGTGAATTGGGAAACTCGGCGACCCCCCAGCAATAATGGTATCAACATTGATTCCTTGCGCTGAAAGATCCTCTTTTAACTGTAGTACGGATCCAAAACTAGCATCACATTGATTTTTACGCTGCTCAAAATCCGAATCCCGTAGGTGGCCATCATACACATGAAAACCCATAGCTTGTATATGTTTATTCACAGAAAGATACTTATACAATTCTTGTGCGCTTTTATCTGGAATAATCCCGGTACGATTCATCCCAACGTTTATATCCAACCACATAGGCGTTATTAGACCATTTTGACAAGATATGTCACTGAGTAATTTTGCATGCCCCAAATCATCTACAAGTGTCGAAAATCTAGTTTCAGGGTAAGTTTTGACTAGCTCATAGAAGCGAGTGACATTTTGCCCTACTAACTGCATAGCAATTAAAACATCCCCAGCCATACATTGTGCTAGGAGTTCAGCCTCCGCAATAGTAGCACATTTAAACTTATGGATACCATAGGCCTGTTGCATCCGAATTATCTCAGCATTCTTATAGGTTTTCACATGAGGTCTGAGTCTATTCACATCACCAGCAATCTCAATCATGCGTTTAATATTATAGGTGATTCGGTCAGGATACACGAGAAGTGCAGGAGTTGCAATCTCGTGATCATTTTGAATTTCGTACCAATTTCCCTCCATGATCTTTTGTCTTTATTTATGTAGTTCAAAAATAGCTTCCACCTCAGCGGGGATATTATCGGGCAGCATCATCCCAACTGCACTTCTGACCCCAATTCCGTTTTCGGTCCCAAAAACCTCAGCCATTAATTCACTAAAGCCATTAATTACCAAGGGATGTTTTCTAAAATTAGCTGTACAATTTACCATCCCAAAGACCTTGACAACTCTTTTAATCCGATCGATATCTCCAAAATGATTTTGAATAGTTGAGAGCATCGTAAGCCCTACCTGCCTTGCACCCTGATAACCACCTTCAACATCTAGATCATCACCAACTCTCCCTGACATCAGGCTACCATCCTCTAGCACAGGTCCTTGGCCTGAAACATATAAAAAATGGTCAACTACTAGTATAGGCCGGTAGACCCCAGCTGGCTTAGGTGCAGGTGGCAGAACAAGCCCTAACTCGGCTATTCTTTCAGAAGGTTTTATCATAAAAACACTGCGGAAACCCACGATTTTCAACGTAGGAGGAAAGCAGTTTTCCCCTTAATTACTATATAAATTGCTTAGTTCACAACTAATTTACAATTTCAAATGCAAAACTGACCGCTTAAAATCAAGTTATAGCTAATTGTTTGAAAAATACTTCCAAAATCACCTACAAAAGACGAATTTAACAGCGCTTACCATAACAAGTATTCACAGCTATTATTACCCTTAAAAAGGATACTTAATTAAATAAAAAAATTCAAGATCAAAACCCCGACAAGCCCCATAATTCCAACAGAAGTTTCCATCACAGTCCAAGTGGACAGGGTTTCCTTTACTGAAAGGTTAAAATACTCCTTAAACATCCAAAATCCACTATCATTTACGTGGGATAACATAAGGCTACCAGATCCAATGGCAAGAACCATTAGTTCAGCACTTACTCCTTGACTTTGCGCAAGGGTAGACACTATGCCTGCAGTTGTTAAGCCTGCAACGGTTGCGGATCCGACACATACTCTAATTACTGAAGCAATGAGCCAGGCTAAAAATAAAGGTGATAAATCTGAATGTTTAATTAAATCAGCAATATAATCACTTACACCACTATCTACTAAAATTTGTTTAAGTGCGCCTGCTCCAGCAATAATCAGTAGGATCATGGTGATACTTGAGATGGAATCTGTTAGTGAATTCATAAGCTCTGGCATCTTCTTTCCTCTAGATAACCCTAAAGTATAGATGCCGACAAGTACAGCAATAAGCATAGCAATCACCGGATCCCCTACAAAACTCAACAGTGTTGTAAAGGTCGATCCTGGATCTAAAAAATGGCTCCCAATGGTTGAAACACCAATAAGAATAACAGGCAATAGTGCAGTGAGAATACTCACTGTCATTCCAGGTAATTTACTTTTTTCAATAGGTTTTGCGTTGTAGAATTCCTTTAGCGGTGTTGCATTTACCCGTTGTATCATGTTAGTCCTAGCAAGCATCGGACCAGATATAATTATAGCGGGAATGGCGATAATAATCCCGTACAATAAGGTTTTTCCGATATCCGCATTAAACTGTTCAGCTATGGCAGTTGGAGCGGGATGTGGTGGTAGATATCCATGAGTAACCGACAATGCCGTGAGCATTGGCAACCCTACATATAACAATTTCACACCACTGGATATTGCAACAGTAAATATAAGTGGGATAAGAAGTACAAATCCAACAGAATAAAACATGGGTATTCCGACAATAAATCCAGTAAGCACTACAGCCCATTGGATGTGTTTTCTTCCGAATTTTTCAATAAGTCTATCTGTAATTTGCTGAGCCGCTCCACTATCGGCCACAAGCTTACCTAACATGGCTCCAAGGCCAAGAATAAGTACTAAAAAACCGAGCGTTCCACCAATTCCAGTTTGAATAGAGGATACGACGGCATCAAGTTGCATTCCGCCGGCAATACCGACAAACAAAGACACAATGACAAAGGTTAGAAAAGCATTGAGTTTAAATTTTACAATAAGGAGAAATAATAATAGGATCCCAAGAAGAACTATAAATAATGGCATTGGTTGGTGTTTGGTTAAAATTAAAAAGCTCAGCTTAAAGGACGTTTTCGTTGGTCGGCTTGTCCTTCAATGAGCCGTTGTTAGAGGTTGTATCTCCTATGTTTATATAGGGGAGACCCTGTTAAAACAATGGAATTTATCTACAACTCAGACAATAAATATACAATAATAGTTTCTAACTCTAGGCTACCTTAGTTTTTTGTGGTAGTTTGATAACATTATTTTTCAATAAGACAAGATTTGTAAAATTTTTACTATCTATGACCCCAAACTAAAACTATTATACTTTGATATAAATTTTTCGTTTGTCCATTACATATGCAATACTCCAAAGAATCATCGTGAAGCTAACAGCGAAAACAAATGAGCCAAAATAATCACCGAGCCAAGACATAAATAAATTTTCGGCAATCCAACCGTAAGAGGAGCTGCCTTGAATCCTAAAGATGAATAACAACTTGACAAACAAGCCTGATAGGATGTAAATAAATAATGGATTCTTCCCTAATACCTCAAAGAAATAAGTCCACTTCTTTTTCTGTAAAATTTCAATACCGTATACTAAAAAAGCTAGTGCCATTACATCTATCCCAACGGTTAGCAATACATAGGAACTACTCCATAACTTCTTATTAATTGGAAACAAGAGGTCCCAACCTAGGGCTACAAAAACTAAGGTTGCTCCACCAAGCATTAGCAGTGCTATGGTTTTAAAGTTCTTTCCACTTTGCTGTAGAAATACACCAGCAAAATACCCGAAAATCACATTCACAATTGCTGGCAAGGTGCTTAAAAGACCCTCTGGATCAAAGGGAATCCCTTCCCCATGGTATAAATGATTTGGCCCTAATAGCCAGAGATCTAGTTTTAAAGCAGCGTTGCCTTCTAAAGTGTAATCTCCCAGGAAATACATAATCAAGTTATAGCCCACTAGCGCCACAATACTAAAGATTAAAGCTCCTCTGATTTTTAAATAGTGAATAACCATTGAAGCAAAGCAATAACAAAGTGCAATGCGTTGTAAAACACCAAAAATACGAGCATCCTCCAAAGGTTTTAACTGGCCTTCTCGAAAAAAAGGAAACCAAGACAACAAGAATCCAATTACAAATATCATAAAGGTCCTTTTAAACACCTTAATTAAAAATTTAGAATGCGGGCCTTGTTCAAACTTTCGCATACTAAAACTCATTGCATTCCCCACCACAAATAGAAATGTTGGAAACACCAAATCGGTTAAGGTAAATCCATGCCATGAGGCGTGCTTTAAAGGTCTATAAACACTGCTCCATGAACCTGGAGTGTTCACTATAATCATTAAGAATAAGGTCAGACCTCGTAATACATCCAAGGAAAGATATCGTTGTTTTAAAATATTCAAAATAAGCTAGGTTTTTAGTTTGCATTAAAAGTAACACAATTTTTCAATTTTCAATACCCTTTTGCATGGCATCTTAAGGTTCCTTTAAAACCATTAAACTTTAAAAACGGAGAAAACTATTGCAACGCAATGGTGCTTTTTGTTTCTTTACACTATGATTAAAAGAACTGGCTATACCGTTGAAGAGGCTACCAAGAAACTAGAGCACTACTGCGCATACCAAGATCGATGTCATAAAGAGGTGGTTGCCAAATTAAAAAGCATGGGAATGATCCCAATAGCCATTGATACCATCGTGGGACATTTGATTACCAATCGGTTTTTAAATGAAGAACGTTTCGCAAAGAACTATGCAAGGGGAAAATTTCAAATAAAAAAATGGGGTAAAAACCGAATAGTTCGAGAATTAAAAGCTAGAGAAATCTCTCGTTTTAATATTCAAACCGCACTTAAGGAAATTTCGGATTCGGATTATTTTGAAACCTTTGACGACCTGGCTAAAAAGAAAGCTGATCAAATTACGGAATCAAATCCTCTAAAAGCTAGAAAGAAATTAATAGACTACCTCCTTTACAGAGGGTGGGAAGCAGCAATGGTTTATGAAAAAGCTGCAGCGCTTTATCCTTTCTAAGCGTCGTTTTTAGTCGAAATCCCTAAAGCTTGATGTGTTTTTATGATAGCCTGATTATTCTTGTGATCGATCCAATCTTGACCTTTCCAACGACGCATTAGATTATCATAATGGCGCATGACAAAGACATTGTACGCAGCTTTAGCAAAATGTAGCGGTTTACGAGGTAAAGAACGTAAGCTCATAGAAAAACCAGGAGTCACATACTTCATATAATGCCAATATCCCTCCGGCATATATAGCATATCTCCATGTTCCAAATGTGCGATATAGCCTTGCGCCTTTTTCAAAGCAGGCCATCGATCGTAATCAGGGTTATCAAAATCAATGTCCTCCCTAGAGATCAATGAATGTGGAACTTTGTACATATATTTACTCTGATCAGGTGGAAAGAGAATACACTGCTTTTTACCATGGAAATGAAAATGCAAAATGTTGGAATAATCTATATCAAAGTGCATAAAAACTTTAGAGTTTTCACCCCCAAAAAACAACATCGGAAGTTGTTTAACTAATTTGATTCCCAGTTCTGGCCATTTAAAATCCTTTTGCAAAGAAGGTACTTCTTTCATTAGATTGTACAGGAAAATACGATAATTCGTGGGCTCTTTTTCTAAAAGATCAATGTAATCTCCCATTTTCATTTTAGCATGAGGCTCATTAAATCCATCCTCATGAGTAACTGGACGATCATCATATAAGAGAACCGTTTTGTCTTGCGCGATAGCTCTGATATAATCAAAATGCCATTTCTGGTGTGCCGGCCAATCTTTTGTTATCTGGGCAACCACCACTGGCTTTTGAGGCTTTACGTAATTATTGACAAACGCTTCTTTACTTATATGCTCCAATCGAGGTATTTCTCTTAGTTCCATGTAAACACAAACTTTAAAAAACAACCACTAAGTTACAATTTGTTTTCTATATTTATTATGAAATTACAGTGGGCAACTTTGTGTCGAACTACAATTTAAGATTTTAAAGCTTATACAGCCTTACTTTCTTTGGCCTTCTGTTTGGCCAATTCATTTCTTTCTATAGTATGTCCTGGACGGCTCCATCTAGGATTCTCTCCAATTTCTTTAAATTTCGAAAACTCAGCTTCTACACTTTCTGGTTGTGCTTTTTTCACGAAAGGTTTTTGTGGTATCAGACCTAATTTTTCAAACATAGCCATATCCTCATTCACATCTGGATTTGGTGTGGTAAGTAACTTGTCTCCTGCAAATATGGAATTAGCACCAGCGAAAAAGCACATGGCTTGGCCTTCACGGCTCATTTGGGTACGACCAGCAGAAAGTCTCACTTGCGTCTGTGGCATCACAATTCTTGCGGTCGCTACCATACGAACCATATCCCAAATCTCCACAGGCTTCTGCTCTTCCATTGGAGTTCCTTCAACCGCAACTAAAGCGTTAATTGGAACCGATTCAGGTTGTGGATTAAGCGTTGACAAAGCAACTAACATCCCAGCACGATCTTCGACCTTTTCTCCCATACCAATAATTCCACCACTACAAACTGTTACATTGGTTTTTCGAACGTTTCCAATGGTTTTTAAACGATCTTCATACCCCCTAGTAGAAATAACTTCTTTGTAATATTCCTCGGAAGTATCCAGGTTATGGTTATAGGCATAAAGGCCTGCTTCGGCCAAACGTTGCGCTTGATTTTCAGTAACCATTCCAAGGGTACAACACACCTCCATATCCAATTTATTGATCGTCCGAACCATTTCCAAAACTTGGTCAAATTCTGGGCCATCCTTTACATTTCTCCATGCAGCTCCCATACAAACGCGTGAACTCCCTGCCGCTTTAGCTCTAAGCGCTTGCGCCTTCACGTGAGAAACCGTCATTAAATCATTGCCCTCAATATCGGTATGATATCGAGCGGCTTGTGGGCAGTATCCACAATCCTCTGGGCAACCTCCAGTTTTAATGGATAGCAATGTTGACACCTGGACCGTATTAGGGTCATGATATTCCCTGTGTACGCTAGCTGCTTGGTATAACAGCTCCATTAAAGGCTGATTGTAAATATCCAAAATCTCTTCTCTGGTCCAATTATGTCTAGTTTCGCTCATGGTTATATTTTTACGTTTAGTTTTCATCTTGAGATTGCAAAGTACTCTGTAGGGTCAAAAATACTAATTAGAATTTTTAAAACTCCCAAATGGTTGAATATTTATGTAAGCCACTGATTTACTATCAAGATTTAAATAGCCATCATTTTTTAGATAATTCCCATAGATTGCAGTAAAAAGAACGCATTCATGTTCTCACATTTACCTTCCTTTAAAGTATAATCAAAATTCAAATTACCTTCTTCTATAAAGGCTTCAAAGAAATAATTTTTGACCTGAGAATACTCCCTTGAAAGTTCGCATAAGCTAAGATCATGCGTGGCTATTATCCCTGTGGATTCAGAGATGGTTAATCTTTGAATGAATTTCTTAGAACCGATCTCTTTGTCCTTGCTATTGGTCCCTTTTAAAATCTCATCTAACACTATAAAATAACGATCTTCCTTCACCTTATCTACAATATATTTCAGTCGTTTTAACTCAGCGTAAAAATAGGAAGCATCCTCCGCAAGGGAATCAATGGTTCGCATACTAGTGATTAACTTAATAGGGCTGTAAGAACTATTTTTAGCACATACTGGAAGTCCTGAATTTGCCATCATAATATATAGTGACACGGTTCTTAAAAAGGTACTTTTTCCCGCCATGTTTGCCCCTGTGATCACAAAGAACTGTCCTTTGTCGATGTCAAAGCTATTAGATACTAAATTTTGCTCCTTTATTAAAGGATGTCCTAATCCTTCTGCTCGTATAACCATAGGGCCCTCACTAATCTCTGGATAACTATAACTTGGGTGGTTAAAAGCAAAATTCCCCAACGAGTTATATGCGTCAAAAAAAGATACCACATCAAACCATTTTTCAACCGAATCTTTATGTTGGGCTATCCATTTTTCAGCTTTGTATGTATTGTGAAGATCAAGTAATAGAAAGCCGTTTCCTGGCACAGCGACTAAAAGATTATTACGTTGTTCCAAGGCATCTAGTGCTTTGGCAAATTTTTTAAGGATTCTTGAGGTAAAATCCGCTTCTCCAAATAGATCCTGTTGCTTCTCCTTGAGTAGGCTAGCGTGAAAAGTTGTATTTTCAATTAACGAAATCAAATGCTGATACTGACGAAAACTATCCTGTACTGAACCTAGACTATTTGATAATATACTGATTCGTTTAAAGAAGCTCCCTGTAATAGCAAGTCCCACTAATAACCAATACATCACTATATTCCCTGAAATCACTCCAAAAGCAGCAAGAAGAAAAATTGCTATTGACCCCATTGAAAAAATCAAGGGCAAGCTTCTAAATACACCTTTTACTATTGGTTTATGCGAACGTAGGCGGTTCTGTATAACTCCATTAGGTAGCTCAGTTCTGACCAGTGCTGCAATTGCGGAAAACTCCTGTCTCCACACTGGCATGGATGCAAGTTCTTTAATTGCTTGTTGTTTGGCTTGAATATTCTCATGGGTATTATTGGTATAAATATCCGCAAGTTTTACCCTACCCTCTGCCGTTACACTGCGATTACTGTATTGGAAAAAACTACGATCACCAAATAGATCGATATCATGACTAAATTCATGTAGGGGATCATTAAATTGCAAGCCCGTATCCAGAAAGTCAAACTGTTTATCTAAAACCTTTAATTCTTTCTCATTGATATCCAGTAGCTTGTCTAATTTATGCTTTAGGATTCTCTGATCTTTATATTTAAGGATCAGAAATAAAAATAACAAAAGACCAATTGGCAAACTAATACCCAATAGGAGGTGTTCGCTCCAAAACTGGTAAACTACCCCGATACATGCCATAAAAGAAAGCAGCCGCAAAAAACCCAATAATCGTAGTTTTTTTAGGACTGCTTTAATTTGTTCCCTGTATTGTCGTACGTTCTGGGAGTAAAAAGATTTCGGATCAGACATTTTCAAAATAATTAAGCGCTAAAATTACTTAAATATTTTGTAAATCCTTGCTTATATTACTCTTCCAGGGAACGCAAATAACGCTCTCTATATATTGCTTTTTCTTTATTTTTTCTTCGTTCTTCGGAAGGCTTTAAATATTGTTGTTTCTCTCTTAATGTTTGGAGCACTTTGGTTTTTCTATACTTGTTTTTAAAACGCTTTATGGCCCTTTCGATATTCTCACCTTCTTTAACAATGATTTTTAACATAGATCGTTTTTATATTACACTTCGATGAATTATAATATAAGCAAAAAGTACCGAAAAAATGTTAAAATTGCATTAAAACTACATTATATAAGTATTTAAGTACAAAAAGAGTTAGAGCTACGTTATAGATAACGAGTTTTATACCAAACTTTTTGATATTCTCTTTTAAGTATTAAAAAAACCACATTCTGGGTCAATTTAACTAAATCACTACCATCTAGCGCTTTTATTTGATGCTCTGGAACATCCGCAATATAGAGGAGATTCAGGTAGTCTGCAAATTTGTTGTTTATACAATTAAAAATGAGCTCACAAAGTTCATTTGCTAGGGCGTGCGGAGAAATGGCATAATCAAATTCACAGTCCAAATTTGCAAACTTCAAATCCTTATTAATTTGAACGATGAGGTTTTTATAAAGATCTCGCTGTGTGGCTGCCTGAAGCACTTCACTGGTATTTTGATAGGATAATAACATCACTGCTTTATTCGCGATTCATTCTGTTTGACAAAGGAATCCCAGCCTGAATAGCTTTTTGCAGCCTTCGTTGCCCCACTGTTATAAAAATGACAAACCGCAGCGGCCAATCCATCAGTTCCATCTAAATTTTTCGGCAGCACCTTCAGGGTAAGCAAATTTTGCAACATACGAGCCACTTGTTCTTTACTTGCATTTCCATTTCCAGTTATGGCCATTTTTATTTTTTTAGGCGAATACTCTGTTATAGGAATTTGTCTTGATAAGCCAGCGGCCATCGCTACTCCTTGCGCTCTCCCTAATTTAAGCATCGATTGCACATTCTTTCCAAAAAAAGGTGCTTCGATAGAAATCTCATCTGGATGGTGTGCCTCGATTAGATAAATAGTATGTTCAAATATTTTACGAAGCTTTAAATAATGATCTGTGTATTTCTTAAGGATTAGTTCATCAATTTGGATGAGTTCCATACGCTGTTCCGTGCACTTAATTACACCAAATCCCATGATGGTCGTTCCGGGATCAATTCCTAATATAATGCGTTCTTTACTGAGCAAAAGTATATGATTTTATAGGTACTTATTCTATTCTTTTAGCGAAGGTAGCCATTTAATCTATAACCCTCCAGCTTTTAAAATGATTGGTAATTGAATTTTCATATTCACTGGAATATTACGTTTTAAAGCAGGATACACCTTTGGCAAGGTTTCCACGCTATGTGCTATTAATGTATCTATTTCAGGAATTTGCTGTGCGATCTTTTTAGACTTTTTTATCTGTAGAATAGAAACCTCCCCATCCTTGCCGATAAGCAGTTGAACCTTGATCGTATCATTTAAATTTTCGTGAACTACTAAGGGTTGTAATTGCAGTGAATTTAAGAAATGTTGATTGAATCCATTTTCAAAACATTGTTTCTGTTGTTCTCTAGAAAGGGTTTCATCACAGTTCTCGAAAAGAGGATATTTATCTACATCGTTCCAGTTAATAGCCTCCAATTCTTTTTGGATTAATTCTTCTTTGACTTCTTTTTTAGAAATAAGCCAATTACAGGAAATAAATACTAAACAACAAAAAAGCACCCCTAACCTTTTCATAAATATACCTTTGAAACTGAAAATTACGATTTTTTACAGGATAAAGACGCAACGTGACCCGAAAATCAAATCTAAAAAATAAAATACCACGCAACCTGGTCAAATAGCTATAGCTTAATTACAGCCATCACCCCATCCCTAGCTGTTGAAATTTACAAAATAAATTACGTACCTTTTGCATTCTTTTTTATAACTAAAACGATATAAAACTTAAAAATTCAGCATGAAACGTAGAAGCTTTATTAAAAATGCAGCAGCGGCCAGTAGTGCCTTGTACATTGTTCCTTCTCACGTTCTAGGAGGAAACCACATTCCTCCAAGTGATACGCTATACGTGGCAGCATTTGGAGTTGGTGGAAGAGGTGCTGGTGTAATCGACAAATTACATGAGACCAAACAAGTTAAGTTCGTGGCTTTATGTGATGTCGACCAACAAAGAGCATCAACTACTTTTAAAAAATTTCCAAAGGCAAAAAAATACCAGGACTTTAGAAAGGTATACGATAAAGAATTAAAGAATATCGATGCGGTTATGGTCGCCACTCCAGACCATACTCATGCTACCATAGCACTACCGTTTATGAGAGAAAAGAAACATGCCTATGTGGAAAAACCACTAACGCATAATATAGCCGAGGCCCGGCTTATGGCACAGGTAGCAAAACAACAAGGTATCGTCACTCAAATGGGAAACCAAGGAAGTTCATCCGATGGGGCTAGAACCACTCAAGAATGGTTAGAAGCTGGGGTATTAGGAAAAATTGATCGCGTAGACTGCTGGACAAATCGCCCCGTATGGCCACAGGGTACTACACCAGTACCAGAAGGGGAGCCCATACCAGAGACATTAGACTGGGATCTATGGTTAGGTCCAGCAGCCTATAGGCCTTATAATTCCGCTTATCTACCATTTAAATGGCGCGGATGGTGGGATTTCGGTACAGGTGCACTCGGAGATATGGGGTGTCATATCATGGAAACCCCGTTTAGAACATTAGGTCTTGGATACCCTACAGAGGCCGAGGCTAGTTGTACCACTGTGTGGTCAGGAGATTTCGTAGAAGCAGATTATAGTGAATCCTGTCCGCCTTCTTCTATTGTTCGATTGAAGTTCGATCATAAAACGCATGGGGAAATTGATTTAAATTGGTATGATGGTGGAATTATGCCTGATATACCGGATCATCTTGAAGAAGGAGAAACCATTGGAGATCCAGGTGGAGGCTCCATATTTTATGGATCCAAAGGAGTAATGGTCACCGATTCTTATTCGGAAAATCCAAGAATTCTAAATTATTATAAAGACAAAGTAGGACCACTGCCGAATGAACGTTTAAAGAGAGTAAAAGGTGCGATCAATGGTCATTATCAAAATTGGGTGGATGGTTGTTTAAAAGGCATAGAAACTTCCTCACCATTTGATTATGCTGGCCCATTAACAGAAGCTGTTCTTATGGGAAATTTAGCTATAAAAGCATTCCAGTTTAAAGTACTTAAACCTGGAAAGAAATCAGGTGACTGGGATCCATACAACTATCCAGGAAGAAAAAAAATTCTCTGGGACGGACAGAATATGGAGGTCAAAAACTACCAAGATGCCAATAAGTGGGTGCATGGAACCTATAGAGATGGATGGGAACTTAAATAGGTAGAAGGGACAGGGGGTCGTAAAAGTGAATTTCGAAATACCGTTAAATAAAAAGGGTGGATTTAATCCACCCTTTTTGCCCCAAATCTTACCATGAACTTAACCTACTTATGCTATGGTAATCCAAATATACACCCATCCCCAGAGGCGGCCATATAAATAAGATATAATGCACGTATTTTAGATTAATGGTTAAAAATATTTT
>NZ_DATGNU010000117.1:0-2201 GCF_035306585.1 Galbibacter sp.
ATTGAGCACTGCAAAGTTAGCTTTAAAAGTTGAATGCTTTTTAAAATAGTGGAATGTAAATCCACCGTTTTTTTCTGAATTACGGTATCTTAGTAGTCATTAACTAAATCCTTCCTAATGAAAACAAAGCATATTGCTCAATTGAGAATTCTATTACTGATCATGTGTGTGCTACTTACAAGTTGTCAGAACAGACAGCAGGCAGATTTGATTCTAATGGGTGCGAACATATACACCGTAGACCAAAATATGCGCCAAGCGGAGGCGGTAGCGATCAAAGACGGTAAATTCATAGCCGTTGGCACCAATGAGCAAATAAGGGATTCTTATCAATCTCAGCAGACCCTCGATCTTCAGGGTCGATCGGTTTATCCTGGTTTTATCGATGGCCATTGCCATTTTTATGGTCTAGGCATCAATAGTCAACAAGCCGATTTGATGGGGACCACAAGCTATAACGACATGTTGGAGCGTCTTGTGAGTTTCACTAAGGAAAACCCAAGTGAATTTATTTTGGGAAGAGGGTGGGATCAAAATGATTGGGAGGACACCTCCTATCCTACTAAAAAAGGACTGGATTCCCTTTTTCCTGAAACAGCAGTGGTGCTTACCCGCATCGATGGACATGCCTATCTGGTCAATCAAAAAGCACTTGAGTTAGCTGGAATTACTCCCAAGACTAAGGTCGCTGGAGGAGAAATTGTACTGAAAGATGGTGAACTCACTGGAGTGCTGATTGACAACCCTATGGAGCTGATCAAAAAGATCATTCCATCACCTTCCAAGGCTACCATGGTTAAAGCCCTACTGGAGGCGCAGGAGCAATGTTTTCAGTATGGACTCACTACGGTAAACGACGCTGGGCTGTCAAAGCAAGTGATCTTATTAATTGATAGCTTGCAACAAGCAGGTGTTTTAGATATGCGTATCTATGCCATGATTAATAACACCCCTAGTGATTTAGATTATTTTATAGATCGCGGTGTTATAAAAACGGATAAACTTCATGTACAATCTGTAAAAGCGTATGCAGATGGAGCACTGGGATCCAGAGGAGCTGCTTTGAAGGAACCCTACAGCGATCAACACCATCATTTTGGGGCGATGGTGACACCAGTTTCACAAATACAGGGCTTGGCTAACCGTTTAGCTAAGACAGATTTTCAACTCAACACTCACGCCATTGGTGATTCGGCCAATGTAGTAGTACTAAAAGCCTACCAGAGGGCCTTAGCAGGGAAAGAGAATAAGCGCTGGAAGGTGGAACACGCACAGATCATAGACCGAGACGATTTTCATTATTTCTCCGATAACATCATTGCATCGGTACAACCCACCCATGCCACTAGCGATATGTACTGGGCAGAAGAACGCCTGGGATCCGAGCGGATCAAAGGAGCCTATGCTTACAAGGACCTATTGGATCAGGCAGGCCGAATTGTTCTAGGGACGGATTTTCCTGTGGAATATGTTAGTCCGTTTTTAACCTTCTATGCCGCTACGGCACGTCGGGATGTCAAAGGATATCCAGCGGATGGATTTTATGCCTCGCAAGCTTTAAGCCGAGAAGAGACCTTAAAAGGAATGACCATTTGGGCTGCCTATTCCAATTTCGAAGAAGATGAGAAAGGAAGTATAGAAGTAGGGAAGTGGGCCGATTTTGTAATACTCGATAAAGACATTATGACCATACCCTTAGAAGAGATACCAACGATGAAGGCGCACAAAACCTTTCTAGCAGGCAAACAAGTATATTAACCATCTTTATTTATAAAACAAAATTATGCAAACGATCATTAAACTTGCCCTTCGTTTATCCCTTGCCTTGGGCTTTTTATCAGCTGTGGCTGATCGACTTGGAATATGGAGTGATGAATTTTCTACTTGGGGAACCTGGGAATCATTTTTGGAATATACAGCCATTATTAATCCGTGGTTTCCAGAGTCGATGATCCCAGCTTTGGGGTTTGTAGCGACGGTTCTAGAGGTGGTCTTTGCCGTCTTTTTGTTAATTGGATTTAAAACCTCTTTTTTTGCCAAACTAAGTGGATGGCTGCTGTTGATTTTTGCACTGTCCATGACATTTTCTTCCGGGATTAAAGGAGCTTTTGATTATTCTGTTTTTACCGCCGCAGCTGCTGCCTTTTCCTTGAGTTTGATTAAAACAACATACTTGGAAATAGATGCTGTGATTCAAAGAA
>NZ_DATGNU010000118.1:0-2853 GCF_035306585.1 Galbibacter sp.
ACCTACCTAACGGGCAAGGAATGGTACGTGATAGTATCCCATCATAAAACTCTTGTATACTAATCTAAATACTAATTTATCAAATATACCCCATTCCCAAATGGTAAAACAAGCTAGGATATTGTTCCTTGACGCTTTCAAACCACTTGAACGCGGGGTTTATAAAACTTATTAAATTGACTTGCTATCCAATTCAATTGAAAATCTCAATGGTCTTTTTGCTGTTCACTATATTATTGTACTATTGAGCATCCCAAGGGTCTAGTATAAGTGGTTATTTTAATGCCGCTTATAGCTTGTTGGCTGCTGGGATTTGCCCAATTATTTTAAATCGAATCGATCTGCATTCATCACTTTTACCCAAGCGGCAATAAAGTCTCTTATAAACTTTTCTTTGTTGTCATCTTGGGCATAAACTTCGGCATAGGATCTGAGGATAGAATTGGACCCAAATACAAGATCAACTCTTGTTGCTGTCCATATCTTATCTCCTGTTTTACGGTCAATTACATAATACAAGTTGTCACCATGTGGACGCCATGAATAATTCATATCTGTTAGGTTTACAAAAAAGTCATTTGTCAAAACGCCTTCCCGATCTGTAAAAACGCCGTGTTTTTCTCCTCCATAATTCATTCCTAAAACTCTCATTCCTCCTATTAAAACAGTCATTTCAGGTGCCGTTAAGCCCATTAATTGAGCTCGGTCAAGGAGGAGTTTCTCAGGTACAACGTCATAATCTTCTTTCAACCAATTTCTGAAACCGTCATGTACTGGCTCTAATGGTTCAAAAGATTCAATATCTGTCATGTCTTGTGTGGCATCTCCACGTCCCGATTTAAATGGAACGTTAACATGAAACCCACCTTCTTTGGCAGCCTGCTCAATGGCAGCGCTTCCCCCAAGTACAATTAGGTCTGCGATACTCACTTTTTTATCCAATTCAGATTGAATACCTGTTAGCTTATCAATTACTTTTTGTAGTCTTTCTGGTTCATTGCCTTCCCAATTTTTTTGTGGTGCCAATCGAATTCTAGCCCCATTAGCTCCCCCTCTAAAGTCGGAACCTCTAAATGTTCTAGCACTATCCCAAGCCGTATTTGCTAATTCTGTTCTACTGAGTCCACTGTTTAGGATCTTTGTTTTAATAGCTTCTATTTCAGTTTCAGTTAAGGTGTAATCAACAGATGGCACTGGATCTTGCCAAATTAAATCTTCCTGAGGGGCATCAGCACCAAGGTATTTTGATTTTGGTCCTAAGTCTCTGTGTGTTAACTTAAACCAAGCTCTTGCAAATACGTCTTCGAAATATTGAGGATCATTGTAAAATTTTTCCGATATTTTGCGATACTCTGGGTCTACTTTCATAGCCATATCAGCATCCGTCATAATGGGATTTCTTTTGGTATTAGGATCATGAGCATCAACCGGCATATCTTCTTCTTTAATATCAATTGGTTCCCACTGATGAGCTCCTGCCGGACTTTTTACATTTTCCCACTCGTAATTGAGTAAAAGATGAAAATAGGAGTGATTCCAACGATCAGGTGTTGTAGTCCAAGCCCCTTCTAATCCACTTGTAACAGTATTTGCACCTTTGCCTCCTTTCCATCCAAACCCTTGCTCCTCAAGTTCAGCAGATTCCGGATCGACCCCTAATAAACTTGCATTTCCATTTCCATGACATTTACCAACGGTATGCCCGCCAGCTGTTAAGGCAACAGTTTCTTCATCATTCATGGCCATACGTTTAAAGGTCATACGTACATCTTTAGCAGTTCTCGCTGGGTTTGGTATGCCATCAACTCCTTCTGGATTCACATAAATAAGTCCCATTTGAACGGCAGCTAATGGGTTTTCTAAAGAATTACGGTCTTCATCATTATCATAACGATTGTGAGTTGCTGCCAACCATTCTTTTTCAGAACCCCAGTATGTATCTTTTTCAGGGTGCCAGATGTCTTCCCTACCTCCAGCAAAACCATACGTTTTAAATCCCATAGATTCATAAGCCATGTTTCCTGCCAAGATAATTAGGTCTGCCCATGAGATTTTGTTTCCATATTTTTTCTTGATAGGCCATAAGAGCCTTCTAGCTTTATCTAGGTTTACATTGTCTGGCCAACTGCTGATAGGTGCAAATCGTTGGTTTCCTGTATTGGCTCCACCACGACCATCAGCAATTCTGTAAGTACCTGCTGCATGCCAAGCCATCCGAATCATTAACCCTCCGTAATGTCCCCAATCTGCTGGCCACCATTCCTTGCTATCGGTCATCAACTCTTTAAGATCTTTCTTGATGGCTTCTAAATCTAGTTTTTTAAACGCTTCAGCATAATTGAAATCTTTTCCTAGTGGATTGGTTTTTGTGTCGTGCTGGTGCAGAATGTCTAAGTTTAAAGCTTTTGGCCACCAATTTGTTGCAGTGTGCTGTGCTCCTGTATTTGCCCCATGAATTACAGGGCATTTTCCTTTTTGTGATTCGTTCATCTTTCTAATAATTTTAAGTTCTAGTATTTACCCCTTACCACCAAAGGTTCAACTAAGTAAGTGAGGTACTTACTTGTTCGTTTGGCAGTTGGTTGATTTTGTGTAATCAATAACAAATTAGTTTTTAATCCTGCATTTATTGTAGCCGATATGGAACTAACCCTAAAGGTGGGTTCATGAAACTGTTACCTCACGCTTCTCTACCTTCGTAGTATTGTCTAATACTAATAAAGTTATGAAAAAAAAATGACATCTTTATCCAATGGGCGATTATTTCAGTTCCAGAGTTTTATTGCCAAAACTGAAGAAAAAAGCCTGACAACAAAGAAAAACAAAGAAGAGAAACTACAAAATGTACAATAG
>NZ_DATGNU010000119.1:0-5295 GCF_035306585.1 Galbibacter sp.
CTACGATAATCGCTTTTACTCTTGATGCAATGTCTGACATAATTTTTTTATTTTAAAATTTAATTGATGGCAAAAATATAAAACTTTGCTTTAAAAAAACGTTTTGGAGCTAAAATGTGCTTTTAAAGTTAATAATTTTTCCCACAACTATTTAATTTTTGACTTCACTTTCTTGGAAATTATTCTTTTTTTTGCCTTAAAATTAAATCTTTACAAGCGATGAAAAGCATTATTATAATGGCTTCTGGTTCGGGTTCGAACGCTGAAAATATTGTCAAATATTTTGAAGGAAATGAAAATATTCAAGTCACAGCAATTTTTTCAAATAAAAGAGATGCAAAGGTGTTAGAGCGAGCCTCAAAATTGGGAATTTCGGCTTATTATTTTAATAAAACTGCTTTTTCTAAAGGGCAACTTGTCGAACTTTTCAAAGCATTAAATCCAGATTTAATTGTTTTAGCTGGTTTTTTATGGAAACTTCCAACGGACCTAGTAGCGGCATTTGACCATAAGATTATAAACATTCATCCAGCATTATTGCCAAAGTATGGTGGGAAAGGTATGTTCGGAATGAATGTGCATAAGGCGGTTAAAGAAAATAAAGAAACGGAATCTGGGATTAGTATTCATTTTGTCAATGAGCACTATGATAAGGGAAATATGATTTTTCAAGCAAAGACTCCAGTATTAGATTCAGATACCGCTGATCATATCGCACAAAAGGTGCATGCTTTGGAATATGAGCACTTTCCCCGAATCATTGAAAAATTATTAAATGGAAAAATTTGATGTCTTTATTTATACTGATGGGTCTTCAAGAGGAAATCCCGGTCCAGGGGGGTATGGAATTGTTATGGAATGGGTAGGGAAACCTTATAGAAAAGAGTTTTCCCAAGGGTTTCGTAAGACAACTAATAACCGAATGGAACTATTAGCAGCCATTGAAGGTCTTCGAAAGCTCAAAAAGGAGAATTTAAATGTTAAAATTTTTTCCGACTCGAAGTATGTAGTTGATGCAGTTGAAAAAGGTTGGGTGTTTAAATGGGAGAAAATTGGATTTAAGGATAAAAAAAACCCCGATCTGTGGAAACTTTTTTTAGAACAATACAGGAAACATCGCGTGGTGATGCAATGGGTAAAAGGACATAATAACCATCCTCAAAATGAACGATGTGATGTTTTAGCGGTGGCTTCCTCCAAGGCAAAGGACTTATCCGTCGACATTGGATTTGAGCAATAGAAGAGTACAAAGTACACTTTTTAAGGCTAAAGGATTCTCTATTTTGAGTTCATTATTTGTTTAATTCCATAGACTTTCGTAAATCTGCAACCTAGTAGTTAGCTAAAATGGATGCTTTTTCATTCTATAGAAAAGGCGTTTGTCAGCTGAATTCAAAGTTGATAAACCCTACTCCATAATGCTGTGGTATGCGTTTTATGAAAAAATGGTTACTGTTGTTACTCAATTTCCCTCTAATTGCCATATATTCACAACAATGGGAGTTAAAGAAAGATAATGGGGATATTCAAGTATATACACGTGAGTTGGATTCTACCAAATTTAATGAGTACAAAGCGGTACTCATCGCTGAAACAACTATAGAAAAAGTCTTAGCTGTTCTGACAAACGGAGATAGTTTGAACCGTTGGACATATAAGACCCCAGAAAGTAAACAACTTGAAAAAATATCGGATAACGAATTTATCTTTTGGATGAGAAATGACTTTCCTTGGCCATTAAATGACCGAGATAACATTTCACGAATTAAATTAAAGAAGGTAGGCAACAAGGTTTATCAGATCGATATTGAGGCAGAAGACAGCTTGGTATATCAGCAGGAACAGAACGTCATCCGCATGAAGTTATTTAAAGGGTATTGGAGAGTTCAAGAGCTTAATGAAAATTCAGTATTAATTATTCAGCAAATGTACGGGGATCCAAACGGTGTCCTTCCAGCATGGATTGTAAACAGTATTTTGGTAAGTTTTCCATACCATTCTTTTGAAAATCTGAAAGAAATACTGGAAAACTAAATGTATATTTGCAAAAAATTTAGAATGGGAAGATTATTAATTGTAGGAAGTGTTGCCTTCGACGCTATTGAAACTCCTTTTGGTAAAACTGATAAGATTCTTGGTGGCGCAGCTCCTTTCATAGCGCTTGCTGCCTCCAAATTCAACGTAGAAAGCGCTATTGTTTCAGTAGTGGGAGAGGATTTCCCACAAGAGTACTTGGATCTGCTCAGTAATAATGGTATTGATATAAGTGCTATTAATATCGTCCCAGGCGGAAGAACATTCTTTTGGAGAGGACGCTACCACAATGATTTAAACTCTAGAGATACTCTTGAAACTCAACTAAACGTATTGGCCGATTTTAATCCTATCGTGCCCGAGCAATACAGGGATTCAGAAGTATTAATGTTAGGAAATTTAAATCCATCCGTCCAATTAAGCGTAATTTCGCAAATGGAAGTTAAACCAAAATTAACGGTTTTAGATACCATGAACTTTTGGATGGATAACGCACTCGATGAATTGTTAGAAGTCATTGCAAAAGTGGATGTGATTACTATAAATGATGAAGAAGCCAGACAATTATCTGGAGAGTATTCCCTAGTGAAAGCAGCAGCTAAAATTCATGCAATGGGTCCAAAATATATTGTGATTAAAAAAGGAGAACACGGTGCTTTGTTATTTCAGAATGATGAAATATTCTTTGCCCCGGCGCTTCCACTAAAAGAAGTATTTGATCCTACTGGAGCTGGCGATACCTTTGCGGGGGGATTTTCTGGTTATTTAGCCAAGACGCAGGATTACAGTTTTGAGAACATGAAAAATGCCGTTGTTCAAGGCTCCAACTTGGCCTCGTTCAACGTGGAGAAATTCGGGACTGAAAGACTGCTTAACCTGGATCCCATGACTATCTACAGAAGATTGGAACAATTTAAAAAGTTAACACAGTTCGATATAGAACTTTCATAATAAAACAAGTGCGCCCTGATTGTATCGGGGCTTTTTATTTACATATTTTATGAGTGACGCTATAAAACACGAATGCGGAATTGCCTTAGTTAGGTTGCTAAAACCCTTGGATTACTACAAGGAAAAATACGGAAGTACATTTTACGGAATAAATAAGATGTATTTGATGATGGAAAAGCAGCACAATAGGGGGCAGGATGGTGCAGGATTTGCAAGTATTAAATTCAACATGCAGCCTGGTGAACGCTATATGAGCCGCATACGATCTAATCAAGCACAACCCATACAGGATATTTTCACCCAAATAAATCAACGTATAAACCAGGAGCTTTCCGATCATCCTGAATTTCAAGATGACATAGCCTTACAAAAACGACATATACCATATGTTGGAGAGCTAATGATGGGGCATGTACGGTACGGTACCTTTGGGAAAAATAGTATTGAGAGCGTTCACCCATTTCTACGGCAAAACAATTGGATGCACCGTAATTTAATAGTTGCGGGGAATTTCAATATGACCAATGTAAACGAATTATTCTCTAATTTGATTCGTATCGGTCAACATCCTAAAGAGATGACTGATACAGTTACAGTTATGGAAAAAATCGGACATTTCTTGGATGATGCCGTTGCAAAACTCTATAAGGAAATTAAAAAGGAAGGTTTCAATAAGATGGAAGCTTCTCCATTGATCGCGGACCGTTTGAATGTAGCTAAAATACTCCGAAAGGCGGCCAAAAACTTTGACGGGGGCTATGCGATGGCTGGTCTATTAGGCCATGGTGATGCCTTTGTATTAAGAGATCCAGCTGGAATACGTCCTACCTATTATTATCAGGACGAAGAAGTAGTGGTAGTAGCATCAGAGAGACCAGTGATCCAGACGGTTTTCAATGTAGAGTTTGATCAGGTCAAAGAACTTGATCCAGGAAAAGCACTCATTATAAAGAAAAATGGGATTGTACGTAAAAAAAGAATTCTAGATCCACTGGAGCGTAAGGCTTGCTCTTTTGAAAGAATTTATTTTTCAAGAGGGAGTGATTCTGAAATCTATCAGGAGCGTAAAAAATTAGGCCGTTTACTTTTTCCGAAAATATTAAAGGCCATTGATGGGGATATGGAGAATACTGTTTTTTCCTATATCCCAAATACGGCAGAGACTTCTTTTTTCGGAATGTTTAAACAAGCGCAGGATTATTTGAATAAAAGAAAAGAAGAAGTAATACTAAAAGAAGGTAGTTCGCTGACAAGTGAGCGCCTTCATGAAATACTCTCCAGTAGACCACGAGTTGAAAAGGTAGCTATTAAGGATGTGAAGCTTCGTACTTTTATTACAGAGGATAGCAGTCGTGATGATTTGGTTACACACGTTTATGATGTTACTTATGGATCTGTAAAACCTACCGACAATCTTGTAATCATCGATGACAGTATCGTACGAGGAACCACCCTAAAGAAAAGTATTCTAAGAATCCTTGATCGTCTAAATCCTAAAGCTATTGTAGTAGTTTCATCAGCACCGCAGATTCGATATCCAGATTGTTATGGGATTGATATGGCGCGATTAGAAGATCTTATTGCCTTTAGAGCTGCCCTTAGCCTTCATAAAGACCGAGGAACTGAATCCATCGTCGAGGAGATCTACCAAGAATGTAAAAGTCAAATAGGTTTGCCAGCAGATGAAATTAAGAATTCAGTACAGCGTTTTTATGAACCCTTTACTGATGAAGAAATTTCTGGGAAGATATCTGAGCTTTTATGTCCAGAGGGGATGAAGGCAACTGTTAAGATTATCTATCAAAGTGTTGATAATCTTCATATTGCTTGTCCTAAAAATCTGGGGGATTGGTATTTTACTGGAAATTATCCAACCAATGGAGGAAATAGAGTCGTTAATCGTGCCTTTATGAACTTCTATGAGGGGGTAGCGGGGCGTGCATACTAAGGTCGTTGGGTTAGGATACATTTCAACGTTAATTTTTGTAATTTAACTGATTATTAACTGTTAGTTAATTCCTTAATCATATCTTTGAGGTACCATAGCATAAGTAGGTTAAGTTCATGGTAAGATTTGGGGCAAAAAAGGTGGATTTATCCACCTTTTTTATTTTCCAGTATTTCCTTTTTCGATTTCCCCTCCTAGCGATTATTTATTTTTGTATTATCAAAATATTTTTAACCATTAATCTAAAATACGTGCATTATATCTTATTTATATGGCCGCCTCTGGGGATGGGTGTATATTTGGATTACCATAGCATAAGTAGGTTAAGTTCATGGTAAGATTTGGGGCAAAAAGGGTGGATT
>NZ_DATGNU010000120.1:0-15108 GCF_035306585.1 Galbibacter sp.
TATATTTTCAAAACTTATTGGCTGTGTCGAAATAGCTACCCCAGCAACACTTCCTTCTTTTAAACCAATTGCTACCGTTTCAATTTTATTGGCAGAAAGACGCTGTAAGGCCATATAACTATAGCGGTTCGGGTTAAGTGAAGCTCCTATAACTAAAGTTTTTTTCATGTTAAAAAGTGTTAAATACTGTAACAGTATTAGCAATCAAACGTCAACTAGTTAATATCAATCAAAAACGAACAATCAATGAAACATGCATTTCTATTTTGCGCATTATTAATTTCTTATTTTTCCTATTCACAAAACAGTGCCCAATCCAATACACTATCAAAAACCGGGACTATTAATGGAATCGTAATCGATCAGTCACTAAAACAGCCGATTCCTTACGCCACAGTCGCCATCAAAACAAATGGCAATGTTATTCAAGGAGGTATCACAGAGAATGACGGGAGTTTTACCCTCTCAAATGTTAGTATTGGAAATTACACTTTAGAAGTACAGTTTATTGGATATCAGACCTACCATACGGATATTATCATATCAATGAACAAATCCAAAGTGGATCTAGGCACCATTACTTTGGTGGAAAATGTCACTGAACTTGAAGGGGTAAGTGTGGTAGCGGAGCGATCCACCATCGAGCAAAAAATAGATCGCAAAGTAATCAATGTCGGTAAAGATCTTACTACTCAAGGTGCTTCCGCTGCGGATATAATGAACAATTTACCTTCTATTAATGTGGATCAACAAACTGGTGCACTGAGCATGCGAGGGAATTCCAACGTACGAGTGATGGTAGATGGAAAGCTCTCCAATGTGCCTGTAGAACAGTTACTAAAACAAATACCATCCACTTCCATTAAACAAATTGAACTCATCACGAACCCATCAGCAAAATACAACCCTGAAGGCATGAGTGGAATTATTAATATCATTCTTCACAAGGATGCTAATATTGGTTTTAATGGCAATGTAAGCATTGGGCTAGCCTATGAGGATGAAGCAAAATTCAATAGTGCTATAGACCTCAATTATCGAAATGGAAAGTTTAATCTCTACGGAAGTTACGGTAATAATATCGGCAAATATACCAATGATGGTATAATCGAAAGATTCGACGATCCAACCTCAACAGGCTTTAATGAAAACCAGTTACAGCTATTGAATTTTTTTAACAATGCTAAATCGCATCTTTACAAGGTAGGTGTTGATTATTTTATCAATGAAAAGAATACCTTTTCTGTTTTTACCAACCAAAATATATATGATGGAAAGTATAGTGGTCATACCAATATAATAAACATAGATCCAAGTGTTACCGACACGCGACAAATCTTCAAACAAAATAGTAACAATCACAATGAACAGTATAATGCGGTATACAAACGGGATTTTGTAAAGGATGGTCACAACATCGAACTTGAGGTTGACTACAGTAAATTCGAAAATGAGGAAAACGCAGATTTCAGATTCATGGGAACTTCCACTCAACCAGATTACTTAGACTTTGTGGATACCCGTAGGGAGCAGACCATTGCGAATCTAGACTACGTCAATCCCCTTTCAGAGAATTCAAAATTAGAACTTGGTTTGGAATACCGCACTTTTGAAACAAACATAGACTACTCCTCTACCGGCCTTAGTTTTAATGATCAAGGCAATTTGATTCCAACACCAGATACCGATTTCATCTATGGTATGGACATTTATTCGGCCTATGCAACCTTTGGTCAAAATTTTGACAAATGGAGCTACCAACTTGGAGCACGGTTGGAAGATGTAGGAGTTGCCGCCGATACGAACAGTGTACGTAGTTTTACAGATGATTACCTGGAGGTGTATCCTTCGGCTTTTGTCACCTATGCTCCGAGTGAGGAGAATCAATTTCAAGTGAGCTTTAGTCGTAGAGTAGATCGACCTGGTCTTGGTCAGGTCAACCCGATTCGGGACTGGAGTACACCAAAAATATCTTCTTATGGAAATGAAGAACTTTTACCTCAATTCACAAACTCTTATGAGATCAACTATACAAGGAGATTAAACAACGGTAGTCTCACCTTTGGAATGTACTATAGGAGTATTGAAGATGAGATAAACCAAGTACTTTATGTGGACCGACTGGATCCTACAAAGCAAATACTCACCTATGATAATTTTGATAATACCAACGCCTATGGTTTTGAAATCTCATCAAATTACAGACCTTTTAGTTGGTGGAATATTAATACAAGTATCGATATGTACACCCAAACCCAGCGTGGTTTAACTGAATTACTAAATCCAAGTGACAATGAGCCTAGTGTAGATGATATAGTAACCCAAGAGGTAGAAGTGGACAATGTGGCATTTAATGCTCGAATGAATAATAATTTCACCATCACTAAAAAACTTAGTCTATCCCTTTTTGGATTCTACAGAGGCCGAAATGAAAGCCTACAGATAACCTCAAAACCTATGTATTTTATTAACACGGGAGCCCGATATAGCTTCGCCGATGGTAAAGGAAGTTTTAGTTTAAATTTCAATGATATATTTAATACCATGAAATTTGGTCTTGAGGGCGAACGACCTTATAGACAGAACGGAACATTCAATTGGGAGAGTAGGACCATATACGCTGGGATCACCTATAGATTTGGTGAGGGTAAAAACAGAAAGGTAGAGCGTAAGAACAGGGACGCTAACACCAAAGAATCTAGTGGAGGCTTTATGTAACAAAATGATTGCTGTAATTTTCTCATTATAGTTGATGGTAAGTGTTTTTTACAGCGGTCAAAAAACCCGGGATATTCCCGGGTTTAATATTTTAATTCAAGAGATAATCCTCAATAATCAAAGCGTTTAAAGGCTTCGATGGCCGCATAGTCTGCCAATCCTAGATCCCTGTAATGTTTAGCAGTTTCTTTATTTCGCTCCTCTGCTCGTACCCAGAACTCCCGGAGATCTTCTCCCTGAAATAATACCCCATCTTTTTGAGATTGATGGAAGAAGATGGCTTTTCGTTTTCTGAGCACTTGGTCAGGACTCATAGGAACGGCCATGTCTATTTCATGAATCTCCCACTCATGCCATGCCCCTCTATAGAGCCATAGCCAACAGTGATCCATAAAAGATTCAGATTTTAAAGAAGCCATTGCCTGAAATACCGCATCTAAACATACTTTGTGCGTTCCGTGCGGGTCTGCTAAATCACCAGCGGCATATACCTGGTGAGGCTTAATGTCACTTATTAACTTTTTGACAATTGTAATATCCTCTTGAGATAGAGGATTCTTTTTGATGGTCCCCGTTTCGTAAAAGGGTAGATTTAGAAAATGAACGTGTTGATCAGGTACATTCAAATAACGTGTAGCTGCAATGGATTCTCTTTTTCGAATCAACCCTTTTAACTCTCGTACATCTAGCGGATCGATTTCATGTCCTTGTTGGTTTTCAATGGCAGTAACGGCCTTTTGCAGCTTTTCTACACCTTGACAATTGGGCAAGAAATCCATGGCAACCTCTGCAAATTTAAGCGCATCGGAATTTGAGACAGCAATATTTCCAGAAGTCTGATATGCAATATGCACCTGGTGCCCTTGTTCCACGAGACGATCAAAAGTTCCTCCCATAGATATCACGTCATCATCTGGATGTGGGCTAAATATAATAACCCGCTTTTTCTCTGGAGATTTTCGCTCAGGTCGGTTACTATCATCAGCATTTGGTTTACCTCCAGGCCAACCTGTAATGGTATGTTGTAGTTTATTAAACATATCAATATTTAATTGATAGGAGGATCCTTTTTCGGTAATCAAAGAGGCCAGTCCGTGTTCGTTATAGTCCTTATCTGTCAATCGAAGGATCGATTTTTCTACTTTACGGCATAACCATACCACTGCTCGTTTCATCAAGGCTTCGCTCCACTGTACTTCTCCTACAAGCCATGGCGATTCAAAACGAGTCAACATCGAAGCTGCTTCGGTATCTAGTACCATGGTGGTATTGAGATGCTCTTGCAAATATGTGGCTGGAATTTGAGAGATGATTTCTCCCTCAATAGTCTCTTTTACAATCTCGGCTTTTTTATGACCCCAAGCCAAGAGCACAATTCGTTTGGCAGAAAACACCGTACCCACACCCATGGTAATAGCCTTTTTTGGAACATTTTCAATACCGTGAAAACCTGATGCAGCATCCTCTCTGGTTAGTTGATCTAAGGTTATACTACGAGTGATGGAATTATAATGGGAACCAGGTTCATTAAATCCAATATGGCCAGTTCGCCCAATACCCAAGAGCTGAAAATCGATCCCGCCAAAGGATTTTATCTTTTGTTCATAATCCCGACAATATGCCGCGATGTCCTGTTGCGCAATAGTACCATCGGGAATAAAAATATTTTCTTTTGGAATATCGATGTGGTTGAACAAATGTTCATTCATAAAATAGTGGTAACTGTGAATACTCTCTGGATTCATTGGGAAGTATTCATCTAAATTAAAACTCACTACATTTTTAAAACTTAACCCATCTTCCCTGTGCATCTTTACAAGCTCATCATAAACTCTAATTGGAGAAGATCCTGTCGCAAGGCCTAAAACACAGATTTCCCCTTTGCTATTTTTTTCAACTATCAAATCAGCAATTTCTTTGGCTACCAAAATGGATGCCTCCGAAGAACTCTCAAAAACAACATTATGTATTTTTTCATAACGATTGTCCTCGTGTGATCCAGCTTTCTCGTAAGCTATTGATTTATTCTTGATTAAGTGTTCCATAGACCAAGTGTGTTAAAGCAATTTTACTAAAGTTATGACATTATAAAACAACTAACAACCTTATTGCAAAAGTTAGTTGGATGCTACATTATTTACAAAATTTCTAAATCCTTCGATCGGTAATTACGTAGTTTGTGATCTTTAGGATCTAATTCTGTTATTAGGATATCGATTTCATCCAAAGAGCAGACTCCATAATTTTGCCGGACATTTAACTTGTTTGAATCTGCCAGGGCTATGATTTTATCAGAGGCGGCAATCATGGCTTTTTTAACCAAAGAAACCTCATAACCCTCATCCGTAATCCCATTGCTAATATTGATACTACTAACGCCTATAAAGCAGATATCAGCAGCAATACTAGAGAGCAATTGAACGACATCAATACCAACAGTTACCATCGATTTCTTATTGATCTTTCCACCGATAAAAATCACTTCAATGGAAGGATGTTCAGAAAGCTGCATCGCTATAGGTAAACTATAGGTATAAACAGTGGCTTTCAAATTTTTTGGAAATTGTTTGGCAAGCATCAAATTAGTTGTTCCCCCACTTATAATAATCACCATACCATCATTCATAAGGTTAGCTGCCTTTTTAGAAATTGTATTTTTGGCATCCCTGTTGAAGATCATATCTTCATTGTAGTGATAGAGTTTTTGTATGGTAGAAACTGCGCCACCATGCACCTTCAAAATCAACCCTTTTTTGTCCAGCTCATTTAGGTCCCTGCGTATGGTATCTTCAGAAACCTTTAATTTTCGAGCTAAAAAATTGGAGGATACATTACGGTTAATCCGTACCTCTTCTACAATAACATCCTGTCTGTCTCTCTTTTGCATATTTTCGGCATTTTTACTTAGAATACAACGATCATTTCCGTTTACACGTAAAATTAAAGCATTTTTTTATTAATTGTTGCATAAATATTGCATTTTTCATCATTTTACATGACAGATTACCGAAATAAATGTATCTTACCATTGTATAATTTGAATAAAACAATTCCTATTTAATAAGTTTGTTGCCCAATGAACATTGGAAAACTATCCTAAAATAACCTTTTCATGAATACTACCTTATTTCTAGCCGTATTTATAGCCTACTTCCTAGTCCTTACTGGAATTTCCCGCCTTGTATCTAGAAAATCAGGTACGGATGCTTTTTACACTGGAGATCGTGAATCACCATGGCCCCTTGTGGCCTATGGGATGATTGGAGCGGCCATGTCCGGGGTCACTTTCGTATCCATTCCAGGGATGGTTTCCAATAACTTCTTGTATTATTTCCAATTTGTTATAGGGAATATGATTGGTTATAGTTTTATCGTTTTTGTCTTAATCCCTATTTATTATAAACTAAAATTAGTTTCCATATACACCTATCTTTCCAACAGGTTTGGATTTTACTCATATAAAATTGGATCGCTGTTTTTTATCCTCTCTCAATCCTTTGGTGCGGCATTAAGATTACTTCTAGGGGTCAAGGTGTTAGACTATGCGCTGTTTGATCCTTTAGGGATTCCATTTCATGTTGCGGTAGTGATCATATTAGTTATTATCTGGCTCTATACCAACAAATCTGGAATAAAAACCATCGTATGGACCGATGCGTTGCAAACCACATTTTTAATTACCGCGGCAATTGTATCCATATTTGCTATTCAAGATGCAATGGATTTAAGCTTTTCGCAAACTATAGATACCATGACGTCTCACAAATATTTTCAAATATTTGATTGGGATCCTAAGTCTGGGAACAATTTCTTTAAGCAAATTATAGCTGGAATACTCATCGCTATCGCTATGATGGGGTTGGATCAAAATATGATGCAAAAAACACTCACCTGTAAATCACCGTCAGACGCTCAAAAAAATGCATTAGTATTTAGCTTCATCCTAGCAATTACGCAGTTTCTATTCTTATGTTTAGGAGTGTTACTTTATATCTATGCTGAGAATAATGGTATCTCTTTAAGTGTCGATGAAAACGGAACTTTCCTCAATACAGATGATCTCTTCCCTATGCTCGCTTTAAATAATTTTGGTATGGCTGGAGCGATTACCTTTATTCTAGGGATTACCGCAGCAGCTTTCTCAAGTGTTGATTCCTCCTTAACAGCGCTGACAACTTCATTTTCATATGATTTCTTGGGGATGGAAAAAAAATCAGCTCAAAAGAAGAAGAAAACCAAAAATATGGTCCTGCTAGGATTTAATCTGGTGGTGTTTGCGATCATGTCTGCCTTTGCGAATAGTACGGGGGATATCATCACAAGCATTTTCAAAGTAGCTGGGTATACCTACGGTCCACTTCTAGGACTCTTTCTTTTAGGGATTTTTACCAAGATTAAAATAAGGGACCAATACACTCCTATTATTTGTGTTATTGCTCCTATTTTAACTTATATTATTAATGAGGGTTTGATTCACTATTTTAATTTTGACCTAGGTTTCATGAATATATTTATCAATGCCCTAATTACCGTGGTTTTCTTAGTTCTTTTTCGCACTAAAGATCACTGGCAATTTACAGATAAAAAAAAGTAGTTCTATTAAAATAAGAACACGAAAAAAAAGCAACGGTATCTTTGTAAATTGAGCACCATTGCTTTTTTAAATGGGTAAATACCCTCTATATATCTTTAACTTACCACTTAATAATAGCGCTTGCCCAAGTAAATCCACTACCAAAAGCTGCTAAAACAACTATATCACCGGCCTTAACCTTTCCTTGTTCCCATGCTTCGGTTAAGGCAATCGGAATGGATGCAGCGGTGGTATTTCCGTATTTCATGATATTGTTATAGACCTTGTCATCGGTGAGTTTAAATTTGTGTTGTATGAACTGAGAAATTCTAAGATTCGCTTGATGTGGTACCAAAAGATCTATATCCTCTTTGGTTAAGTTGTTGGTCTCTAACGCCTCTACTATTACTTCACTAAAACGAACAACAGCATGTTTAAATACAAATTGACCATTCATATATGGAAAATAAGAAGGGTTCTCAGAATCTTCTGCTTCTAATATATCCGTTACCCAACGTTTTCCCATTCCAGGAGCAATCAAAGCCAATTGTTCGGCATGCTCGCCTTCAGAATGCAAATGTGTGGATAATATCCCTTGGGTAGTATCTTCTTCTCTACTTAACACCGCAGCACCAGCACCATCTCCGAAAATCACTGAAACTCCTCTCCCTCGAGTAGTCATATCCAATCCTTTAGAATGCAGTTCAGAACCGATCACTAGGATGTTTTTGTACATCCCGGTTTTAATATATTGGTCAGCTACGGAGAGTGCATATACAAAACCAGAACACTGATTCCTTACATCTAGTGCACCTACCGTACGAAGGCCTAAATCACGTTGTACTAGAACTCCAGGACCTGGAAAGTAATAATCCGGACTCAATGTGGCGAAGACCACAAAGTCAATATCATTTTTATCTAAACCAGATCGTTCAATAGCAATCTTGGCAGCCTTTACACCCATACTTGTTGTAGTATCTCCTCCATTCTTATCCACATGACGTCGTTCTTTTATCCCAGTCCTTTCTTGAATCCAATCATCATTGGTGTCCATTACCTTGGATAAATCATCATTGGATACCACATTGGGAGGCACATAATATCCTAAACCTGTAATTTTTGAATTGTACATGTATTGAGCGCTTTATTAATATTAAAATAGACGGTATTGTTTAGTAAAAAACAATATAAATCAGCCCTGCAAGTTACACATAATTAACATATAGAGAAATACCAAAAGATGTAAAACTTTAATTTTGATCTACATAGTCTTGTAAATAGCTATATCGTTTGGTTAATTTACCTCCTGAGGTCATCCTAGCTCGTTCAAGTACGCCGTCTTTGTCCTGGTTAAATAGTGCTGGAATCACATGGTTTATAAAACTATCTCCGAAACCTTCACTAGCATCTGCAGGAATTTCGCATGGTAAATTATCCACAGCCATTACGGCGATAGCCTCTGGATTTTTATAATCTGTTTCGCGCTCTGTCAAAGGGTCATATCCGTAAATTGGATCCGCAATAGTTGATGAACGAATGGTTGTAGCTACTGGACCATCGATATCGCAGCTGATATCTGCCACAACTTTTATCTTGAATTTAGGAGATTTCACCTGATCTCTAGTATAAAGATACGGTGCACCATCACCGTAAAAATGACCTGCAATATACATATCACTGCATGTAGCAAAACGCATAAAATCGGACTTGTATCGCTGTGGATTTTCATAGAAATCAGCAATACTAGACACCTCCCCATCAATTCTTTTATTATAATCTAACACCTCGATTTGACAATAAACAGCCTCATTAAAGGTTACATTCAAATATGCTTCTACATCAACTTCTCTTACTCCCATGGCATCTAGAATTTCTTTCACCCCATTGCTAACCCGTCCTTTTCCACTGACCACGATTTTTATATTTGGAAGTGTAATTCCTTTTAATTTACCGATTAAGCCATCTATTCCTGATAAAGTTTCTGCTTTAGGTAAATCAAAAAGATTAAATTTAAGCCCATAGGTTCTTATTCCATTGTAAGCGCCTACAATTCCAGCATAACGACCAAATGCAACCAAACGATGTCCTTCTGAATTTGTGATCACTTCATGATCGTACAATTCTATATTAAGATCTAATACACGTTGGAGAAGTTTACGATTGTATGGTTGCTTTTTAATGGTATGAGAGAAGAAAAAATATTTTTTATTGGGAATTAAAGCCTGTAATGGTACTTCTTTTACACCTAATAATACATCACACTGTTCCATATTTTCAGTGACCTCAAATCCTGCATTTATATAAGCCTGGTCGTTGAATATGCGTATTGGCGATGGCTCTATAAGAATTTCTGCTTTAGGAAATTTTTCTTTGACAATTTGACAGGCCTCAGGGCTCAATACCACTCTACGATCTGGCGGAGTTTTGCGCTCTTTGATAATTCCAATCTTCATAAAATATTTGGTATAAAATTTGGTCTAAAATACGTGGTTGGATGTAAATGTACAAGTTTCCAATAAAATGTATTACATTTGCTACCCTTTTAGAATTAATCGCCAGTGGCAATTCTAAAAAATACGTTCTTTAAAAACAACCTATTGGGGTCGACTGGTTTTGACAGCGAGTCTAATTGATTTGTAAGCATGCAGAGCGCTGAGATACAGCTCTTAAATATCATATTTCAACTTTTTTAAATGGCGAGAATAACTACGCTCTTGCTGCCTAATCTGAATTCACAGTAGGATTTTGGCCACGTTTCCGCAAGGCGGAAAGGCGAGATGTCTCTAAGCAGCCCTTGTTGATGGCGGCTTATTATGAGGCACCATAAAAATCAACATAGGGACTTTGTGGCTTCGACAAAGTTTCAAAACTTAAGAAGCTAAGCTATTAGTGGGCGGTTTTCGGTCAGCTAATAGTCGACAATTAAACGGAAACTAAGCATGTAGAAAGCATTTTAATTGCTTGTTTGGACGGGAGTTCGATTCTCCCCGACTCCACTTGGAGGGATTTCTGTAGGAAATCCCTCCTTTTTTTCAAAAACTAAAAACCCTTTTTCCATCATTTTCAAATGGTTATGTGTAAGAAAATACAACATAGTTGGAGTTCGATAGATACCATTTTTATAGTATAAATTGCTGTCGAACACAATTCTTATAAACTCTCTCTTTTTTAAAGTTTCTGCATTCTTATAGACATATTTCATATCCGTTAACTTATCGATATGCCTATCCAGGATATTAAAAACTTTACCTTGGTCTTTATTCAACCTGTTAATGCTCCCATTAAGAGTAATTATAATGTTATTATATGTTGAATACCACCTCTCATATGTATCACGGCTAATTTCATTTTTAATCCACTTCTCTTCTAGGGCATATAGCTTTTCTTGGGCATTTTCCAATTGCTCCTGTTTCTCTTTTTTCTTTATTTTACTGTTATTTATATGGTTTTCAGTTATATAGTTACATCTTTCCCTGATTTTATTTACATCTTTACTGGGAAGACTCATAAGTTCACAAGCTCCTAAAAGTTGTTTATGGGCTTTAATGGCACTTATATTATTGTGTTTTGAAACTTTACATTTATAATAATAGTAATATTTGCCTGACCCACCCCTTGATGGAGCTCCACTAAGTGGCTGGCCACAATGACATTTCAGCAATCCTCTTAACGGTATTTGGTCATCGATCACTGTCCTGAATTTTACAGGTTTTTTCATTTTGTCTTGGACAATTTTCCAAGTATCGATGTCAATAATCGGTTCGTGAACAGCAGGGAACAAACCACCAGGGTAATCTTTATAAGGTTTTACATGAAGCATACCGGCATAGACAGGGTTAACAAGTATTTTTTCAATGTTTGTATTTCCCTTTCTATTATACCCTAATTCCCGTGCTTTTTGTTTAATAATATAGAGAGGCATACCATTTAGGTATGCATCGTATATAAACCTAATAATTTCTGCCTCTTTGTCATCAATAACAAGTCGACGCTCCTTACGTTCACCTATCTTTTTATATCCAAAAGGTGGGATCCTGTTCAGATACCTTCCTTCTTTGGCCATTGCAGTATAAATTCCCCCTCTGATTTTAATACTTCGATTAATATTATCTTCTTCGGCAAGCAATAGTTGAAGGCCCGCCCTGAAAAAACTACCAGGCGTGTTGTAATCAAAAGTAATTCCTTCAGTGACACTCACTACTTGGATATTATATTTTCGTTGGAGTTTTTTGACCATACTCATGGCTTCTCCCGCATCCCGACTAAACCTATCCAACTGATCCACCAACAAGTAGTCTACCTTTTTGTAATGGCTGGCTATAAAAGTCTGCAATTTGATGAAGTCAGGACGATCAAAAGTCTTTGCGCTCTTACCACGGTCTATGAAAGTGTCTACCAACTCTACATCATTGTATTTCATCCACTCGTCAGTATAAAGTTCTTGCCGTTCAATCGAACTATTGCTTTGACCTTCATGGCTATAACGCAGATATCTAATGGCTCTTTTCATAATATTCTTTAAAAGTTGCTTCTACTATGATTTCTACTATTAAATTCAATAATTTTTGTTTCTTTTCTTCTTCTACTTCTTTATATGCTTTTGAAGTAACTGTTTCTGCAAAATCGTTTTGTCCCTTATCTTTTTCCATCTTCACACCTCATTAACTTTAAAACAACAAAGGCTCATCTCTGAGCCTCTCTAGTAATTAAAAATCATTTACTATTAATTTTACGGAAATCAGGTCTTTTCCCAAGGTTTAAGTGTTTGCCCAGTAATTTTTCAGAAATAACCTTTCCCGAGTGACATTACTCGGAGGCTTGAGAGATGCTCATGCCTATGTGATGAATACCTACACCCATAACCTTCCAGGATAGAATAAAGCTGTAATAATTCATTTATAAAAACATAAGTAATCAACAATCTGTTCCTTATAAAGATATTGTTTTCCCCAAAAATAGAAAAATTATTGATTATTGTAGTCCCAACTCCACAACACCTATAACTGCATTCTTTCAGGTTCCCAAAATTCCCAATAATATTTGTAAAGCTCCAAAGTTTTATATTCGTTTTATTCGGATACGATCTTCATTCGCAATGTCTTTCCGTAATCCTACATTATTTCGCACCCCAGTCCTTTTCCGAATTTTACCCTTTAGGGCTTCCCTTAAGTGGATTTTTTTACCCTTTTCATTATATAAGTTCAATGATTTAAATTGGGGATTGGCCTCTATTGTAATTTGCTTCTGTTTATTTCCATGTATAAGCATCACTTCCCTTTGCTCTCCCATTCTTAAATCCTGTATCAACTGTCTTGTTTGTTGAGGGCATTTCAGCTCCTTAATCGGCAATTGCCGAAGGGTTTTCTCCAGATCATATCCATACCCTGGATAAAACCGTTTGATGCGGTAGTTGCCCTGGGTATTTCTATCATTAAGGTCAAGTTGCGTCCAATGCTTATTTTGCCCATTTCCAATAACTGTGGAACGACCAGAAAGCAAGTTGTAAACCTGCTTCGAAGTAATCGGGTTTTCCCGGTCAAGTTTAAAATAATGGCCTTTGGACCGGTCAGGCTTTCCATCCTGGTGCAATATGGCCTTAATCCCTTCCAACCGGTATTGTCCCTTACTGTCAGAACGTACCGATAGATCAATTTCCATCCGCTTGTTTTCACCGACATAATAAGAGACCGGAAGGGTTAACGCCTCTTTACCCTTATGTATTGACTGAACGGACACTTCAGGAAACCCCAGCTTTCGAAGGGATTCCCTTAACTGCCGATCACCGGTGGTTTGCCGTCCCAAGTTCCGTATGACCATACCTTTCTGTGCAATCCTTGAAAACACCTTATAAGTCAACCTCATCAACAAATTAGGGTAGAGTTCTTTTTCCAAAGCACGTCTTTCCTCCCGTACCATCCGAAGCGTAAGCTTTTCCTCCCGGTTGGCAATGTCCCTGTACCTGTTCGAAACAGCGCGATAATACTTAAGCTTTTCCCTGAGGAAAACCCTATTTTCACCAAGGGAAAAAGAGAACAGTTCCTTAAAACGCTGCTCCCTTTTAAGCCATTGGCCTAGCTCCTTTTCAACCCTATTTTGAGCTTCTTTCATATCAATGCTTTGGCTATTTCCCTTAAGTGATGGCTACACCACCTTTGCTTTTCGCCTGGTTTTCTTCTTTGTGGAAGGGGACTCATCGTCCCCTTGTGGTGATTGGCTTTCCTTTTGGGTTTGCTTGGTTTCCTTAGCCTGCTTTTCCCGTTGCATACGTCCCATCCTTTGCATATTGGTATCATAAAGGGTCACGGACTTAAATTTCGGATTGGCGGCCACATACACTTTTTGCTCCCCTCCCTCATCACGGGCCAAGGTTGCAGAGGCTGCGTTACCCTTTTTAAGGGATTCCATCAGGTTGTCCTTATATTCCTGTCTTTCCAGTTCTTTGATCGGATGTTTGGACAGGGCAGCTCCAAGGTCATAACCATAGTTCTCATGGAAATGCTTTAGCTTATGGTTCCCATGTTCATCTGCCTGCTTAAAATTCATCTGCACCCAGGCATTGTAAAGTTCCCCCTCCTTGTTCATCAGGGTCTTGTTCACCGCCCTGCCACACATCAGGTTATAAGCTTCCTTTAAGGTAATATTACTGCCCTTATTGATATAAAACCGTTGTGCCATTTCAGAATCCCCTTCCCTTTTTAAAGTTGCTCTATAGGAATTAAAAAAATACATGTCACTGTCCTGTTTCTTGGACTTGCTAAAGTTCAGTTCGGCTTCCATTTTATCCTTGCCATATTCGGTCCTGTATTCCAAGGAAAACGTTTCAGGTTGCTGTTCCAGTTTCTCTTTTAATGCACCATCGAGGGTATCCCCAAATCCGGTGTAAAATACCTGGTTTTGCAGGTACTTTAAGTTTTCTTCATTCATGACTCTTACATTTTTATGGTTAAACATTCATTTATTTTTCACACTGCACCAAGCGGGTTTTACGATTACAATACGGTTGCCCGCATGAGTTTCCTGTTCTTTATTTTAAGTTCCAGGTGCCTGCCCCCATGGTCTTCCATGAGTTGTACCACCAAGTGTTTCTGATTGGGGAGGGTGCGTTTGGGCAGGGCAACCACCAAAGTCTGCCCTGATTGCCCTTCTACAACCGAAGTATCTTTATAGGTATACAAAGGGGGCATCTCGATCTCCTGATAAGTGGTCCGTTTGGCTTTTTTGGCATCACGGATAAAGAAACGAAGCTGGTCGATATTATAACGGACATGGGAAGTGTTTTCCACCTTAAAGCGGTAATACATCACATTCCCTTTGACAAACAGGCCATCCAAACGGAGTTTTATCCCATACCTTTTGTCTCTGACACCGTAAAGCCTTTTCTTTTTCCCCAAGGCAACCTCTGCATATTTGCGCAATACCCCTTCATTGGGATTTCCCGGGGCAAAAGCTACTTGGTAAATATCCCTTTTTCCAAAACTAAAGTTAAGGGCAACCGGGTTTGGCGAGTACCTAAGCAGGAAAGAATACAATTTTCCATCGGCTGTGATCACCGTAAGGTTGGTCTCAGCCATGGCTTCCGCGGCTGCTTTGAGCTGCAAAATGTTTTCCACACCTTTTGCCTTTTGTACGAGCACCTCCCTGCTTCCCCTGTCCACACTTCGGATATTGTATGGGAAGCTTTTTAGCTCGCTTTGATGAATAACCAATAATGAGCCTGTTTTTCCCTTTTTCTTTTTCATAAAATACGCGCTCTATTTTTTCTTGAGATAATATCCACTGTTTTATAGACGCACTTTCATTTTTTATCCGTGCTCCAA
>NZ_DATGNU010000121.1:0-42978 GCF_035306585.1 Galbibacter sp.
ATGAAAAAATCCTTGCAAATTATTGATTTACAAGGATCTTTCTGTGGAGCATAACGGAGTCGAACCGATGACCTCTACACTGCCAGTGTAGCGCTCTAGCCAGCTGAGCTAATGCCCCAATACGCTTTTTTATTTGCAAAATGTTGTTTTGCCTATTTTTTAACACTCAAAACCAGTAGTGGAATTGAACATCTAAATTCGCGCTTCAAAATTATATTTTTTTCCCATAACTTGGTAAAAAATCCACGTTTTCTTCTAAAAACAATTAAAATATCAGGTTGGTTGGTTTGAAAATGCTCAAGCACACCTTCGAAAGTACTAGTGTTTTCGGTAGTTTTCAGAGAATCGCTCAAGTTTTCTAAAATTGGATTTAAAACCAAATCTTCCGCTGTATACTTGGGTGTTTTAACCAATAAAAGGTTTAAATATAGCTTAAATGCATTTTTAAATTGTATTAAAGTCTCTAGAATCGATTCATGATTGACAATTCCTGACTTAAATGCAACCAATCCATTTTTATAAGGATAAAAAGAATTTCCTTCCGGGATGATCAGTGTAGGTATGTTGGTTAGTTTAATAATACCTCCAGAGGTATCTCCCAAAAATACCTCCTCTCGAATATCCGTGGTTTTGGGCTCTAAAATTATCAGATCAATACCATACTGTTCCTCCACGGCTCTTACTCCGTCTACCACATCTCCGTTATAGGCCGTAATGGTGAGAGAAACCCCTTTTTTATCTACTTGACCAACGATCTCGTCTAATTGATTCGTGGTTGATTTAGCAACAGCCCTTTCCACATTGGCCAGACTCCCAGCCTTGGTAACCAAGGTGAAGGCTTGCATAACATAAAGATCAGAACCCATAAATTCTGCAAAATCAATGGCGTATTGCAATGTTTTGATAGCGTTCTCAGTGGGACCAATTGGAACTAAAATATTTTTCATTAGGCTAAAAATTATGGTTTGGTATGTTGTTGAATTTACCTTCAGTACATTTGCACTTAAATTTAAACAAAAAATCTAAGCCTGATCATTGCTGGGAATGCAATGAGTCAACCGATGGAAAAAACAAAAGTAAGCTTTAAAGAAATTAACAAACTTGCCATTCCAGCGATTATTGCCGGTATAGCAGAACCCTTAATTTCATTAACTGACATAGCCATAATCGGTAATGTTAAAGAAAATCCTGTCGAAGCGCTCGCTGCCGCGGGTGTTGTGGGTTCCTTTCTTTCAGCCATTATTTGGATTCTGGCACAAACAAAAACAGCCATTTCAGCTATTGTGTCTCAGCACCTGGGTTCAAATCGTATTAACGCTATTAAAACATTAATACCTCAGGCACTAGCCTTTAACTTCATTCTAAGCATTATCATATACATTACTACCACTTTGCTCGTTGAAGAAATATTTCGTCTTTATAATGCCGAAGGACTCCTGTTAGAATATGCCACAGACTATTATGTTATCAGGGCCGTAGGTTATCCTCTTACATTGGTCACTTTTGCTATATTCGGAATATTCAGAGGTCTACAAAACACGCTTTGGGCCATGAAATGTAGTCTTACTGGTGCATTTGTAAATGTCATCCTAGATTATATTTTAGTTTATGGAATTGATGGGATCATACCCCAGATGCATATAAAAGGTGCTGCCTATGCGAGTGTCATTGCCCAGCTTGTGATGTTTATAATGGCTTTGTATTTCTTTTATACCAAAACCCCTTTTGGGCTATCCCTGCGATTTAAAATCAACCCACAAATGAAAAGACTTTTGGGATTGAGCCTAAATCTATTTGTTCGTGCCGCTTCACTGAACTTTGCTATTTACCTCGCAAATGCTTATGCCACAGGTTATGGAGACACCTACATTGCGGCACAAAGTATTCTGATGAATTTATGGCTGTTCTTTTCCTTTTTTATTGATGGTTATGCAAGTGCTGGAAACGCTATCTCAGGAAAATTACTCGGAGCAAAGCAGTATAAAAAGCTTTGGCTACTCAGTTTAGACATCTCTAAATACGCCATCATAATCTCCTTGATCCTAATGGGAATCTGTGCGGTTTTTTACAACCAAATAGGGTTGTTATTTAACAAAGAAGAAACTGTGTTGGTGCTATTCTCATCAGTGTTTTGGATGGTACTATTAATGCAACCTATCAACGCTATAGCCTTTATGTTTGATGGTATTTTTAAAGGACTGGGAGAGGCAGCTTATTTAAGAAATGTCCTCTTAGCAGCTACTTTTTTAGGATTTGCCCCGACCTTACTCTTATTTGATTCCATAGGCTGGAAATTACATGCCATATGGATTGCTTTTTTTGTGTGGATGCTTATACGAGGTATTTCATTAGTGGTCAAATTCAAGCGAAAGTACGTGAATGCCATTTAGAATCCTTAAATTTGAAATAACGCAAAATTGACTACAATGGGCACAAATCGTATCAACGGAAGTTTATATACCACAATTGAAAATAAAATAGCCACCCTAGAATTTGGTCACCCTCAAAGTAATTCATTTCCTAGTGTGTTGTTAGAGCGTTTAACTGATCAGATCAAAACCCTGTCCAATAACCCAGATGTCTCCGTGATCTTATTAAAAAGTGAAGGTGATAAAACATTTTGTGCTGGGGCATCTTTCGACCAGCTCATGGCCATAACTAACAAAGAAGAGGGTAGCGTATTCTTCAGTGGTTTTGCAAAACTGATCAACGCGATGCGAAACTGTACTAAAATTATTGTAGGACGTGTTCAAGGAAAGGCAGTTGGCGGTGGCGTAGGGTTAATTGCTGGGTGCGACTATGTCCTAGCTACTGAAGCTGCCTCGATCAAACTCTCCGAACTCAGCATAGGTATTGGCCCATTTGTGATCGCTCCTGTTGTAAAACACAAAATAGGAGTCAGCGCATTAGCAGCCCTTTCCTTAGACCCTACTCAATGGAAAAATGCTTATTGGGCATTGGAAAAAGGACTCTATGCAAGAGTATTTGAAAACCAAAAAGATCTCGATAAAGAGATAGAGATCCTTACTTTGAAATTGGCCTCCTACAACCCATTAGCGCTAGCGGCCATGAAAAAATCCCTTTGGGAAGGTACCCAACATTGGGATACCCTACTTTTACAACAAGCTGAAATCTCTGGCGAACTTGTTCTTTCAGACTTTACAAAGAATGCTCTTGAGCAATTTAAAAGGAAGTAGACCTTTACCGAGTTTTAAGCCAGCCCGTTATGCTGTACCGCTCAGTGGCTAAAACCCGCTTCACTTCATGCTCTAATATTTGGCTCTCGAAAATCACCACACGGCCAGGCAAAGGATGGATCACTATCGGTTCAGCAGTAACATCATTTGGGTAAATAACAAGCTCTCCACCATTTTCACTCTTCCAATTACTATCATTTAAGTAGCAGACTAAAGATAGTTTACGCCGATCATCATTTTGAAAGGTATCTAGGTGTCGCTTGTAAAAAGTCCCTTTTGGATATACAGCATAGTGAAATTCCTTATGAAAAATCCCTAAAAAGCACGTCTTATTAAGATAGCTTACCATCGCATTAATCTTTTTGAAAAATAATTGCGCTGCTTTACTTGTGGAGCCTTCGTCAATCCAAAACACAAAATCACCGCGTATCTGATCCAAAATTTGTTCGTCGAACTTATTTCCTATAGCTGCTCTTTTAAAACAATCCTCATGATATTTATCTAAAAGGGAGGCTCGTAACAAAACAATTTCCTCTTCTGAAAAGAAGTTATCAATCACACTGTAATGTTGTTGTAAAAGATCATTTATAATCGTTTCATACAATGGATCTTCTACAAATTCAAGTTGGTCAAACAACTCTGCCATGGTTGAGGATTAAAAAGTGTGCAAATATAATTCTAAATTGAATATGTTGTTTCACTTTTTTTGAATCAAAACCATATTTTATTTAATTTTTGATACCAGTTCCCTGAATTGAATACATTAAAACCAATCAATCACCATATTTTGTCTAAAAACTCTAAACAGTGGTTTAAAGTAGGCTGAAACCATGGATGCACCAACCAAAAAGAATGAGGACTCTGTTGTAGGGTATGAACTTCACTATAAATTTGGTAGGAATTAAGTTTTGAGATCATATCATCTCTACCTGCATGGAATCTATCCTGGGAACTGTTTACAAACAAAATAGGAGGGCTATTGTTATCAACATACTCTAGCGCAGAGGCAAGCCTCCAATTGTTGAAGTTTTCATCTTGAAGACCGCCCAACCACTTTCCAGCAATTTCACTTTCTCGGGCATCGGGATGGATAAAGGAAGTAATCCCATCAATGTTAATGACCCCTTGTACCTTATCCTTAAATTCTTTGTTTCCATCAAAAAACATTGGGTTTGATGCGCTCACACCAACCAAAGTGGCTAATTGTGCACCAGCCGATGCACCTAAAATTGCAATACGCTCCGGATCAATTTTAAATTCATTTGAATGGGCTCGCATCCATTTAATAGCTGCCTTTAAGTCAATAACTGCTGCGGGAAATTGAGCTACTGTACTTAAACTATAATTTACGCTTACGGCAACATATCCATTTTCAGCAAGTCGTTGTGCTAACGGCTTCAAGTTTTCTTTGCTTCCTGATATCCAACCACCTCCGTGAACAAGAAGTACTGATCCATACTGACCCTTACCAGAATTAGGGATAAATACATCCGCTCGTAAAGTCTGCTGTATGGTCTGACGATAAGGGATATCTTTGATCGTGATACAGCTCGGGTTATTAACAAGGGTAAGTGGTTGTATGTGGGGATAGTCTTTCTTTAATTTCTCATAGGTAGTAGCAATGGTATAGGGTTTAGGGGAATGCTGTGATAGCTCAATTAAAGCATCAAATACAATTTGAGCTACTACTGCTGCACCTTCAACCTGGAAATGAGTGTTGTCATTTTCGCCTTTAGGATACGCCTTGAAGGTGTTTGGTGGAAGGTTCATATAATAATGCTTACTTACATAGGATTTTCCCTTTTTGGTGAAGAAGTCTCTTGCTAGCGTATTTAAATCAATCAAAAGTACCCCCATTTCTTGAGCGACATCCTTGGGGGCACTGTCGTACTCCTTATGGACATCCTTAAGTATTCCTTTTTCCCATGGATAATTCCTTGGTACTGGCGTGAGAATAATAGGTATTCCCCCTTTTTGGCGCGTTTGGGTTACAAATAGACGCAAAAACTCTTTGTATCCTCTCACATTCACATAACGCTCAGGTTTACTCTTTGAGGCATCATTATGACCAAATTGCATCATCACCAAGTCATTTGGTTTTATTGCTTTATACACCTCGGCCCAATGACCTTGTTGAAAAAATGTACGCGTACTTCTTCCCCCACGAGCTTTATTGGATACCACGACACTATCTCCTTGAATAAGGTTTGAAAGCAATGTTACACTTTTTTTTGTAAATAATGCTTGGAACACCTGGCCCCAGCCAGTTAAAGGGTATCTAGTTTGCATATAATCTTTACCTGGATCGTAGTTATCACTATAATCCGCCATGGTAGAATCACCAATTAAATGAATAGTAATAGGGTCATGTTCCTGTGCAAAGCAAGAGCATGACCCTATGAATAAGAATAAGAAAACAATGAGGAAGTTTTGATATGGTACTACACGCATCCTATCGTTTTTCTAAAGGTTAATAGTCAATTTTAAGTGTGGTTCCTTCTACTTTTATTTTTTTACGCACCGTTGTGGTTGATTTAGCGTTTAAATCCGTTTTAAAACAAGGTTGCTCTCCTCCCACGCTTATTGAAAAAACACCTGGTTCAATAACCAAATCTCCTTTATCATTGATCATGGAAAGCTGTCTTGGTTCAATAGTAAATTGAACCTGTTGACTTTCTCCTTTCTTTAGGTGGATTCGTTTAAAGCCAACCAATTCACGAATGGGACGAGGCGTGCTTCCCTTTTCATCTGTAAGATATACCTGAATGACCTCATCGCCATCGTAAGCACCTGTATTGGCTACCTCTACACTCAACGCAATGGGTTCATTCATACCAATTTTAGAAGGCAATTGAAAATTTGAATAATCAAAAGTGGTATAACTAAGGCCATATCCAAAAGGGTAAAGCGGCTCTTTATCAAAATAACGATACGTTCTACCGTCCATATTGTAGTCTTCAAAATCAGGTAGATCCGCCACTGATTTATAATACGTCACTGGAAGTCTAGCAGCGGGATTGTAGTCCCCAAATAACACCTGAGCAACGGCATTTCCTCCTTGTTGACCTGCATATCCAGCGGTGAGAATTGCTGGAATATTCTCCGCCGCCCAATTTATAGAAAGGGCGCTTCCGTTGAGAAGAACCAGTACAATTGGCTTTCCCGTCTTTGCTATCTCTTTTAAAAGCGTTCTTTGTGAGGCAGGAAGATCCAAAGCCGTACGATCTCCTCCTGCAAAACCTTCTACTTCAACATCCATTTCCTCACCCTCCAAACGTTCATTTAATCCCAACACCATCACAACTACTTCAGCCTTTTCAGCAGCCGCAATGGCATCTTCTAATTGATGTTCCTTAGGAACACCCCACAGCATTTTCGCTGTGGAATTACCGTAGTAGTTATTGTATTTTACCTCTATTTTATATTTTTTTCCCTTCTCCATATAAATCTCTTTATTGATGATGGCAGGGCGATGTTCATGGTTTCCACCACCACTTATTTGCTGGGCAATTTCAAATTCCATGAATGGTTTTCCCCAATCACTAAAAGAATATGTACCCGTTTTTGGTGGGGTGATATATCCGCTCCAACGGATGCTATAATCTCCCATTTTCAAACTAGGATCAGGGGTTTCGATATCCCATTGAAAATCAATATTGGCATCTATACGATCAATTACTGGGGTTCCCTCCCAGTTATTATTATCGTAATATTGCGCTGATAGCCCTTGCTTGCCATCCTCCGTACTTAGATATACTGATGGGATGACTTCCATAGTAGGAATCCCTTTAGCTAATGGTCCACCTTCTTCATATAGAACAGTTGTTTTTGAACCCAGGGCATTTTTTATTCCTTGCAAAACGGTCACGGGGTCTTTAGGGTTGCCATTATAATTTCCCCATAAGGACTGAATGTTATCTGCATTAGGTCCAATAACTGCCACAGATTTAAGATCTTTTGAAAGGGGAAGCAAATCTCCCTGATTTTTCAAAAGCACAATACTCTTTTTCGCAGCTTTGAGAGCCAATTGATTATGCTTTTCACTGGTATTGACGCTAAATGGTATTTGAGCATATGGAACCACCTCTTCAGGATCAAACATTCCTAACTTAATACGTGCTTCCATTAAACGGCTTAATGCGATGTCTAAATCCTTCTCTGTAACAATTCCCTGCTTGTAGGCTTCGCTAAGCTTTTCATAGGAATCACCACAATTTAGATCACATCCTTCGATAACTGCCATAGCTGAAGCCTCAGCAGCATCCTTTGCAATCTTATGATACTTCCAAATATCAGAAATAGCATAACAATCAGAAACCACGTAACCGTCGAAATCCCAATAGTCTCTTAAAATAGTAAATAGGGTATCACTAGCACTTGCTGCTTCCCCATATACACGGTTATAAGCGGTCATTACCGATCTAACATCTCCTTGTTTGACCAAGTCACGAAAAGCTGGAAGATAAGTTTCCCACAGATCACGTTTACTTGGGTGTACATCAAACTCATGGCGTAGCGGTTCTGGTCCTGAGTGCACAGCGAAATGTTTTGCTGTAGCAACTAACTTTAAATAATTAGGATCATCTCCTTGAAGACCTTTCACGTAGGCTATGCCAAGCTGCCCAGTCAGATAGGGATCTTCTCCATAAGTCTCATGGCCACGTCCCCATCTGGGGTCTCTAAAAATATTTATGTTTGGAGACCAGAAGGTAAGTCCTTGGTAGATTCCTCGCTGCCCTCGTCTAATATATTCATGGTGTTTTGCTCTCGCTTCATCTGAAATGGCATCTGCCACTTCCTTAAGTAAGTCGCTATCCCAAGCGGCCGCTATGGTAATGGATTGAGGAAAAACGGTCGCATAACCAGCTCTTGCAACACCATGTAAAGACTCATTCCACCAATTATATTCTGGAATCCCAAGGCGTTCTATGGCTGGTGAGGTATATAAAAGTTGATCAATTTTCTCCTGCACAGTCAGTCTGCCTAATAGATCTACTACACGATCCTTGTCGTCTAAATTCGGATTTTGAAAAGGGTATTGCTGCCCATTGGATATGGACATTGATAGTGCGAAGACTATAAAAAATAGTTGTTTTAGTTGGTTGATTGTATTCATTATATTGGTGTTTAATTAACATTTAAAGCAATGGAATTAATCCGAAAATTCCAAAACTAAAAATGATTTTCTGTATTAATCCACCCTAAACCAATCAAAATCAGCATATCCTCCACGTTTGGACTCGGGCGTACTCACAGTAAAGAGCCCTACTTTTGCTCCGATCCATTTTCCAGGTTGTGCATAAAACAACTTGCCGATATTTTTAAATTTCCTACCATTTTCACTATAGCTAAATTGGCATTCACCTTTAGGCCCTACTACCTGAACCCTGAAATATACCTGATTGGATTTTGCAAGTTCTTTCTCCAAGACAACTTCCTGATGCCCATCAATAGCATTGATGCTTTCGGAATGTTGGATGTAATACTTCTGGTCTTCATACACAATACTCAAGGCTGCATAATCCGTTCCCATTACAATTAAACCAGCTCTTTTACCAGAGGTCGCCTCTTCTGGGAATAAGCTTACCTTAGTGGTAGCGGTAAACTCAGGTGCTGGAAATTTCTGTAGTAAAAGATTTGGTGCCATCCAGAGATTGGTATCCTCTGGGTTGGTTTTAATGGCAAACAACCTCAGATGTTTTGTTCCTCGAATTTGAGCGCTCCATAGAACATTTGGGTTCGCCTGCCACTGCCATTGTAACCCCAGCTCATCGGAGTTAAATTCATCGGACTCCATTGGTTGTTGTATGGGATAATTTACACCACTTATAGGTTTTTTGTACTGTGTCACAGGTTCACCAATACCATTGCCATCATAATCTTCTCCCATTACAGGCCAATTATCTTTCCACTGCATAGGTTGCAAGTGCACAAGTCGTCCATAGGGATCTAAATCTTGAAAATGATAAAACCAAGAAGCTCCCTCTGGAGTATCTACCCAAGCTCCTTGATGCGGACCATTTACTGCCGTACTTCCTTGTTCTAAAACTATTTTTTCTTGATAAGGTCCATATATATCCTTTGATCGTAATATCAATTGCCATCCAGTGGCTACTCCTCCAGCAGGAGCGAATATATAGTAGTAACCATTGCGCTTGTAGAACTTAGATCCTTCTACCGTTGGATGTGCATCATGGCCGTCAAAAACGTGTTTTCCAGCATCCAACACCTTTGTTCCCTCTGCATTCATGCGATGAACAGTTAATAAACTCTTTACCCCTGCCCGGCTTCCTGCCCAGGCATGAACCAAATAGGCTTTTCCATCATCATCCCATAGAGGAGATGGATCGATTGCACCTTTAGCTTCCATTACAAGTACAGGAGGATCCCATGATCCAAAAGGATCTTTTGTTTTTACCATATAAATTCCAAAATCAGGATCTCCCCAGTAGATATAAAAATATTCGTTATGGTATCGAATACTCGGTGCCCAAACTCCATTACCGTGCTGTGGCACCCCAAAATGCTCCCGAGGGATCTGAAAAGGTAATGCATGATTTACTAACTGCCAATTCACCATATCTTTTGAATGTAGAATTGGTAGACCAGGAGCACAGTTAAAACTTGAAGCGGTCATAAAGTAGTCTTCTCCTACTCGAATAACATCGGGATCTGAATAATCCGCATACAAAATTGGGTTCTTATATGTCCCATCACCTTGGTCGCTCTGCCAAACCTTAGACTGATATGGGGTTTGGGCGTTAGCAACAGGCAATAGGCCACATAGCACACTTAAACAATAAAAGAAATAAGCACGAATTCCACTCATGATTAATTAATATTTTTGCCCACTTATGGTGGTATTTGTAAACTGAATGGGCTCTGAATTTTCAATACGCATAGGCATTTCTGCCTTTTTTATAGTTACATTTTTAAAAGTTATATTCTCGACAGGGTTCTCTTCGCGTCCTTGAATTAAGATGCCGTATTTCCCTCCGTCTTCAACCGTAACATTTTCGATATGAATATTCTTGATCGATGGTATGTGATCCCCTTCTTGATTATCATAAATCGCATAATACGTATTGATTTTCAAAAAGGCCTCTTTTACTTGTCCTACTTGAATATCTTTGACAAAAACATTCTCCACAAAACCACCTCTTAAGGTGTTGGTTTTAATACGAATGGCTCGATCCAAATTCGGGCTATCCATTTTGCAGTTTCTCACATACACATTGCGCACCCCTGCAGAAATTTCACTTCCCATAACAACACCACCGTGGCCATCTTTCATAATACAGTTTTCTACTACAATGTTTTCACTTGTTATACCCACTCTGCGCCCCTCATCATTTCGACCAGATTTAATGGCGATGCAATCATCCCCTGTATCAAAGACACAATTGGTAATATGTACATTTTTACTATATTCTGGATTACACCCGTCATTGTTTGGACCATGACTTATCACCTTAACTCCATCCACAGTCACATTAGTACATTTAATAGGATGCATTACCCAAAAAGGCGCATTGATAAAAGTCACGCCCTTAATAAGCACATTTTCGCTTTCAAAAGGTTCGAAGAAGGTAGGTCTTAGGTGATGCCCCTCTCCAAATATTCTTTCACTCACAGGCAAGGCATCCTCATTCATCTTACGGAGTCTCGGTAGATTGAATGTATCCCTTTGATGTGGATCTCCTTTTTTATGACCATATCGCTCAGCACCGCTCCACGGCCACCAGTTTTCTTTACCTGCTTGGCCATTAAATGTTCCGCTTCCTGTGACCGCTATATTTTTTTGTTGATACGCATAGATTAAAGGTGAATAGTTCATAAGCTCCACCCCTTCATAAGAAGTTCTAACCACAGGCAGGTAGGCTTGTTTATCTTTGGTAAATATCACTTCAGAATTTTTTTCTAGATGTAGATTTACATTACTCTTTAAGTGAATAGGACCCGTTAAAAATTTTCCAGCTGGAATAATAACCTTTCCACCACCCGCTTCCACACAAGCCTGAATCGCATCCTTTATGGCCTGAGTGTTATCAGTTATACCATCGGCCACTGCACCATAATCCATAATACTAAAATTAGTATCGGGGAATTCAGGGATCGTGATGGATTCGATTATTAAATCTGCAGCATCCTTTTCCTGGGTTACCTGCTTTTTAGATTCGGTTTTACAGCCTATCACAAGGCTTAAAATTATCAGGCTGAAAATAATTTGTTTCATAGTTATTAATTCAATTGTTTATAGTTGGATTCCAATTATCATTTCCCTTAAATATGTTTTCTTTCCTATACTCTAACATTTTGTTTTTAGTTAATTTCTTTGCCCAAGCAACCCTATTGGAGGTAGCACCAGGTCCACTAGAATTGTATTCCGCATAAAATACCGTTCGCTCAGCCTCTGGCTTATTCCAATTATGCCATCCAAGGGGTTTTATATGATCCCCCATATAACAGTCAATCCAGACCGTCTGGGCATAATTTCTCCAAGGGCGACCGAGGTAAACACTGTTTTTTTGCGCTTCGCTAATAAGTTTACAATTTTTAAAGACCATTCCATACGAGGCAACTTTAGGTGTCGATGCCGCTGTTATATACCCCTTGGATTTGGACTTAATTGTACAGTTTTCAAAAAGTGCAGTAGAAGCGCCAAAAATAAAATCTACTGTCCCTTCAATATAACACTCTTTATAATATTGCCTACTGTTTGCTCCTTGCAAGTATAAAGTATCTTGATTCCCAATGAATTTACATTTATAAAATACAACCCTATCGGCACTTACTCGAACAGCCACCGCTTGACCTACATTGCCCGCACTGTTTTCAAAACTCAGATTCTCTGCCTTGAAACCATCGCCAAAAACAAAAAAAGTACTGGAGCCCGTAGTGCCCATTTCTTCTCCAAAATCATTGACTTTTGCGGCAAAATCGTCGTTAGTTATGATGGTTTTTTCTACGTCTTGCCCAATCAAACTCACATTTGTTTTACTGCTGGGGAGTACCAGTTTTTCCTTATACACGCCGTTTTTAATATAAATATAAGTGCGATTCCTACGAAAATCGGGAACAGCATCAATGGCCTGTTGTATCTTTAAAAAATCACCACTACCATCGGGAGCTACTGTAAAATCATATACGCTAGGGACCAGTGAATTTGCATACACCTCAATATTAACATAATGCTCATCTAAGGTATGTAAACCCGCATCATTTTTTGTTTTATCCAAACCATGTTGATCCTCCCAAAAATCAGGAATTCCATCCAAATCAGTATCCTTCTCTATACTGTTTTCTGGAATTTTAGGCCATCCACCTACCTGTTCTTGAGAATCAATAATTCCTTTTTTATAAGTTGCCGTTGTTGTTTTAACGCCCTGTATTATTCGAAGATCTACGGCATCTCGATAAAGGCTATGGCCAGCTTCTCTGATCACCAGTCTATAGGCCTGTTTAGGCTGATGGGTCTTAACATTGTCTATGTTGGGGGCTAAGGTGAGCTTGGTTAATTCTGGCTGATCACACTGAACACCACCATCCCAATTATCCTGCGATATCCTCTGGGATCCTTCAATGAAATTACCAGTTACATAGAATTTACCATAGGGTTTAGAAGGATTCACAATACGATCTGGTTTGGTGGTTGCCGGTCCTGGTTTAAAATAATTATTTACCATAGAATAGGTACCGTTCTCTCCGCCATAAACACTATTAAACCCCCAATTGTAAATTACATTATTTCGAAAATCAACAAATTCATTCTTGTTATTTTTGGTTGATTTAGAACCACTAAACCTTGGATTTCTACTGTTATTATTAGCGATTAGGTTATGATGAAAGGAAGCGTTAACTCCTCCCCAAATCCCACCATACCCATGTGCTCCTTTTGAATGAACTGAGTTGTTCAAGGCCTCTGATATGATACACCATTGTAGTGTAAAATTTTCATTTCTATAAAAGGAGACATTTTCATCCACCGCCCAACTAACTGAGCAATGATCTATGATGACACCATTTAAATCTCGCCCTCCAAGAGCATCTGATTCGATGGCATTAATATCGCCCATGCGACATCGGATGTATCGAATAATCACATTGTCTGCCTTTACATTTAATGGATATCCTTTTAAGGTAATCCCTTTTGGTGGAGCGGTCTGTCCTAAGATCGTCAAGTTCGGTTTATTGATGTCCAAAGGAGATTTTAAATCAATGGTTCCTGAGACCGCAAAAACAATAATTCTAGGTCCATCCTTGACAATACCTTTTCTTAAACTACCCTCCCCGTCATCGTTTAAATTGGTAACTACATATACTTTTCCTCCTCTACCTCCAGTGGTATATCGTCCAAAACCTTCTGCCCCAGGAAAGGCCAATTGTTGAGCCGAGAGTGAAAAGCAACAAAGTAATAATAGATATCCAAGTGCGAGACTCTTCTTAAGCATACGCTAAAAATTATATATTTATGATGTTCTTATTTGTTTGTATGTTAATAAAACTGAGTCATGCACCGGTATAGTAATACCGGTGCTTTTTCTCAGCGTTAAGCAAATTTAACTACAAACAAACTAAAACAATTCAATTCCAATAGTTACAACTTGGCTCTCCATCGAGGATCACCAGCTGTGTATTTTCCAGAAAACCCTGTATCTTTAAAATTAAAATTATTCTGCTCTGGGCTAACCCATAGATCTTCTTGTGTACCCTTGTAATTTCCAACAGGAAATCCAGGAATTTCTTTTGATTCGCTAAAAGCAAAATTCTCCGTGCTATAGTTATTTAAAAGTGAGATATTGGTGGATTCCAAACCTTCACCTATTCCTTGAATACTACCGTATTCTCCTGTTCCTGTTTGATCCCAACTATGACCAAATATGGAATTACTAATGGATATTCCACCAGTGATATTGTTGTTTCCATCCCCCCCTCTATAGCGCAGTAATCGCCCTCCAGGAACAATGAAATTAGCAAATGTGCAACTTTCAATACTAAGGGATAGTGAATTATTACGTGACTGTATTCCAGTATCAATTTTATTAAAGGTACTGTTACTCAAAACTATGGTATTTACATGAGCCGTCATAGGGTCACCAGGATTGGTGTCGGTAGTGATAATTCCATACCCTCCAATACTATCCACAACGCTGTTATTGATGATATAATTATCAATCTCAACTGTTCCTCTAATTCTAATAATACCTCTAAGGGTTCCGATCTCACAATTTTCAAAATTCAGCTCTCGAACATATATATTGTCTGTATTTGGATTAAAGACATAGTCTCCACTAAAATCTTCACCTCTTATTTCCATATCAACAAATTTGATATGGTCGATCGTACTATTCTCTGCAATATTCCAGTTACCAGTGGTATATAATTTTGCTTTCTGTGGCCCAAAGCCATATGCTCCTCGGATCGTAATGGATTTGGTTAAATCATCCTGAGGCAAATCATATGTCACACCGCGTTTAACCAGTATTATGGCCCCATCGGGTGCAGCTGCCACAGCATCGGCCACCGCAGAAGGGCTTTCATTCTCGGTCAGATCTATTACATTTGGCAAACTAGGATCGATATCAGCCACTTTGGTACTATAATTCACCCAGCCACGGATTTCTTCTCCACTATAAATAGCTATTTGATAATCCGTCTCTGGCTCTAATCCATAAACAAAACTTTCTCCGCTTTGCTGCTCATCTGATGTCACTGAAACGGCATCGAACAATGGTGTGGCTAATTTTAGATCGTCTCCTGCGAATACTTTCATGGAGGTTACAGCGGCGCCAGTAGGCGTCCATGTAACCCTTGCGGCCACATCGGTCACATCATAAGCCATTGGGATATTCAATATCGTCGGGAATCGCTGTGTTCGCACATTTCCTAAATCAGACACCTTACTGTCGTATTGCGGGTCTGAAGCATGAGCTATAACCCTAACCTGATACAAGGTGTTCCAAAATAATTCTTCCCCTACTAATTTCTCATCAATGGTAACAAAACTAGTATCCGTTTTAAAACTATAATCGATCGTCGCAAAAGTATCCCGACTCACCTCAAAACTATATGACTTAGCTGCTTTCAAGCTACCCATATCTACGATAATGCTATTGCCTTCAGCGTACAACTCTTCATTGAGTACTGGGCGAAACAACCTTGTTTTCTCAAAGTCTGATTGATCATCATCACTACATGCGGTAAAAAAACCAGCACATAGAACAAAGAAGATTAAGAGCCGATTGTGAATGATATTGTTGATGATTTTCATCTTGGTGTTTTTTTAATTGATCTAGAAACCGTATCCGTCATTGCTTAATGTGCCTTGGCTATTCTCCACCGCAATGGTAGGTATAGGAAAGATATACCTTACCACTCCTGGTTTGGGACCGTTAATATAGTTTTCCCAATCCCTTGTGATCCACTCGTCGTAAGTGGTGGTCTCATCGTGAAGATCCAGTAAAAAAGGTACTTGATTCCATGAATCATCTGGCGGGGCAACTACCTTTTGATTAGGATTCAAAATGGTAAATTTACCTTCCTGATCCAATTTCCAGTACATATAATCAGGAAGATCTGTCGTGCCATTATAAGCCTCATCTGCAAGTTTTTTCAAACCTTCAACCGTTTCGGCTACTTTTTCGGAGTATATTCCCCAACGAATGAGTTCGTATTTTCGAATCATCTCCCCACCAAATTCCCAAGCACGTTCATCGACGATGGCATCAAAGAAGCTCGATTTATCAGCGGAAATTTCTGCAACATACTGATCTACTTTTTCAGCCCAATCCTCACTTTTAAAAGCCCTTCGACGAACACGTTTTAAAGCATCTTGAGCGGCAGCCGTAGGTCCATTTAACTCATTTTCTGCCTCAGCAAACATCAACAATACATCCGCATACCGCATCATCGGCCAGTTGATTCCAGTACTTTTTGCGGTAGAGGCTCCCGGTGGTGTTGTCAATAAATGACGCCCCCACTTTCCCTGGGAAATATTCATTGGACCATCAATAAATTCAGCCTCAAAGTCCTTGTTTATTCTATATAAACCACAAGTGACATCTCTTCTAATATCTAAGTTGTCAAAAGAAAAGTAATAGGTCACCGGCATGGCCATGTAATTATTTCCAGACCCATAAGCATGGGAGGAAGTTGGTCCGCCCTCAACTTCTATCCCTATATTCCAACCCACATCACCACTGTTTAATGAGAAAGGAACTTCGAAAAGTATTTCACTATTCAGAGGCGTTTGAAAGGTTACATTATTAAGGAATATCTGAGCAAAATCCTCAGGTAGTGGTCGGTCTTTAAGTGTAATGAGCTTCTGGGTATATTGTTTAGCAATCTGATAATACTCAAGATAGTCACTATCTCTGGCAAGACTAAGGTTTGGTTTAAGATAATAACCTCCTCTTTGTAGTGATAAACGAGCGATCATCCCTAAGGTGTATTCTCTATTGACCTGTTCTACGCCATAGGTTGTTTGATCGGCCCACATCATATTCTCTTCAACCTCCATGAGTCGTTTAATTTCACCACTTAAAATGTCATTTCTATGAGTCTTGGGTAAATTAAACTCTTGCCCTGCCTTAGGTGCACTAATCACATAGGGAACATCACCAAAATAATAGATCAGCATACTATACCAATACGCTCTAAGGGTATAAGCTTCCCCTAGTAAATGATGCATGGTCTTTCGGACGGTTTGATCCTGGCTTTCTAAATTTCCACTTAAGTTAATTCCTTCAATAGCGATATTAGCATCCCTTATAGCTCGATAGGCGTAGGTCCAAACAATATCCAAATCCCTATTACTTGGAAGCGCATCGAGGTTCCAAATCTGGTAACGATCTCCATTACTTGTCCATCCTGATTGGTGTTCTATGTCCGTATTCCCAGTAAAATTATTTGATAAGCGGGAACGAAATGCATCCTGATTAAAATAGGAGTATATTGCATTGACTCCATTTCTGGCATCATCTACGTTGGAATAAATATATTGATTATCAAAAGTCGAAATTGAGTCTGGCTCCATAAAGTCATCACTACAAGCCGACACAGCAAAGATTAGCGAGAGTGATGTAAATCCTATTTTAAATAAACGTGTTATATTTTTCATTGTTCAAAAGGATTAAAAAGTTAGGTTTAAGCCAACGGTATACGAGCGGCTTCTAGGAAAAGAAGAATAATCTACCCCTGGCGTAAGTCCGTTATTAGATGAGTTCACTTCAGGATCATATCCTGAATAGTTGGTCCATAGTTTTAGGTTTCTACCAGTGACATAAACTCTAAATTGAGTCATTCCAAGTTTGGAAATCCATTTTCTTGGCAGGTTATAGCCCAAAGTTAAATTATTGAGTCTCAAGAAAGAACCATCCTCAATAGCCCAAGAATGAACCACAGCACCTGCTATCCCGTGACTGGCATGGGACCACATATTTTTATCGGCGTTGAGTTGTTGTAGTTGATTTAAATCAGTAACAACTCCTCCAGCCACACCTGTGAGTTGTCCATCAACATCGATATAAGAATATCGATTATCAATGTTCATAGTGTTTAACAGGTTACCATAGGTAACCCTCCTAAACTGATTGTATTGAATTTTACCAGTGTTGTAGACGTCATTTCCATACTGATAGTTGAAGAAAATTGAAAGGTCAAAGCCTTTATACTGAGCGCTGAGTCCAAATCCACCTTGAAAATCAGGAAGTGCATTTCCGATCACCTTACGGTCATCCGCATTAATTTCTCCGTTACCATCCAAGTCTTTTAATCTTAAGAACCCAGGACGGATATCGGTATTTCCTACCACAGAACCTGAGGAAGGAACGCCTTGTTTTAAAATGTATTCTCCAGAGGCTGGGTCATAGGATTCAAAATCATCCGTGGTATACATGCCATCGGTCACATAACCATAAATATCTCCAATTTTACCACCCACTCTAAGGTAATAATCATTAATATTATTCAAATCGGTACTGGCCCAATTGGATCGTTGAAATCGTTCCGTAGTCCCATCGAGCTTCTCGATTTTAAAGGTATTGGCACCAATATTGAAATTCGCGGAAAGACTAAAATTCTCTCCATCTACAATATAGCCAGTGGCTCCAAACTCAACTCCCCGATTGGAAGTAGAACCAATATTAGCCCATTGTTCGGAAAATCCAGTATTATTTGGAATAGCCGAGGCTAAAAGTAAATCTCTAGTCTCATTTTTGTAATAATCTAAACTACCTTTTAACCTGTGATTGAAAAGAGTAAAATCCAATCCAATATTATTGGTTACAGTAGTTTCCCATTTCAAATCAGGATTGTACAAAATATCGCTACTAGGGGTATAATATACATTGTCTATATTTCCAAATCCTGGCCCTCTATTGGTGGTAGCTGAAAATAAAAACTGTGTTGCTGTAGCATCAATACGATCATTCCCCGTTTCACCATAGGTTACTCTGAGTTTCAGATCATTCACAAAATCAATGTTCTCCATAAATTTTTCTTGGTTGAGTTTCCAGGCGAAAGCCAAGGCAGGAAACACCCCTAATCGATTTCCTTTAGAAAAACGACTCGATTCATCAGCTCTAAAGGTCAATGTCCAAATAAAACGTTCCCAAAGCTGAAAATCCAAGCGCCCAAAAGCGGAGCGTCTATTTATATCGGTGTCCTCAGAAGTAGAAATTCTATCCACACGTCCAAAGGCCATATTTGCAAATAATTCCTCTGGTGTAATTGACAGTCTAAAATCTTCTGCTCTAATAAAGTGACGTTTTCCAGAGGCAGAGGACATCTCGAAACCAACTAAGAAGTCTAATTTATAATCAGTTGACCACTGTTTTTTATAATTCAAGGTCGTAAGCCAACGGTAAGAAGTATTATCACGGTCTTCCTTTTGTCCTAAAGGCATGCTTCCGCCATTGTTAAATGATTCACCCGTTAAAGGTCCGTAAAAACGTAAATTTTCACGAAACCTGCGCTGGTTGGTATAAACGGTCTTCAGATCCAAATCTGGAAAGACTGACCAGGTTAACCCAGCGTTAAGTACATAGTTATGATCACTTCTTTTTCGCCAATCTTGCTTTACAAGTTCAGTAGGATCGATCAAAGACAATAAAAATTGTTGGTAATCATTATCAGTATTCGGAGCATTTAAATCAATTTCCAACTCATCCGCTATTCCGTTAACTGGTCTTGCTTGTACAGCATCTTTAATTTTTAATTGTGCATTATTGGAGGTTCCCGCTCCATCAATCTCCGTATTGGTAATCCTTGCAGAAATATCCAAATGTAAAGGGTTGGCTAGTTTTTGATTTAACTTAAAATTGATCGAAGTACGCTCGTAGGCAGAACCCGTTAAGAGACCCTCATCATTGTTACGTGTAACACTTAATCGCATTTTAGTTTGTTCCGTTCCACCACTTACACTCAGATTATGGTATTGAGACATTCTTTGGCCACCAAACAACTCTTCTTGCCAATCCGTGGCGGGTTTGTATTTATACAACTCTAAATCATCATACTTACCATAATATTTCTCGAAATCATCCACAGCAGTTTGCCCCTGCAATTTGGCGTATTCATAATTTGCCATCACATATTCATAAGGGGATAATACATTGTAGCGTCTATCTTTTGGTAATTCGTTAAATTGAAAATAATTGTTATAAGAGATAGACACCTTACCAACGGTAGGTGATTTTGTAGTGATCACCACAACACCATTAGAAGCTTGAGCTCCATAAACCGCTGTAGCCGCAGCATCTTTTAGCACATCAATACTTTGAATATCATTTGGAGGAATGTCCGTTATGCTGCTAACAATAAAACCATCAACAACATAGAGTGGAGAATTGTCTTGAGTAATAGATCCGCCCCCACGAACACGAATTCGTACTTCCGCACCTGGCTCCCCGTCTGCAGTAGTTACATTAACCCCTGGAAGTCTTCCCGAGAACACATCAGCTGCACTGGACACGGGAATTTTAGCGATTTCCGTACTGCTCATAGTTGCTACTGATCCAGTCATATCCGACTGTTTTACTTTTCCATATCCGTAATCGATCAGTACAACCTCATCCAACTGATTGACATCTACCTCCAATACAACATTGATGCTAGTTTGGTTACCCACAACAACCTCTTTGGTGGTATATCCAATATAAGAAAATACCAGAACGGATTCTGACCCAGAAACGGTCAAGGAAAACTCCCCATCAAAGTCAGTTGTGGTCCCGTTACTGACTCCTTTTTCTAGAACTGTTACACCAGGTAAAGGGCCACCAACATCGCTAGCTTCAACCCTTCCAGCGATTTGAATTTTTTGTGCCGAAATCGTTGTAGTAAATAGGACAAAAAAAAGAAAAACCATCCCTAATTTCGATTCCTTAGGGGGCTTCTGAACAAAGCCACCCGCATCCTTGCATAAACCAGAGGCATTTGAAGAACTTTGGTGTTTCATAAATTCGGTTTTTAATGGTTGATTAGAACTACATTTAAAAACATCGTTAAATGCAATCGATTACACAAATATATTTATAAATATGAGAAATCCAAATATTAAGTTAAATTTTATCGTTTTTATCAATATATTGTTCCGAATACCGCCTCATATTACGTGTTATAAGTAGATACATGAAATATTTACAACTTTTTAAAGGATTTACAACCACTTTATGTAATCGATAACATTTTAAATCCTATCATCAAGCTAGAATTTCTGTAGTATCTTTGCATAAATTTCCAAACGATGAGTACAATCAGAATTACCAAACAATTTAGTTTTGAAACTGGACATGCACTTTATGGCTATGACGGGAAGTGCAGAAACGTTCACGGCCATAGTTACAAGCTATCGGTGACTGTTATAGGTAGTCCTATTACAGATACAAATGATGTTAAACTAGGGATGGTCATCGACTTTGGAGATTTAAAGAAAATTGTAAAAGAAGAAATTGTCGATCAATTTGATCACGCCACTGTATTTAACAAAAATACGCCTCATAAGGAATTAGCGGAGGAATTGTCCAATCGAGGTCATCATGTAATACTGGTGGATTATCAGCCAACTAGTGAGAATATGGTTGTTGATTTTGCCTCCAAAATTCAAAAACGACTTCCTGCGCACATCAAACTTTTCTCACTTAAACTTCAAGAAACCGAAAGTTCTTATGCTGAGTGGTATGCTAGTGATAATGGCTAATGCACTGCTAAAAGTTCACTAATTATTATATCTTTATCTTCAAAACAAATCGAATGCAAATTCCAAAGGGTAAAAAAGTATATTTTGCTTCCGATAATCATTTAGGTGCACCTACACAAAAGCAGAGTTTGGTTCGCGAAAAGAAGTTCGTGCGTTGGCTTGATACGGTAAGTAAAGATGCAGCGGTTATTTTTCTCTTAGGGGATCTTTTTGATTTTTGGTTTGAGTATAAAACAGTGGTTCCTAAAGGATTTACTAGAACTCTAGGGAAACTTGCAGAGCTCTCCGATGCGGGGATTCCAATTTATTACTTTGTTGGCAACCACGACCTGTGGATGAATGGCTATTTTCAACAGGAACTCAATATTGAGGTCTTTCATCAACCCAAAGAGTTTCAGTTTAATGACAAAACTTTCTTTATAGGCCATGGTGATGGTTTAGGTCCAGGCGATAAAGGGTATAAGCGCATGAAAAAGCTATTTACAAACCCAGTCGCGAAATGGTTTTTTAAATGGTTACACCCCGATCTTGGGGTTCGACTTGCCCAGTATCTATCGGTGAAAAATAAGTTAATTTCTGGAGATGAAGACGTCACCTTTCTAGGAGAAGATAAAGAATGGTTGGTACAATATGCTAAGCGTAAATTAGAGCAAAAGCACCGCGATTATTTTGTATTTGGACACAGACATTTACCCCTTGAGATTGCCTTAGGAGATCAAAGCCATTATATTAATCTCGGTGATTGGATTCAGTATTACACCTATGGTGTATTTGATGGAGAATCAATGAAACTCAAAACTTTTGAGAATTCGTAACTTACAAAGTCTTAATTTTCAACCGCTAGAGAGACCCCGCCCCATACCACGGAGAATTGAGGACAAAAAATCACTAAGGATTTAAATTCACTTAGCTGAATCCCCTTTGGAATAGGATACTTCTGAGCGCCTTTATTGGATTTTAAACCAGCGATCATTACACCGCCATTTTTGTCAATTGGTTCTCTATCGTCAATATTTTCAATGGCTGTTGGTGAGAGATATATTTTTAGGTCAGGTCCTGCTAGGGTCATAAAATCGTTCCCTAAGACAAGATAAAAGGTTCCATCTTCTTCTTGAATTTTCCAGTTTCCTTCTACAGAATACACCTTATCAGTCCATTGGTCTCCTTCTTGCGCTAGCAATATAGAAGATGAGGTTATAAAAAATAACAGAGTTAAAATATTGGTTCTCATTTGATTGGTTTTTGGTTAAGAACTGCAGGATAACATGGAACAACCCACTTTATGAGCTGCCCATTGTGGTCGTTTGGCAAACCATTCTTCAAACTGCGGTTGTTCTTCGTATGGGTTTTGTAGCATGATGTAAAATTGGTCAATTAAACTATAATCTCCTTGTTGTGCAGCATCGATTGCTAGTTGGGCCATATAGTTTCTCAACACATATTTGGGGTTTGTGTTATTCATATTAGCTTTTCGCATTTTGTCAGTGGTCGTTTCTAATTTTAAACGTTCACTGTACTTTCCAAACCAAGCATTCCATTTTTCCCTTATCTGATGGGTTAGTGCTTCTTTAACGTAAAAAGCATCCATTATAGTATCTAACCCTTGGCTGGGTTTACTTTTGTTAAAGGTACTCAATTTTCTATAAAACAGGGTCATGTCTGTTTCAGTGAGGGTTAAGGCCTGGTCTAATTCACCTAAAAGCTCCACATCCTCAGGTAGTTGTTTTTCCAGTCCTAGCTTGGATCTTAGCATTGCAAAGTATTTTTTGGCAAAAGCCTCATGATAACTTTCTAGGATTTCTTCAATTGGCTCTGCTACCTGAATTAAAGGATAAAGCGCATTGGCAAGTTGATAAAGATTCCATAATCCTACGTTGTGTTGATTGGCAAATCGATATCGTTTCTGTGGTAAATCTGTTGTATTTGGCGTCCAATTGTGGTCATAGACCTCTAGCCATCCATAGGGTCCATAATCTATTGTGAGGCCCAAAATAGACATGTTATCCGTATTTAATACGCCATGAACAAATCCTACCCGCTGCCAGTGAATGATCGTCTCCAGTGTACGATCCATAACTTCTTTAAAAAATGTAATGTAAGTATCTGTGGATGGTGTTCCAAGGTGGGGGTAAAAGTACTTGATGGTGTAATCTGTCAGATGTTTTAAATTTTCTATATCTCCTCTTTGGGAATACAACTCAAAATTTCCAAAACGAATAAAACTGGGTGCCACCCGTGATACAATTGCACCAGGTTCATATGCGGGATTACCGTCATAAAGTACATCCCTTAGCACCTTATCTCCTGTTAGAGAGAGTGAAAGAGCTCTTGTGGTAGGGATACCAAGATGATGCATGGCTTCACTACATAGGTATTCTCGGATGGAGGAACGAAGGACAGCACGACCATCTCCTCTTCTAGAATACGGGGTCTTGCCAGCGCCTTTTAGCTGCAAAACATATCGATTATCTCCTTTGATTCCTTCCCCAATATTAATTGCCCGGCCATCTCCTAACTGCCCTGCCCAATTACCAAACTGATGCCCACCATAATTCATGGCATAGGGTTTACATTCGGATATAGGTTCATTTCCCGCAACTATATTCAAGAATTGTTCACTTTGGATATCTTTTTCAGACAAGCCAAGTTGAGCACTTAGATGCTTTGATACATGGAGGAGTTTTGGTGCTATACTTCTTTGGGGTTCCACAAAAGAATAACTCGCATACTGAACTTGGCGAATATAATTCTCCATAATTGGATCCCCTGGAAGTTCTCGGGTAAAACTATTGTCAATATCTAAATTAAGATTCTTCATCTTGCAATTTGTTTGACCTGTACCATAGGATATTAATTTTCAGAGGGCTTCAACCGATCAGAATAATGCTGTTTTAACTTTACGATTTTAGGAGTAATTACCATGGCACAATAACCCTGATCGGAATTGTTATTATAATAATCCTGATGATAGTCCTCCGCTGGATAAAATTTGGCCAAAGGACTAATTTCTGTCACGATGGGGTCATCGTAATAGGCTCCTACTTCCTTTACAACGTTTTGGGCAATTTCTTTCTGCTGTTCATTGTGATAAAATATAACAGATCGGTATTGGGTACCCACATCACCACCTTGCCTATTTAAGCTTGTGGGATCATGGCTGGTCATAAAAATTCGAAGTAAATCCTTGTAACTAATGATACTAGGATCATAACTTACCTGAACCACTTCGGCGTGACCAGTGAGTCCCGAACACACTTCTCTATATGTTGGATGACCAGGGGCCTTCCCTCCACAATAACCTGAAGTAATAGAATGTACACCGCGTAAACGTTGCAGTACAGCTTCTACACACCAAAAACAGCCCCCTCCAAGGGTTGCTAGTTCATAATTGCTACTTGGACTCATGTTCGGTTTGTTTTTCAAGTTCAATAGATGCTGAATTAACGCAATATCTCAAACCTGAAGGTGGGGGGCCATCAGGAAACACATGCCCTAAATGCGCATCACAAACATTACACATTACCTCCACGCGTACCATCCCAAAGGAGATATCTTTATCATACTTTATAGCGTTCTCGGCAACGGGTTGTGTAAAACTAGGCCATCCTGTACCTGATTCAAATTTAATATTTGAATCAAACAATGGTTCCCCACAACAAGCACAGTGATATCTTCCTGGCTTATAAGTGGTACAATGCGCCCCTGTGTGTGCCATTTCTGTACCTTTTTGTCGGGTGATTTTAAATTGATGATCCGTGAGTATTTCTTGCCACTGCTCTGGAGTTTTCTCCACGCGCCTTTTGGGTGTTGGATTTGAATTCTGAGTGAAATTTATAATATCTTTCCAAGTAAGCATTGCTTTTACCTTTTTAATTAAACAATATTGGTATCACTGTGATATAGTCGAAATTTAACCCATTCCCTAACAGTTCATCTAGGGGTTTGAACCGTTCAATTCATTGAGAATTGTGGGCTTGATATCTCTAATAATAAGTTGGAGACTCGTCTTGCCGTTGAAATAATTTTCATCGATGGTGTAGAGGATGTCCACGGGCTGATTATTTTTTAATAGGGGTAATTTATCCCCTAAACCAAATGCAATACCATCAAAAATTACACCATCACTTTGCGCTAAACTCAATTTTAAATGTGCATTTTCTTGACCAACGCACCTACTACCTCCCGTATCTATTAAATTTTGCGTTAAGAATACTGGAATGGCATTTCCAGGTCCATAAGGTGCAAATTGTTTGAGGATACGATAAAACTTCGGGGTAATATCATTAAAATCAATTTTCAGATCTACTTTAATCTCTGGAATCAGTAAATGCTTATCTATAGTCTCACGAACTACTTTTTCAAATTTCTCCTTAAAAGCCATAAACTGATCCGCTCTTAAGGTAAGACCTGCTGCATATTTATGCCCCCCAAATTGTTCGATGCAATCACAACAAGCTTCTAGGGCATTATAGATATCAAACCCCTTTACAGACCTCGCAGAAGCCGCTAACTTATCGCCGCTTTTGGTAAACACTAGTGTTGGTCGGTAATAGGTCTCTGTTAACCTTGATGCTACAATACCGATAACACCCTTATGCCAAGAAGGGTCATATACTACCGTAGAAGCATTATCTTCCTCCTTATTTTTGATGATCTGCTCCAATGCTGCCTTTGTGATTTCTTTATCCAAGTCTTTACGACTACTGTTGAAGGTCTCAATCCCCTGCGCCATTTCCATGGCTTTCTCTAGACGTTGTTCAATTAGTATTTCAACGGCATAGCTCGCATGTTCCATTCTACCTGCAGCATTAATGCGAGGAGCAATTTTAAAAATCACATCGGTCATGCTAATGGGTCTATCCAATGGTGGAGTCAATGCCTTAAATCCAACTCTTGGAGCGTTGTTGATCTGTTTCATACCAAAATGAGCCAGCACCCTATTTTCACCTGTTATAGGTACAATATCCGCTCCAATTGCAGTAGCAACAAAGTCCAAATAAGGAATTATATCTTCTGTGGTTTTGCCGCTTTTTTGCGACAATGCCTGAATAAGCTTAAATCCCACACCACATCCACACAATTCTTTGTAGGGATAAGGGCAATCTTCTTGCTTGGGATCTAAGACTGCAATCGCATCGGGTATCTCCAAACCTGGTCTATGGTGATCACAGATGATAAAATCAATCCCTTTTTCTTTTGCATATGCCACTTTGTCTATGGCTTTAATTCCACAGTCCAATGCGATAATAAGGCTATAATTATGCGATTTAGCATAATCTATCCCAGCATATGACACACCATACCCTTCTTTGTATCGATCTGGAATATAGGTGCTGACCAAAGAATAGGATTCGCTTAAATAGCTATAAAGTAATGCCACAGATGTCGTCCCATCCACATCATAATCACCGTATATTAAAATATGCTCCTTATTTTCAATTGCTTTTTGGATCCGATTGACCGCCTTCTGCATATCCTTCATTAAAAAAGGATCATGTAAATCATCAAGGGATGGTCTAAAGAATGCTTTGGATTGATCAAAATCCTTCACACCCCGTTGAATTAATAAACTCGCGATACAATGATCAACGTTTAGGTGATTTGCCAAACGAATCACATCCTCTTTAGCAGGAGCTGCTAAAAGGTTCCACCGGTACTTAGAGATCTTTACAGTGTTTTCGATTTGAATCTATAATATAAATTAAGAATTATGATAAATGGTTTGAATATCCAAGCTTGCAAATTTTCTAAACATTTCCATCACCCCACAGTATTTCTCCACTGATAAGTTTACCGCCTTATCCAACTTTTTTTGCTCCAAATTAGATCCATAGAAATGATATTCTACCTTCACTTTATGATAATACTTTGGATGTTCATCGGTAAGCTGCGCTGTGATATCAATTTTAAAATCATCCACCGCTAATTTCATTTTTTTCATCAGTGATGCTACATCCAAGCCAGAGCACCCTGCAAGAGCTGAAAGCATTAGTGCTTTAGGGCGTAGTCCCTCTCCATCGCCTCCGTCCTCTGGGCTAGCATCAATGTTTAATTCACCAGCAGGATTAGTAGAATGAAACTGCATATTCTTTTTCCAGGTAGTTACCACTGTAGTTGTATTTGCCATAATAAGTGCTTTTTTAAGTTGGATTTATACAAGACCAATTCTATTGAAAAATCAAAATTTATCGCTTGTTTGAACCATCAAAAATACGGAATAATAAAGTAACAATAAGAGCAATCAGCTTAAAATCATCGCAACCCTTTGCTGCAAAACTGGAAGGACCTCGGTGCTGAACCACTTGTTCTTTGCCATCCAAAATCTATTGGTAGGTGAAGGATGTGGTATAGGAAATGCTGATGGGAGGAACTTGTAATAGTTCAACACTGTTTGTGTTAAATTCTTTTGAAACCTTTCTCCTAGATATGCCTTTTGGGCGTATGCTCCAATTAATATGGTTAACTCCACTTTATTCAAGGTTTCCATAATTCTGGGGTGCCACTGGGGCCGGCATTCAGGTCGTGGAGGTAAATCTCCTGTTTTTCCTTTTCCAGGATAACAAAATCCCATAGGGATTACTGCAAAATTTGCTGTATTATAAAATGTTTCCCTATCAACTCCTAACCAGCCTCTGAGTTTATCTCCACTTGGGTCATCAAAATCCAATCCACTTAGGTGGGCTCTGAGTCCTGGCGCTTGACCGATAATTATTATTTTAGATTTTTCATTAAAGCGAACAATTGGTTTGGGCTCATTGGGTAAATGTGCTGCGCAAATTTTACATTGTTTTATGTCCTCTAAAAGCGTGCTCAAAGCCTTTCTCTTCTTTACGATTTCCCTGCTACTACAATTACCAACTCACCTCTAGGTGCCACTTGCTCAAAATGAGCAATAAGATCAATTACTGTCCCTCTGATGGTTTGTTCATGTAGCTTGGACAACTCCCTGGAAACCGATATGGAACGCTGTGCTCCAAAATAGCTTGAGAAATCCCCAAGCGTTTTTAAAAGTTTATGAGGTGACTCGTAAAAAATCATCGTCCGGGTTTCATTTTCCAAAAACTTCAATCGCGTTTGTCGTCCTTTTTTCACTGGAAGGAACCCTTCGAATACAAATCGATCATTCGGAAGACCACTACTAACCAGTGCAGGAACAAAGGCCGTCGCTCCAGGAAGGCACTCTATTTCAACACCGTTTTCTACGCAAGCTCTTGTTAATAGAAATCCAGGATCAGATATCGCAGGTGTACCAGCATCACTTATTAAAGCTACCGTTAGGCCATTTAAAATGCGATTAACCAAACCTGGAACCGTTTTGTGCTCGTTATGCATGTGATGACTTTGCATAGGGGTTTGCACCTGAAGGTGTTTTAACAACTTCCCGCTAGTCCGTGTATCCTCTGCAAGAATTAAGTCCACCTCTTTTAGTATTCGTATTGCCCTTAATGTAATGTCTTCTAAATTCCCTATGGGAGTCGGGACAATGTACAGTTTTGCCATGTTGCGGTATTAAAGACTACAAAATTCAATCATTCTGAGGACTTTTCATTAAAAATTTTATAACAATGATATTTAGGAAAACTTCTGCTCTACGACAGCCATAAACCGTGCCTCATAAGCTTCTTTTCCTTGCCAATGATTGTAATCTGGTTTTACCATGGAAACGATAAATTCCTGCGCATTCTCAAAAGAATCAATGGTATTAATTTGAGAAATCACTCTTACGTAATCCTCGCTGCTGTCATTAAAGAGGTGTTTAATAAATGCGATCTTGTCGTTTAATCCTACTTTAAACCCAGTACCTGTTTGAAATTCTGATGGTTTTCGAACATTCTTAGCGATCATGGTATCGACCTCTGATGGTGTTGGTGTTACGGCTTCTTTATCCCGTTTGACAAATGTGGGTTGGGGAAGAATTCCCGCTAGTATATCCTCTAGGGTTTCTTCCTCTGGCATCTCACCAACCAAATCTTTGATCGTATCCATCACTGGCGTCATAATCTCTTCTTCATCGGCGTTGGGGTTCGATTCTGGAACATCTTTATTTCCTTTGAGTACCTCATTGGCTAAGACCTCAAAACGATCCGCAATTTCATATTTGTGATCTGTTGTTTGAAGTTCACCAAAATGGGTTTCAACATATTTTAAAAGTGTTAGTTTTTCGTATAATTTTTGCGCTTGTTCGTGTAAAACTAGGACATCATCGGTCCCTTGTTTGTTCAATACTTTCTGCGCCAATATCATCAGTTCTGCTTCCAATTGCTTTTTCATCATATCTTTTTTAAGCGATTCTACGTTCAAATTCCCTGGTCTTAAACCACAACGATTAGGACGGTTAAAAGATAGCCATTTTTTTAATAAAAGCTCGTTTAATTTCTCTTAAATTCCTAGATGATTTTGCTAAAATAGTGGCTAAAACACTGGGTTACAAGATTAGCAAGGGATCTTAATTGTAGTGGAGAACTTGGTGTAATGAGATCAGTACTGAAGGTCGTTTTAAATTAAAATGAAATTGTTGATATTATTTTTTTTAATCTGTAAACCAAAAAAATTAATTACGTAAGTTTGTTTTGTCGTATGTTAAAGCGAGAATTTCCTGTTAAGTACCCCGTGAAAATAACAACATGTTTCTAGAGAATACTGTAAATCATAAAGAACAATTTGGATGGATTGAGGTTATCTGCGGTTCCATGTTTTCTGGTAAGACGGAGGAATTGATTCGTCGTTTGAAACGTGCCCAGTTTGCCAAACAGAAGGTTGAAATATTTAAACCAAGTGTGGATAATCGCTATGATGATCAAATGGTAATTTCGCACGATGCCAATGAAATCCGATCAACTCCAGTTCCTGCAGCTGCCAATATTAGACTATTGGCAGATGACTGTGATGTGGTAGGTATTGACGAAGCTCAATTTTTTGATGAGGAAATTGTATCGGTGTGCAATGATTTAGCCAACAAGGGCGTTCGAGTTGTAGTCGCTGGTTTGGATATGGATTTCAAAGGAAATCCATTTGGCCCAATGCCTGCTTTAATGGCCACAGCAGAATATGTCACAAAAGTGCATGCTGTATGTACAAGAACTGGAAATCTGGCCAATTACAGCTTTAGAAAATCTTCCAATGAAAATTTGGTGTTACTAGGAGAAACCGAAGAATACGAGCCGTTAAGTAGAGCTGCTTATTTCAAAGCAATGCTTCGAGAGAAGTTGAATAAAATGGAAGTCAAAGATGTGGTAGAGGTAACAGACCACATTGAAAAAAATACAAACAATGACCAAGATTCAGGAAACAACACTGGAAATTAACCTACCTTCACTAAAAGAGAATTACCACCATTTACGTTCATTTCTAAATCCGCAAACCAAATTCATGGCTGTGGTAAAAGCCTACGCTTACGGTAGCGACTCGTGCGAAATAGCCTTATTTTTAGAAGGCTTGGGAGTGGACTATTTCGCCGTTGCCTATACCAAAGAAGGAGTTAGACTAAGAGAAGCTGGGGTAAAAACACCTATTGTAGTATTGCATCCTTTGGAACTTCACTTTAAAGATCTTATCAAATATAATTTACAACCTAGCATCTATAGCTACCCAGTCTTAGAATCCTTCTTAAAGGTCGCAAAAGATCAAAGCCATTATCCCGTACATTTAAAATTTAACACAGGATTAAATCGCTTAGGCTTTAATGCGGAGGAGCTCCCAGAATTATTAGACAAATTTGATCGTCAATCACATTTAAAAATTGCCTCGGTCTTTTCTCATTTAGGCGCATCCGAGGATTTAAAGGAGAAGCATTTTACACTTAATCAAATTAAGGTCTTTAAAAATATTAGAAATGAGGTCATTTCAAAGCTGCCTTACAGACCGCTTTTTCATATGCTAAACACCTCTGGAATTTTAAATTATAGCTCCGAAGCTGAATTTGATATGGTTCGAAGTGGGATCGGATTATATGGATTTGGAAATGATCCAAAGTACAACTCACTATTCAAACCCATTGCTAGTTTAAAGAGCATCATCTCACAAATCCACCATCTAAAACCTGGAGAAAGTGTTGGCTATAACAGAGGCTATATTGTCTCTGGGACTATGACAACTGCAACCATTCCACTAGGACATGCTGATGGAATATCACGGCATTACGGCCAAGGAAAAGGATTTTTAATCCTTCATGGAAAAAAATGTCCAATTGTTGGCAATGTATGTATGGACATGCTGATGATCGATGTCAGCGGGATTCAGTGCAAGGCTGGTGATGAAGTAGTTATCTTCGGACCAGAAAATAATGCAGCGGATCTGGCAATGGCAGGTTCAACAATTTCATATGAATTACTTACCGCTATCTCTCAAAGAATTACCAGGAAAATTGTGTACTAATATCTATTTTATAGGTAATAATCGCGAAATTTCATCATTAAGAACCATTAGATTGAACGGAAAAATAATCAATTCTTTTTAAAATTTAATTGTATATTCGTGATAATCAGTGTAAGCTATAAAGGAGCCTTAATGGCTTGTAAGCAAACCTAAATGAAACTATAATTCGTTTTTTTATAGTTAAACAAAACTAATTTATAAATTTTAAGTTCAAAACCTATGGGATTTTTACAAGATTTTAAGTCGTTTTTACTTAAAGGCGACATTGTCAACTTAGCAACGGCAGTAATTGTCGGCGGAGCCTTTGGTAAAATTGTAACCTCTATTACAAATGATATTTTAATGCCCCCCATTGGGCTTCTATTGGGCGGTGTAAATTTCAATGACCTAAGAGTGGTACTGAAAGATGCGGTAATTGATGGCGAAAAGGTAGTGACGGAAGCTGTTAGCATAAATTACGGAGCCTTTGCTCAGACTGTCATTGATTTTGTAATTATCGGGTTTTGTATTTTCATAGTGCTAAAAGCGTATGAAAAAACAAAGAAGAAAAAAGAAGAAGCACCTGCAGCACCTGCTGGTCCTTCCACTGAAGACTTACTTGCTGAAATTCGTGACGAATTAAAAAAACAAAATAATAAACAGTAAGGCATTCCTGAATTTGGGATGGACACTGTTATAACAGTGCTACATTAAACCACGTTTTAAAGCGTGGTTCTTTTTTAATTATTCAATTTTTGTAACATTTTGTTATAAAAATATATTTTCTGCTTTTTAGGTTAATAATGCCGTGAATATTAATTACTTTTGTAATTGATTATTTACCATTTAAGACATCAAAATAAATTAAAATGAAAATAGCAGTTGTAGGAGCTACCGGAATGGTAGGCGAAGTCATGCTTAGAGTTCTAAAGGAACGTAATTTTCCTGTTGACGAATTATTATTGGTTGCCTCACCACGATCGGTTGGTAAGCAATTAGAATTCAACGGTAAGAACTATACAATTATTGGTCTTCAGGATGCCGTGGATGCAAGACCTGATATCGCCATTTTTTCGGCTGGAGGGAGTACCTCCTTAGAGTGGGCACCTAAATTCGCTGAGGTGGGTACTACTGTGATCGATAATTCATCAGCTTGGAGAATGGATCCTACCAAAAAATTGGTCGTTCCGGAAATTAATGCTAAGGAGTTGACCAAAGAGGATAAAATTATAGCCAATCCAAACTGTTCTACCATACAATTAGTAATGGCATTGGCACCATTACATGAGAAATACAAAATGAAAAGAGTGGTTGTATCTACCTATCAAAGTATTTCTGGAACAGGCGTAAAAGCTGTTCAACAATTAGAGAACGAACTTGCTGGTATTGAGGGAGAAATGGCTTATCCATATCCGATCAATAAAAACGCCCTTCCACATTGTGATGTTTTCCAGGACAATGGATACACCAAAGAAGAGATGAAGCTTGCCAATGAACCTCAAAAAATATTAAATGATAATTCATTTGCGATTTCAGCCACTGCAGTTCGTATTCCTACTTCAGGAGGACATTCAGAGGCAGTAAACGTGCAATTTGAAAATGATTTTACACTTTCTGATGTTCGAAGACTCTTAAATGATACTCCAGGAGTTGTGGTACAAGACAACCCAGATACAAATACCTATCCAATGCCGATCTATGCGCATGATAAAGATGATGTTTTTGTGGGTAGAATTAGAAGAGATGAATCCCAAGATAACACCTTAAATATGTGGGTGGTAGCTGACAATTTAAGAAAAGGGGCCGCCACAAATGCGGTACAAATCGCGGAGTATTTAGTGCAAAATAACTTAGTATAAGGTCGATTCACGAAAAATATGTTAAATTAAGCCCTTGGATAGCCATATTCAAGGGCTTTTTCTGTATTTTAAACACCGCTAATTTTAATCAAATTTCTAAATGAAAAAATTAATCGCATTTGCGGTGGTCACTGGTATACTACAATCTTGTGAAACCACTCAAACTAAAAAATCAAGTCCTTTGGAATACCCAATTACAAAAAAGGTCGATACAGTGGACACCTATTTTGGCACTGAAATTAAAGACCCATACAGATGGTTAGAAGATGACCGCTCTGAAGAAACCGCCCAATGGGTGAAAGCTCAAAATGAAGTCACATTCAATTACCTAGATAAAATCCCCTTTCGTGATCAGCTTAAACAACGTTTAGAAAACTTGTGGAATTACGAAAAAATTACAGCGCCATTTAAAGAAGCGGGATACACGTATTACTACAAAAATGATGGCCTCCAAGACCAATATGTCCTTTACCGAAAAAAAGATGGCACCGATGAGGAAGAAGTCTTTTTAGATCCCAATACTTTCTCCAAGGATGGTACGACTTCCTTAAGTGGAATTAGTTTTTCCAAAAGTGGTAAACTCGCTGCTTACTCCATTTCTGAGGGAGGGAGTGATTGGAGAAAAATTATCGTTTTAGATGCCATTAAAAATGAAATCGTTGAAGATACCTTGATAGATGTAAAATTTAGCGGGATTTCATGGCTAGCAGATAAAGGGTTCTATTACTCCAGTTATGATAAGCCAGAGGGAAGTGAACTTTCTGCAAAAACTGATCAACACAAATTATATTACCATGAACTTGGTACTTCACAGTCGGAAGATCAACTTATTTTCGGTGGTACTGAGGAGGAAAAACACCGTTACGTTGGTGGAAGTGTTACCGAAGATGATCACTTTTTGATTATTAGCGCATCGGTGGCTACATCAGGGAACAAGTTATTCATCAAGGACCTTACAAAGGACAATGCGCCTCTTGTACCTATCATAGAAACTACCGAGAGCGACACCTATGTTCTGGAAAATGTCGATTCAAAATTATACTTAGTTACAAATTTAAATGCACCTAACCGCAAAATAGTAACCGTTGATGCCTCCAATCCTAGACCAGAAAACTGGAAAGATTTTATTGCTGAGACGGAAAATGTTTTAAGTCCAAGTACTGGATCTGGTTATATTTTCGCAGAATACATGATCGATGCAGTATCCAATGTGAAACAATATAATTATGACGGTAGGTTGGTTCGTGAAGTAGCGTTGCCTGGTCTGGGAAGTATCGGAGGGTTTTCCTCAAAAAAGGAGGCTGAGGAGATCTATTATTCTTTCACCAATTACAACACCCCTGGAACGACCTATAAATTTGATCCAGAGACTGGTAATTCAGAAGTCTATTGGAAACCTGAAATCGATTTTAACGCTCAGGATTATACATCCGAACAGGTATTTTACACCTCCAAAGATGGCACAAAGGTTCCAATGATCATTACTTATAAAAAAGGAATTAAGCGCAATGGTAAAAATCCTACCATTCTATACGGCTACGGCGGATTTAATATAAGCCTTACACCATCCTTTAGCACCTCAAGAGCAGTTTGGATGGAGCAAGGTGGCGTGTATGCTGTTCCTAATCTTCGAGGTGGCGGTGAATACGGAAAAGAGTGGCATGTTGCTGGTACAAAAATGCAAAAGCAAAATGTATTTGATGACTTTATTGCTGCCGCTGAATATCTCATTGAAAAAGGGTATACCTCTTCGGATTATCTGGCAATCAGTGGTGGGTCAAACGGAGGATTACTCGTGGGGGCTACCATGACACAACGTCCAGAATTAATGAAAGTGGCACTTCCAGCTGTAGGTGTATTGGATATGTTACGTTATCACACTTTCACCGCTGGCGCGGGATGGGCGTATGACTATGGTACTGCACAGGATAATAAAGAAATGTTTGAGTATTTGTTAGGTTATTCTCCAGTTCACAATGTGAAGGCAGGGGTGGAATATCCCGCAACTCTAATTACAACGGGTGACCATGATGACCGTGTGGTACCTGCCCATAGTTTCAAATTTGCAGCGGAGCTTCAAGAAAAGCAACGTGGTGACAACCCAGTTCTTATTCGAATAGAAACCAATGCTGGACATGGTGCTGGAACTCCAGTAAGTAAAACCATCGAACAATACGCTGATATATTTGGGTTTGCATTATTTAATATGGGGTATAGCACATTACCATCAGAGAAGTCTAACAACTAAATTTAATAAAATCATGAATTTTAAGATTACATGTACCGCAGTACTTTTCACTATTACTGCCTTTGTACACGCTCAAACACAACAAGAAATCGTAGATGCTCTGGTGAAAGAAGCCTCTGAAAACTCTCAATTAGAAGAATTGGCCTATGAACTTTTAGAAGGCATTGGACCACGTTTAGTGGGGACACCACAGATGCAACAAGCACATTCTTGGGCTGTTGATAAATTTGAATCCTGGGGGATTTCAGCTAAAAATGAACAGTGGGGTCAATGGAAAGGATGGGAAAGAGGAATCACCCATATAGACATGGTTTACCCTAGAGTGGAGACCATCTCTGGAACGCAGCTTGCATGGAATCCAAGCACCTCTAAAAAAGGAGTAACAGCGGAATTAGTTATTCTTCCAACAGTTGCTAACCCTGCTGCTTTTGAAAATTGGCTTCCTAGTGTAAAGGGTAAAATTGTAATGGTCTCTATGAAACAAATTACAGGGAGACCTGAGGCCAATTGGAAAGAATATGCCACAGAGGAGTCTTTTGAGAAAATGAAAAAAGACAAAGCTGAAGCAGAGCGCAAATGGCATGAGAACATAAAAAATACTGGCTATGATAGAAGAACAATCATTGAAGCACTAGAGGAAGCTGGGGCAGTAGGTATTGTACAATCCTATTGGTCTGAAGGTTTTGGCGCAAATAAAATTTTTAGCGCCTATACAAAAGAAATCCCTATGGTTGATATATCACTTGAGGATTATGGGATGCTTTACCGTATGGTTGAACACAATGCCAAACCTAAGCTTCGAATTGTAGCAGAATCTAAGGATTTGGGAATGGTTCCAACCTTTAACACTATTGCGACCATTAAAGGAACTGAGAAACCTGAAGAATATATCATTCTTTCTGCCCATTTCGATTCTTGGGACGGAGGAACTGGAGCGACAGACAATGGCACGGGTGTTATTACAATGATGGAGGCTGCCAGAATACTGAAAAAAGTATACCCAAACCCTAAAAGAACCATCATTGTTGGTCTATGGGGAAGCGAAGAACAAGGATTAAATGGTTCAAGAGCTTATGTGGAAGATCATCCAGAGATTGTCAACAATATTCAGGCGGTGTTTAACCAAGATAATGGAACTGGCAGAGTTGTCAACTTGTCTGGACAAGGATTTCTAAATGCCTATGATTATTTGGGAAGCTGGCTGCATGCTGTTCCTGAAAATGTAAGTAAACATATTGAAACACATTTTCCAGGCACCCCTGCCAGAGGAGGATCCGATTATGCGTCCTTTGTAGCCGCTGGAGCTCCAGCTTTCTCATTGAGCTCATTAAGCTGGGCATACTGGAATTACACTTGGCATACGAATTTAGATACCTATGACAAAATTGTATTTGACGATGTCCGAAACAATGTGATCCTTACGGTGATTCTAACCTATATGGCCAGCGAAGATCCTGATCGTACCTCAAGAGTAAAAAGTGTCTTGCCTATAGATAAGAGAACTGGAGAACCTGGTCTTTGGCCAACACCAAGAAAACCAGAAAGAAATGGTGGTGTGAATTAAGCTTCCACACTGAAAAATTAAACCAAAACTCCAAGAATAACTCTTGGAGTTTTTTTATTTTTATGCAAACCATTGTAATATGAATCCACCTAAGACCCATATTCTTTTACTCAGAGGTATTAATGTCGGAGGACATCGTAAAATTAAAATGGCTGATTTAAAGCTACTATTATTAGATAATGGTTACTTGAATGTTCAAACCTATATACAAAGTGGGAATGTCATTTGTAAAAGTGAAAAAGAAAAACCTCAAGTCAAACAACACATCGAATCACTCATTGTAGATAATTACGGGTTTGAAGTTACTATTTTAATACTGAGTCCATTAGATTTACAAAAAATAATGGATAATAACCCCTTTGTAAAACAACAGTCCCCTATTGAAAAACTCTACTGCACTTTTTTAGAATATCGGCCAACTCCTGAATCCAAAGATCTATTGCTGAGCTATAAAACAGAGGATGAAGAATTTGTCTTTGAAGAGTCACACATTTATTTCTGTTACCATAAAGGTTATGGAAAAGCAAAGGTGACCAATCCCTTTATAGAGAAGAAACTCAATCTTCAAGCGACGAGTCGTAACTGGAAAACCATTGGTAAACTATTAGAACTTACAAGGCAATAGTGCTAGTCTTGGACTCTTGGGAGCATATAAGCAGTCCTCAAATACCCAGAATATATTTTTCATAGCAATACTATATGAATTAGTTACATCCTTTTGGTTACTTAACCTCTAAGCATAGATTAGTCGGCTTGTTAAAACAAATCATTTAAGAAAATAACTCAAATTTCATCAAGAGGTTTTCTTTTCTCTTCTTTTATCTTCTTAAAATGACTCGGGGTAAGACCTGTTACTTTTTTAAACTGATTACTCAAATAGGAAACGCTCGAATAGTGAAGTTGAAATGCAATTTCACTTAAAGACAACTCACCATAAACCAATAATTCCTTTACCTTCTCTACCTTTTGGGCAATAAAGTACTTTTCAATAGTGGTACCCTCCACCTCTGAAAACAGTGTGGATAAATAACTATAATCCAGATTTAATTTATCACTCAAAAGCTTGGATAAATTGACCTTTAATTCGGTATCTTGGTGATGAACAGCTTGAATAATGACGTTCTTTATACCCTCTATAATTCGACTTCTCTTATCGTCAATAACCTCGAACCCCAGTGGAAGTAATGCTTTTTTCAACTTCAGCTTATCGCTCTTTGATAAGGCGCTATTTAAATCTACCCTACCCAAGGAGACTGAATCAACATCTAAGTGTAATTTATCCAATTCATTTTGCACAACCATTATACAACGATTACAAACCATATTTTTAATAAAAACCGAATCCATAAACCTTAAGTTGATCATTTAATACAAAGGTAGAGAATCAAAGCAACTTTATTTCAGAGCAAAGGGTTTTAACACCCGTATAAAATTCCATTATACTTATTTTCTTATCGTGCAGCGAAGGTATTTATACCTGCCGTGGTTCAAAGGTTGATTTTTACCATTTAATCTTTTTACTTAACTTGTGACTTGTCATTGCTACAAACAATCGAAACAGACAGAGAATGAATCCAGACTTTAAACCCACTTTTATTATACTACTTTTTATAGGGAGCATTTTTACCATGATTGGTATTATGTTGATGATGCTTTTTCATAGTAAAACCTTTGGTCTTATTCTACTAGGAGTTGGTTTCATCATTCAGTTAATCAACCTTTTCCTGTATTACAAATACGGAAGGATTTCTAAGGAGTAAGGGGTGATATAAAGTCATATTCCCTAACTTTGGAATCAAAATACATGGAATATGCTCAAGGTTCATAACGTCACTTTTCAATACGATACAAAAGTAGTTCTTAACAACATTTCCTTGGAATTACATCCTGGCGAACATCTTTCAATAATCGGGGAGAGCGGATCTGGAAAAAGCACCTTATTGAAGATCATCTACGGATTACATCATGTTGAAAAAGGGAAGCTCTTTTGGGGTAAAAAGCGCCTACTGGGTCCTAATTACAACCTTGTTCCTGGTGAAGATTTTATCAAGTATCTTGCCCAAGATTATGATTTAATGCCTTACATTACTGTGGAGGAAAATGTGGGTAAATATCTATCAAACTTTTATCCAAGAAAGAAACAAAAACGCATCGCCGAGTTACTTAATCTGGTCGGACTTACGGCCTACGCCAAAACAAAACCTACAGATCTTAGCGGCGGACAACAACAACGTGTCGCTATTGCAAAAGCCCTCGCTCAACAGCCCAAATTACTCCTATTGGATGAACCCTTTTCAAATATTGACAACTTTAAAAAAAACAGTCTTCGCCGAGAACTCTTTTCGTATTTAAAATCACAGCGCATAAGTTGTATTACGGCAACTCATGACAATATGGATTCCTTGGCATATGCCGATAAAACCATGGTGCTCCGGGAAGGAAAAATCATTTGTTTTGATGATCCTAAGCGATTGTATAAAAATCCAAAAAACAAATATGTAGCATCCTTGTTTGGAGAGGTAAATGAAATCCTAGAAAAACACATTGTGCCATATTCCTCTTCCAATAAAAAAATCGTTTGTTATCCGCATCAATTGCAACAGAGTAAAACTGGTTATTTAGTTGTTAAGGTTAAAAATTCCTATTTCCAAGGAAGTCATTATTTAATCGAAAGTGTGTTGCATTCAAAAACGGTATTTTTCAATCACCACGAAGCAATACAAGAAGGTCAACAGGTCAGCTTAAAAGCAAATTTTAATGCTTAAAAAAAGACCAATGCATTCATGGTTTAGAATACATCGGTCTTACACAAAACCTAAAACTTGTTTATTGTAAATATTGTTATTCAGTTTCTTCTACTGGTGGTGCTGGCGCAATGGGCCCTTTGGTATAGGTATGAGTTACCTCGATTTCAATACGCTGTCCATTTTCTTTGGTATAATAGTTTGTGGTAGTAAAAGAAAAAGTAGTTCTCTCTGCATTAATATCTAAGTCCACTACGCTTTCCAGACATGAGGTAATCATACCTAAAGTGGAGCCTCCAAATTTCCAGGTACCTTTGATCGTACCAGAGGTTTCACAATCTTCGGCGTTTTTTCCAACACTGTATGTATATGTTCTGTCAGTATTAAAATCGTACTGTAAATCATTTTCACATTCGGATTGTTGTGCATAAATATCTGTACTTGGATTGTCTTCATCATCATCAGTAAGATCAATCGCTTCAGAAGATTCTATGGCTGTGAGGTGCCATTCTCCCGCAAAAGCAGTTTCATCTGCGCTGAGTGCTCCAGTATAATCTGGAATACATTGGTTATCGTCATCATTACAACTCACAAACATCCCTGTTAGCGCGGCAAATAGAACAACTGCCGCCAATTTTTGTTTTTTCATTTTTTGCTATTTAGTGTTTACTACACCTTATAGAGGCAAAAACAGTAAAAAGGTTGCGTGGATTGGAAAAAAATTTTAATTATTGTGGTTATTTCCAGCGCTGCTATGGAGTTTATGCAAGTTTATATTTTAAAAGTTTAAATAAATGCAAAAGATTCCCAAATTACTTCTTAGCAGAAGTAGAAGGACTTTCTATATCCAAAGGTCCATAGAGTTGCATTTGTTGAAGAATCCATTTTTTGCGCTCTTGCACATAGGGTGTTGCTGGATTGGCTTTCATTTTTAATGGGTTGGGAAGTATTGCGGCAATAGCAGCCGCTTCATCTCTAGAGAGCGATCCTGCATCTTTACCAAACCAATACTTAGAAGCGGCTTGGGCTCCGTAGATTCCATCACCCATTTCAATGCTGTTTAAGTACACTTCCATAATTCTAGATTTTGACCATAGAAGTTCTATTAAAAAAGTGAAATACGTTTCAAACCCTTTTCGAACCCAGCTTCTCTGTGGCCAAAGAAAAACATTTTTTGCGGTTTGCTGACTAATGGTACTGGCTCCTCTGAGCCGCTTATTCTCGGAATAATTATCAATAACCTTCTCAATAGCCTTTATATCAAACCCAGAATGACTAATGAACTTTTGATCCTCGCTGCAGATCACAGCTAGTTGTAGATTCGTTGAAATATTCTCTATAGGAACCCACTGATGGGACCATTTTATGTCTTGTTTCTCTGACAACTGTTGTGTGCTTCGAATAACCATTAAAGGGGTAGCTGGAACTGGTACCCATCTATAAAAAAGTACCCAAAACACGGTAATGATTATAAACCAAAAGAACAGTTTTAAAATAAAACCAAATAATTTCTTAAGCATATCCCATGGTTAAATTTGCCAATTCCTCACCTACTTGGGAGCCAATGGCGATTCCCATACCTCCAAGTCGAACACCACAGAAGACATGATCGGATAATTGTTTAACTATTGGTAGTTTGGAATGCCCTACCCCCATAATACCACTCCACCGCATATCCACCTCAGCTCCTTTACCTGGTAAAATTACTTTGCAGAGGAGCTCATCGAGTTTGTTTTGAATGGTTTTAGTTGTTTCAAAAACAGTGGTTTGCTCCGTTTGAGGATCCAAATTTCTACCCCCACCAAGTAAAATTCTATTGTCAATATTTCGAAAGTAATAAAAGCCTTTATCCAAATGGAATGTCCCCTTTATCTTTAAATTCGGTATCGGTTTTGTAATCAGTACTTGGGCTCTCGCAGGTTTAACCTCTAGATCATTGTTTATCAATTCCTTAAAAAGACCATTAGTGGCTATGCAAAGTTTTTTAGAGCTAAAATCTACTATATTGGTCTTTACTATAACGGCATCATCCCTGGTCTGGTAATCATTTACTAAGACGCCGTATAAAATCCTAATACCACTTGCTATACATTTTCTGTACAAGGCATCCATCATCAAACCTGTGTTGATCTGACCTTCAAACCTATTGACTAGATAGCGATCAAAAACGTGTTTAAAAGAGAACCTATTTTTCGATATGGTAAAAACTTCCTTTTTAAAAATTGGGTATAAAGCCTTGTTGATATAATTAAAGCGATCCATGCACTCCAAAAATGTCTCTGGAGCATCTTTTAAAAACACCTCATACCCTAGGTGACCTTTATAACCGATTTGTTGTTCTCCCAGGGTCTGCTTTAAACACTGCAGCCCTTTAAAGCGTTTTTCTACTAATTCAAGAACCTGTTGCTCAGGATGTGTTTTTAAATCATCTAAAAGCTCTGAGACACTTCCAAAACAAGCAAATCCTGCATTTTTAGTACTAGCCCCTCTGGGTAAAAGTCCTCTTTCAAGAACAACTATTCTACCCTTAGGATGTTTTTCTTTTAACTTTAGTGCACAATGAAGCCCTACGATTCCAGCACCGACCACAGTAAAGTCGATGTTTGAAAAATACGTATTATGCTCCCAGTATGAAAATGACCTCGCCATGACTTAAAGCTAAGAAAATTGGAATGATATTGTTATTAACGACAAACGGCTTGCAGAAATTGCAAGCCGGTATATTGTCATTGAAATCATAAAAAAAGAAAAACTATTGATCTTCTTCCTTTTTAGGATCCATTTGGAAGTCTTCCATAAATTTTGTAGTGTAATTAC
>NZ_DATGNU010000122.1:0-3462 GCF_035306585.1 Galbibacter sp.
AATAATTTCAAGATTCAACGACCTCCCTAAAATAGAAGGATATGCCATTGCAGGTCGGGAAGCAGAAGCCCCTTGCGTAATACTAGATCCATAGATGACCACGCGGTGTTTTGTCACTGGTTCCACGGGGTGTATCACGGCCTTACTGTCGACTCCTATGGATAACTCTTTTACAATACTATAGAGCGGAAAGTACAGTCTAAAACGGGTCATCGACGTATCCATATTTTTAATAATTCGAACTTTATTTTGTGCAGCCTTTGCTATACCAGAATTCACATACTGCCATTTTGAATTCTTCCATCCATATAAATCAAGTCCGTTGACAGCCAAAGGAGTCATGTTAGATAGCACCGTATAGGTTTGTAATTCCCATTTCACGTCAATAAAGCTAGAATTGGTCTGAAATTCTATATACAAACCTGCAGTATTTCGAGAAAGTATTTGTAATGGCTCACTGACCTTTGTGCTGTTTAAAGAATCAATACGGCTATAAGGTTCACCGCTTACTTCGGGGGCCTGTCCTTGGACACCAAAATAAGTAGCTGGGTAATACCTTACCTCCTGCTCCTGTCCATAGGCTATGGAGTTACAGAACAGAAGTAATAATAGAAGTCGTATTATTGTTTTTCCCATCACAAATCCTCATGATTTACATAATGGTCATGCAACTCTTGGTAACACAGCTTATATGCTTTTAACCCTGGCGCCGAACTCTCATACATAAACGGGCCTTGGTAGTTTACCTCCGATAAAGCTGCCAGGACCTTATCCCAGTTATTTTCCCCTTTATAATCACAAGGGAACCAATGATTTTCTGCCTCACCTGTACCATCGGCAATATGAAGCGTTTTTAATCGGGTACCTAAGGCTAAAATAAGATTCTCGGCATGAAGAATATGATTGGTATCCACCGCCAATCCAATGGATTCAGGTAATTTAGAAAAAATAGCAACGCATTCTTCTACGCTTCGAAGTAGTGGTCGTTCCCGCTGTTGATCCACTAACAATGCTGATCCTAACATATTCTCAATAACCATACTCGCGCCAATACGCTGTACATCCTTATCTAGGGTAATGGCCGATGCGATCAATTGAGCTGTTCGGTGCGCTCTTTCTCCTAATTGTAAATAGTAACTGGGATGAAATAACACCATCTCAGGTTCTAATATACTTAAATGCTGCAGTAGCTTTTGATGCATTGCTACTACTTGTTTTCGCTGGGTCTGATCGATTAGTGAAAGGTCTATTTGAGGTCCAAAAGGCATGTGAATTGACCAAATATTAATCCCAGCACTATCGGCTGCTTTTTTAACCTGATTTAGTTTTTCAATAATTTCTTGATCGGTTTTCTTAAAACTTAGATCCTTATCGACAAACATCCCTAAACCGGAAATTTCAATATGATCTATTCCAAGTGATTTTGCTAAGACAAGGGTATCTTTTGTGATCCTCCCAAGACTTATTGCAAATCCTACCTCGAGCGGAGTCATTCTTTTAACCTTTTTATTAGAATACAAGGTTTTGGTTTGCAGTGTTTTGGTCTTAGAGGGGTTGTTATTCCTGCAACTCTGCAGGAATAACACACCTCCTAGTCCTACTGCTAAAAGTAGGGATGAAAATCTTAATGTTCCCATTTAGGATTCTGCTCTAATTGTTTATTTAATTGCAGATCTTCGATCGGTATTGGATAATAATAATCCTTGGCCTCATCAAATTTCCCACCATCCCCAAAAGGGTTCATATTTCCAGAGGTGCCCTCTGTAAGAGGACGCTGAAGGACATTTATAAAAGTTGTAATGCCTTCTGGTGCTCCCGATGGATCTCCCTGATGTAGGTAGACATCTGGTTTAGCGTCATTGTCAAAATCATGTGCACCTAAACTAGGAAAATAAATCCCTAACATGGGTTGTTCAAGTTTTTTCCCCTCCTTCCATCTCATCAGGTCATGCCACCTTAGACCTTCATTAAACAATTCTATTCTTCGCTCTCTTCGAATCTCAAGGATCACACCCTTATTGGCACCTTGATCTACATTTTGATAGAACGACTCTTGATAGGGATCTGGATTGGCATTGGCTTGTGCCATATTTAAATGAGGCATCCCTACACGATCACGAAGTAAATTAATACTAATATCTAAATCACTTTGGGTAAGGGTTCCTAGTTCTGCCTTTGCTTCGGCATAAATTAGTAATGCCTCTGCATAACGGAAGATAATTACATCAAAGTACGAAGAACTCCACTGGCTTCTATCAGGGAGCGCTTTGATAATTCTATAACCCGTTGTAGAGGATTCTAAAGAAACGGGTTCTGGTTCCTCTGAACCAGATACTTTAAATCCAGGACCTGCGGTAGTTTGTGTAAGTCTTGGATCTCTGTTTTGCATCTCTTGATAAAAGCCCATTGTTTCATACCCTGGAAGGTCCGTAAATCGGGTACCATCAGCAAGTAGATAACTGTTGACGGCATCTTTCATCATACCCCACCCTCCCATGGTTGGGGCGGTCATCAAATAACCTAAATTATGCGTTTCCAATTCTTGATCAAAATCCCTGGCAAGAATCGTCTCAACGGCATCTTGATCATTTCTAGCGAACAATCCTCTATAGGCTTCTTCTGGACCACCAATCGTATACAAACTGTAGGCTCCAGAGTTCATCAAGTCTTCAGCTGTAGTGGCAGCAGCTCTTAAGAAAGCTTCCCCTCCACTGATTCCGTGATACTTTCTAAAGGTCCCTTCAAAGAGTGCTATTCGGGCTTTGAGAATTTGGGCAGTATATTTGGTAATTCTGTTTAATTCTACCTCCGCTGGAATGTTCTCAATAGCATAATCAATATCGGCCATAATAGAATCCATTACTAAAACCCGTGAGTCCCTTGCTTTGTAAAGTCGTTCATCACCAGCCTCTAACACTTCCCCATACCAAGGAACATCTCCAAATTGCATGACTTTATCAAAGTAAAAGTACGCTCTGAAGAAACGGGCGATCCCCCCGTAATGTCGTTGCGCATCAGGATTTTCCACCTGCTTGTAGTGTTCAAGAAAGAAATTGATATCTCTTAATCGTGACCAGTTCCATCCACCACTTCCACGCTGTGTTGGCACGATCCTAGCCCCTCGAATTCTCGCAGCAGGAGTTAAGGACATAATGTTGTCTGATGAGGAATCATCGGTATAGGTTCCCGTTGTGGGCAACATGGTGTAGAAATCATTGGTAGCAACCTCTAAGTCCTTGGCTGTATTAAAAAATTGATCTACCACAAGTTGATCCTCTGGCGGAAGGTCAAGAATATCATCATCACAGCTTACAAACAACAAGCTTGACAGAAGTAAAAATCGGAATATAAACGTTGTATTCATTTTGTTTTCTTTATAGGTTAAAGTGTAACATTCAGCCCCAAGGAAAAAGTTTTTCCAATTGGATAGGATCGCAAATCCGCTCTTCCTACCGCATCACC
>NZ_DATGNU010000123.1:0-74376 GCF_035306585.1 Galbibacter sp.
AAAGAAGAAAAAGCAGCTGGTGCTAAAAAGGCTGAATAGGTCTTTTAAAAGTATTTACTATATTACGAGGCATCTCATTTTGAGATGCCTTTTAAATTATATAGCATTTCAATATGATACGTTTCCTAAAAAATCTTTTAATTAAAAGTGAAAGTAAAGACCAGGATGTTATGAAAAAGTATTTAATCGTAGGCCTTGGAAACATTGGTTCTGAATATGAAAACACTAGGCATAATATAGGATTTAAGGTATTGGATCACCTAGCAAAAAAGAAAGATCTAAATTTCGAGTCCAATAAATTAGGAGCTATAACCCATTATAAGTTTAAAGGAAGGACACTGATTTTGCTAAAGCCTAACACGTATATGAACCTCAGCGGCAAAGCTGTTCGCTATTGGATGACCAAGGAGAAAATCCCTTTGGAGAACCTGTTAATAATCACAGACGACATTAACCTGAAATTTGGTACTATACGCTTGAAAACAAAAGGTAGTGATGGTGGGCACAATGGTTTAAAAGATATTCAATTGCAATTAGGAACACAACAGTATGCCCGTTTTCGTTTTGGAATCGGAGCTGACTTTGCTAAGGGTAGACAAATTGAATATGTGTTAGGTCTATGGAGCCCTGAAGAAGAATCCAAATTAGAAGAACGTATGGAAAGGGCAATGGAACTTATTAATTCTTTTGCAACTGCTGGAGTCCAAATTACGATGAATACGTTTAATAACACCTAAACTCATAGCGGCTTAATTGATTCTGAACTCTCCTGTAGGTGAAGGGGTGCTATTACCAGACTGATCAATAGTGTTGACATACCAGTAATACACATTTTTTGGTAAAGGTGCTAAAGTGTGGGTCGTGGTGCTCAACCCCAACGCAACATTTTTAGTTGGTGGATTGACAGTGTCCAAAAATACCTCATATTCTTTGATGTCGTTATCAACATCAGTACCCTTCCAGGTTAATTCTATATTCGTTGTGCTATAGGAGGTGCTACCTGATTTCGGATGTAGAAGTTCTGCTGGAAATGGTGGGTAACTCACCACTCCCTCTCCAGCATTGTAAAACTTCCACAGATTACTAGTGGTGCTGTCTCCACTTTTAGTGTTTACAGAGATAATAAACCAAGAATAAGGCGTATTTCTTGAAAGGGTGACTTCCTTGAATGTTTCTTCGGTGGTATAGGTTTGGATACGATTTGATAGCAAATTTCTAATCGTTAGCGTGAAATTATCTGCCCCCTTATTGGGTGCCCATTCAAAGGTTATGCTACTTCTATTTTGGTCAATAATAACACCTTGAGTACAAGTCTCATCTTTTTCTGGAAATAAAAGGGTAGCTATCTCTGGTTTTGTTGGACGCGGGTTATCATCCTTGCTATTGCAAGCTATTATGATAATTAATAAACCAAGTATAAGAGCGATCTTTTTCATGAGTTTTTTATGCTTATCATCGTTTAACTAATTTAATAATCTCTGAAATGAATTCATTTTCTGCTCTAAGAATATAGGTGCCCGAAGAAAGTCCAACAATATCTAGCTGTATATTCCCATGGCTGTCCGTGTTGGCAGTATGGTTCATTACTGTTCGACCCCCGAGGTCATATATTAAAATTTTAAAAGAAGTGTTCATAAAAGGGGTTTGGAGTTGTAACTCCTCTTGGAAGGGATTAGGATAGGCCAAAAGGGCTTCTTGAGCTACAAATGTTTTTTCAAAAGTTCCTTGACAATCTTTATTGGTGCTAACACGAAGCGTGTTTATGCTTTTCTCAAGTTGAAGTTCAACAAACGCTCTATTGGTGTTAAATTCTTTTCCATTGAGGTTTATGTGGTATAGGTCTGCACCTGTTAGTTGAAGTCTTAATATGTCACCATCTAATTGCTTGGCGTACACCGATAAGAGTTCAGGTTGACCGATAACTACATCAAAGCACTGTTGATAATCAGCGTTTTGAGCCACTGTAAAACACAATGTATAATCGCCTGAAGAAAGTGAGGTAAAGTTACCTGTTTGACTTAAATCTAAGGAAAGATCTGTCCCATTTCCAGTTAGACTCACCGTATAATCATAGCTAGTATCTTCGATAGCTATTTTTATGGCTCCATCATTTTGGTCAACACAACTTTCCGCAGTAAGTGTTAGATGAATGTTTTGTTCAGGGATGGTGAAAATTTCACAACCGTTGACATCTACCTTCGCCCCTTTTGGTGTGCTTGGACAAAGGTCGTCTGTATCTAGTACACCATCTTGATCTGAATCTGTAATATATTCACCGCTGATACAGATATCAAGACCAAAATTATTGATGCTACCTCCATCATGGCTATTGCTATCCTCTACCACTAATTGCCATAAGCCTTTACTAGGTTCACCTTTTAGGCTGGATAAAGGTTGTTCAGGCCTTACCTGACCACTGAGCGATGGGACTTCATATAAACATGTGATCGAAGCACCTTGGTCTGTAAAGGTAACATTGATGTCCTTTTGATTGGCGCACTGCTGTGTCATTAATGGAATTGTTGTTCCTGAAGGAGATATCAATGAAATACTTAGATCCTCTAACCATGAATGTGTGATATCAACAAAGACTTTAACTTGATTAATTTCACCTGCTTCTAGGAAATCGATGGTACTTGTGACTAAGGAGGCTCCCATGGAAGAAATGGCTGTATTTTCATTGTTGTTTTGCGCTTTACATGAGATGTTTATAGTGGTGAAATTGAAGGCATTAGAGAATTCGCCATCACCACAGGTGTTTATAGGTTTTACTCTCCAATGGTAAGTCGTGCTAGCTTCCAGATTTTCCACCGCAAATTCTGTAGAATTCACTATGCCGGTGTCGAGTAAAGTACTAAAATCGGGCGTGGTGGATACCTGGACTTCAAATTGATTCGCATTTGGGTAATCTTCCCACCTAAGTATGCTTTTCGTTGGGATATCTGTTTGCGCATCCATAGGTGACTGTAAAACTACTGGCTCCATTGTTGTATTATACATCGAGAGCTGTATGGGGTATTCTTTTTGTTCTCCGGTTGGAGATTCCGCCAATACGGTTAGAACACTTGGTCCGGATTCAAGGTTGTCCGTACCGCTAATGTTTATGGTTACCTGCGTATCCGTGGTATTTGCTTGGTTTTGGCTAAAGTTCACCACTAGGCCTAAGGGTACATCTATAGCAGTAAATGTTGTGGTCTCATTATAACTGGAATACGTTTGGTAGGTAAAAGAAATGTCGATATCCTCTGGTTGACAAATCTGGTATTCAAGACTGTCAAAAATCAGGGCATAGTCGGCCGGAATGATTGACAGGACGGCTTTGTTAATAGCAAAGAAAACATTATTGGATGCCTTGACCATTATCCGAGCGTTAGTACTACTGATATCTCCAGGGATTACAATTCTTGCGTCTCCATCATTTTTGGCGTTATCTTTAAGTACTATTGGGGTTTCCAGATCAGAATCTAGGATGAGATATATGTCGACAAAATCCGCTTGAATAGGCAGTTCATTGGTTTGAGCTACATTCCAATTGATGGTGTAGACCTCTCCGCCACGCAAAGTTTCTGCAGTGTTTTGTGATGTAACTTCAAATGCTTCGCCAGTATCTTCAGTCGTTACCACTAGATTCGAACGTGCAATTTGGCCTCCTTCTGGGTTGTTGTCTCGAACAAGTAAGGAAAAATTAATTTCTCGAGAAACTTCTGGTATTACCTCCCAAGTAGGGGATAGATTGTTTGTCAGTAAGGCTTCCTTTGAAGGGAAATACCGTTTCGAGGATGCCATCGGGGGTCGGGATCGAAATAAGGGGCCTACTTTTGATTCGGCTGAAGGAGGTTGCACAGCAACCTCATTGTCTTGTTGTTCCCATGAATAGGTCAGAACATCCCCGTCCACATCACTCGCAATTGCATCCAATACGAAGGCTGTTCTAGCTGGAATGGTATAATTTGACAATGTTGAAATCACTGGAGCCTGATTGGAAATGGATGCTTCCATTGCACAATCGCTGTTCCCATAAATGATGTTATCCCATATCTGAGAAATACTGATTGCATGGAAATAAGCATCGCTATTACCTTGAATGTTATCTGGACAAATCCCTGCATAGCTCATCACCGTAGACCCACTCCCAGGTTCCACTGCAGTAGCCTCAGTTCTGTTGGCATTACAAGAGTTATTAAAGGTGTGTGTTGCTCCAAATTGGTGGCCCATTTCATGAGCTACAAAATCAATATCAAACGCATCACCTTCTGGAGAATAGAAACCAGTGACTCCTCTGGCTTTGTTAGGAGTACACACCGAACGCAATTGCGCTATTCCGTCACCACCAGCACTCGTTCTAGTAAACACATGGCCGATATCGTAATTAGCTGTGCCAATTGCCGAGTCGATAAGTGGCTGGATTTCGCTGTTGATGATAATTTCAGAATCAGCATTGGTTAGCCCATCAGTTTCAGGATCTAAAAATATAAGAATGTCATTGTTCTCAATAATCTCTAAATGAATCGCCAAATCGTTTTCGTAAATACTATTCACACGTGTTATCGTAGTGTTCATAGCTGCTAGTACCGCAGCTTTTTTGTCTTGATCTGTCGCTGTAGGACTAAGGTTTGCCTCTTGTATATGAAATGCTGCGTATTCTGCCGAACAAGCTAGGGCTAATCGATATGTTCTAAGAGTACTGTCGTCCACAGGGCGCATCATCAAGTCCTCCTCATTGGTGTTCAGACTATACCCTTTGTCATTTTGTTGGACGCTACAACTGAACTCTTTGGTCTTAAATCCTTCCTTGCCAATGAGATAGTAAGTATTAGATTGGTCTTTGCTTGGGTTGATATAGGTGACTTTCCCGTTTGCTTTATCTTTTATTAAACCGTGGAAACCTTTTGGGTCTATCGAGAAATAAATTTGTATTAAAGGGTTGTTGACCGAAGTCCCTTTATACGATTTTATTTGGGGGTATTTACTGGAAAGTGCCTTGGATAGAACACTATGCTCTTTAACTTTAAATTGTTCGAAATCATTTTCGGAAGTTGGAAAATGAACGATAGTTTCGGAAACTCTAGGGCTATATAAATCTTTGGAACTTGAACTGGTTGGAAGTTGTTTTTTGAATTGGCCGAGTTCCAACTGAAAGTAAGAAGGCGTATGGGTGGGTTTAATGAGATTATTTTTTACAGTACTCATTGATTTACTCCAAAGATTCTCTTCCTGAGAATACGCTGATATACAATATATTAGGATAAAAAACCCCAGCAATAAATGCGAAAACTTGCCCATTTGTACTTAAAGTCAGGGAATAAAAATAGTTAAAATTACGCTCTTAATTTTAAAAAATGGCAAATACCCGACCTTATTGCCTTAAATATTCTCTTTTTAATTCGTTATTTTGTGGTATGAGTTTAATATTAAACAACGCATAAGTGATTATTAAAAGAAATCTTTTTGAAAAAGACGAAAATTATCACACGGTTGTCACTATAGGAACCTTCGATGGAGTACATGTAGGACACCGAAAGATTATCGATAAATTGGTCACCATTGCCAAGGCGAATTCGCTCAGATCTACGATACTTACTTTTTTTCCACATCCAAGGATGGTGTTGCAACAGGCCACTGATTTAAAACTGCTCAATACCCTTGATGAAAAAATAGCCATATTGGAAAATTCTGGATTGGATCAATTGATTATTCATCCGTTTACAAAAGATTTCTCACGCATGAGTGCAGAACAATATGTCAAGGAGGTACTAGTTGATCACATCAAGGCAAAAAAGGTTATTATTGGATATGACCACCGTTTTGGAAGGAACCGAACCGCCACAATCGATGACCTAGTTAGTTTTGGTGAGAAATATGATTTTGAAGTTGAACAAATTTCGGCAGAGGAAGTTAATGAGGTCTCAGTAAGTTCCACTAAAATCAGAAAGGCATTAGAAGATGGTGATGTAAAGACTGCGAATGCTTATCTGGGGTATTGTTATATGCTTAGTGGCGTAGTCACCCGTGGCAGAGGTATTGGAAAAGACTTAGGTTTTGCTACGGCAAACATACATATTGAGGAGAAGTATAAATTAATCCCCAAAGTCGGAGTGTATGTCATTAGAACCCATTACCGCGGAAAACTCCGCTATGGGATGATGAACATAGGGTTCAATCCTACGGTTCAAGGAGATAAACGAACCATCGAGGTACACTTATTTGATTTTCAAGGTGATTTATACGGAGAAACCTTGAGTGTTGAGCTTTTGGAACGTCTTAGAGATGAGCAAAAATTTGATTCCGTGGAAGCGTTAAGACTTCAATTGGAAAAGGATAAAGCAGTATCAATCTCCCATATTGAAAAGCTACATGCTGACTAAATTTCTTTTTACTAAAATTGACAATAATGCGCTGATTGTTTTTAGGGTCATCTTTGGCTTGCTTATCTTTTTGGAAAGTGTTGGTGCTATTTTGACAGGATGGGTACGTGATACCCTAGTAAATCCGAAATTTACCTTTAATTTCATCGGTTTAGATTTTCTGCAACCCCTCGCGGGAAATGGCATGTATTATTACTTTGCCATTATGGGATTACTGGGGTTTTTCGTAATGATAGGCTACCGCTACAGGTTTAGTATCAGCGCTTTTACTCTAATGTGGGCAGGGGTGTATTTTATGCAAAAAGCCTCCTATAACAATCACTATTACCTCTTGTTATTGCTGTGTTTAATTATGATGTGCTTACCAGCACATAGGTATTTGTCTATCGATGTAAAAAGGAGACCAGAACAGAAGAGGGTATGGATGTATAGTTGGTGTAAATGGTTAATTGTATTTCAACTATTTGTTGTTTACACCTATGCGGCTATCGCCAAATTGTACCCAGGATGGCTGGATCTTTCTTTTTTAAAGGTTCTAATGGGGTCAAAGCAACATTATCCCATAGTTGGTAGCTTACTGCAAAACAAGTCCCTGCATTGGTTTCTAATGAGCAGTGGGATTGTGTTTGATTTTTTAATTATACCCCTACTTCTTATAAAATCAACACGTAAATGGGCCTTTGTAGCAGCAGTTGTGTTTCATTTATTTAATTCTGTGATCTTTCAAATAGGGATATTTCCTTATATGTCTCTAGCGCTATGTTTGTTTTTCTTCGAGCCAGCGACTATTCGGAAGATTTTTTTAAAACACAAACCTCTTTATACGGATGGCCAGGTCGAAAAACCTTCCTACCATAAAGTGGTCGCTGTCCTTATTGGCTTATATGTCATTATTCAGATCGTATTACCTATCAGACATTTGTTTATACCCGAACCCGTTCTATGGACCGAAGAAGGCCATCGAATGAGTTGGCGAATGATGTTGAGAAGCAAAGCTGGAATTATTGATTTTAAGGTACTCAATCACCATACAAAAGAACAACTTAGTGTAGATCTTAATGAGCACTTGTCAGTCAAACAGCGAAGAGTGATCGGCAGTAAACCTGATATGATATGGCAATTCGCACAAAGGCTTAAAGAGCAATATAAAGAACAAGGGCATGAGGTGAGTGTGTTCGCCACTCATAGCAGGGTAAGCATTAATGGGGGGCCTTGGCGAGATTTTGTGAAACCCGATGTTGATTTAGCCGCTCAACCTTGGCATTACTTCGGGCATCAGCCATGGATCTTTCCCTACAAAAAAGCATCTAAATAAGCAGGTTAATAAAGGGAAAGCTTTAAATTTGTCACTTTGATTGCAAGGCGTTTTGTTCAAATCAAAAAAAGTGCATTTTTGAAAATTAATTTAATAGAGTATTTCCATGCTTCAGTTACAATTTATCCGAGACAATAAGGAGGAAGTCATCGCGCGATTAAAAGTCAGAAATTTTGACGCTACTTCTGCTGTGGAAGAAGTTATTGCGTTGGATGAAGAGCGCAGGACTTTACAGTCCAATTTAGACAACACCCTAGCGCAATCCAAAAAGTTGTCAAATGAGATCGGTGACTTATTTAAAACAGGACAGACAGAGAAGGCCAATGAGCTTAAAGCCCAATCACTTGTTTTAAAAGAGGAATCAAAATCACTTAGTGAGAATTTAAATACAACCGCTGAGAAGCTTCAATCATTGCTATATACGATTCCAAATTTACCACACTCATCAGTGCCAACTGGAGATTCCGATCAAGACAATGAGGAGGTTTTCAGAGAAGGAGACGTGCCTATTCTAGTGGAAGGGGCATTGCCTCACTGGGAACTGGCAAAGAAGTATGATATTATTGATCTGGATTTAGGGGCAAAAATAACAGGCGCAGGTTTTCCAGTATACAAAGGAAAAGGAGCACGATTACAACGCGCCCTTATTGCGTATTTCTTAGATAAAAATACCCAAGCTGGTTATACCGAATATCAAGTACCACATTTGGTCAATGAAGCTTCTGGTTATGGGACAGGACAATTGCCAGATAAGGAAGGGCAAATGTATCATATCGGTGAGGATAATTTATATTTAATACCAACGGCGGAGGTTCCTATTACCAATTTTTTCAGAGATCGGTTGTTGACAGAAAAAGATTTTCCAATTTGTTGTACTGCTTACACCCCCTGTTTTAGAAGAGAAGCGGGTAGTTATGGGGCACATGTTAGAGGATTAAACCGTCTTCATCAATTTGACAAGGTGGAACTGGTTCGCATTGAACATCCTGATAACTCTTATAAGGCCTTAGATGGAATGGTAGCGCATGTACAAGAGTTATTGCGGGAACTTAAATTACCTTATCGTATTTTAAGATTATGCGGGGGAGATTTGGGGTTTACTGCGGCATTGACATTTGATTTTGAGGTGTATTCCACCGCACAAGAACGTTGGTTGGAGGTAAGTTCTGTTTCTAATTTTGAATCCTTTCAAGCAAATCGCTTAAAGCTTCGATATAAAAACGATTCTGGGAAAAATGTATTGGCACATACCCTAAATGGAAGTTCTTTAGCCTTGCCAAGAATTCTGGCAGGTATTTTAGAAAACTATCAGACAGAAGACGGTATCCAGATTCCAGAGGTACTGGTGCCATATACTGGCTTTGATAAAATCGAGTAAGGTTGCAATTGTTTTAAAACTAATGTGATCGTGATATTAGTACACTAAATTAGGTGGATACAATATTTTTATTTAATTTTAAGTTACGGTGATGTAGAAGATTTTTTCAAAAATCTATTATTAAGTTGGTTAATAGCAAGTCACCGAATTGCAAAGTCCGGTTTTTTCCGGACTTTCTTCTAAAATAAATTAAACATTGGGATACCATAAGATATCCTTTTTAAACCTAATTTTTCCGTCGTAATTTGTTGCCGTTCTTATGATTGCTAAAGTGATGCGTGTTTTAATTATTTTCATTTTGTTACTACTAGTTACTTTTGAGTCCTCTGCTCAAGATCAAATTATTGCACGTCAGTATTTTGAAGAAGGTAATTTTGAGCAAGCAGCCATTTATTACGAACGATTTTATAAAAACAACCCATCCAATAGTGGTGTGATTATTCCTTTGGTAGCGACTTATCAGCAATTAGAAAGGTATCAAGAGGCGGAGGAAATCCTCTTAAGCGCAGCCAAAGGAGAAAAGGTTAATCCAGTGATTTATGTTGAGGTTGGTTATAATTACCACCTGATGGGCAAGCATAAGAAAGCAGAAACCTACTATGATAAGGCTATTTCTTTGATAGATGATAATCCCAATTATGCATATATTCTTGGGAGAACTTTTAGGTCTAAAACACTTTTGGATCAAGCAATTAGTAGTTATAAGAGGGCTATGGAGCGCAATGAAAAGTTGAATTTTAATTATGATCTTGCTACTATTTACGGAGAACGCGGTGAGGTAGAGCTTATGTATTCCATGTATCTGGATCTGATTAAAAAGAGTCCAAATTTAGCACCTACTATTAAGAGAAATCTAAGCCGTTTTGTCACTGAAGACCCTGCAAGTGAAAACAATACATTGTTTAAAAAAGCCTTGCTTAGAAAGACACAATCTGAGCCCGATGTGCTTTGGAATGAGATGTTGAGCTGGATGTTTGTACAACAAAGAGACTATCGAAATGCCTTTGTACAGCAAAAGGCAGTATACAAACGATCTGAGGGCAGCACTTTGGATGATATTGTAGATTTAGGAGTGTTGGCTTTAGAAAATAACGATGAAGATACAGCGCGCGCCATTAATGAATTTGTCATTGAGCAATCAACTGACTTGCAATTAACCATACAGGCCAAGTTGAATTTAATTAACTTGAAAATCGCACAGAGCGATACCAGTAATTACCGCACCATCAAAAACGATTTTGACGACCTTTTAAGTCAATATGGAAACTCGGTTAATACGTTGATGGTACAAATTCAATATGCTAAATTTTTGGCATTTCAGATGGGTCAATCCGAGTTTGCTCAACAGCTTATAAAACAAGCAATGACCTTGTCAAGTGATCGCTTTATGCAGGCGCAATTAAAAATTACCCTTGCTGATATTTTAGTGTACGATGAGAAATTTAATCAAGCGCTTATTTATTACACCCAGGTTCAAAAGGATCTTAAAAATGATGTATGGGGTCAATATGCTCGGTTTAAAGTAGCTCAGACGAGTTTTTATAAAGGAGATTTCACTTGGGCAGAAACCCAGTTAAATGTATTAAAATCTTCCACCTCCCAATTAATCGCCAATGATGCTTTGGAATTAAAACTATTGATCTCAGATAACATAAAGAAAGACACTACCCATGCGGCCCTTAAATTATATGCTAAAGCAGATTTGTTGGCCTATCAAAACAATACTGAGCAAAGTATAAACATGCTAGAAGAAATCTTGGAGAACCATAAGGGAGATCCTATTGAAGATGAAGCTTTGTTAAAGCAAGGGGCACTTTATGAGCAAGTTAAAGAGTTTGATAAAGCGGCCTTGAATTATGAAAAAATCATTTCCTTTTACCCTGATGGAATATTGATGGATGATGCGCTGTTTCATCTTGGGGTATTGAACTTTGAAAAAAGGAAGATGCCTGAAGAGGCGAAAAAACTACTCGAGCGTATCATTTTTGAACATCAAGATAGTATTTATTTTGTTCAAGCAAGAGCATTATACCGCTCCATTCGCGGTGATCAATTAGAATAGAGAAGAACAATTATATAACTGAATTAGTAAGATGTATATATACAATGTAACGGTCAATGTCGATCAGGAAATACACCAACAATGGCTACAATGGATGAGAGAAACCTATATTCCAGAAATGTTGCGAACCAAACTTTTTACCAACGCCAGAATATTGCGCGTGCTCGTAGAGGAGGAAATGGGTGGAATGACTTTTTCAGTACAGTACCTTGCCAAAGATAAAGCATCTCTTGAGCGGTATTATTTGGAGTATGATCAGGAATTTAGAATTAAAGAGAGGCAACGTTTTTCTGATAATTTAGTGCGTTTTACTACCGATCTTCAGGTCTTAAGTGAACATTAAATTACACAGGATGTATTTTTTTATGGTCATTGACCTAGGAAACTGTATTTTTGATCTTTGAAAGATCTGTTGCCGGACTTTCTTTTCTCGGTATTAAATTCCGTAAACTTAAAAGGCAATGAAAAAGAATAAATTTTATAAATCGGCAGGTCAGCATCAACATAGCAAGGATCCAGTTAGAGCCAAAAAACATCTTGGTCAGCATTTTTTAAAAGATGAAAAAATTGCACAAAAAATAGCAGATACCTTAACTTTAGAAAATTATACCAAGGTATTAGAGATCGGTCCAGGGACAGGAGTTTTAACGAAATACATATTATCGAAAGGTGTTGATTTATACGCCATGGATTTGGATAGGGAATCGATTGCTTATCTAAATGATTCTTTTCTATTGGAAAACCCCAATGTTAAGCAGCCCAAGAGTCAATTTAAAATTGTAGAAGCAGATTTTCTCAAATATGATTTATCCATACTCTTTGGGGATGAATCCTTCGCTATTACAGGGAACTTTCCTTATAATATTTCCACACAAATCGTTTTTAAAGCACTGGAATGGCGATCTCAAATCCCAGAATTTACAGGAATGTTTCAAAAGGAAGTGGCACAGCGTATTTGTGAGAAGCATGGAACTAAGACCTATGGTATCTTATCGGTATTGACACAAACCTATTACGATGCGGAGTATTTATTTACGGTCCCACCGTCGGTTTTTAATCCACCACCAAAGGTCGATTCTGGCGTACTCCGATTAAAAAGAAAAGAAGGTTTTGAGCTTGGCTGTGATGAAAAGTTGTACTTTAGGTTAGTTAAAGCGGCATTTGGACAACGTAGAAAGACGATTCGAAATAGTTTAAAAACCTTTGACCTTTCCGAAGAGTTAAGAGCAACGGAGCTATTCAATTTAAGACCTGAACAGCTCAGTGTAGAAGATTTCATAAAACTTTGTACACTGGTAGAACAAGATTTGAGTGAAAACATGAACTCCCTTTTGTCATAGAAAAGGAAAATTTCAAAAATATATAGGCCTATGATTCCATTTAAGCTTAGTGATGAATTAATTGAAGAAATACAACTTCTGATTGTTAGTAAGTCTGATTCAGCCTTACGAACGAAGATGGAGGACTTTCACTATGCTGATATTGCGGAAATCATAAATGAACTCAATTTTGAGCATGCCACCTACATTATTAAGTTACTTGATAGTGAAAAAACCTCCGAGGTCCTTACGGAACTTGATGAGAATATCCGAGAGCAGATTCTTGGTAACCTCTCTGCTAAGGAAATCGCAGATGAAATCAGTGAACTTGATACCGATGATGCGGTAGATATTATAGCAGAACTTCCCGAGGAAAGAGTCAATGAAATTATCGCTCAAATCGGTGATAAAGAACATGCTCGGGATATTGTCGAACTTTTGCGTTATGATGAGGATACCGCTGGGGGACTTATGGCAAAAGAGTTGGTGAAGGTCAATGAAAATTGGAATGTGCTTACATGCGTGAAAGAAATGAGGAGACAGGCAGAAAATGTCACTAGGGTACATTCAATTTACGTGGTTGATAACGATGGAAAATTAAAAGGTCGTTTATCATTAAAGGATTTATTGACGACCTCTACAAAAGCTCAAATTAGCAGTGTATATATTCCGAAAGTGGATTTTGTTACGGTTCATGACAAGGCAGAAGACGTAGCAAGGCTGATGTCAAAGTATGATTTGGAAGCGATCCCAGTAATTGATGAATTAGGTCGATTGGTGGGAAGAATTACCATTGATGATATCGTTGATGTTATTAAAGAAGAAGCTGAAAAAGACTACCAGTTGGCAGCGGGTATTACCCAAGATGTAGAAGCGGATGACGATATATGGGTTCATACCAAGGCACGTCTTCCATGGCTTTTAATTGGAATGTTTGGGGGGCTGGGGGCTGCTAGTATCATAGGTAGTTTTCAAGGTGCCATGGCCAATCCGATTTTACTTAGTTTTGTGCCTTTAATACAAGCAACTGCTGGTAATATGGGCGTTCAGTCCTCCGCTATTGTAGTGCAAGGATTGGCTAATGATACGATTAGAGGTGAATTATTTAAACGACTAGGTAAGGAATTTGTATTGGGTTTAATAAATGGCTGTGCAATCGCTCTGGTAGTTTTAATTATTAGTCACTTTTTATTTCAGACTTCATACCTTGTATCGGCCACAATTGGGGTCGCATTAATTACAGTTATAATTATTGCAGCTTTGGTAGGGACTTTTGTTCCGATATTTTTGGATAAAAAGGGTATTGACCCCGCGGTTGCAACGGGACCATTTATCACCACTAGTAATGATGTTTTTGGAATTTTAATTTACTTTACCATTGCCAAATTAATCCTTGGTTTCTAATAGAGGTAACTTTGCCGAATTTTCATGCATTTTAGATATTAATTTTCATTACCATCTATAGATTAAGTTGTTTTGTGAAAACTTATATTCCATAATTGGCGTATATTTGTGACTATTATACAACTAAAATGGGTAGTATCGGAAATTATGAACGTAGTGATAATCAGGTTAGGCGAGACACCCTAGAGCTGTATGCAGTGACTATAAAGCTTAAAGAGACCTATAATGAGTGTCAATATTATATGTCATTTGAGGGCTTGAAAAATTTCTATGAAACTAGTTTTTTTACTAAATCAAAATTTTGTAACCAGCTTCACGATCATATCAAGTCCAGAAATACCTTTGATCTTTTTCTACCTAAAGCAAAAAGTATTTATTATATAACACATATCACTTTTTGTTTGATATTTAAGTCGAATGAAATAAAGTATTTGTTAAAAAAAGCACTGCAATTAGAAGAAAAGAGTGCTGATATTTTAAACAAAATGGTTGATCAGCATACGGTTAAGAACAGTGAATTAGAGGACTTTATTAGGGTTCATGCACATCAACAACCTGGACGAATCAGTGCTTTAAGGAAGATGATCAACACGTATTATTGAAAACTTTACCCGTTATAACCTAGAAAAGTTAATACTTTTGTAATCAGAATTTAAATTGTTTTGTCGTGAAAGTATTGCATTTGGATGAAAACCATCCGTTACTTGTAGAAGGGCTTCAGGAGCTAGGTTATGAAAATCATTTCGATTACACATCGCCCAAAGAGGCGATTATTTCTAAAATTGGAGAATACCAAGGGCTGATCATTCGCAGTCGCATTCCAATAGACGCTGAATTTTTGACTAAAGCTACACAACTTAAGTTCATAGGTCGTGTTGGTGCAGGACTAGAGAATATAGATATAGATAAGGCTCAGGAAATGAACATCCGGCTTTTTAACGCTCCAGAAGGGAATAGGAATGCCGTTGGGGAACAAGCCCTTGGAATGCTGTTATCACTACTAAATCATCTTAACCGCGTTGATAATCAAGTGAGAAATGGGATCTGGAAACGAGAAGAGAACCGAGGAATCGAGATTGAAGGGAAGACTATCGGGATTATTGGGTATGGTCACATGGGAAAAGCTTTTGCTAAAAAGCTTAAAGGATTTGATTGTGATGTGATCTGTTATGATATTCTTGGAGGAGTCGGTGATGAGAATGCCCGACAGGTAGGGATCATGGAGTTTAAAAAACGAGTAGATATTCTAAGTCTGCACACACCACAAACTCCACAAACGATCCGTATGGTCAACAAGGAGTTTATCGAAGAATTCCATAAATCCTTTTGGCTGATTAACACTGCAAGGGGTAAAAGCGTGGTTACCGAGGATTTGGTGGCTGCTTTAAAATCTGGAAAAATATTAGGTGCGGCCTTGGATGTGTTGGAGTATGAGAAAGCGTCCTTTGAAAATTTATTTGGGGATGATATGCCTGAAGCTTTTCAATACTTAATTCAAGCTGACAATGTACTGTTGAGCCCACATATTGCGGGTTGGACTATTGAGAGTAAAATCAAATTGTCTAAAACCATATTGGATAAAATTACACAGGAGTTCGCTTAAAAGAAGGTGAATTTGCCTTGTGCAATAAATTTTTTTATAATGTTGTCGGCATTGATAATATGTATTACAGCTGCTGTTTGCGTTCATATTACAGTTAATACGACATTTTTTGTTAAAGTAACTTCTTTTTTAGTAAATTAGTCTGGATTAACCAAAAAGATATCACTATGAGTGAGCAGGAAAATGGCTTCGACCAAAAAGCAAAAGAGTTTGCTAAAAAGACTAGCGATGGTGCAAAACAATCCGCTAATGAGTTTTCTGAAGGGATGAAGGATGCCTTTGGAGGAAGTGAGAATAAAAAAATTTTAGCTGGAGTACTGGCGATTGTTTTAGGGGCTTTTGGAATACATAAATTTATTTTAGGCTATAACAAGGAAGGTATAATTATGTTAGCTGTTACCTTAATTTTAGGAACCCTCACCTGTGGCGTTGGAGCTGGACTTGCAGGGATTGTAGGATTGATCGAAGGAATCATTTATCTCACCAAATCCGACGCAGAATTTTATGCCACATACCAATTGGGTAGAAAACCATGGTTTTAAATTAAGGAGCTGTGCTCCAAGGTCTTAGTTGAATAATAATAATGAGTTAAAAATAAAGCTATTTAACGCCCCCAAACGGCCACTTTGACATCATAGTATTTATGGGGTTTACAAAAATTGCAGCTCATACAATGGAGCAAAACGAATTATCAAAGACGTTTAAAGCCTTGGGGCATCCAGCTCGGATTGCAATTCTACAGTTTATAAGTTCAAATCCAGGCTGTATTTGCAATGACATGGTGAAGCAAATTGATCTTGCACAGGCAACGATTTCTCAGCATCTTGTCGAATTAAGAAAAACAGCTTTAATTACCAGTTCCCAACGAGGAAAGAAGGTTTGTTATACGATCAATATCGATAAGCTCTATGAGGTAAAACAACTCGTTGGTACCTTTTTACAGGAACCAAATTAAGAAGTTTATCAAATCCCATTAGGAGGAATCACTGTGGTTGTTTTTAAGCTCTTCTATATGCTTTCGTTCTAATTCAGCTTGAAATTCTTCCATTACTGGTTTTACAGTGCTCTCTGGAAGGTCTGCAATTTTAATATACATTAATCCATCGACTGAATTATTAAATAACGGATCCACGTTAAAGGCTACCACCTTTGCATTTTGTTTAATGTATTTTTTAATAAGTACAGGTAAGCGAAGGCTTCCAGGTTCCACTTCGTCGATTAAACGATCAAATTTATTCAGGTCTGCTGCGGTTTCATCAAAGACGAATTCTTTGTCTGCATCTTTTAATTTCACTTTAAATTCTTTCTTAGGACGTACGTACTGCGCCACATATGGATCCCAATAGTGGGATTTCATAAACTCTATCATTAGCGATTTAGAGAAGTTTGTAAATTGATTGCTTATACTTACGCCTCCGATGAGATATTTGTGTTCTGGGTGACGAAGAGTGGTATGTACAATACCTTTCCATAATAAGAATAAAGGCATTGGCTTTTGCTGGTACTCGCTTACGATAAAGGCACGTCCCATTTCTATAGATTCGCTCATCATCCGATAGAGCTCTGGTTCAAATTTGAATAGATCTTGCAGGTAGAAGCCATCGATACCTCGAGATTTAAATATATCTGATCCTAGCCCCATTCTGTACGCACCTACGATAGCCTTCTCCTTATTGTCCCATAGGAATAAATGGTGATAATATAAATCAAATTCGTCCAAGTCGATCGCACGATTAGTCCCTTCTCCTACTGCCCTAAAGGTGATTTCTCGCAATCGCCCTATTTCTCTTATGATATTGGGGATCTTTTGAGCGGTCGCCAAAAAGACCTCATAGTTTTTACTTTGGAATAGACGCAAGTCTTCTTCTCTGAGTTTGTCCACATCTTGCTCCATAAGAGTCTTATCTACTGGTGTTATGATCTCTTTAGGAGATCGAGGAAATTTTAAGCTAGTGGTTACTTTATCCAGTAGTCTATCCTGGTCATAGGAGTTGGATAGCATATAGGTTTTTCTTCTAAGAAAATCTGTAAACTCTGGGAGATTGTCAAATTCCTGTTGCGCTTCCACGCTAATTGGTCTTCCAATGCGCACTCTAATTACTCTATTTTTTTGATTGAGTAATTCAGAGGGTAATTTTGCAGTCCTTAACGTGTCACTAAAATTTGATAAACGGTAGAAAAGGTTGCTGTTTTTGGCATGAAAATATATGGGAACAACTGGTACCTCTGCCTTTTTAATAAGCTTCATTGCTGCAGGCTCCCAAGGTCGATCTACAACCAGTTTGCCTTCCTTATTGGTAGAGACTTCTCCAGCAGGAAAAATACCCAATGGATGTCCTTGCTGTAGATGGGTTAGTGCTTGTTTAAAACCACTTATACTGCTCTTGGCATCCTTCCGGGTTTCAAAAGGGTTTACTGGCAAGATATAGGGCTTTAAGGGTAGGATACGGTGAAGCAAAAAATTGGCTATTATTTTATAATCATTACGTTGCTCTAAAAGTAATTTTAGCAATAGTATCCCATCGATCCCACCTAGTGGATGATTGGATACCGTAATATAAGCACCATCTTTTGGAAGCCTTTTAAAATCCTCCACAGGGATTTCAAAATTAATTTCAAATTCTTCTAAAATGGAATTTAAAAAATGCAAGTCTTGTTTGTCCTTGTGTTTGTCATAGACCTTGTTGAGTGTAGATAGATTTAACACCTTCATTAAAAACCATCCACTTAAGGTTCCTAAGACGCCTAACTTATCGGTCTTAATCACCTTAGCGACTTCTTTTGCGCTTACCAATCCCATTTAGCATTGAATTATCATATACATACAAATATAGAAAAAGATTGATTGTAGTATTGTTGAATCTTAAGCATATCTAAATTTTCTGTTTTAACAAATTTACAACTGACTTTTTTCAATTAAAATCGCTTACTACCTAAAGGTTGAGAATTATGTAGACTATAAGTAACTCTAAAATAATTTTAACACACACTTTTATGGTCGAATTACCTAGGTGGATAAAGACCTATTATCAATAAAATTAATTTTGAAATTTGATCAAAATATAAAACGTTATTGTTTTTTTGTCGTGTAAAATAAGAAGAAGCAGTATTTTTGCATCCCCAATAAAATAAGTGGTTCTGAGCTGAAAGTGGAATGATCGACTAGAGGTAATTATTACCGACAAACAGCATTTCTTTCGATGCTTCATGCTATTATTTTGACTAATTTCCCCAACTACCGAACCTGAAAAGTTGGAATTTTTTGACGCGTTCATATGTAGGTAAAAATCTATACCCTATGCTTATTGTTTCTTGTGCTTTGTCTTAAAATCAATTAAACAATTTGTAAAAAAATGAAAAAAGTAATTTTAGTTTTAGCCTTTTTAATGACTTCTTGTAGTTCCGATTCTGATGCTCTAATACCTGATCAGGAAGTTGCAATGAAGGATATTACATTGAATTTGGATGTATTAATCGCTAGTGAATCCAGTCCCATCATGCAGCGAAGATCGACTTGTGATTTCCCAGAATTGTACCATCATAAAATCAGCAACACTTTTAACGTCTATTTTATTCCAACACAAGGGGGAGCGTCCTTTACATTCACCGATGTGAACGAAGGAAAATCTACCTTTTCAATTCCAGAAATTGAATACAGAGTGGTGGTAACCAACAGTGATAAAAAGTATAGAGGTGAACTTCCAATAACCTCTGATGTACTTTACTTATTTGGAGAAAGTACTGTTGACTTTAAAATGGTAGATACAGTAGATGTAGCGGTTACCAATGATTATGCAAGTATTATGGTGGTAAGCAATACCGCGATAACTCATGTTCCTGTTTTCGCTGGAGTCCCTCTTTCTCTTACAGGAGAATATTACAACATTTACGTTAGAAGTAATGATGGGCCAATTACGGGAACCCTTGGTATAAATGATTACAAAGAGAATTACGAAGGGACTTTTACGCCCAATGAGGTATATCGATTTATGATTTGTCCACAAGGGAGTGTCAATATTATTGTGGACTCCGATATCCTAACTAGAATTCATGACCAGATTATAGGGTGAATTAAACGTCCCCGCTGTAGTATTTACTAAGCAACTAAATATGAAAAGCCTAAATCGATCGAGTATCCCGTTGATTTAGGCTTTTTGATTTATGGTTCTGTTGTGCTTACTACTTCACGACCAGTTGCACTGTTTGTTGTGTTCTTTGCTCCACTAATACCTCTTTTCCATTTTGTAAAGAATGAATCGCTTGATCGTTAAAGTGTCTTATTGTATAAAGCGATACATCCTCGTAATGGGAGACTTTAAATTTTGATTTTAGCGTATTTAGCAAATCGTCTAACTGATTAAATTTGTTGTCAACACAAACAGAAAAACTTATTGCTGAATTTTGAATCAGATCCACTTTCATGCGATTTTCGCTGAATAATTTAAAAATCTCGCTAATATTTTCTTCCACTATAAAGGAAAAGTCTAAGGAAGATAGTTTCATCAGTACGAGGCCTTTTTTAACGATAAAACATGGGATTTTAGGAGAAATGCTTTCCCCTTTCATAACTACCGTTCCTTCAGCGGTTGGATTGGCAAATGACTTGACGTATAAGGGAATTTCTTTGCGCTGAAGTGGTTGTAGTGTTTTTGGGTGTATTACAGAAGCCCCGTAAAAAGCGAGCTCTATGGCTTCTCTGTAGGATATCTTGTTTAGTAATTCCGCGTTTTCAAAGTACCTAGGGTCAGCATTTAATACACCTGGAACATCCTTCCAGATGGTAACAGAATCAGCATTTAAGCAATACGCGAAAATTGCTGCGGTATAATCTGAACCTTCTCTACCTAGGGTGGTGGTGAAATTGTTATCGTCGCTACCTAAGAATCCTTGGGTGACATAGAGTTGATTCTTATCTACCTTGGCTGATATACATTGCTGGGTGCGTTCCCAGTCCACTGTGCCTTCTCGATAGTTGTCATTGGTTTTGATGCAATCTCTCACATCGAGCCAGCTATTTGTCATTCCACACTTATCCAAATAAGCACTAATGATACTAGTGGAAATTAATTCACCATAACCCACGACTTGATCATATACAAAACTGTATTTGGGAGACTTATTCCATGCTAAAAATCCTCGTACTTGCTCGAACAATTCATCTAACCTAGCGAAAATCGGGTGTTGTTTTGTTTCAAAAAGCGCTACAGCAATATTGTAGTGATAATCATAAATGGTATCAAAACTTTCTTGAAGTTTACTCTTGTCTTCAAAATAGTTCTTTACCACCAACTCCATAGCATTGGTTGTTTTGCCCATTGCCGAGACGACTAAAAGTGTATTTTGATGTCCAACAGTTTCTAGGACTTTAACTACATTTTTTATTCCAGATGCATCTTGAACAGAAGCTCCTCCAAATTTGAAAATTCTCATGAATTCTTGTCTATAAATTTTTTTATTCCGTTTTCGTCCATTTGAACGGTATCCCAATCGCTTAAAACCTGGGCTCCATTTTTCTTGTAAAATTCGACCGCTGTTTCATTCCAATTAAGAACGACCCATTCGATACGTCTCACACCTTGCTCAGCCCCATATTTAATCACCTCTTTGAACAGAGCGCTTCCTAGCCCAAGGCCTCGTTTGTTTTGACGAACGACCAAATCTTCTAAATGGAGGGTTCTCCCTTTCCATGTCGAATACCTCGGGTAGCATAGTGCAATACCATCTATTTGACCCTTTTTTTCGGCAACAAAGCATTTGAACAAAGGATGTTCAGAGAAACCATCTCTCTCCAAATCCTCCTTTGTGATTACTACAGCATCAGCTTCTTTTTCAAATTCAGCCAATTCTTGAATAAGCTCAAGAACTTGACTCATATCACTTTTTGTGGCTATGCGAATGGTGTATTTCATATCTGTTACAAATATAACTTAAAGTTAGAATACTATAAAAATGATTTTTAACGAAAACGTTGTAGTTTCACAAAAATACCGATATTTGTGTGCTTAAAAACTTAAAAAACATCATGACCAAAAAAAATCAAACTCTCGGGGAGTTTATTATTGAGAATCAAAAGGCCTTTCCTTATTCTACAGGGGAATTATCAAAATTAATTAATGCCATACGTCTGGCAGCTAAGGTAGTGAACTACGAGGTAAACAAGGCAGGGTTAGTCGATATTCTCGGCTCCAGTGGAGATATTAACGCTCAGGGTGAGGATCAACAGAAATTGGATGTTCTGGCCAATGAGAAATTTATACAATCCTTGACCAATAGAGAAATCGTCTGTGGGATCGCCTCCGAAGAGGAAGATGATTTTGTGGTCATAAATAGCCATGACAACAACCATCAAAACAAGTATGTGGTGCTTTTTGATCCTTTGGACGGCTCCAGTAATATTGATGTGAATGTTTCTGTTGGAACGATCTTCTCTGTATATCGCAGAATTACCCCTATTGGTACACCAGTGAGTATGGAGGATTTCTTACAGCCAGGCAGACAACAAGTAGCTGCTGGTTACGTGATTTACGGAACCTCAACCATGTTGGTTTATACCACAGGATGTGGAGTTAATGGATTTACCTTAAACCCGGCCATTGGGACCTTCTATTTATCACACCCCAATATGCAGTATCCTAAAGATGGAAGAATTTATTCGGTCAATGAAGGTAATTATGTGCACTTCCCAGAAGGGGTTAAAAAGTACATTAAATACTGCCAAGAAGAAGAAGGTGATCGGCCCTATACATCTCGATACATTGGGTCCTTGGTTTCTGATTTTCATAGAAACATGATCAAAGGAGGGATATTTATCTATCCTAAAAGTAGTTTGTCGAACAATGGTAAATTACGCTTGTTGTATGAGTGTAATCCGATGGCCTTTATTGCAGAACAAGCAGGAGGAAAGGCGAGCGATGGTTATCAGTCTATACTAGATGTGGTGCCCACAAGCCTACATCAGCGAATTCCATTTTTCTGTGGAAGTAAAAATATGGTAACTAAGGCAGAGGAGTTTATAGCAACATACAACTAACCACATAAAGAAATTCGATTTGATAAGGATTTGCTTTATGTGGCCAGGGTATGTCCACAGGCACTCTATGCTGGGACTAAACTTCTAATACCATCTGAAAAGGCTTCCAAATCAGCACCATCATGAATGAGTTCTAGCGCTTTTTTGGTAAGATCATTGACAATTTCTGATCGAAATCCGAGCCCGATTGCAAGTCTACGCATTATTCGCATTTCGTCTTCATCTTCGATATGATCCACATAAATCATACGTGCAATATCGTACAAACGATCTAATCTGGACTCATAAGAAATTGGAGGATTTATCGGGTAAGCGGTAGGGTTCTCCAATACCTTTAAATATAGCTCACTTGAGATGTCCAAGTTGTCAGCGAGGCGATCCAAAAAGGCTTTTTCCTCAGCATTAATTTCACCATCGGACAAGGCGACTCTCACTATAGCTGCAAAATGATCACGGTTTCTTTCTCTAAAACCTGGTGAATATAAATCTGAAATTGACATTGATAATAGGTTTTTGTGATCGACAAAGATAGTTAAACCAACAAATTAAACTATTTTTTTGTTGATTTAAAAACAGTTAAGATCAAGGATTTGTAAATTCGATTTTCATGGATTTGTCGTTGATAACTCTTTTTAGTTTCGGTTTCAAACTCCCTTTAAATTATGTATTTTTAAGTTTTTAAAGTCGTTACGACTAAGATCTTCAATACTAAATAGATAGCGTTATATGTACCTGATTTTTGATACAGAAACTACTGGATTGCCAAAGCGATGGGATGCCCCCATAAGCGATGTGGATAATTGGCCAAGAGCGGTTCAAATTGCATGGCAATTACACGATGACATGGGAGCTGTGATCGAGCATCAGGATTATCTCATTAGGCCTGAGGGTTTTAATATTCCATTTGATGCTGAAAAAATTCACGGAATTTCTACTGAACTTGCCCAAGAGCAAGGGGTTTCATTACAGGAAGTGCTAGAGAAGTTCTCTAAAGTACTCGAACAAACCAAATTTATTGTAGGTCAAAATGTTGGTTTTGATGTCAATATCATGGGGGCTGAATTTTATCGTTTAGGCATACCAAATGTGATGGAAAGCCTACCTGTACTAGATACCTGCACAGAGGTCACCGCTAGTATGTGTCAAATTCCTGGTGGTAGAGGAGGGAAGTTTAAATTACCAACTTTAACGGAATTGCATGAATTTCTGTTTCAAGAACCTTTTGCGGAGGCTCATAATGCTACAGCGGATGTGGAAGCCACATCACGTTGTTTTTTAGAGTTAATTCGTAAGCAAGTTTTCACTCGTGAAGAACTAGATGTTCCTGAGGACTATTTCAGAAACTTTAATTTGGCAAACCCTACGCCAATCCAACTTATAGGGTTAAAACATATTAACCTAAAAGAAGCCTCGGACAAGATTCGTAAGGAACTTGCCAAAGAATCCCCTGATGAAGCGTTATCCAAAGAAGAGCTTCATAAAAATATAAAAGATCTCCAGGGTGCAACCTTTGCACACCTACACAATTATACGCAGTTTTCCATACTGCAATCTACCGCTAGTATTTCGGATTTGGTCAAAGCAACTGCTGAGCATAAAATGCCTGCGGTTTCCATTACCGATATGAATAACATGATGGGAGCCTTCCATTTTGTGAAGGAAGTAGGCAATCACAATAAAGCTGCACTCGCCCAGAATAAGGCTGACCAGGAGGCTGGAATTCCACCATCGCAAGTACTGATTAAACCCATTGTAGGTTGTACTATCAATGTGTGTGAAAACCACTTGGATAAATCTGTAAAAGATAATGGATATCAAATTGTGATGTTGGCTAAAAATAAAAACGGCTATCACAATCTTGCCAAAATGTCCTCTATCGCCTATACAGAAGGATTTTACTATGTCCCTCGAATTGATAAAAAAGTGGTGGAGCAGTATAAGGAGGACATTATAGTACTCACTGGAAATCTCTATGGTGAAGTGCCTTCAAAGTTATTAAATGTAGGGGAGGTTCAGGCCGAAGAAGCGCTTTTATGGTGGAAAGAACAATTTGGTGAAGATCTTTACGTAGAGGTGATCCGTCATAATCAAGAGGACGAGGATCGCGTTAATGGAGATCTGATCAAATTAGCCCAAAAGCATGGTCTGAAACTTGTGGCCACTAATAACACTTATTATATCAGTAAAGAAGATGCCAATGCGCACGATATTCTTCTATGCGTAAAGGATGGGGAGAAAAAAAATACACCTATTGGAAGAGGACGTGGGTATCGTTATGGGTTGCCAAACCAAGAATATTATTATAAGAGCAGCCAGGAAATGAAGGCGATATTTAAGGATATTCCTGAGGCGATCTTCTCCATTCAAGAGATTATTGACAAGGTCGAACCTTATGAGTTGGCAAGAGATGTGCTGTTGCCTGCCTTTGATATTCCAGAACAATTCCAAGTTGAGGAGGATAAAATTGATGGTGGTAAAAGAGGTGAAAACAACTATTTAAAACACTTAACCTATCAAGGTGCCAAAAGAAGATATGCTGAAATAACCCCGGAGATTAAAGAACGATTGGACTTTGAACTTAGTGTGATTGAAAATACTGGTTATCCTGGTTACTTTTTAATAGTGCAAGACTTCATAGCAGCAGCACGTGAGATGGATGTGTCTGTTGGTCCAGGTCGTGGATCAGCTGCAGGATCCGCAGTAGCCTATTGCTTAGGAATTACCAATTTAGACCCCATTGAATACGACCTACTTTTTGAGCGGTTTCTAAATCCAGATCGTGTTTCCCTTCCCGATATTGATATTGACTTTGACGATGAAGGGCGCAGCAAAGTAATGGACTATGTGATCAAAAAGTACGGTGCAAATCAAGTAGCGCAAATTATCACTTATGGAACCATGGCAGCAAAATCATCCATTAGAGATACTGCTAGGGTTTTGGATCTACCGCTCCACGATGCCGATCGTATCGCCAAATTGATTCCCAATATGAAGTTGGGTAAAATATTTGGGATGGAGGATAGTAAGTTAAAAGAAAGTCTTCGGGCTGAAGAACTTGAAAAGGTTTTTGAACTAAAGAACATTTCTGAAGGGGATGACCTAGAGGCACAAACAGTAAATCAGGCAAGAGTCCTTGAAGGTTCTCTTCGAAATACTGGAATCCATGCCTGTGGGGTCATTATTACTCCTGATGATATTACCAAATTTGTACCAGTATCCATCGCTAAGGATTCTGACTTATATGTTACGCAGTTTGACAACTCTGTGGTGGAAAGTGCAGGACTTTTAAAGATGGACTTCTTAGGGTTAAAAACCTTGACACTTATAAAAGACACTGTCAAATTAGTAAAGTTCAAACATGGAATTGATTTAAATCCAGATGAATTTCCTTTAGACGATCAGAAAACCTATGAATTGTTTCAAGCGGGTGAAACTGTTGGGATATTCCAATATGAATCTGCTGGAATGCAAAAACATATGAAGGATCTCAAACCTACAGTTTTTGCTGACTTAATTGCGATGAACGCTTTATATCGTCCTGGGCCGTTAGAATACATTCCGAGTTTTATTCGCAGAAAGCACGGAGATGAGCCAATTGTATACGACTTGCCAGCCATGGAGGAGTACCTTGATGAGACCTACGGAATTACAGTATATCAGGAGCAGGTGATGTTACTTTCTCAAAAATTGGCGGGTTTTACTAAGGGGGAAGCGGATATGCTTCGTAAGGCGATGGGTAAAAAGATATTTGCCCTCTTGGAGCAATTAAAACCAAAGTTCCTCGATGGAGGAGAAGCAAAAGGACATCCACGAAACGTTTTAGAAAAAATTTGGAAAGATTGGGAAGCCTTTGCTAGTTATGCCTTTAATAAGTCACACTCGACTTGTTATGCGTGGATTGGCTACCAGACCGCTTACCTTAAAGCAAATTACCCAGCAGAGTACATGGCCGCCGTACTTTCTAACAATATGAATGACATCAAACAGGTGACCTTTTTCTTAGAAGAATGTAAGCGCATGGGAATTCAAGTGTTGGGTCCTGATGTAAATGAATCGTTCTATAAGTTTACTGTAAATGATATTGGAGCAATTCGATTTGGTATGGGAGCTGTGAAAGGAGTTGGAAAGGCTGCAGTAGAAACCATTGTGAATTGTAGAAAGGATGGGAAATATAGATCTGTATTTGATTTAGCCAAACGCATTGATCTACGTGCAGCCAATAAAAAAGCTTTTGAAAACCTTGCTTTAGCTGGCGGATTTGATTCGTTCTCTGCCACCCATAGAGCGCAGTATTTTCATCATGAAGGGGATGGCGTTTCTTTTTTAGAAAAGGCGTTGAAATATGGTGCCAAATATCAAGAAAGTAAAAATTCAGCCCAGGTGAGTCTATTTGGGGAATCCAGTGATGTTCAAATCCCAGAACCCGAGGTTCCACCTTGTGAAACATGGGGAACCATGGAGAAGCTCAGACGTGAAAAAGAGGTTGTGGGAATTTACATCTCTGGTCATCCATTGGACGATTTTAAAACCGAAATATCCGTATTTTGTAATGGACATATTGGTTTGTTCAACCACTTGGAGGACATGGTCAATAAAGAGATTTCGTTTGCTGGTGTTATTTCAGATGTGCAACACCGAACCTCTAAGAATGGAAAAGGTTGGGCATTATTTACCGTGGAGGACTACAATGACTCCTATGAGTTTAGAATCTTTGGGGAGGAATATCTTAAATTCCGCCATTTCTTAATGCTCAATTCCTTTATTTACATTAAGGTATTTATTCGTGAGGGATGGGTTAATCGAGATACCGGTAAAAAGGGAGATCCAAGGATGCAGTTTAACAGTATGGAGCAATTACAGGATGTCCTGGAGAAGTACGCTAGAAAATTAACGATCCATCTAAAACTAAATGAATTAGAAGAGGAGCGAATTAGAAATTTAAAAGAGCTACTCTCCTATCATAGCGGTGATCGCACTTTGAATTTTGTAGTGCATGAAAAGGAGCATAAAATCAAATTAACCATGCCATCGAGAAAGCAAAAGGTCCACATATCCAATGAACTCTTAACTGAACTAAAGCATCAAAAATTGGTTTATAAATTAAATTAAATGCAGACTCATTTGTTTTTTCAATCAGTGAAGTTCACTGTTATTAATTGCTTTTAGTAGTTTTAATTGCTCCTTTTTCACTTGTGAATCACTGGCCTTAAAGTAGTGCTTATAAGCCTCCAGGATAGTATCTAGATGATCTTTTAGGCTTTGGATATCGAAAAATAAACGACCTGTTCTACGTATGAAAAAATCAGAAGGGTTAGCGATCATTTCATAGTCTGCACAAAACTGAAACTCCGCTAGAATTAGTTTTTTGTAGATGTCTTTTTCACTTAAGGTTTCAAAGATTTTTAAGATCTCTTTGGTTTGCTTGCCATAGGTGGTCACTAGAAACCAAGCATCATGCCGCGTAAACCCTAAAGGAGCAATAAGTTGATATATTTCTTTAATGTACTGTGTAACTTCACTGTAATTTCCCCAAGGGCCACCACTTATTTTGATGGTGTCTGTATGGCAATTTTTAAGAGTATTCCGCTTTTGTTTATCCAAACGGTCAATCACTTTATCAAGCGCCCGCTCCGCCATTTTTCGATACCCAGTGAGCTTCCCCCCAGCAATACTTACAAGATCTGTGGGAGAAACAAAGATCTCATCTTTCCGAGAGAGTTCTGAAGGGGATTTACCTTCTTGTTGAATTAACGGCCTAAGACCAGCCCAAGAGGAGACCACATCTTCTAAGGTGAGATTTACCTTAGGAAACATATGATTTACCGCCTCAATTAAATAAATGGCATCTACGACCTCGGTACGCACCTCTTCTTTATTCTCGTTGTAAAGTGTATCGGTAGTACCTACATAGGTTATTTTTCCTCTTGGGATGGCAAATATCATTCTGCCATCGGGCACGTCAAAGTAAATAGATTGTGTAACAGGGAGTTTTTCATGTGGAAAAACCAGATGTACTCCCTTGGTTAACTGTAGAGTATCTCCCTGAACGCTCTTATTTAGACGTCTAATATCATCAACCCATGGTCCCGTAGCATTGATAATGTGCGCAGCATCGATGCAATAATGTTCATTAAGTAAATGGTCGAAGACCTTCACCCCTTTTACCATATTTTCCTTGTAAAGGAACGCTTCTACCTCGGTGTAATTTATGGCAGTAGCACCGTAATTAAGAGCAGTTTTAATTACCTCCAGAGTTAACCTAGCATCATCCGTTCTGTATTCAGCGTAGTATCCGGCTCCTTTTAGAATTTTCTTGGGTAACAATGGTTCTTTTTTCAGAGCCTGTTTCTTGTCTAACATTTGACGTTGATCTTCCCCTTCGACATTGGCTAAAATATCATAAATTTTAAGCCCAATGGAGGTCAGCCATTTTCCATAGGAGCCTTTTTCCACTAGCGGGAGTAACATTTTTTCTGGCTGTACTAAATGAGGTGCAAGTTTGTGAACAATGGCTCGCTCGGTCCCTACTTCTTTAACTAGCCAAAAGTCAAATTGCTTTAAATAACGCAACCCCCCATGGATAAGTTTAGTGGATTTACTACTGGTGCCAGAGGAATAATCTCCTTTTTCAATTAGAAGTGTTTTTAATCCTCTTGATGCAGCGTCTAAAAGAATTCCAGCACCTGTGATTCCGCCTCCAATGACGATAAGATCGTAGGTGTCGTTACGAATTTTTTTGTTGATTTCTTGTCTGTTGCGGTTGGAAAAAGTGTTAATTTTCATTGGGAATTTCATTTCTATACCACCTATGAAGGTACGATATTAATATGGATTTTTACAGTTAGTTCAATTAATGTGTTCTTTGAATTTCAACAACAATGCTTTGCTGATTTCCATAGGTGTCAACTAGTGTAATGCGGTGGATGCCTTCGCTTGGTAATATGGCCATTTCATGAAATCGCTTGGTTTGTCCTATAAAATGATCATCTAAATACCAATAAAGGGTGGACTGGGGATCTGAATGCGCAATTTTGCAGATAAGCTCATTGGTGTTGCCATCGAATCCTTTTGTGAGTACAATCTTACTTTGATCTTTGGGATAGATAAATTCGAATGGCATGATGGATTCACCAGGCTTACAATCTGCTCTTAGCGGAGGTAAGTTTTTATAATATGGATTAGATGATTTGTAATAATAGGCCATTAGAGAAGGTAGAACAAACCATGGCGTAGTAATCATTTTCTCCATCGGATAGCAGGAGGAATTTACCTGAAATTGTTTTTTAGCATCTAGGTGAACTAAGCGATGGTATGGACATACTTTAAAACGGATTCCAGCTTTTGGTACTGAGGTGGTCTCCAAAGGGCAAATAGGAGAAGCCAAATAACCACTGTTAGCACATACAGAGACTTCCGTTAGTGCATCAAAAGGCGTATCAAACCATGGGGTAAGAGGGAGGGTATTAAAAACATCAAACATCAGTGGGGCAGCACTTCCCACACCTGTTGTCATCGGTCTTCCTTCCCCGTCGGCATTACCTACCCAGACACCAACGAGGTAGGTGGAAGTTACTCCAATAGCCCAGGCGTCTCGGTTCCCAAAACTTGTGCCTGTTTTCCAAGCCACTGGTTGTGCATCCTTGTAATATATCCAAGCCTGCTCTCCCTCTGGTCGGTTTACTTCTTTTAATGCTTCCAGTGTTTGAAAAAAGCTTCCAGCATCAAATAAGGGAGGTTGCATACTTCGGTGGCCAAAATCGGCTTTTTCTCCTTTTAATATAATGGGGTCAATAAATTCATTGTCGTAATATTCACTGGATGTTTGTGTGTAATGATTCACTGTGGAGGCCATTCCAGCATAGGCCTTACATAGGTCCCAAAGACTACTTTCCGCTCCACCGAGTATAAGGGACAATCCGTAATAATTTGCCGGCTTATCAATATAATCTTGTTGTAGTTTCTTAAGTTGAGTATGAAATTTATCCAAGCCGTAAGACTGCAATAATCGCACCGATGGAACATTTAAGGATTGTATTAAAGCTCTTCTGGCACTCACGGCACCTGCGTATTGTTGGCTGTAATTCTCGGGTCGATATCCAGCGATTTGTGTCGGAACATCGGCCACTAATGTCTCGGGTAAAAGGGTGCCGTTGTCTAGCATGGCTGCATACAGAAATGGTTTTAATAAGCTTCCTGTGCTTCTGGGGGCTACGATGATATCCACATCCTTTTCATTAGCACTGCTTGTTGGGCTATTTCCAATATAGGCTAATACTTCCCTAGTTGGAATATCCATGACCAGGACCGCGGTATTGTGCACCCCATTTTGCTTTAGATTGTTATGATGTCTTTTGACCAAATTATTCACCTGAAGTTGTAATTGATAATCGATCGTTGTGGTGATTTTATGACCTTTATTTTTCAGAGCTACCTCTTGTAATAAATGCGGTGCATGATGGGGCAGGGAAAACGGTTTGTCAGGAAGGGGTTCGGTTAGAGCGAGTTGATAGGTGAGTGAATCTATTTTTTGATTCTTTAATAGTTTGGTAAGCAAAAAGTCCCTTTTCGCTCGAAGTGCTGATTTATTTCTTCCAGGGTAGATTAGAGCAGGGGCATTGGGTAATACCGCTAGGGTAGCACTTTCTGCCCATGAGAGTTGATCCGGAGATAGGCCAAAATATCGCCAAGAGGCCATTTCCAAACCTACGACATTACCACCAAAGGGAGCATGAGAGGCATACAAGTTTAATATTTCTTCCTTGGTATATCGGAGTTCTGCGCGGGTAGCTAAAAGGAGTTCAATCCCTTTTTCAAAATAAGTCCGTCGTTTCCCTTCTCTAGAGAGTCGAATAACTTGCTGGGTTAAGGTGCTCCCTCCTCGAACAATCTTACCGGCTTTTATATTACTCCAAAACGCCTTGAAAATTGAAATAGGATTGTAACCGGTATGGTAATAAAAGTAAGCATCCTCAAATTCTAAAATACAGGTTTTAAATTTATTTGGAACACTATCAATTTTTGGAAAACGCCATTGCTGGTCTTCCGCGATTCTAGCACTTAGTAAGTTGCCTTCGCGACTTTGAATTACAGTAGCGCTGGGCACCGAAAACAGGGTGTTGGGCAAACAAAAATAGTAGGCTGTGATCAACACTACCACCCCTATTATTACAATGCCATTATGTTTGCTAATGCCTCTAATCCCTGTATACTTCACCCTTGGTTTAATCTTATTGTGTGACCGCTACCCACATGCCATTTGTTCTGGCTAGATAATTATTGTCATACATAGCTTGGCACTGAATCCCAGGCAGGTAATACCTACCCAAATAAGAAGCATTGAGTAACAATCGAAATGTTTTGCTCTCATGCCCCTTTAAGTCGAAAAAGAAGCTACAGCGATCATCTCGAAGGTCGGTATGAGTGACATCGTTTTCTTTAAAGTTACCAAAGTCCGTAAAACGGGTATTTACAATTTCCCAACCACTTGGTATGAGCTGCGTGAGTGCAAGATTGTCAATGTCATCTCCTTGGGTATTTGTGATGGTAATCTCAGAAACAAAGTTTGTTCCCTGATTTAGCTCAGAAACATTCAATGCCTCCCCGTTTCTGCCCTTATAAACGACACTCGATTTTAAGTTTCTTGAAATCGGTTTTTCTGAGCCAACTTCTAATTTTCCGCTGGTAATTAATCGGACAAAAACAGTGTTATCTCCCTGGTTATTTATCCGGATATTATACGCACCTTCGGAGATTGCAAGCGCACGATGGGCTAAAGATTTTTTCGTTGAAATAGACTCACTTTTCCCGTTAAGAGAATAGGAAAGGCTCATGGCTTTCCCACCGATATAACTGGCAAACTTTGACATGGCAAGTAAACTATAGGCTGTGGTTTGCGTACTCATCCACTGGTCAGACTCCAATGCCTTGGCAATGGACTGAGCTAAGGCTAATGCCTGTTCCTTTTTATCGAGCAGCACTAATGTTTCCAATCCCATAGCCATATTTCGTTCCTTTGATCCATAGGTGTAATAGTCGTAATTAACCCCATGGTAACTAATATTGGCGTTTTCAAAAATAGTACTTGCCACTTGCGCCTGACCGATAAGGGCGTAGGCTGCAGCAAGTCTTAATTTTGCATAGTTTGATATTTGAGGGGTTTCTCTGAGTCTATTCATAGAAGAGACATCGGCCTGACCCGCTAAAGCTAAGGTATACAAACGATAGGCCTGAGCAAGGGAAGAACCATTGTGTGAAGATCTCCAAGCTTTTGCACGTTGTTGTTGGTATTGTATCCATTTGGTCTTGAATCCAATGGGCATCACATATCCTAATTTTTCAGCCTCCAGTAAGAAATGACCCGCATAGGAAGTACTCCAATCATTGGCATAGGACTGACCTGGCCAATATGAAAACCCTCCACCCACTAATTGGAATCGGCCAAGACGCTCAATGGCTTTTTCTACATTTTGTTGAATGTCTTTTTTTCTATCAAAGGTCAAGTCAAAAATGCCCTCCAAATACAGTTGGGGAAAAGCAGCTGAGGTAATTTGCTCGATGCAACCATAAGGATATCGTATCAAATATTGTAAACGATTCGTAAAATCCATTGGCGGTAAAGTAGAGAACTCGATCGCTGCAGAGTTGCTACCACTGATTCCGAAAGTTTTAAAATTTAAGACGGATTCCTGATTCCCCTCTAAGGTTAGTGGGGTAACCTGGGTTGTGATTGGATTGGGATTGATAACATCAAGCTCAATATCATAGCTAGCCTTTTGATTTTCCGACTGGGCAAGAACTTCAATTTGGCCAATTCCTGAGATTTGATTAACCTGAAGTTCAAAGAAAACCATTTTCTCATCCGGTTGATCAAATTGTACGGTTTTCTGCGGCTGTCCTATAATTTCAAAATGTGAATTTTCTTTTAATTTTACGGTAACATTTTTAACCGATGGTTCCATTGCAAATACCGTTACTGGTACAGTTACGCGTTCTTTTGGAGTTATTTTTCTAGGGGCAGAGGCCAACACCATAAGGGGTTTTTTCACTGGTGTAGTTTTCTCTGCCATCCCATACGCATTTTTATCAACGTTTCCTGCAATGACCATAGTGCGAACAGAACCGATGTATTTTGGCACATGTATCTGGTGGCTGTTTTTCTCTCCTTGACCCAATTGGAATGGTCCTAAAAACGTAACCATTGGTTTAAATCGATTGGCTTTTTTGGTACCTGCTGCCGAGGCCATGCCATCACCGCCAATACTGAACACCTGGTCAATACGTCCTCCGAACGCACCTACGATTTGATCATACACATCCCAAGTCTTTACCCCAAGGGCCTCTCTGGCAAAGAAATCATCCCATGGATTGGGTGTTTTAAAATTGGTGAGATCCAATAATCCTTCATCAACTACCGCCACGGTATAGGTCATTGGTTTGGAATTCTTTTCGGAAACTTCGATGGTGAAATGACCCTCTGGTTCTAATTGATCAGGCATAACAATACTGGGCTGTAGGATAGTTTCCGGGTTTGTAACTTTTATCGGGATCACACCATACATACGAATTGGTGCGTCATTTTCACTTTTTGCATGTGGCTGAATTAAAGAAATATGAATATAGACATTTGGGGCATATTTTCTTTGGATCGGCAACTGAAATTTAGTTTCTCCTTGTTGTGTTAATACCCATAAAGACTCTAAGACTTCGTTGCCGTTCTCAATGGTAACAAGCGCGCGACCACCCAGGGATGAGGGAAAGGTCACTAAGGCTTCTTGACCTACTGTATAGGACTCCTTATCTGCGGAGAATACAAGCATAGTTGCCGCTTCTGAATCCTGATTTTTGGATTTTCCTGCCCAGCCTGGCCAATCAATATAAACCGTTTCTGCGGTCGAATGCATCCCTTTTTTATCTTCAACTCGTACTAAATACCGCCCCCATTCTGGATATCTGATGTTAAATTTAAAAGATGCTTTTCCATTGGAATTTGTGCTTACCGTGGTGCTATATACTTTTTCTTGGTAGTTACTACTGTTGAAAGTAGATAAGTTTTCCTCGGAGGTATCCCACCACCATCTCCAGTTGACTTTATATACACTGACTTCTAAATCTTCAACAGCTTCTGGTTCACCAGCGGCGTTTAATGTAACGATGTCAAAATTGTGATCTTGATCGGTCACTAACATATTTCTTTGATCACCCTCTGGAACCTTTAATCCGACAAAAGTCTGGTAAGGCGAATAGGTAACCGAAGTGACATCGGTACTAAAATCACCACCGTTCTCATAAACTTTTGTAATAAAGGTGGCTTGTAATTGCCCTGGTGCTTTGCCTTTTAATTCTGGACTAAGGCTAAAGCTTGCCTTTCCCTGCGTGTTAACCGTACCATTGAAAATAACTAAGTCTTGCGAATTAAAGGAAGAGGTAGGATCGTCAAATACATAATTTGGAAAATCGTCAAAACGGGTAGTTGTTTTTGAAAATCGAACATTAATGTCACTTTTTAAATTCTTGGCAACGGCTCCGTGTAACCAATTCACCTGAAGCGCTCCTGTTATGGGTTGCTCTGAGCTTAGAATTTCTTGATCAAAACTAGTCTTTATTTTTAGACGATTGGGTTTAATAGTCTCTACTTTAATACGCTTGCTAAAAGTTGCGCCACCAATTTTAACCTTTGCCAAGTAAGTGCCAGTGGTAGCCTCGGGGTTGGTCGGTGTAGAAAAATTATAGAAACCGCCTAGGCCATCAATAAGGGTCTTTTTAGCGACCACTTTGCCATAAGGGTCTGATAATTCAAACAATACAGGATGTTGTGATGGAATAGGACTTTTGGTATCGTTTAGAATGAAGTTTAAGTGGATGGTATCTCCAGGACGCCATACACCTCTTTCCCCATAAATAAATCCTTTGATCCCTTTTTGTAGTTCAACACCTGAGACGTCAAACTTACTAATGGAAAGGGCATTTCCATCGTTGAGTTTGATATAAGTCTTTTGATTATCATTTTCAGCAATTGCAAAATATGCAGGGGATGGAGAATCAAATACAGCGGTACCGCTTTGATCCGTGGTGATGCTTCCTATAGGTTGTTGCTGGTAGTTGTAAAAAGTTATTTTGGCTCCAGGGAGTGGCTCAGTGGATACGATATGGTTCACAGCGACAAAATAGGATTCATTCTTGCCTTTTTTTACTGTTAGTGCAAGATCACTTGCAATAATATTTGTGGAAGCTTCCTTGTTATAGTAGTATGAATTAGTACATGGGTCATCCCTATCATTCCAATTGTAGTCATAGTCATAATTGTCGTAATAGTACGAATCATCTGTAGGATCCCATTGTTTGGAATCCAGCAAGTCTTGTTTAAAATTGTCAAAATTATTTAACGTAAAAGTTTCGCTATTCTCCTGACAAGTATAGGCGCTGTATTTTTTATCAAAAGAAAATTCTACGCGATATATTGCACCCGGATCAGGACTAATGATCTCGCGAAGATCCAAGGCATAAGCTTTCCAATCCCCAGAATTATCCGTTAAATTACTTTGGAGTTGAATGGCTTTTTTTGCGATGGGGCGACCGACATTTCTAAGGCTTCCTGATTGGTTTAGATCAGAATTTTGAAGAAATTGTAGGATGTTGTCCTGGTAAATTTTAATGACCGTAACATCTACTGCCTTGAGGTTTACAGCTTCAAAATTGATCTTTAAATTACTGGAGCTCGGAAGGATATTCCCGCTGCTCAGGAGACGTACTTGTGGTTTTAATTGCTCAAAAGCCACCTTTTCTTCAAGGATGCTTCTTAATGGATTACCCTGAGTGTTGAGGATTCCTTCAAATACAGTTAGATCAGAAACACCTGTGATTTTTTGGTCGGGATAGACCTTTAAAACATTGCCTTCTATGATAAAAGACAAATTGTTGGCCCCTTGTAAACTTACGAGTCCATCTATATTTTGATTCTTTTTAAGAGGATCTGAAAAATTAATTTCTAAGTATTGATCTTCTCCCCCAAAGGTGGTTATATCTACAATGGTAAAATTAGATTTGCCAGGGATCGTTACCCAAGCTTCGCCTTTGTCTTGTATGTTATAACTAGAACCATCCCATTTTATAAGTATTTCCGAGTCTTCTTCAAGGCGTTGAATGCTATCGATGGTGAAGGGGATTTGCGTACCCTCTTTTATAGATTCATTAAATTTAATCGATAGGGAGCTTCCATTTTGAGAAGCACTTACGAGTGATTTGGCTGTATTTAGATCCATAACATCACTACTTCTTACTACCCCTTGAAGGTATTGCCAATCTTTGTCATAAGATTGAAGATGTTCAGTAGTTATATTAAATTGTTGTTTTATAGTTTTTACTTTGAAAGTAAAGGTCTTATAATCAGAATCAATCGTGTCTATGATTGCCTTTAGGTCAAGGGTAAAACTATATTCCGTATCTTGTTTGAAGCCATTATCAGGAATAAAAGCAATACTCTGATTGTTCAGTGCCACCACCTTACCTTGGGTTTTTGGTGAAACCTTTAAAATGTCATCTTCTAAAATTTGATTGGTCTGAAGTGTTGAGGCTGGATTTCTAAATACCACAAGTACATCTGACTGAGAGGATATAACACCACTGGTGACATTGGAGATGTATTGCCGAAATTTATATAGATTTTCTCGCTGCTCTTGGGCGACATTCTTTTTGTCTTTACATCCTACAAGTGCTATTGCAAGTACAATAAACAGTATTTTTTTAATAGACATTTCGTTGGTTTTTAAGTTGAAACTGGGAATTTTTGATTTGATTTATTGATCCTCACCATACAATTTAATGGATAGCGTACCTGTTGTGTCGATACTTGCTCTAAACATGCCAGGGGTATTAAATACCATCGCTATATTCCCCTTTTGGTCAATGCCGATAATGCCACCATCGCCTCCCATTTCTGGTAATTTTTTGTGAATCACTCTCTGTGCTGCACTATGTAAACTTAGGTTCGAATATTCCATCATCGCAGCGATGTCATAGGCGATCACACCACGAATAAAGTATTCCCCCCATCCGGTGGCCGATATTGCGCAAGTGTTGTTATTTGCATAAGTGCCAGCCCCAATTATAGGGGAATCCCCTATACGTCCCCATCGTTTATTGTTCATGCCGCCTGTGGAGGTTCCTGCAGCAATATTTCCTTCTTTATCCAGCGCAACGCAGCCAACAGTTCCAAATTTGTCTTCCTTGGCATAAGGATCGTAAAAACTAGTTTCTAAAGAATTTTCCCTCTGTTGGGCACGCTCTAAAGCCTTCATTCGACTCTCGGTGTAGAAATGCTCAGGGTCTACTAGGGTGACACCAACGTGCTTGGCAAAATCTTCAGCTCCTTCTCTTGCAAGCATAACATGCTCGGATTGCTCCATCACAGCTCGTGCTAGAGTGATAGGATTTTTTACAGTGGTTACACCGGCAACGCCCCCTGCATTTTTGGTTTTACCTTCCATTATCGAAGCATCAAGTTCGTTGGTACCATTGCTGGTAAAGACAGCCCCTTTTCCAGCATTAAATAGTGGAGAATCTTCTAAAATTCTTATACAAGCCTCTACAGCATCTAAACTAGTTCCACCATCTTCAAGGATTTTATACCCCTTGCGAACGGATTGTTCTAAAACAGTTTTATAAGCCAGTTCCATGGAGTCAGAAATGTTTTCTTTATAAATAGTCCCTGCGCCACCATGGATCGCTATGGCAAATGGTTGCTTTTCTGCTTGGATTTGGGGTGATTCAGTAGCATCGGATGCGTTGTTTCCTTCAGTGCAGGCATACATAAGAAAGCTGATGCAGATGAAAAGGATACTTTTTTTCATTGGATAAATAGCATGGTTTAAAAGGTTAAGATACTAAATTATACAGTTTTAAAAGGAGTAATGCATTAAAAAATAAAATTTTGAAACACTGTGTAGATGGCCAAGGCTTTAAGGAAGCTTAAATGTGTTGCGTTTTCGCTTTTAAAGGCGTGATTTGATTATAAAAGACAACTTATTTTAATACTTATGGGAAGATGATTAACTTTAGATTTTAAAAATAAATACTATGGCGATCAAACCTCCTTTTAATTTGCAGCGTTGGCTAGAAGAAAATAGAGACTTATTAAAACCACCTGTCGGAAATAAAAATCTTTACCAGGATGCTGGTGATTATATCGTGATGGTCGTTGCGGGTCCGAATGCGAGAAAGGATTATCATTATAATGAGACAGAAGAATTGTTTTATCAGTTGGAAGGAAATATAAGGGTGCACATACAAGAAGATGGAAAAAAGAGAACCATGGAACTTGGCCCTGGAGATATGTACCTTCATCCAGCCAGAGTACCTCATAGCCCAGAACGAGATGAAGGATCGATAGGTTTAGTAATTGAGCGCAAACGAATGGATCTTGATATTGAGGACGGTTTAATTTGGTACTGCGATAATTGCAATCATAAACTACACGAGGTCTATTTCCCACTCCATAATATTGAGAAGGATTTTTTAAAGCACTTCAAGGCCTTCTATAGAGATGAAGCGCTTCGAAGCTGTGACCAATGCGGATCGGTCATGCCAGTGGATCCTCGTTTTATTTCTGAGGATTAATCGATTGTTTTTTCTCTAGCACCGATCCCCTTATAGCGGATCGAACTTATGCTTTGATTATTGGAATAAAAAGACTATTTCTAGTTATTCCCTTGAATGATTTTGTGAAAGAATCCTTATATTGGTTTAAAATACAACAAATTGAACTAAAAAAGTTATAAAAATGACTATTCAAACAAAAGAATCCGCTTACCAAAAAATTCTAGAAAAGCTTGGCATAGCGGGAGAAAATAAAGGAAGTTCAACTGGAATTCAGTGGTTTTCAAGCGGAGAATGGATTGATGTTCTATCTCCAGTTGATGGAAAACAGATAGCCAAAATTCAGACCTCTAGCCAGGACGATTATAATAAGGTAATTGAAACGGCCGCTGCCGCCTTTGAGCAGTGGAAGAAAGTTCCAGCCCCCCAACGTGGAGAAATTGTGCGTCAATTCGCCGATAAGCTTCGAGCCAATAAAACGGCCTTAGGGGAATTGGTTTCCTATGAAATGGGAAAATCCTTTCAAGAGGGACTGGGAGAGGTTCAGGAGATGATTGATATTTGTGATTTTGCAGTTGGTCTTTCTAGACAATTACACGGGTTGACCATGCATTCTGAGCGGCCAGGCCATCGCATGTATGAGCAATGGCATCCTTTGGGAATAGTCGGGATAATTTCTGCTTTTAATTTTCCAGTAGCGGTTTGGTCCTGGAATGCTGCACTAGCCCTTGTATGCGGAGATGTCTGCATCTGGAAACCTTCTGAAAAAACGCCTCTTACTGCCGTAGGTTGTCAAAAATTATTAGCGCAAGTTTTAAATGACAACAATCTTCCTGAAGGGATATCTTGTTTAGTTACTGGGGATGCTCGGGTAGGTGAACTAATTAGTAAAGATACACGTATCCCATTGGTATCTGCAACAGGATCCACTAGAATGGGGAAAATTGTGGCCCAGACCGTGGCTAGTAGATTAGGAAAATCACTTCTGGAGCTCGGTGGAAACAATGCCATTATTGTTACTCCAGATGCCGATATTAAAATGACTGTTATTGGTGCCGTATTTGGGGCGGTAGGAACTTGTGGTCAACGTTGTACCTCCACTAGAAGACTAATTGTCCACCAGAAGGTTTACGATCAAGTGAAAGATGCCTTAGTGGAAGCCTATGCACAATTGAAGATCGGTGATCCTTTAGACCAGTCGAATCACGTAGGACCTTTAATAGATGTAGATGCAGTGAATACATACCTCCACGCCCTAGAAAAAGTGAAAGCACAAGGAGGAGTAATACTGACCGATAGTGGGAAACTTAATGGACCAGGGTACCAAAGCGGATGTTATGTAAAACCGGTCGTAGTGGAAGCTTCTAATGATTTTGATATTGTACAACAAGAAACCTTTGCTCCCATTTTATATCTTATAAAATACGATGGCGATCTTGAGAATGCTATTGCTATGCAAAATGGTGTTGCTCAAGGTCTTTCTTCGGCTATTATGACCAATAACCTTCGAGAAGCGGAGCTGTTCTTATCCAATCAGGGATCTGATTGTGGTATTGCCAATGTGAACATTGGAACCAGTGGAGCTGAAATTGGAGGCGCATTTGGTGGCGAAAAAGAAACTGGTGGGGGACGTGAGAGTGGATCTGATGCATGGAAGGTTTATATGCGAAGACAAACCAATACGATTAATTATACCACTACCATACCACTTGCGCAAGGAATCAAATTTGATTTGTAATTAATATAAGGTGCTATAAAATCAAAAATGCTGTAAAAAAAGGAAATCTTTACAGCATTTTTGATTATATTATCAATAGTGTTCTAGCTATAATACCCCATTTGGTTCGACCCACTTAAAGATGTGCTGATCCACTGGGGTAGCTATTCTGGAAGAGATTCTTCTTAGTCGCTCTGGAAGTTTCATCAAATAATCTCTTGAGCGTTCTCCCTGGTCATTTAACTCCCTAATTTTATCGATCTCCCAATACTGATTTAAACGCTCTAGAATGTTTACATAATCTAAGGCCGTATAAACGCCCAACCGCTGTGCTGCATTGGAAAAATTCTCAAAGGCACTTCCAATAGGTTCGCCAGCTTCTCTGACAAATTGAGCAGGCATAACAATTTTCTGTTTCATCATATGTGCAAATGCGTTGAGCATTTCATTTGGATCGTACTCGAGAATAATTTTCACAAACTCTCGGTATGCCAAATGATGCCTCATTTCGTCTCCAGCAATCACGTTACACATTTTAGCTAGCATCTTACTGCCACTTTTTTTAGCTAGTTGACCTACTCTTTTATGAGAAATATTTGTAGCTAATTCTTGGAAGGAAGTGTATACGAAGTTCTTATAGGGATCTCTATCTGTTCCAGCATCAAACCCGTCAGCAATAAGGTGCTGGGTGGTTTTCTCAATTTCTTTCATATTCACACGACCTGCCAGATAAAGATATTTGTTAAGCACATCACCGTGCCTGTTTTCTTCAGCTGACCAATGTTTAACCCATTTTGCCCATCCATTGTTGGCGTGTTGATCCACACCTTCCACATCCATAAGCCAAGATTCATAAGTAGGAAGGGCTTCCTCGGTAATAGTGTCTCCTACTAGGACTACCCAAAAATCATATCCCAATTCTTTTGCTTCTCCTCTTAATTGCCGAACTTCTTCAAAGAAATTGTCTCCTTGAGAGTTTGGCAAAAAATCAGTTGGCTGCCATATTTTATCTACAGGTATCAAATAATCCTTTAGAAAAGAGTCAATTCTCTTTTCCATGGTTTTCATTACTTCTAGTCTAATGTTATGTAAAGACATACTATTCTATTTTAATTCTCTAAAATCTACTCCTGCAAAACCCAGAGCAATTTTTTACTATACTTTTCTAAAAATCCTGATTTAAATCATTATTTACAGGCAAGTTGGCTGTCAGCGCTAGTAATTTTGGCTAAGATAGAATTCTGTAAAGAACTATAAAAGCTATTTATGATAATATTAAAGGTACAAAATTAATAGTAAAATTCCTTTTTACCACAAGGCTTATTGGGCGAAGTGTTAAAGTTTTTGGGACAATCGATGGAATTTTACAATAAATTAACTAATTTTGAGTGTAATGTTTTACAAACCAACCAAATACAAATGAAATCTGTATATCTATTCGGTATAGTGCTATCCATCATATTGGGTAGTTTTTTCAACTGGATGCTCTGCTGCGAATCCTATAATATCAACGTAGTGGAGGCTGATTATGGAACTTCAGACAAGGTTGCCGCGCTAGCTAGTCCATTTATCATCCGAGATCTTACAGGTAATTTTGAATTTAAGTCTGATTCCAATTTTTACTTTAACAGATCGAACTTCATTATTAAAAGACCCGTTTCATCCCAAATAGACAAAGGTGTAACCTCTCTAAAATCCTATATAGGCAATCAAAATAATAAGTTTGTTGATATCACCGGGTTTTATGATCCAGCGGAAGAAAACAATTCTGCCTTCCCGAATTTAGGATTAGCCAGAGCGAATGCTGTAAAAAATTACCTATTGTCTTTAGGAGTGTCTTCTAAAAAATTGAATATTCATGGAAGTGCAAAAGAAGGTTTGGTATTGCAAGATCAATCAATAGTGGAGGGTCCTATTGCTGTTACCATTACCGAAAATGCAAATATTAAAGATGCCCAGGCTATCATAGATAACATTAAAGAACAACCCATTGTGCTGCATTTTGACAGTGGAAAAAGTAGCATAGAATTAAACCAAAGTCAACGAGAGAAGTACCTCAGTATGGTCAGGGCGCTTGACAAGGTTGATAATGTATCGATATTGGTGGAAGGACATACCGATAATACAGGTGAAGCTGAAGGGAACTTGGTGTTGGGTAAAAAAAGGGCGGACTTTATCAAAGACTACCTGGTTAGTAATGGTATTGCACCGATTCGAATTCAAACCATATCCAAAGGACAGCACGAGCCTATTGCCAGTAATGATACCCCGCAAGGAAGAGCTCAGAATAGACGAATCGTTATAACGGTGAATTAATTAACTTAAAATATAATTTTTATGAATTGGTGTTTTATAATTCCTTTAATTGTTGGCCTTATATGTGGAGTGCTAGGGTATTTATTAGGCAAACAATCGGCCGCTACCGCTACTAAGGTTATCAAAGATGTCGATAACACCGAAGTCTTAAAATGGAGAGAAAAATACGCAGATCTCGAAGGACAGCTGGTCGAGTGTAGAAAATCATTAAAATTGGAGCGTGAGAAAGGAGCCGTAGGAACTGTTCTGCCTTTTGATGCCGCCAAAGTGAAGGCTGTATTTGGGAAAAAAGTCAAGCAGGACGACCTTAAAATTGTAGAAGGGATCGGGCCAAAAATTGAAGAACTTTTCCACAATAATGGCATTAAAACCTGGAAAGACCTTTCCGAGACCACCGTGCTTCGATGTAAGAAAATATTAAAATCAGGCGGAAAAGCTTTTGAAATTCACCGACCAGATACCTGGCCAAAACAAGCAGAGATGGCCTATAAAGGGCTTTGGGAAGAATTAAAGCAATGGCAAAAAACTCTTGATGGCGGACGATAAGATTTTTAACTTTACCTAACCAACCAACTTTAGAAGGACATTATTTAATAGATAGTGTCCTTTTTTTAGTTTCTTCCTATCTCGTCGGGGTATAGCGTGTTTACATTATCGCTTTGCCAAAATTCTTTCGTATGGACATCCATGATGGTTAACGGGCTTTTATAAGCGGCTCCGGTATCAACATTCCATACCTTGTCCATTTGGATAGGGATTGTCTGATTTAGACGAATCGTAGGAGTGTGGCCAATAAAAATTTCAGAGTAATGTCTAAGACGTTCTGGGTAGTGCAGATCCTCTTCGTTTAGTGATTTATCCATGGCCAGAACCATCTCCCATAGTGAGCGGTCCCAATACACCATTTCTGGGAAATATTCATTGGTAACTCCATGGACGTTTGAGAAACCAGCATGTACGAACAAGCGTTTTTGATCATCGATGTGGAAGTAATCTAAATTCTCAAAAAAACGAAGATGGATCATTAAAGTAGTTCGATCGATCTTATCGTAGGCATCGATGGTGGCCTGACCGCCATGTAGTAGCCAATTTGGGTTGTGTTTTTTGGTTTGTTGCCATTCCAAAAATAAAGCATCATGGTTTCCTTTAATAAAAATACAGTTGTGGGAATTATTAAGTTCGATTAGTGTATTGATAACCTCAGGGGATTCACTCCAGCCATCCACATAATCTCCCAAAAATATCAAGGTATCTTCGGGTTTAACTGGAGCTCGTTCTAGTACTTGGAGGAGTGCTTTGTTTGCACCATGAATATCACCTATAACAAATGTTCTATTTTGTTTAGACATAAAATCAAATTTTATGGAAATTTACACTTTAGTGGAGAAACGGCCTTATAAAATTAGAAAAATTACCAAAAGGGCTTAAGGACAAAGGAATCTTGGCGATAAAACGCACCTATTAAGCATACTGTACTTTTCGCAAAACACGAAGTGCTTCTTTTAAGGATTTATAGGTTAAACGATCATAGGATTTGACATACCAACGGTAGTCCTCGAGCATTTGCTTGGCGCCACTAAAACCATTTAAGTAGCATATTAAATGGGTGGCAGGTATGTTTTTAAGATCTTTTTCATCCTGGGTACTTAATGGGAGGTTCTTTTTAAGTTTTTCAAGTATGGTATTGTTGGTGTTGAAAATATGGTACAGCATTTTACGATCGTACTGCGGAGGGTCAAAGATCAGGGTACTATCTATTTTATAAGAGCCATTATCATTAAACTGGATCGCTACTTTTTCCAGTGGATAAAGCTGTTTGTTGTTATTTAGTCCGAGTTGAACATATTCAGTAATGGAGAAACGATGTTCGTCGATTTCAATTTGTACCTCATCCAAAGCTGAATAAAAAAGTTTCACCTGCTCATTAATCAGTTCGATATCCACTCTGGAATAAAAGGTTTCTTCAGCAATTTTTTTTTCAATACCTGCCCAACAAACGATGAATTGTTCTTTAAAAACTTTGTATTTCGGATTTAGCGCAGCGTGACGGTTGACGATAAAATCAATTACACCATCTAAAGTAAGTTCGATATTGTTTTTAGCATGGCGTTCAATTTCAGCTACAATGGCCGAATTGGTGTCTTTGATTTCAATATCGAAAACCTTGGGCATGCTGATACTTCCGTCTCTAAAGAAAACTGTTCCTCCCCAGTATTTCCAGATATTTTTACGAAGGGCAGCCAGCTTTCCAGAGGAACGTATGGTGACTAGTCCTACCACTTTATCCTCAGGTAGATCAGGAAAACGAATGTTTTCATAGGCGATCAGGGGAGGGTTTTCAATATAGGCATTCACTAAGTTTTGAATTTTACTGTCATCAAAAAAATCAACGCCAACAATACTGTTATCCTCATCCTCAACACCAATAACTATATAGGAGTTATTGTTGGGATTCGAGTTCGCCAAAGCACATATGTGCTTGATAAATTTCGCCTTACCTTGTTTGTCGCCAATGTTGATATACCTTTTCTTATCATAAAAACTATTCTCATCATTGTGAGCAAGCAAATTTTTAATTAAAAGTCGTTTATTAATCATGGTGGCGGCAAGCGTTTGCTTTTGCTCTTAAATATAGGATGTTACGCTTTTACCTACAAAAATATTTTATCGTTTTTTGATCGTGATCAGGTTTACTTACTGCAAATTTTTATGCACTATGGTACTACTGGCCTGGTCGGTAGGCATCACAATTAAATCTGCGATATTGACATGCGGCGGACGGCTTATGGTGAAATAAATGATTTCTGCAACATCCTCTGGAGTCAGTGGTGTGAAACCCTGATATACTTTTTTTGCTTTTTCACGATCACCTTTAAAGCGTACTTCACTAAATTCCGTTTCCACTAGGCCAGGGTTTATGGCTCCAACCCGTATACCATGCTGATGCAGATCGATGCGCATGGCTTGATTGATGGCATCTACGGCATGCTTGCTAGCACAATACACATTGCCCCCTGGATATACTTCTTTTCCCGCTGTTGATCCAATATTGATAATATGACCTGTGTTGTTTTTAATCATGGACGGAATTATGGCCTTACTTATATAGAGCAAACCTTTTACATTGATATCCATCATAGTCTCCCAATCATTAATATCTCCCTGATCAATAGGGGAAAGCCCATGCGCATTTCCAGCATTGTTAATTAAGATCTCAATTTTAGAAAAGGGCCTTGGCAGGGACTCATATGCTTTAAATACAGCAGTTTTATCTCGTAAATCAAAGCTTAGACAATGTACATCTACCTTTGAGCTGAGTTCTTTTTGTAATTCTTCTAATCGCTCCTTGCGTCGACCACATATGATGAGGTTTAAGCCGTTTTCGGCAAATACCCTCGCGGTAGCTCTACCAATACCACTACTTGCTCCTGTTATTAAAGCTGTTTTGCCCATCGAATTTGTATTTAAAAAGTTCGTTATCGCAAGTTAAGTATTAGAAAAATCATAAACTGCCAAACTCCTATCTAAATTGTATGGGTATCTTGTAATGGATTGTATCCAATGTACGGCACTTCTTTTTCGTTAAATAAGATGTCGTGATGCTCCAATTCTTTTAAAATTGGCTGATACACGTTTTTTAAAATTGGAATAATCACACCTGTGGTTGTAATTTGTTTGTTGAGAATTTTTAGTGCTGCAATACCCAATGGCAATCCAACGGTTTTTGCCATAGCAGTAAATTTAGTGTCTTGGCCTATAACTACCATGCTTGAGTCTATTTGATGAGCTTTGCCATGTAACTGATATCCGAACTTGTGATACATGACAATCATATCCTTATCATGCTGATCTAAAGTCCATTTTTGTTCCAGAATACTTTGAAGTGCTTGTGCGGGGGTGGCATTGGCAATACCGATGGTCTTTTGATCATTGAAAAGGTCGAGTTCTGTTAGCTTACTCCACATAATATCGTCTTGATCTATTTTTAGATAATGACGAAGTTTAAGCTCTACTGAATCCGTTGGAGAGTAAGGTAAAAATATATTTATAAAGTCCCTATAGGTCATGTGTTCGGAATTATCCAAGGTATAGGTGTCATCAGTGAGACCTAATTGAACAAACATGTCCCACGCTTTGGAGAATCCTACTCTTCTAATGGTGCCTCTAAATAAGGTTAATACATCTTGGAGTCCATAGGCATTGCGGTATTTTAAAGAATCTCTGTTGGCATACACTTCAAATTTCCCATAATGTTCGATGTCTATAAATTCGGTCCTTCTAAAGAGTCGGTGATAAGGGATGTATTTAAATTTTCCTTCTTGTATGAATTTTGCAGTCCCACCTTGGCCTGCCACTACCACATTTCGTGGATTCCAAGTGAATTTATAATTCCATAGATTGGTATCGCTCTCAGGAGCGACTAATCCTCCTGTGGAGGATTCGAACATAAGCATTTTCCCTCCTATAGATCGAATCTGATCGATGACCTTCATGGCACTCATGTGATCGATACCTGGGTCTACTCCAATTTCATTTAAAAAGATAAGACCTTTATTTTTTACCTGCGCATCGAGTTGCTCCATCTCTGGGCTTACATAGGAAGCAGTAACCATATTTTTACCTAGGGCAAGACAATCTTTGGCCACTTGAATATGAAATCTGGCTGGGAGCATGGAAATCACCAAGTCCGCTTTTTTTATGGCATTTATGCGCTGTTGCTCATTAAAAATATCTAATTTTATAGCGGTGCTAAGTGGGTGATTGTTTAACAGCTTTATAGCATTGTTTGGGTCTTTGTCCCCAACTAAAATATGTAACTTTTCTTTTTCAGCATTCTGCAGTAAGTACTGCAATAAATAGGAGGTTGATTTTCCTGCACCGATTAGAAGAATTGTTCTCATAGTTTTGGTTTATAAATTTCACACTAATATATTAAAATGTTGTATTTGTAACAAAAAAAACGAAGAATGAATAAAGGAATTTTAATTGCAGGTGCTGTATTAGGCGCCTTAGCGGTAATTTTAGGAGCTTTTGGAGCTCATGGTTTAAAAAATTTAGTAGATCCAGAGTCTGTAAAAACTTTTGAAACGGGTGTAAAATATCAAATGTACCACGCTTTATTACTTCTTTTTGTCGGAGGAAATACATTCATTAGTAATTCCACCAAAATTACAATAATGTATTTGGTTATAGCAGGTATTATTCTTTTTTCTGGTTCGATTTACGGATTGTCCACAAATAGTTTGACGAACTTTGATTTTAGAAAAATCGGTTTCATAACGCCAATAGGAGGCGCGTTGTTAATTGCCTCTTGGTGTGTTCTGATTTATAAGTTCTTTCAACTAAGAAATCTGTAAAAAAACCCGGACTCAAACGTTGTAGTTGGATTATTTTTATACATTTGTTGTGCAATCTAACAACAAACACAACACAATGACTGAGGAAAAAACTTTAGTTACGAAAACGATTTCGTTAAAAAAATACGGAATCAACAGCCCCTTGGTAAATTATCAATTAAATCCTGAAGATTTGCACGAAATTACTATCGATAATAAGATGGGTGTAGAGACTAATTCAGGAGCCTTGGCGGTGAATACTGGAACTTTTACAGGGCGTGCACCCAAGGACCGATTTATTGTAAAGGATCAGATTACCAGTGATAAGGTCTGGTGGGGAGAGATTAACCAACCGATTTTACCGGAGCAATTTGATGCGTTGTACCATAAGATGGTTGACTATCTATCGCATCAAGAGCTTTACGTTCGGGATTGTTATGCATGCGCTCATAGTGACTATCGGATGAACATTAGGGTGATTAATCAACATGCTTGGTGTAATTTGTTCGCTTATAATATGTTCTTGCGTCCTAGTGAGGCAGAACTTGAAAATTTTAAGGAAGATTGGTTAATTGTCAATGCTCCAGATTTTAAAGCAGATCCATCTGTTGATGGCACGCGCCAAGAGAACTTTACCATTTTAAACTTCACTAAGAAGATAATATTAATTGGAGGGACTGGTTATACCGGAGAGATTAAAAAAGGGATTTTTTCGGCACTGAACTTTGTTCTTCCTGTTTTTAGAAATACCCTTCCAATGCACTGTAGTGCTAATGTGGGAAAAGAAGAAGATATTTCAATTTTCTTCGGGCTCTCTGGAACTGGTAAAACGACGCTTTCTGCAGATCCTGCACGCAGACTCATCGGGGATGATGAGCATGGATGGACCTTAGATAATCACATATTTAATTTTGAAGGCGGATGCTATGCCAAAGTGATCAACCTCTCAAAGGAAATTGAACCTGATATATATGGAGCCATTACCTCAGGCGCTTTGCTGGAAAATGTAATGGTCGATAAAAAAGGGGTGGTTGATTATAGCGATACAAGTATTACCCAAAACACCAGGGTTAGTTACCCTATCGATCACATAAAAAATATACAAGTACCCTCCATTGGGAAGAATCCTAAAAATATATTTTTTCTAACAGCTGATGCCTTTGGCGTTCTTCCTCCAATCTCCAAACTGACTCCCGGACAGGCCGCCTATCATTTTATCTCTGGATACACAGCTAAAATTGCGGGAACCGAAGATGGAATAACGGAACCCGTTCCTTCTTTTTCCGCTTGTTTCGGAGCTCCTTTTATGCCGTTACATCCGACCGTGTACGCGGAGATGCTCAGTAAAAAGATAAAAGATGCCAATGTAAATGTTTGGCTGGTGAATACGGGATGGACTGGTGGTCCTTATGGAGTAGGGTCACGCATGAAATTAAAGTACACCCGGGCCATGATCCAGGCAGCTATGTCGGGTGAATTAGGAGACAATTCTAGTGAAACCTATACAATCCATCCTACTTTTTTAATTGCTTATCCCAAACAATGTCCGAATGTTCCAAGTGAGGTCTTATGTCCTAGAAATACTTGGGAAGATACGCATGCCTATGACATTAAGGCCAATGAACTGGCAAATGCGTTCCATAAGAATTTTGAAAAATTTAAAGCTTATGCTGATCAGACCATTATCAGTGGTGCTCCAGCATAAAGCCACCATAAAGGGAGTAAAGCGCCTCCCTAGCTTGCCAAATAGTTAGTAGTAAGGCCTCTGTTTATTCAGAGGCTTTTTTTATCCAAACAAAAAAGCGATCACATCCTCGATTTTACTTACCCTTTGAATTTGAATAGCTGTTTTCTTTAGGGTGATTTTACTTTGTTTGGATACAAAAATACGGGTAAACCCTAATTTTTCTGCTTCTAAAATTCGGGCTTCCACACGCTGAACTGGTCTAATTTCACCTGCAAGTCCAACTTCTGCGGCAAAGCAATTATCTTTCGCTAGTGCGATGTCTTCATTACTTGATAGTATAGCAGCAACTACAGCTAAATCCAAAGCAGGATCATCGATTGAAATTCCTCCTGTAATATTTAAAAAGACGTCTTTTGCCCCAAGTCGGAAGCCAGCTCGCTTTTCTAGAACCGCCAAGATCATATTAAGGCGTTTTGAATTGTAACCTGTGGTGCTTCTCTGGGGCGTTCCATAAACAGCCGTACTTACTAAAGCTTGAATCTCTACCATTAATGGGCGCATTCCTTCTAATGTTGACGCGATAGCGGTTCCTGATAATTCTTCATCGGTCTTGGACAGAAGTAGTTCGGAAGGATTGGTAACCTCTCTTAATCCACTACCTAACATTTCATAAATACCCAATTCAGAAGTGGACCCAAATCGATTCTTTAAGGCACGTAAAATTCTGTAAACATGATTGCGATCACCTTCGAATTGCAATACTGTGTCTACCATATGTTCCAAAATCTTGGGACCAGCAATATGACCATCTTTGGTTATATGACCAATTAGAATTACAGGCGTATTGGATTGTTTAGCGAATTTGATAAGTTCAGAGGTACATTCTCTTATTTGACTAATACTTCCGGCTGAGGATTCTATAAAATCGGTTTGAAGGGTTTGTATGGAGTCAATAATAAGAATATCGGGATCCATGTCCTCTAATTGTCTAAAGATATTTTGTGTTTTAGTCTCGGTTAGAATATAACAACTCTCACTCTCGGGATAAATACGCTGGGCACGCATCTTAATTTGTTTTTGGCTTTCTTCTCCAGAGACGTATAGGGTTTTAAAAGGTAGTTTTAATGCGATTTGTAGTAGTAAGGTGCTTTTTCCTATTCCAGGCTCTCCGCCCAATAAGGTCACTGAACCAGGGACAACACCTCCACCTAAAACGCGATCGAGCTCAGCACTTCCTGTGGCCATACGCATTTCTTTACTCCCGTCAATTTCATGTACTCTAAGGGGCTTTGCAAGACGCTTGGAAGAAGAATCTGCAGGTTTCCAACCTTGTTTGTGGTCCTCTTTCTGAATAACTTCTTCCACTAATGTGTTCCATTGTTTGCATGAAGAACATTGCCCTTGCCACTGGGCAGATTGTGCCCCACAATTTTGACAGTAAAAGGTCGTTTTAACTTTAGCCATCTTTGATGAGATTAGAGCCCAAAGGTACGAATTAACTCAGAGTTGCAACTGACCAATTACAGCCTACTACCGTTAAATGATAAACGTTTTTGCAAAAGCTCTAAAGACTAGAATTGGCATAATCGTCTAATTTAAATGCCATAGTATAGATGTTAAACGTGTTATTGTTGTATACAAATCTAAATAATGTTTTATGTCCGTATATATACAGAATCATTTTTTATCAAACGTATTGTTTAATTCTAAATTTTTTTTATGAAAATTGTAAAAGGATTATCCGGTTCCCTACTAATGCTATTTTCACTTTTATTTATTACCAGTAGTTGTAGTGATGATGATGACGGTTCTAATTTACCTGGTCAGGGAACGGCTAAGGTAGCCGTACGTCTAGTGGATGCCCCTGGTGATTATGAAAAGGTTAATATAGACATTCAGGATGTGATGATTAACCGAACTGATGAAAGTGAAAGTGGTTGGGTAAGTTTAACGGATGTAAACACTGGGGTGTACGATTTATTGGAACTCACTGGAGGAACAAGTGTACTTTTGGCTGAAAACGATCTCGCCACTGGTGAATTAGAGCAAATTAGGCTTGTTTTAGGTAGTGAGAACACTTTAGTCATCAATGGAGAGGAAGTCCCACTAACAACCCCTAGTGCACAACAATCTGGGTTGAAAATTGATCTAGATGATACAGAACTAGAAGATGGATTTACCTATGAAATCATCTTAGATTTCGATGCCGATAAATCGATCGTTAAAGCAGGTGAATCCTCGCAGTACATTTTAAAGCCCGTAATCAACGCAAGTTGGAAAGTAAACTCTGGACAAATCACAGGGGTTGTTAATCCTACTGAATTTCAAACCTTGGCCTCGGTAATTACCAAGGATAATGATACTATTAGTAGTTTTACCAACCAGAACGGAGTGTACGTCTTATATGGTGTTCCTGCTGGAACCTACCAGGTTAACTTACTTCCTGAAACTGATTCCGGATACAGGTTGACGACCCTTTCCGAGGTTGTAGTTGAGAACGGACAGATCACCGATGTCGCAAGCACAGACTTAGAAGTTGCTCTTGAGGGTGGAAGTATTAGTGGGAGTGTTTTAAATGCAGATGCTCCGGTGGTAGTTTCTGTAATGGTTTCAGATGAAACTTTAAGTACTACTATTGCCGAAGATGGTGGCTTTACCCTTGGAGGAGTGCCCGCTGGAACATACACCGTTACCTTGATCCCAGCAGAGGATTCTGCCTATGGATCACTGGAAATTCCCGATGTCGTAGTAACCGATGACCAAGTTACTGCCTTAGGGGAGATCAGTTTGCAATAGTTAAGAATCTGTAAAATAATATTAAGAGTAGCCTAATCTTTGGGCTACTCTTTATATTTTAACCTATTGTTAACAGAGTCAATCTAAATAAATTTTCAATTTGCATGCTATTATAGTTGGTGTTATATTGAAGCCACAAAAAATTAACATAAATGGAGCAAAATACTACGTTAGATATCACTGCAATTAATGAAAAAATAGAGCGTGAAAGTGCTTTTATTGATTTGTTGACAACGGAGATGAATAAGGTCATAGTGGGCCAAAAGCACATGGTAGAAAGATTGTTAATCGGATTACTTGGACAGGGGCACATACTTTTAGAAGGAGTGCCTGGATTGGCAAAGACCCTTGCGATCAATACGCTCTCCAAAGCGGTTCACGGAAGTTTCAGTAGGATTCAATTTACGCCAGATTTATTACCAGCCGATGTTGTTGGTACATTGATTTATAATATAAAGGAGAATGATTTTTCCATTAAAAAGGGACCTATATTCGCTAATTTCGTTTTAGCTGATGAGATTAACCGTGCTCCTGCCAAAGTTCAATCTGCTTTATTGGAGGCCATGCAGGAGAAACAAGTGACCATTGGAGATGAAACCTTTGTTCTGGATAAGCCCTTTTTAGTAATGGCTACTCAAAATCCAGTAGAACAGGAAGGAACCTATCCATTACCAGAGGCGCAGGTAGACCGTTTTATGCTTAAGACAGTGATTGATTATCCTAAACTAAATGAGGAGCAACTCATCATTCGAGCCAATTTAAAAGGTTCTTTTGCGGATGTAAATCAAGTGGTTAGTATTGATCAGATCCTAAGAGCACAAACGGCAGTTCGCGAGGTCTACATGGACGAAAAGATAGAAAAATATATACTCGATATCATTTTTGCTACGCGATATCCAGAAAAATATGATCTTCAAGATCTTAAGCCACTGATTAGTTTTGGAGCCTCCCCTAGGGGTAGTATCAATTTAGCCACTGCAGCTAAGTGTTATGCTTTTATTAAGCGTAGAGGGTATGTGATCCCTGAGGATGTTCGTGCAGTGGTTCTGGATGTTTTGCGTCACAGAGTAGGGATAACCTATGAGGCTGAAGCTGAGAACATCACTCCTGAAGATATTATCAATAAGATTGTAAATGAGATAGACGTACCTTAGGAAGTAGCTTATTATCATAGTTTATAATTATATTGATATACGAACTTTAAGTTTATCTTTCAAATTCAAATGGATACTAAGGAACTACTAAAAAAGGTCAGGAAAATAGAAATTAAGACCCGCCGATTGAGTGATCATGTGTTTGGCGGAGAGTATCACTCCACATTTAAGGGCAGAGGTATGACCTTTAGTGAGGTTCGAAATTATCAGTTTGGGGATGATGTTAGAAATATTGATTGGAATGTTACCGCTCGATATAATGAGCCTTTTGTAAAAGTATTTGAAGAAGAAAGAGAACTCACCATGATGCTACTTGTGGATGTGAGTGCCTCTGAGAATTTTGGAACCTCTAAACAATTCAAAAAAGATATCATTACTGAAATCTCTGCGACCTTGGCTTTTTCTGCCATGCAAAATAATGATAAAATAGGCTTAATTTTATTTTCAGATAAAATTGAATTGTATATCCCACCCAAAAAGGGTCGATTTCATGTTTTGAGGATCATCCGAGAACTTTTAGAATTTACCCCAGAGAATAAGCAAACTAATATTGATGAAGCCCTTCGGTTTATGTCTGGGGTAAGCAAAAAGCGTGTCATTGCTTTTATTCTTTCAGATTTCATGGATGATAATTACGATCAGGCGTTAAAAATTGCAGCAAATAAACACGATATCACTGGGATTCGGATCTATGATCAGAAAGAAGCTGAAATGCCTAATATCGGATTTGTTCAAATGGAGGATGCTGAAACTGGAGAATTGCTCTTAGTGAACACCAAATCCAAGCAGGTTAGAAATCAGTATGCGGCCCTTTACTTGGCTCGAGTCGATTATTTTCAAAATACCTTTAGTAAAAGTGGCGCTGGAGCTATCAGTAGTAGCGTTGATGAGAGTTATGTTAAAAAGTTGTTAGGATACTTTAAAAGAAGGGGATGATTAGCGCTATAAAAAAATCGATTTTTACCAGATTGGTTATAGCTAATATTAAATTGGAATTTATAACATTGAAATGTTTGAATTTGTGTTAAATAAAATGTTCTACATATTGAAAATAAGGTGTTCTATCTTGTTGGTACTTTTTGGCCATATGTTGGTTTTTTCCCAATCTAACCCAGAGGTTACCTCCACTGTAGATACTACCCAAATGAAAATTGGAGAACAGATACACTTTAAGATAGCCGTTGAGGTGGATAGTACCGCTGAGGTTATTTTTCCAGAGGGACAAACCTTTATTCCTTTGGAGATGGTGGAACAACGGCCCACCGATAGTGTGATACTACAAGATAAGTTAAAATTAATCAAGGAGTATGCCTTAACACAATTTGATTCTGGTCATTATACCATACCTACACAACAGTTAATGATCAATGGAAAACCATTCTTTACAGATTCTCTAACCATTCAGGTCAATGATGTGGTGGTCGATACTACCAAACAGAAGATGTATGATATTAAATCTTTGGTGATGGTTGATAAACCAGTCGGGGATTGGTGGATATGGTTGTTAATCGGTTTTATTGTTGTCGCAGCCATTGGCTTTGTGATCTATTGGTTTGTCATAAGAAAGAAGCCGCTCTCTGAAGAAGAAAAAATTGCACTATTACCACCTTATGATAGAGCTTTGGCAGAATTAAAAAAATTAGATGAGTCCAGGTATTTAATTCAATCCGAGTATAAAGAGTACTATACAGAACTAACCAATATAGTTAGGTATTATCTAGAAGAAGATGTGCGCATCTCTGCAATGGAAAGCACTACTGATGAATTGATTACCAAAATGGAACTTCTTTGTGATTCTGGAAATTTAAAATTAGATAGTGATACTATCAACCAATTTAAAAACGTACTAAAAACAGCTGATTTAGTAAAGTTTGCCAAGTCAAGACCAGATGATTCCGTGGTTGCAGATGACCGCAGAACTGTGGAAAGTATCGTGGTGAAAACCAAGCAAGCCCTTCCTGAGCCTACTGAAGAAGAACTCATGGAACAAGAGGCCTATGTTGAAGAGTTAGTTAGAAAGAAGAAAAAGAAACAAATCAAAAAAGCTGTCCTGGCCGCTGGAGCAATCGTGGTGATTGCAATCGGGGTATTGACTTATATCTTCGGCTTTGAATCCATAAAGGATCATGTGTTTGGCCACCCTAACAAGACCTTATTAGAGAATAAGTGGGTGGGTAGTTCCTACGGATACCCTTCGATGTATGTAGAAACACCAGTTGTTCTAAAACGAGTTGAGGATATAAAGAAAGATGGTGGGGTGGGTACAAGTAGTAACCAGCGATATACCTATGGTGAGATTCACGGAAACTTTTTTATACAGCTCAATGTAGCTACCTATGAGAAAAAGGAGGATTTTGATGCTCAAAAAGCCATAGAGACTGCTATAGAAAGGGTGGAAAATGCTGGCGCACGAAATATGATCGTAAAGCAAGAGGATTTTATAAGCCCCACTGGAAAGGAAGGAAACAAGGTGTTTGGAACTCTAAATTTAGAGGATCCAGAAAGGGGAACTATTAGAAATGTTTCCTATGTGATATTGAGTTTTGTTCAAAATGGAGGTTTTCAGCAACTTACCATGGTGTACCCGAAAAATGATAAATATGCCGATAGGATAGTTGATCAGATTACCAGTTCAATAGATTTTAAAACCCAAAGTGAATGATGTTTGACAATGTAGAATTTGTAAACCCTGAGTTCTTTTGGTTGTTATTATTGCTTCCAATTGCAGCGGTATGGTATTTTTTCAAACGAAAAAAGCAAACAGCCTCCCTTAAAATCTCAAGTATTAAAGGCTTTAAAGGGAACACATCGATACTTACCAAATTAAAGCCAATGTTGTTTGTTATGCGATTGTTGGCCTTGGCTGCTCTGATCACTGCAATGGCAAGACCCCAACGAGAAGATATCTCTACAAGGACTAAGACAACTCGTGGGATTGATATTGTAATGGCTATTGATGTTTCCTCGAGTATGTTGGCGCGGGATTTGAAACCCAATAGACTGGTAGCATTAAAGGAAGTTGCGTCGGATTTTATCAAAGAGCGGGTCAATGACCGTATTGGTCTTGTAGTCTACTCTGGAGAAAGTTATACTAAAACCCCTATTACCAGTGATAAAAGTATTGTGCTGAAAGCCTTAAATGAAATTACCTATGGCCAATTACAGGATGGTACGGCTATTGGAATGGGACTCGCCAATGCTGTCAACAGAATTAAGGATAGTAAAGCCAAAAGTAAGGTGTTAATACTCTTAACTGATGGGGTGAATAATTCGGGATTTATTGAACCAGAAACAGCGGCAGGTTTAGCTGTTGAATACGGAATAAAAACATATACCATTGGGATAGGAACTAATGGCATGGCGCTCACCCCTGTGAGTTATAACCCTGATGGGTCTTTTAGATATGGGATGAGCAAAGTCGAGATCGATGAACAGCTTCTTAAGGATATTGCTGATCAGACTGGAGGAGTATATTTTAGAGCAACAAATAATGAAAAGCTCTCGGAGATTTACGAGGAGATTAATAAATTAGAAAAGACGGATCTAGAGGAAATCAAATACTATAATTACGAAGAAGAGTTTCGATACTTTGCACTTTTTGCATGTGGGTTATTGGTGTTAGAGAGCATATTGCGTTTCACGGTTTTTAGAAGTTTGGTTTAAATTATGTATCAATTAGACGAAAAAATATATTTCTACGTACTGGGGATTATCCCGTTTTTAGTGGTTTTGTTTATCGGTTATAGGATATGGCAAAGGCAAGCTCAGAAACGTTTTGCTGATGCAGACACTTTAAACAAATTAAGCCCGAACAAATCGACCTTTAAGTCATCCTTAAAGCTTGTTCTGATTTTGTTGGCCATTAGTTGTTTGGCCATTGCACTTGTCAATCCAAAGATTGGGACTAAAATGGAGACCGTAAAACGTGAGGGTGTGGATATTGTCTTTGCCATTGATGTGTCCAAAAGTATGATTGCGGAGGATATTGCGCCCAATAGACTTGAAAAGGCGAAACGTTTGGTCTCTGAGATCATTAATCATCTAGCCTCTGATAGAATCGGTATTATAGCCTATGCTGGTCAGGCACACCCACAATTGCCTATCACCACAGATTATTCGGCTGCAAAAATGTTTTTGCAAAGTATGAATACCGACATGATGTCATCCCAAGGAACGGCTATAAATGAAGCAATTGAACTTGCTACAACATATTTTGATGATCAAGATCAAACCAATAGGGTGTTATTTTTAGTATCCGACGGAGAGGACCATTCTAACGCCACTTCGGATGCAGTGGAGGAAGCTAGTGCCGCAGGTATTAAGATATTTTCCATTGGAATTGGAACTGCTAAAGGAGGCCCCATGCCGATTCGAGTTAACGGTGTGATCGATTCTTATAAAAAGGACAAAAATGGAGAGGTCGTTATTACCAAGTTAAATGAACCTGTCCTTCGTGCCATTGCTCGTGAGGGAGGTGGTGAATATATAGATGGGACAAATACCTCTGCCGTAGTGGAACATGTTACTGCCCTTTTAAGTCAAATGGATAAAACTGAATTTGAGTCCAAGCAATTTGCAGATTTTAAGGATCAGTTCCAATGGTTTATTGCTGGTGCAATTCTGTTGTTATTTTTGGATATTTTCCTCTTGGAGCGCAAGACCGCATGGATCCAAAAGTTAAATTTGTTTAATGAAAAGAACTATGATCAGTAGGAGAATAATATATCGCAATTTAAGATCTCATCATAAGGGTGCATTAGAGTTACTTATGTTGGCTGCTCTTTTGTTATGTGTTGTAGATGCTGCTGCTCAAGATAGTAAACATTTAAAACAACAAGAGAAAGCTATTGAGAATTCGCTGAATTTAACCTTTCAAGGTAATTCAGATTTACTCCAAAGACAGGATGACATTCAAGCAGAGATGGCTTATAGAAGAGCCATATCAGAGAATGATAGCAACAGCATAGCAAAGTATAATCTTGGGAACTTGTATTATAATAACAACAGCATGGGCGAGGCCTTTATGCGCTATAAGGAAGCAGGCCTAAGTTCTAAAGACAAGGCAGAGAAGCACAAGGCATATCACAATTTAGGAAATGTGTTTATGAAGAATAAGGAGTTTTCTAAGGCAGTCGAAGCATATAAGGAGGCCCTACGAAATGATCCTACAGATGATCAGACGCGTTACAACTTGGCCTTGGCTAAGCAAAAGCGTGATAATGAGCAAAATCAGAATCAGGACAATCAGGATCAGAATGATGAAGATAACCAAAAAGATCAAAATCAAGATAATAAGGATCAGAATCAAGATAACAAACAGAACGACCAAGATAAAAAAGACGACAATACGGGCCAGGAGAAAAAGGATGAGCAAGGTGATCAGAAAGATAAAAATCAACCAGAGGATCAAGGTCAGCAGCAACCTCAGGATAATAAACCTGATCAAGGGGATAAACAACCCAGTGAAAAGCCACAAGAGAATCAACAACCGCCTCGACCGAATCAACTTTCGCCTCAGCAGATAAAAAATATTTTAGAAGCGATGAATAATGAAGAGAAAAAAGTGCGGGAACGAATCAATGCGGAGCAAGTGAAAGGCAAACCGATTAAAAATGAAAAAGACTGGTAAACAACCATGAAATATAACATTTATATATTACTATTGTTTGCATGTGTTACTGGAGTTTTAACAGCTCAGGATACAGCGGTTAAATTTGAGGCTACGGTCAGTAAATCGGAATTAGGCGTCAATGAGCGGCTTCGTATCGAATTTACTATGAATAAGGACGGGGATAACTTCATGCCGCCTTCTTTCGATGGTTTTCAGGTACTTATGGGGCCAAACCAATCGGTAAGTCATTCTTGGGTCAATGGAAAGAGATCGTTTTCAAAAACGTATTCCTACATTTTAAACCCCCAGGCTAAAGGAACCTTTACAATTAAACAAGCAGCGGTGGAGATTGATGGAGAGATCTACAAGACAACCCCTATTACGATCACCGTAACAGAGGCTGTAAATGATCCTAATGCACCCCCTTCTGCAACTGAAATAGCGGGAGACAATCTCCATTTAGTCGCTGAGGTCTCTAACACAAACCCTTATTTGAATGAGGCCGTTAGTGTGGTATATAAATTATATGTCAGTCCAAGAATCAATGTTTCTAATTTTGTTCCCAAGGCCAATCCGACCTATAACAATTTTTGGTCTCAGGATATTAGAGTGAGTCGTTATCAAGTGGAAACAGGGCTTTATAAAGGGGAGCAATACCGCTATGTGGTATTGAAGAAAACAGTGTTGTATCCTCAAAAAACGGGAAAATTGGAAATTGAACCTCTAGCGCTCGATGTTACCGTTGATGTGCCGACCAACCGCAGGGATATTTTTGGGGGTCGTTTGTACAATCAAATCAATAAAACCGTTACCGCTGGAAGACGTACCCTCACTGTGAAGCCACTCCCAGAACAAGGAAAACCAGCTGGATTTACTGGGGCTGTAGGTCAATTTAATTTTGATGTAGTGGCTTCAAAATCTGACTTAAAAGCAAACGAATCCCTTACTGCCAAATTAAAAGTAACAGGAACCGGGAATCTAAAGCTTTTTGAATTGCCAAAGTTAATCCTTCCAAGTTCTTTAGAGGTGTATGAACCTGAACTAGTAGAAGATGTAACCACAACACTCTCAGGAAGTAAAGGAACCATATCAAATAATTATACCATTGTTCCGCAATACAAAGGGAAGTATCCAATTCCGAGTGTTGCTTTTTCTTATTTTGACCCAGTTAAAGGTAAGTACAATACCGTTACTTCACAGCAATTATTAATCAATGTCTTTGAAGGACCTACCAATGATGAGGATGTGGCAGATGCTGGTGCTGGTGTAGTGAAACAAAGTATAGCGGCAGACGATAATCAGTTTAGATTTATTAAACTCTCCACTGAGCTAATTCCGAAATCAACATCCGTATTCTTTGGAACTACCTTGTATTATTTATTACTGCTCATCCCGCTTTTAGGTATACCAATTGCGATACTTATAGGTAAAAAACGCGCTGAAATGGCAGGTGACCTTATCGGGAACCGCGTTCGAAAAGCCAATAAACTTGCCAAAAAATATCTTTCAGAGGCCAAAAGAAATATCGGGGATAAAGAAGTGTTCTACGAATCTCTAGAACGCGCCTTACATAATTACCTGAAAGCGAAATTAAAAATAGTCACCTCAGAATTTAGCAAAGAGAAAATTAGTGAATTACTTCTCTCGAATAACGTAGAGAATCAGGTGGTTGATGATTTTATCGCTATACTAAAAAGTTGTGAATTAGCACGCTATTCGCCTTCTAGTAAGGCTGCGATGGAAGAAGATTATCAAAAGTCTGCGGATGTAATTTCTAAAATTGATAAACAGTTCAGGAAATGAAAAAAGCCATTTTAAATAGCTACAGATTTACGTTGTTTTTGGGCTTAATGCTTTGTGCATTACCTTCTTTTGCTCAGCAAAATAACATTGATCTTTTTGAAAAGGCCAATAGCCTGTACAATAAAGGGGAGTATCAATTGGCTATTGAGGATTATTTAAAAATCTCAGAAAGTGGACAGCACTCTGCTGAATTGTATTATAATTTAGCAAACGCTTATTACAAGCTCAATCAAATCGCTCCAAGTATCTATTATTATGAAAAGGCGTTAATACTCAATCCAAAGGATAAAGATGTATTAAATAACTTAAAATACGCTCAAAACATGACCATTGATGCCATTGACCAGATGCCCCAAACTGGTATCGATCGATTGGTATCTTCGATTGTGAATGTGTTCTCACATACAACTTGGGCTGTTTGTTCGATCGTATTGATGGTTCTTTTTGTAGTGATATTTCTTTTGTACTATTTCTCGAGCCATCACCGGTGGAAACGACTCTATTTTGTGCTTAGCTTTTTTGTGTTCCTTCTGGTCTTAGGAGCCATCTTAGGAGCCTACAAACAGTATACAATTCAGAACAGTAAAACACCCGCTATTATATTTGCTAAGGAAACCTCAGTGACCTCAGAGCCTAATATGGGAAGCGAAGAAATTTTCAAATTGCATGAAGGAACCAAGGTCAATGTACTGGACACCATGGGAGGGTGGAAGAAAATTCGTCTTTCGGATGGGAAAATTGGATGGTTACCCAAAGGGGACTTAAGAGTTATAAAAGATTTTTAATTTTTAGTTAACAAAATTTATTTTCCGATGCCTTATATTTGGCAGTAGAAAATCATAGACGTTTACTTTGAATCCAAAAAAGAAAATACTTTCATGTTTTTTTCTGATAATTTTCGGAGCCTTTTTGATTGCCCCTGCGGTAGTTAAGGTCATTGAGAGTAATGTAGACGTAGCTGTATTTTTTAATGTAGCCGAAGAGGAGAAGACGGATAATTCGTTGAATCAATTGAAAGAAGTCAAAGAATTACCGTACCATAAATCTTCCGAATTGGCTATGGCAAGCTTGGAGCAAAAAAGATCTGAATATCATTTCTACATCCTACATAACTACGACATGGTGATTGATGTCTTATCACCGCCTCCCGAACATATCGCTTAAATTTTCGGTTAAAGTTTAAGTATAATTAAAAATTGCTCAGTGCGTAACTGGGCTAAATATATAGGTATGTTCAAAAATTTAAAAAATGATTTACCAGCATCCCTAGTGGTTTTCTTTGTGGCCTTACCACTATGTCTGGGGATTGCACTGGCCAGTGGTGCACCATTGTTTTCAGGTGTTATTGCTGGAATAATCGGAGGAATAGTTGTTGGAGGGCTTAGCGGTTCTTCAATTGGCGTTAGTGGGCCAGCTGCGGGCCTAGCCGTGATAGTTTTTGCAGCAATTGCAAATTTAGGGTTTGAAAGTTTTCTAGTAGCGGTGGTTATTGGAGGAGCGTTACAAATTCTACTGGGAATCTTAAGAGCTGGAGTGATCGGATATTATTTTCCCTCATCTGTAATTAAAGGAATGTTAGCTGGGATCGGTATTATTATATTCATAAAGCAGATTCCTTTGGTGTTAGGAATCGATTCCACGGCATTTTCAGCCAGTGGTGTTATGCAATTTGTTAATTCGATTCACCCGAGTGTGGTGATTATTTCTGTGCTATCCCTAGGAATCCTTTTGCTATGGGATAAAGTATTGGTGAAAAAACACGACCTTTTTAAAGTGATTCCTGGTCCATTGGTGGCAGTGGTGATTGGGGTTTTCTATTTTTTGTTTGCCCAATCCATTTCTGGCTTTCAAATTTCAGGAAATCACTTGGTCAGTGTGCCTGTTCCTGAGGATTTTAATTCGTTCATAGGACAGTTTAGTTTTCCGAATTTTTCCGCTCTTAGCAATCCAGAGGTTTGGATCACTGGATTCACCATTGCTGTAGTTGCTAGTCTTGAGACCTTATTGTGTGTAGAGGCAACTGATAAATTGGATCCAGAAAAAAGGGTCACCCCTACCAACAGAGAGCTGATCGCTCAGGGAACGGGTAATATGCTGTCGGGTTTCATAGGAGGACTGCCCATAACCCAAGTAATTGTAAGGAGTTCCACCAACCTACATGCTGGTGGTAAAACTAAATTATCACCCATTTTACATGGTTTTTTAATCCTGATTTCGGTTATTTTAATTCCCACTTTTTTAAATATGATCCCAATAGCTGTATTGGCATCTGTTTTATTGATTGTGGGTTATAAACTTGCCAAACCAGTATTGTTTAAACAGATGTTTTCACTGGGTGCATCGCAATTCATTCCTTTTATAATTACTGTGCTCGGGGTAGTGTTTGCGGATCTTTTAATCGGGATCGGCCTTGGATTGGCCGTCGGAATAATTACCATACTGATCAATAGTTATCAGAATTCTCATTTTCTTCAAGTTGAACAACAGGATAACGGAGGTCAGATTGTAAAAATGACCCTTGCAGAGGAAATTTCATTCTTAAATAAAGGGGCGATTTTAAATGAGTTAAACAGGTTACCGGAACAAACCGTATTGGAATTGGATGTAAGGAAAACTGTTAGACTTAACTACGATATTTTAGAAATACTGGACGATTTCGCATATACCTCAAAACAGAAAAACATAGGAGTTAAATTGATCACCGCTCAAGGTGTGGTGGAAAATCCTAACAATTTTTCTAGTCTTTTGTTATCAAAAGCAAAGAGCAAAGTCGCATAATCAGGATTTAAATTTAATACTTTTGTAAAAAAATGAACATAATGAACGTTGAATCAGTATTTGAAAATAACAAAAAGTGGATTGCCCAGAAATTGGAATTAGATCCTGAGTATTTTACGAAGCTAGGCAAAGGCCAGGATCCTAAGCTATTATACATTGGTTGCTCTGATAGCCGAGTTACCGCTGAAGATCTAATGGGTCTAGGCCCTGGGGAAGTTTTTGTACATCGTAATATTGCCAATTTAGTTGTCGGAACAGATTTGAATGCCATGTCTGTGGTAGAGTATTCTGTAAAACACCTAAATGTGGAACACGTGGTTATTTGTGGTCACTACGGTTGTGGAGGGGTAAAAGCCGCAATGCAATCGGCAGACCTAGGGATTTTAAATCCTTGGCTGAGAAATATACGAGATGTATATCGTTTACACCAAAGAGAATTAGATACCATAAAGGATCCTGAAAAACAATACAATCGACTGGTAGAACTCAATGTACAAGAACAGTGTGTGAATCTAATTAAGACCGCTGTTATCCAAAAGGCGGTTCGCAATCACGATTTAAAAGTTCACGGTTGGGTATTCGACATCAGAACTGGAAAGTTAATCGATCTTAAAATTGATTTAGATGGTATACTAAAATACATCATGCAGATTTATACCCTTGATTAAACCCAGATGAAAATGTTATACAAAAAAGCACCTCCCAAAGGTGCTTTTGTAATTTCTAGCCATTATAGAATGCTTAAATAGAATCGTTCGCAGTACCAGAATGTTGTTTCAAAGGAACTTGATGTTGGTCAAATTCAAGGTTGAGCTTATCAAAGTTAGGCTCCTCACGAATGACCCAAGCAAAAATGTAATTTCCCACATGCCGCACCTTTGGATATAATATAGCATTCTCGAGGGTATTTTGATTGATTAGCCCAAAACTTTGATTTCCACGATCAATAAAAACCAGTATAGCCCCTAAAATGATCGTAATTTTTAATCCCCCTAGAGCAGCCCCGAAGAGTTTATTTACAAATCCCAGAGCTGCAAAATTAGCAATTTTGGTGAGTAATCTCCCGATTAGGGAGACTGCAATTATGATGATAACAAAGGTTAGTGCGAAAGCAACAAGGCTTATATAATGTGGATCCCACTGTATTTCCTGTCTGAGGAAGTCACCGATATAGTATGAAAAATGAATAGCGCCGTAGATCCCAATAATTAAAGCAACAATGGAGGCCACCTCGATAAAAAAACCTTTTAAAAAACCCCGCACAATTCCATAAAGTAGTAATCCCCCGATAATAATATCAATGTAATTCATCCTAAATATGCTAATGAAATTTAACAAATATAGTATTTTTAACGGATTGAAGTTCCAAGAGGGCAAATGTGAATTTAGTTGTTTATTTTTGCAATAAATTTTACGAAATGGCAAGAGATGAGGCCCTGAAGTTAAAATGGGATACATTGGTTAAGAAACTATCTAATCGTTTCGCTGATGGTGAAATTTTAGACTTAGAGTCAATTATATACCTAGTTGGGGTACAAGAGTTAGGACAGTTAAATAGGGGGTTTAAGAAGGATGAAAAGTTAAATCTAATGCACATTGCGATCTGTAAATTACTAGAACCATATGGTTATTATGAGTTTGATTTTTACGATGAAGATGGTTGGCCTCATTATACTGTAAAAGCGCAATTACCCAACTTAAAGGCAGGAGAGCAATCCATATTGATGAAAGAAGCTCTGGTACAGTATTTTACAGAAAATGGCTATTTGGAATGACCCCCCTCCAATCTTTTTTAGATCGTTAGAATAATTACCTTAAGTTAAGAAGGTATTTTATTAGGAATAATTAAATTTGCGCATTCAAAGACAATACATATGATATCTAGCATTAAGGAACATATTGAAAAGGTAAAGGCTTTTTCGACTGATCAATTAGAGGAGGTAGAGCGTTTCAGAATTCAATACTTAGGAAAGAAAGGAGTTCTTAATGATTTTTTTGCAGCATTTAAAAACGTACCAAATGAGCAGAAAAAGGAATTTGGTCAAGTGATCAATGAATTAAAAAACGCTGCACAGGATAAGGTGACTTTCCTAAAAGAAGCTTTGGAAAACAGGGCTAGTTCTATCGCGCAATATGGCGATTTAACCCGACCTGGGATGCCATTTGAGGTGGGCTCAAGGCACCCGATATCACTTGTTAGAAATCAGATCATTGATATTTTTTCACGTATTGGATTTAATGTTTCAGAAGGTCCTGAGATTGAAGATGACTGGCATAATTTTACTGCACTAAATTTGCCAGAATATCATCCTGCAAGAGATATGCAGGACACCTTCTTTGTTCAGACCGACCCAGATATTCTTTTGAGAACACACACTTCTTCGGTACAGGTGCGCTATATGGAAAATAACCAACCTCCTATTAGGACCATTTCCCCTGGACGGGTCTATAGGAACGAGGCGATTTCATCGCGTTCGCACTGTTTCTTTCACCAAGTGGAGGGACTGTATATTGACAAAGGAGTTTCATTTGCAGATTTAAAACAAACACTTCAGTTCTTCACTCAAGAGATGTTTGGAAAATCGAAGATACGTTTGCGTCCTTCATACTTTCCATTTACCGAGCCTAGCGCGGAGGTAGATGTATATTGGGGTCTTGAAACTGAAACGGATTACAGAATGACCAAAGGAACTGGTTGGCTTGAAATTATGGGCTGTGGAATGGTGGATCCCAATGTGTTGGAAAATTGTGGTATAGACTCTAAAGAATATACTGGTTTTGCTTTTGGTATGGGTATTGATCGTATAGCATTGTTGTTACATCAGATTTCAGATATTCGTATATTGAGTGAAAATGATATTCGCTTCTTAAAGCAATTTAAATCAGTGTTGTAGTGAAAAAGGATATTCAAATTCCTATTGCAGAGGATGTTTTTGTGGTTGCTGTTCATCAGTGGGATGAAAAGAAGCTAAATAAGGATTGGTGGGTGTATTTAATTAACAACCAAAATCAGCCTTTAGAAGCCACTATTTTAGTTTCCAAGGGCTATGGAGAGGGTTTAAAAACATCCACTATCAGGCACGGCTTTGGAAACGTTGCAGCGAAATCGGTGACCAAGGTTGAATTACTCCAAGAAGAAGTTGTTAAACTTTCCAACGAGTTCTTTTTAACTTTCTTTCAAGAGGGTATTTTATTTGAAAAAAAATTTGTTTTCCAGCCATATCAACTTTTGGAAGCTAATACTACAGAAATTCCACTTTTAGACGAACAAGGCGTTTTAGCCAGATAACAAAGGATTGATTTTACGGCTATTCTACCTGCACAAAGGCGATTTGGCACACTGATTTTGATTTGCATAAATTCATAAATATGTCGCTATTTAACGAAAATAATTGATAGATTTAGTTAATTAACCGATTGATTATCATCGTTGTATCCCGATTAACTTATAATTAACAAATTATTAACTTTGATTAGTTCGGTTAAAACAGAACTAAGTGTACTTTTGTGCTCGTTAAATTTAGGTATGGCAGATCCATTGGAATTAATAAAAATTAAAAAGCAATTAATCGAAGAGATGGGCGTGTATTTTGAAAGTCAAGATGTGCTCTCCCCATTGTCTTCAAGGATATTTGCTTTCTTAGCTCTGACTGGGAATTCTGGCGCCACCTTCGATGAAATTGTCGAGGAATTGGAGGTTAGCAAGAGTTCTGTATCCACCAATCTTCAATTATTGCAAACCATGGGCAGGGTTGGGTACTATACTAAATCAGGAGATCGAAAGCGTTATTTTAAAATTGCTGAAGATAACATGGTGAACCGATTGGATGACAAAGTAGCATCATGGGAACGCGAGAAGGTACTTCATCTCAAAGTTCTAGAGTATAAAGCGCTTCAATTTGAAAACAGTAAACTAACAAAGGAAGAACAACAACGAGAAATGGGTTTTTCTACCCATTATATAGAGTTTTTAGAAAGTATGATTGAAAACTTAAAAAAACTTAAAAATAATTTATTAATAACTATCAATCAGGAACAAAAATGAGGGCAAATTTGTATTTAAAATTATTATCCATAGCAATGGCATTAACTCTTGGTGCTTGCGGCGGGAAAGAACAACAACAAGGTGCAGCACAACAGGCCTTGCCTTTTCCAATAGTGAAAGTAGGTTCGAAGCAGATTACTGGATACAGTAGCTATCCTGCAAGTATTGAAGGTATTGTCAATAGTGATATCCGTGCTAAAGTATCGGGTTATATAAAACAAGTGTTGGTAGATGAGGGTGAAAAAGTTCGCGCAGGCCAACCACTCTTTAGACTAGAAACAGCCTCTTTATCCCAAGATGCTGAGGCGGCTAAAGCATCTGTTAATGCAGCTCAAGTGGAGGTTGACAGACTTGGACCACTTGTTGAAAAAGGGATTGTTAGTAATGTGCAGCTTGAAACCGCTAAAGCTAAATTAGCGCAGGCAAAAAGTACCTACAACAGTATTACAGCCAATATTGGGTATGCCACAGTTAAGAGCCCAATTGATGGTTACGTTGGAGCTATTCCTTACCGTGTAGGGTCATTGATAAGTCCTGCGGATCCAACTCCGCTAACAACAGTTTCGGATATTAGCGAGGTTTATGCTTATTTTTCCATGAATGAAAAAGATTACTTGGATTTTATCCAAAATGCAGAGGGTGAGACCCTTCAGGATAAATTGGACAATTTGCCTGCGGTTAATCTACAGCTAGCAAATGGTAGTATATACAAGGAAAAAGGAAAAATACAAACCGTAACGGGACAAGTAAATCAGAGCACTGGTACTGTAAGTTTTAGGGCAATTTTTGAGAACCCTAATCTAATAGTAACCAATGGTAATAGTGGTAAAGTTTTAATTCCTACTACTTATACCGATGCGCCAGTAATTCCGCAAGCGGCAACCTTTGAAAGACAAGGCCAGATCCTAGTGTACCATGTGAAGGAAGATAACACAGTTTCTGCTGATGTAGTTGAAATTAAAGACAGAATCGATAATTTATATGTAGTGAAATCTGGCGTCAAAGTAGGAGATGTGATCGTATCTGATGGTGTTGGTAAACTTAGACCCAACATGCCTATTGTACCACAAGAGGTACCTTATGATAGCGTAGTTAAGCCATTAGAAACAGTGTTCAAATAATATAAGGATCTCACGACTAAATTGTAAGACATGATAAAAACGTTTATAGAGAGACCTGTTTTATCAACAGTAATCTCGATCATTATAGTGATATTGGGGGTTTTGGGTGTGACTACCTTGCCAATTGAACAATATCCAGATATTGCACCACCAACTATTACGGTTTCTGCTACTTATCCTGGAGCTAACGCCGAGACTATATTGGAGAGTGTAATTATCCCGATAGAGGAACAAGTGAATGGAGTGGAAGGGATGACCTACATCACTTCTACGGCTACAAACGCTGGTACTGCTGAAATCACCGTATATTTTGATCAAGAAACCGATGCAGATATTGCTTCAGTGAACGTTCAAAATAGGGTTGCGCGTGCGAATCCTTTATTACCACAGGAGGTAATCCAAACAGGGGTAACCACGCAGAAGCAACAAACCAGTGCATTGATGTTTATGTCGTTTTATTCGACCAATGAAAATTATGATGCCACCTTCTTAGCCAACTATTTGAAAATCAATGTTACTCCTGAAATTCAAAGGGTAAATGGAGTTGGTAATGTCCAGGTGTTTTCCGCGCAGGATTACTCTATGAGAATTTGGTTAAAACCAGAAAAGTTAGCGGCTTATAATCTAATTCCAACAGATGTAATGGCAGCGCTTAATGAGCAAAGCTTGGAAGCAGCTGCAGGTTCTCTTGGGGAGAACAATGGAGAGGCATTCTCATATGTAATTAAATATAGTGGTCGATTTAAGACTGAAAAACAGTACGAGGATATTATTATTAAGGCCTTAGGGAACGGGGAGTATCTGAAGTTGAAAGACGTGGCGGAAATTGAATTGGATGCCTTCTCTTATGCCTCTAGTGCCAAGACCAATGGATATCCAAGTGTGAGTATGGGTATATTCCAAACTAAGGGATCTAATGCTCAAGAAATTATTGAAAACATTAAGGATAAACTAGATGAGATGTCAGCTAGTTTCCCTGAAGGGATAGAGGTTTTTATCCCTTATGATACAAACGTATTCTTAACTGCCTCTATCGATAAGGTTGTCAATACGTTGATCGAAGCATTTATATTGGTATTTATTGTAGTGTTTGTTTTCTTACAAGATTTTAGGTCTACTTTAATTCCAGCCATTGCGGTGCCCGTCGCAATTGTGGGTACATTCTTCTTTTTAAATGTCTTTGGTTATTCGATTAACTTATTGACCTTGTTTGCGCTTGTACTGGCCATTGGTATTGTGGTGGATGACGCCATTGTAGTGGTGGAGGCGGTTCATGCTAAAATAGAAGAAGGTGTCTCAAAAACTTCTATGGATGCCACCCATAGTGCAATGGGGGAAATTACCGGCGCTATTATCTCTATTACTCTAGTAATGTGTGCGGTGTTTATACCTGTGACCTTTATTCAAGGACCGACAGGTGTCTTTTACGAACAATTTGGGGTTACGCTGATCGTGGCGATTTTAATTTCGGCGGTAAATGCCTTGACGCTAAGTCCTGCATTATGTGCGTTGTTATTAAAAACACATTCAGAGGAAGATAAAAAGAAAAAGTCCTTTTTACAGCGATTCTATGATGCTTTTAACAGAGGTTTTAATGCTACAACGGAAAGATATGGTAGGGCATTAGGGTTCTTGGTGAAAAATAAATGGGTAACTGGAGTGATGTTATTGGCTTCTGCTGCTGGAATTTATTGGGCTACTATGGTAACTCCAACTGGGTTTGTGCCCAATGAAGATCGAGCCATGGTTTTCGTTAACGTGGAATTACCCCCAGGGTCATCTATGGATAGAACAGCCCAGGTAAATGAGGAGTTATATGGTAAGATTAAGGACATGCCTGGTATTGATGGTGTAACATTAATTACTGGATTTAGTTTGATCGGTGGTCAAGGGAATAACTATGGTTTAGGGTTTATAAAATTGGATGATTGGGATCTTCGAGAAGATGAAACCTTATCCGTAGATGCCATTACGAAGAAACTCTTCGGTGTGGCGGCTACCATTCCAGGGGCAAATATTATTTTCTTCTCACCCCCTAGTGTACCAGGATTTGGTATGTCTGCTGGTTTTGAGTTTAATTTATTAGATAGATCTGGAGGTGCGTTTACTGATCTTGATCAGGTCAATCAGGATTTTATCATGTCACTTATGCAACATCCTGAAATTCAGTATGCTCAATCTTCCTTTAATACCAACTATCCTCAGTATGAGATGGAAATTGATGTCCCAGTAGCCAAAAGCTTGGGCGTGCCTATTAGCTCAATCTTCTCTACCCTGCAAGGCTATATTGGAGGAATTTACGCAGCGGATTTTTCTCGATTCGGTAAGCAGTATCGTGTGTTCTTGCAAACGCTTCCAGAGGATAGGGCAACATTAGAATCACTTGATGGATTATATGTAAGAACAGGCGATGGAGAAATGGCTCCAATTACGCAATTTATTTCACTTAAAAGAGTGTATGGACCACAGTCGGTAACACGTTTTAACTTATATAATTCTACCAATGTTTCTGGAGCCACTAATCCTGGATTTAGTACAGGGGATGCCATTAATATTATTGAACAAGAGGTTCAAAATCTTCCAACGGATTATGACATTGCCTATTCAGGTTTAACACGTGAGGAAGTAAGTGCGGGTAACCAAACATTTTTAATTTTTGTGCTCAGTATTGTGTTTGTATATTTCTTACTGGCGGCGCAGTATGAGAGCTACATGCTTCCTTTTGCGGTGATTCTATCGTTGCCATTAGGAGTATTTGGGGCATATTTTACGACAATGATTGCCGGCTTGCAGAACAATATTTATTTCCAAATTGCACTGATTATGTTAATTGGACTTCTAGCTAAAAATGCAATTCTAATCGTTGAATTTGCCGTCCAAAGAAGGCGACGAGGAGAGAGTCTTACCGACGCGGCAATTCATGGTGCTAAAGCTCGTTTACGTCCGATTTTAATGACCTCTTTTGCCTTTATTTTAGGATTGATGCCTTTAGCATTGGCAGGAGGTGTAGGAGCAGCGGGTAACCGATCCATCGGTACCGGTGCAGCTGGCGGAATGTTAATTGGAACAATTCTAGGAGTATTTGTTATCCCAGTGCTCTTTGTTATATTCCAATGGTTACAAGAGAAGGTAAGTTCAAAAAAAGAACCATTCACTGAAATTGAAGCTTAATAAATTAAACAATGATGAAAATCAGAACATATAAAGTTTTACTGGGTCTTGCGGTTCCATTTTTACTACAATCTTGTTTTGTAGCTAAGAATTACGAGCGACCAGAGATTGAAACCGAAAATTTATATAGAACCGATCAGATTTCTCTCGATAGTACTTCTCTTGGAATGGTATCTTGGAGGGATTTGTTCGATGATCCCATATTAAAAGGACATATTGAGAAAGCCCTTACTAACAACTTGGATATTCGGGTTGCCATACAGCAGATCGCTGCAACTGAGGCATACCTAAAACAAGGTAAAGCAGGGAATTACCCTACTTTGGGAATTAATGCAACCGCGACTCGGACAGAGAATTCAGAGAATAGTCAGTTCGGAAGTGTATTTAGTGGAGCAATAACGCAGTATGATCTATCAGCGCAGCTTTCTTGGGAGGCTGATATATGGGGTAAAATTAGAAGTAGTAAACGTGCTTTTCAAGCCACTTACTTGCAAAGTATCGAAGCACATAAGGCTGTAAAAACGGAATTGGTTGCTGCGGTTGCTTCGATGTATTATCAATTACTTTCTTTAGATAAACAACTCGAGATTACCGAGCAGACTATAGAAACTCGTCAGGGTAGTTTAGAGACCACAAAAGCGCTTAAAGAGGCAGGTATGTTAACAGAAGTAGCTGTGCAACAAACAGCGGCCCTTTTGTATAATGCTCAGTCTATTAAAATCGATATTAAAAATCAGACCAAAATATTAGAAAATGCTTTTTCTATTCTCTTAGGAGAGCCTGCTCATGGAATTGAGCGTGGTATCCTTGAAGATCAAGAAATCACGACTGATTTGGTTACTGGGGTTCCTTATTTGTTGCTTCAAAATAGACCTGATGTGTTGGCTGCTGAATTTGGTTTGATTAATGCATTTGAGCTTACCAATGTCGCTAGAAGTAGTTTTTATCCATCGATAACTCTAGGAGCAACTGCTGGCTTGCAGAGTATGGAACTTGATAAATGGTTAGATGCAAGTTCGTTTTTTAATACCTTGGTAGGAGGTTTGGTTCAACCTGTTTTAAACGGTCGCAGAATCAGAACGCAGTATGAGGTTTCCAAAGCACAACAGGAACAAGCTCTTCTGACTTATAAAAAGGCATTACTTAATGCTGGAGGGGAAGTCTCAGATGCTTTATATACCTATGAAGCAACTACCGATAAAATTGAGTTAAAAGAAAAAGAGTACCAAGCATATAGATTGGCTTTTGAATATTCTGAAGAGTTGCTGAATCAAGGTTTGGCGAACTATCTGGAGGTGTTGAATGCTCAAGAAAATGTGCTTAATTCGCAATTAGTTTTAGTGAATAATAAATACTTGCAGTTAACCGCCATTGTAGATCTTTATCAAGCCTTGGGAGGCGGATGGCAATAACATAAATAGCGAAGTACAATAATCTTTCTATAATCAATTTAACCCTCGCAATTTGCGAGGGTTATTACTTGGTGCGCCTTGCATGGACGATATCTATAGGGTGTAAGTCCGTAAGCACGCCCAAGCAGTGGGAAGTGTTAGCCTAAAACAAGGGTGTCCATCGCGAGGTGAAATCTGAAGATTATTGCGATTGGACAATGAGCAATATTAAGCAAAATCCCGGCCTGACGGACAGAAACTACATATAAGGCCAAAGTTGTCTGGATAAGGTTGCAAATCAAACCGAAGTCCAATACTGCTCGGAGACAACATGGTAAATGTAGCAGTTAGATGGGATGAAAGTTATCGTTCTTACCTAGGGAG
>NZ_DATGNU010000124.1:0-12348 GCF_035306585.1 Galbibacter sp.
TACACTCTTGCAACCGCGGTTTTTCTTCTACCGATTTTGTGAATTACTTCCATTATTTAAGATCGTTTAAGTTAATTGCAGTTGGCTTTTGAGCTTCATGATTGTGCTCAGTTCCAGCATACACTTTTAGGTTACGGAATAAATCTGCACCTAATTTAGTCTTAGGTAGCATTCCTTTAATCGATTTTTCTAATAAACGCGTAGGGTCTTTTTTGAATAACTCAGTCGCATTTATTTTTCTTTGACCACCTGGATATCCAGTGTGACGGATGTATTCTTTTGCATCCCATTTTTTACCGCTGAGGTTGATCTTTTCTGCGTTGATGATAACAACGTTATCTCCACAGTCAACATGCGGTGTGTAATTAGGCTTGTACTTACCTCTAAGTAGTTTGGCTACTTTAGAAGAAAGACGACCTAGTGCCTGACCTTCAGCATCCACTAAAACCCACTGTTTGTTTACAGTCGATTTGTTAGCTGAAATTGTTTTGTAGCTTAATGTATCCACACTAACTTTTTTAAAAAATTAAACATTCCATTCCCATTCCCATACGAAAAGTTGGGATAATGGGGTGCAAAAGTACAATTATTTCTATTATTTGCAAATAAGGAATGTGAATAATTTAATGCCACAAATTGGTTGGTTCCTAGGGATTTATCGTTAATGTGCTTCAAGCCAGTTAACACCCAGTCCGATCTCAACATCAAGTGGCACCTTGAGCTGGAAAGCATTTTCCATTTCTGACTTTATAAGTTGGGTCACCGTTTCTATTTCTTCTTTGTATGCATCAAAAACCAATTCATCATGAACCTGTAATAACATTTTAGTTTTGTAATTACCAGCCTTTAGTTTCTCCTGAATGCGGATCATGGCAATTTTAATGATATCAGCTGCGCTTCCCTGAATAGGAGCATTGACCGCGTTGCGCTCAGCGGCTCCTCGTACTACTTGATTTCGAGAATTAATATCTTTTAAGTAACGCCTTCTACCCAATATGGTTTCAACATATCCGTTATCCTGAGCGAAGTGAACTTGTTTGCTTATATAAGCCTTTAGTTTTGGATAAGTCTGGTAATAGGTGTCGATGAGTTCCTTGGCTTCGCTTCGACTTAAATTGGTTTGATTGCTTAACCCAAATGCTGAGACTCCATAAATAATACCAAAATTAACGGTCTTTGCATTGCTACGTTGTTCACGGGTAACCTTGTCTATATCCACTTTAAAGACCTTTGCTGCAGTTGAGGCGTGAATGTCTTCCCCGTTCTTAAAGGCATTGATCATAGTGTCCTCATCGCTTAACGCTGCAATAATTCTCAGTTCTATTTGCGAATAATCTGCTGCAAGTAAAAGGTAATCTTCACTTCGAGGAACGAAAGCTTTTCGAACCTGTCTGCCTCGTTCTGTTCGAATAGGAATGTTCTGTAAATTTGGATTGTTTGAACTCAATCGTCCAGTGGCCGCGACGGCCTGACTATAGATCGTGTGAACACGACCCGTTTTCGGGTTCACCACTGTAGGTAGCGCCTCTATATAGGTGCTTTTTAATTTGTTTAATTGTCTCCACTGTAGAATATCTGAGACGATCCTATTCTCTTTCGCTAGGTAAGAAAGGACCTCTTCAGCGGTAGAGTATTGTCCGGTTTTTGTCTTTTTAGGTTTATCTACTAGTTTTAACTTATCAAATAGTATCGGCCCTAACTGTTTTGGTGAGGCAATGTTGAATTCTTCACCAGCTTGACTATAAATCGCCTGTTCTAATTGTAATAGATCGTTGTTGAGATCCTCTGTCAAGGAGTTTAAAAAGGCCGTATCAAGACCAATCCCTTCAATTTCCATCGCGGATAATACCTTCACTAAGGGAGACTCTATTTCAGTAAATACTCTCTCAGCATTGTTTTGTTTTAATTGTTGCTCGAAAATAGTGGCTAATTGTAAGGTTATATCTGCGTCCTCTACAGCGTACTTGGTTTGCAATTCGAGCGGAACGCTGCGCATGTTTCCTTGGTTTTTGCCTTTTTTTCCAATGAGATCCTCTATAGGGATTGTCTTGTAATTGAGATAGGTCTCTGCTAAAATATCCAATTGATGCCTCATATCGGGATTGATCAGATAATGGGCAATCATTGTGTCGAAGATCGGGCCTTCTACTTTTATTTCGTAATTAGAAAGCACTTTTATATCATACTTTAAATTTTGACCTACCTTGGTAATGTTTGGGTTTTCAAAAAAGGCTTTAAAAGGCTCTAATAGTTGTTTTGTTTGTTGTTGATCTTCAGGGAAACTCATATAATATCCACTACCAGCCTCCCAAGAAAAAGCACATCCTATCAATTGAGCCTCTAGCGATTTTAGACTTGTTGTCTCGGTATCAAAACACACGCGTTTTTGTTTAAGTAGCATTTCGAGTAACAGTTTTCGAGACAACTCACTATCCACATGTTGATATAAATGAGCTACTTGATCAATGGTTTTCAACCCAGATTCTACAGTGAACCCTGTGGTTTGATCATTGGCTGGGTCATTAAAAAGATCCAGCTGTTGATCTACCGTATTTGAGATCTTAGGGGCTGTCGTGGTAGCGGGAATAGTTTGATCACTTGGTAGAGGGCTGAAAGTTTTTAAAAGGTTTTCTGCAAGCCTTCTAAATTCCAACTCTTGAAAGATCTCTTGAACCTTAGGTAAATCTGGAGTGTTTAATTCAAAATCTTTCTCGTTAAACTCCACAGGAACATCCAGCATAATTCGCGCTAAATCCTTAGATAATAACCCTAATTCAGCATTGGCCTCTACCTTTTCTTTCATTTTACCTTTAAGCTGACTTGTGTTGGCTAGAAGGTTCTCCATGCTACCAAATTCTTTGAGGAACTTTTTAGCAGTTTTTTCTCCTACACCAGGAAGTCCGGGTATATTATCTACCGCATCTCCCATCATTCCTAAAAAGTCAATTACCTGTTCTGGTCTTTCTACCTCAAATTTCTTTTGAACCTCGGGTATTCCCCAAATTTCAATACCGTTACCCATACGTGCTGGTCGGTAAACAAATATGTTTTCTGATACCAATTGTGCAAAATCTTTATCTGGGGTTACCATAAAAACTTGATAATTAGCCTTTTCGGCTTGTTTGGCAAGTGTTCCAATGATATCATCCGCTTCATATCCAGGTTTGACTATACAAGGGATATGCATTGCCTGAAGGATTTGTTGTATAATGGGTACTGCAATTTTAATAGCTTCGGGCGTTTCATCACGATTGGCTTTATAAGATTCAAACATCTCTAGACGATCTTTACTTCCATCTTTGTCAAAGGCCACAGCGAGATGATGGGGTTGTTCTCTTTTTATGAGATCCAATAAAGAATTCATAAACCCTAATATGGCCGAGGTATCCATGCCTTTAGAGTTAATTCTTGGGTTTTTTATAAAAGCATAGTATCCTCTGAATATTAAAGCATAAGCATCTAATAGGAACAGTTTCTTCTTCTCGGACATGATCGTCGATGTTTTAAATTGCAATTGGTAAAGTTAAAAAAGTTCTAGGAGTTGGTCGTCTAGGTTTACAGATCAATTTTTACATTTAACTAAAAGAGTTGATTTTCTTATTGTTATGACTTCACATAACTATCCGATGGGTTGTCGCTCTGCCCACTTGCATCGTATTTACTATAACTAAATCCAGGATGTATACAATAGGAGGCGGTTTCTCCTAGTTTATTGATGGCTAAAAAGCCCACTTGAAAGTCTTTGTAATTTTTATTCTTTGATACAATTCTGTGAACTGCTTCTTTACAAGCTTCCAAAGGCGATTTACCTTGTCGCATCAGTTCTACAATTAAAAAAGAACCCACGGTTTTCATAACTTCTTCACCTACTCCAGTAGCAGTAGCGCCTCCAACTTCATTATCAATAAATAACCCAGAACCTATAATAGGGGAATCGCCCACTCGTCCACCTACCTTATAAGCCATTCCACTAGTGGTACATGCTCCCGAAATATCGCCATTTTTATCAATGGCCAACATTCCGATGGTATCGTGGTTCTCGATATTGATGATGGTTTCGTATTTGGATTTTTTTTTCCATTGTAACCATTCTTTTTTAGATTGCGGAGTGAGTAGGTTTTCTTTTTTAAATCCCTGTTGGTAGGCAAATTTTTCTGCACCTTTTCCGGCCAGCATTACATGTGGAGTTTCTTGCATTACCTTTCGAGCAACAGAGATCGCATGGGTGATGTTCTGAAGGTACACTACGGAACCGCAATTTCCTGATTTGTCCATAATGCAAGCATCTAAAGTGACATGACCATCCCGGTCTGGTCGACCGCCTTTTCCTACGGTTTGATTATGAATATCGGCTTCTTCAATGCGTACCCCTTGTTCAACCGCATCAAGAGATGAACCGCCAGAGTCCAGGACTTCCCATGCCTTTGAAGTGGCATTGTGGAAGTTCCATGTACAGACCACAATAGGAACATTCGCCTTGTTAGATGTTTTTGTAATAGATTCAGGGAGCTGATCATTCCAAGAAGATAATAGTGGAATGGAAAGCAGTCCACTGGCACCTAGGCCAGTCTTTTTCAAGAATTTTCGACGTTGCATAACGGATTGTTGATTATTTTTACGTATTAAATATAAGGATATGTTGATAGAAGTTTGCTCAAATTCTTTGGAATCTGCAATAAATGCAGAAAACGGAGGAGCGGATCGTATTGAGCTTTGTGCCGAACTAGAAGTAGGGGGGATTACACCAAGTCACGGAACTTTGAAGCTGGTATTAGAAAAGTTGTCTATTGCTGTTTTTGTGCTTATTCGTCCTAGAAGTGGAAACTTCACTTATAGTGATGCCGAATTTCAAGTAATGAAGGAGGACATTATATGGTGTAAGGAAAATGGCTGCAGTGGGATAGTCTCTGGGGTTTTAAATGAAGATAACTCTTTAGATGTTAAACGCACCCGTGAATTGATTCAGTTAAGTGCTCCCTTACCTTTTACTTTTCATCGGGCCTTTGACTGGGTTAAAGAACCACAGCAAGCAATCGAGGAACTTATTAATATGGGGTGTGTTCGGATTCTAACTAGTGGTCAACAGCCGACCGCTTTCATGGGAATGAAAAAACTGTGTTTGCTTAATGAGCGCTTCGGTGATCGTATAAAATTAATGCCTGGAGGTGGTATTAATGAAGATAATATTTTAGATTTTGTGCAGGCAGGTTTTTCAGAAATTCACTTTTCTGCCAGCCAACCAGTTTTGCAACTAAAATCTAATATTCCTTTAGCTTTCAATTGTAACCTTTATGATGAACGTTATGTTCGCCTGACAAATGCGACCAAAGTGGCTGAACTCGTTTCTTTAGTTAAAAAATATTAAAAATGCCTTTATTCCTCAGCAGATGAGGTACTTTTGAAAAAAAAATAAACTATGTCACGATTTATGATCGTTTTAGGAGTGTTGTATATTATCGGTGCTATATACGGTTTTCAGGCATTCCGCACCTTGGTAAGAAACCCATATATACAAGTTATCTACGGTCTTGCCTTTATAGGGGTACTAGTGAATCTATACCTGCAATTTAATCACTTTGATCGATCTGAAGGAATCAATACTGGGATGGGCGTAGCTGTTGGGCTCTTCCTAGCCTTTGCTGCCCTGGGATTATGTAGTGGTTTTTTTATGCTTATGGAAGATGTTTTCCGTGTGGTAAGATGGGGCATAAGTAAGATTACTACCACTGCTGAACTTTCCGCTGGTAATTTTCCATCGCGTAGGAAATTTGTAAGTCAAATTGCTTTGGGATTAGCCTCTGTTCCGTTTTTATCACTTTTATATGGGATGTATAAAGGAAAATATGATTACCGAGTACTTAGCTATACATTGGAGTTCGAAGATCTTCCAGATGCCTTTGACGGTTACCGATTGACACAGATCTCTGATATTCACTCTGGAAGTTTGGATAACAAGAAAAAGATCGAATATGTGGTTGACTTGATCAACAAACAAGAGTCTGATGTTGTACTTTTCACAGGCGATTTAGTCAATAACGTTGCTTCAGAAATGTATCCCTGGAAAGAAACCTTTGGAAAAATAAAAGCCAAGGATGGAACCTTTTCAGTTTTAGGAAACCACGATTACGGTGATTATGCCGATTGGTCCTCTGAAGCCGATAAGAATGCTAATTTGGAAGAGTTAAAGCAAATCCAGAAAGATATGGGATTTGATTTACTTTTGAATGAAAATCGATTTTTAGAAAAAGACGGTCAGCGCATTGCCTTAATTGGAGTAGAGAACTGGGGTGAAGGAGGGTTCAAAAAGGCAGGTGATCTGGAGAGCGCGATCAAAGATGTTAAGGCATCTGATTTTAAAATACTAATGAGTCATGACCCTTCGCATTGGGAGCATCAGGTAATCAATCACCCATATCATTACCACCTTACCCTTAGTGGGCATACTCATGGAATGCAATTTGGTGTTGAAATCCCTGGCATTGTGAGGTGGAGTCCAGTACAATACCGTTATAAGTATTGGGCTGGAATCTATGAGGTGGCTGGACAGTATATTAATGTCAATAGAGGGCTTGGATTTATAGGCTACCCAGGTCGTGTAGGAATCTGGCCAGAGGTTAGTGTTATTGAGTTGAGGAAAAAGCCTAAAGCTACTGTGTAATATCGCACAAAAAGTGAATGGAATCCAATATTTTGATGCGCAGTTTTACTTTTTTTTAGTACATTTGAGTTAAACAGCCGTTAAAATTCAGTATGTATGTCAAAGTTTGGGGAGTTAATTGCAGGTAAAGTTCCAGTACTTTTAGACTTTTATGCCGATTGGAACGATTCATCCACATCAATGCACCCTGTTCTTAGGGAGGTTGCAGCTTCCTTAGGAGATAAAGCGCGGGTTGTAAAGATCGACATTGACAAAAACCAAGAGCTTGCTGATGCACTACGCGTTAAAGGTTCACCGACACTGATGATTTATAAAAATGGTGAAATGGTGTGGCGTCAAACTGGAGAGCAAGATGCTGAAACCCTCATTGGATTGCTTCAGGAGTATCTTAAATAATTCATATACTACAAAGTCGAACACTGATAACCATTTTCATTTAGATGGCTTAATACCCTGGGAAGTGTTTCTTTTAATATCGGATAAGATTTAACACTATCATGAAACACGACGATGCTTCCGGGTTTAATGTTTTCAATCACGTTTTTCGTACATTTCGCGGCGCTGTTTTTTAAATCAAAATCAGCACTCAAGATATCCCACATAATAATGTTATACCCCTGTCTTTGGATGGCTCTGGTAGCCTTTGGGGATATTCTACCATAGGGCGGTCTAAACAATTTTTTAGAATTAATTGAAAGCTGCTCAAAGAGATTTTCGGTTAATTCGATGTTATGAAGGTAGTCCTCTAAAGAGTGTTTATAACAGTGGTAATGATTATAGGTGTGATTTGCGATGGTATGGCCATGTTTTTGTATCCGCTCCATAATCTGAGGGTGCTCATGTACGTTCTTTCCTACACAGAAAAAACTAGCCTTTGCTTGATGCTTTTCTAGTTGGTCTAAAACAAAGTCAGTGATCCTCGGTGTTGGTCCATCATCAAAGGTTAGAAATACTTCTTTCTGAGATGTTTTAATATTCCAAATTTTGCTTTTAAAAACCCATTTTAAAAGCTTTGGGGTTTTAACGACATACAATTTCAAAGCTACTCAAATTTGTTCAAACAAAAAGGACTCCTAGGCACCTTTAGGGTGCTCAGAAGCCTTATGTTTTTATTGAAAAGCGGTATCCAATTCCATTATCGCAGAGTCTACTGGAATTTCTGGAGCCGCATCTCTGATAGGTTGTTGATCTTGTAATTCCTGCTCCGTTGGTTGCGTTGGACGTGCTCCACCGTAGAGATTACTAAAGCGCTCTAAATACTCGTTAAATGTTTGTGTTTCAGGCATTCCAAAATCTTTCGTATCATAACGAACCACAATGTCCAGTAGACTTCTGTAACGCTGCACATCAGATACGATTTCTGATGCGTATTGATATTGTTCCTCTACGGGTAAATGACTATAGTAATTAAGGCTTTCTTGATATTTTTTCACGATGCCCTTATAGAGCTCTCTAGCTTTGTCACGTTCATCCACTTGATAGTAACCTTGAACATAGGGCTCTAAGAATACGTAATATCCGAAATATCCGAATGGCATTTTTTCCATAGCTAGATCTAGAATCTCTTTGGCGCGCTGTTTATCGCCCTGCTTAAGGAGTTCTTCGGTTAACCTTGCTAAGTTTCCACGATAAGAAATACTGTTTTTACGTGTTTCAGGATCGTGGTAGATATCTGGAGACTCGGAATTTCCCCAATCCCAATCCATGACAATATCATACATAAGATCTGGATCCAATCGACCCATTTGATATGGATTGTTTTGATCGACTGCTGTTTTGATTGGTACAAGTTTATATACCAGGCCATCCAATTGTAAGTAATCTTTCATCCACATATACTCTGCAGCATCGAAGCTACCTCCAGTGAAATAAATTGGACGCTCCCAGTTGTTGTTTGCTAACAGATCAAGCATTAACAACCTGTTTTTGGTCAGTGCTGACTTTGGCAGATCAATGTCGATATAGTCCACAATCTGAGAGGAATCTTTTTCTTTAACCAACCCGGTTTCCAATACAGTTTGTTTGTTTACGGGAACACGTATTTTATTGGTCGGATAGAAAACTAAATTGAGGTAGCTTTCTGGATATTGGCTAGGGTCGCCACCTTGTTTTTTAATGAGCGTTCTAAAGGTATTTTCGTCATTACTCACCCAATCCATAAATCGTTTAATATCCCATCGTTCATCAGTTAGCTGCTGATAGTATACTACATCGCGAATACCATAAGCGTATTTATCATGGGTGAGTTGGGAGGGAATCGGCTTGCTCTCATAGGCAGCCCTTTTCATTTGATCAATATACCAATCGGTGGCAAATAAACTAGTATTGATCGTACGAACATCCGTACGATAGCCTTCTATTTCTTGAGCGTACCAGAGGGAGAAGGTGTCATTATCTCCAATGGTGAAAAGGAGGGCTCCTGCATCTTCTTGAATTGAATCCAAATATGATTTAGCCATTGATTGAGCGGTATAACGATTCGAGCGATCATGGTCATCCCAGTTTTGACTCACCATCACCACTGGCACGGCAAGTACACAAACGGTAATCACCACTGGAGCTAATATTTTTGGCTTTAGGTATTTTTTAAACTCTTCAAATAAACCGTAGACTCCTAGTCCTATCCACATAGAAAACACAAAGAAGGATCCCACTAATGCATAATCCCGTTCTCTTGGCTCGAACGGTCTTTCATTCAGGTAAACCTTTAGGGCTAATCCCATGAATAAAAATAGGATAAAGAGTATCCAAAAAAGTTGTTTGTCGGTTTTAAATAGGAATAATAAACCGATAATTCCAAGTATAAGAGGTAGGAAAAAATAGGTGTTTCTGGCTTTGTTTTCTAATACATCAGTAGGTAAATGATCTTGGGATCCAAGATGCCACTCATCTACAAACTTCACGCCACTTAACCAGTTTCCATGATTGTCGAGTTTTCCTTGAATGTCGTCTTGTCGACCTACGAAATTCCACATAAAATACCTCCAGTACATATAACCCATTTGATACTCAAATAGGTAACGCATGTTCTGCAAAAAGCTTGGTTTCTCTACGTTTAAAAAGCTGCTGAATTGCTTTATAAAGTCCACATATTGCTCCTCATCAATGGTTCCATTCTCTAGATCGCGTTTGAATTGAGAAACTGCATCGGTGAGTTGTCTTTCACTTCTATATTGTGGTTTGACTTGAATCTCTAGAGGACCAGTAATCTTCATGTAATTTGCAGCGTGTTCACTACTCCACATTCTTGGCAAAAACCCTAGGTGATTACTATTAGGGGCTACTCTGGCATCTTTATAGTGGTTGACAATTATATATTTTCCTGCTTCATAATCTCTTTCGTACTTAGGTTTATCATCCATATACGGATCATCTGGATCCTGTCCTGCAAAGGCATCCGAATACATGGGGCCATAAAACAAATGGGTTTCAGGATATTGTTCTAAGTTGTAATATGCCAGTAATTGTCTGGCATCCGTTGGGCTATTTTCATTGATTACTGTACCTGCGTTTGCTCGTATAGGAATCATCATCCAGGTAGAAAATCCGATCAGTATAAACATCACACTGAGCGCAATGGTGTTTAAGAGCTTGTAATCTTTTTTTCTGGTATAGGTGAGTGCAAAATAAAATAGTGCAATGACTAATATCCCTGCAATGATCGTTCCTGAGTTAAAAGGAAGTCCAATACTATTGACGAAAAAGACTTCTAAATAACCGAAGAATTTCATCACATTGGGTAATAGCATTTTGAAAATAAACAGCAATACTCCTACAGAAACTAAAATGGCTATAATAAATGATTTAGCAGTGTACTTTTCATTATTTTTAAGGTAATAGATCATTCCAAGAGAAGGGATGGTTAGAAGAGCCATAAAGTGAACTCCAAATGATAAACCTACTACTAGGGAAATCAAAACGAGCCATCTATGTCCTCTTGGCGTATGCATTTCATCGGCCCATTTAAGCCCTAACCAAACCATAATGGAGGTTAGAAGCATGGCCATAGCATAAACCTCGGCTTCTACAGCGTTAAACCAAAAACTGTCTGAGAAGGTAAAGGCTAAAGCTCCAACAAATCCACTACCTAAAATAGCGATATAACTCCCAACGCTTAATGCTCCTCCTCTCTGAGCTAATTTTTTAGTGATGTTTGTAATGGACCAGAACATAAATAAAATAGCGAAAGCACTTGAAAATACGGACATGTGATTTACAGTAACAGCTATTGCTTCTGCCTCTAGAGAGAACATAGCGAAGAAAGCACCCATCATTTGAAAGAAAGGAGCTCCTGGAGGGTGTCCCACTTGTAGCTTGGCTGAGGTCGCTATGTATTCACCTGCATCCCAAAAACTTGATGTTGGTTCTACCGTGAGATGGTAAGTCAATAAAGCAATCGCAAAAACTATCCATCCTAGAATAGTATCCCATTTTTTAAATTGTTCTGCAGACATCTATGTTTATTTCTAGTATATTATGATATATAACAGGCGAATTTAAGAAAATATATAAGAATGTAAATTACTTTTCAAAAATGTTAACAACCAAGGGCCTAAAGTTGGTATTTCTCAAGGCTTTCACTCCTAAATCCTCCTCTGATTTTCAAGGTGAATAAAAAATAATTTAAAAATGTTTGTGCATATCAAACTTTGTTATAAATTTGCACCTGCTTTTACGGATGATACGTTTTAAAGCACATTTTACTGGCCTATGGTGTAATTGGTAACACAGCTGATTTTGGTTCAGTCGTTCAAGGTTCGAGTCCTTGTAGGCCAACAAGAAAGCCCTTAAAAACTACAGTTTTTAAGGGCTTTCTTGTTCTTAATAGGCAGCAATGAATTAAAGACGTTTTCCCATGACCTTTTTTCGGGATCATTCCCAAAAGTTGTGTTTATGCAAAAATTGTAGTTAATCTAAAAAGGAAGAATTCTACGTTTTTTCGTCTTATGGTTATTCTTAATTTGTGCTCAACAATGACGGTAAGAGCACTTCGTAAAGAACAAGTGAATAATTTGATAACGAACATTTTACTCTTTGGTGAAAGTCGTATAATATTTTTTTGTATATTTGCACCGTTGAAAGTGAATAATCTATTTCAGAGGGGACGGGCAGTCCCCTCTTTTTATACTAATTATAGATGTTGAAAGAAGAAGTAACAAGGCTTTTAAATGAAATTCTAGAGGAGAAACAGTCATTGTTTTTGATTGATTTTTCGGTGAGTTCCGACAATAAAATAAAAATAATTATTGACGGTGATAAAGGCGTTACTTTAAAAGATTGTATGGATGTCAGTAGGCATGTGGAGCACAATTTGGATAGAGAGGAATTAGACTTCTCTTTGGAGGTTACCTCGCCAGGTGCTACAGAGCCTATTAAACATCACAGACAATATCGGAAGAATATTGGTAGAAAACTTGAAGTTACTACCAGTGAGAGTAAAATTGAAGGCGAACTTACAGCGGTAACCGCCAATGGATTGCAATTAGCTTGGAAGGCCAGGGAACCTAAACCAGTAGGTAAAGGAAAAGTTACTGTTAAGTACGAGAAAAAAGTCCTTTTTGAGGATATACAAGAAGCTAAAGTGATGATAAAATTTTAATTAAAGAACAGACATGGAGAATCTGGCATTGATCGAATCATTTTCTGAGTTTAAAGATGATAAGCTTATAGATCGTGTAACCCTAATGGCC
>NZ_DATGNU010000125.1:0-7765 GCF_035306585.1 Galbibacter sp.
TTTTGCTCTTCTGCTAGAAAGCACCTTTCTACCGTTTACAGAAGCCATTCTTTCTCTGAAACCGTGCTTATTTTTTCTTTTTCTCTTCGAGGGTTGAAACGTTCTTTTCATTATTAAATATCTTTATCTACTTTGTAATTCAATGGTTAAACGGCTTGCAATGTATCTTCACAAAAGCGCGGCGCAAATATACGAAGACTTTTCTCTTAGACAAACCACTTTTTAAAAATATTTTTACCAATTAGTAAAATTAAATTTCAAAACTGCTCACCACCCGCAATTCCAGTAGTTTCCACGGTTTTAAAATTTTACAACCCACTTGAATAACTGGTCACTTTACGCTTTAAAGTACTGATTATATAACGGAGAAACTTTAATAGACCTACGGGTTGTTAAATAGCGCCTGTTTTTATTACCTTTGGCAATTCAATTAAATGACCATAAAATGTTCAACAAAAATATAAAATTAGTTATTGCAGCACTAATATTTGCGTATGCCATTTATCAATTTGTAGAAGGATTCATCGGAAACGGTATTGCCCTTATCTTACTTGCAGGGATATTTGTTTTCCTTTATTTTAGGAATGAATTCATCTTACTAGCTTTTTTAAAAATGCGTAAACAAGACTTTGTTGGAACCGACAAATGGTTGAATAAAATTAAAAACCCTCAGGTTGCTTTAACTCAAAAACAACAAGGTTATTACAACTACCTTAAGGGGATTATGACTTCTCAGACCAATTTAACCCAAGCAGAAAAGTATTTTAAAAAGGCTTTGAAACTCGGTCTCTCCATGGATTATGATGTTGCGATGGCCAAATTGAGCTTGGCTGGTATTTCAATGCAAAAACGACGCAAGCGCGAGGCGACCATGCTTTTAAATGAAGCCAAAAAGCTTGACAAACAAAACATGCTGAGAGATCAAATCAAAATGATGCAAGATCAACTTAAAAGGATCTAACGTTACAATAAGGGAGCCCAAAGTCTGCAACCAGACTCTATCAGCCGTTGAATTGTTCCGCGTTTCTCCCAGCGATTGACATCTATTATAGTGCTATGCACCAAATCGTTTAGAAATAATTCACGCATCTCTATGGCAGTCTTTTTATGATACAACATGGCATTGACTTCAAAATTTAGATGAAAACTCCTGTTGTCCATATTAGCGGTTCCAATGGTTGAAAACACATCGTCTGCAACAATGGTTTTAGCATGAATGTTACCCTTTTCGTAAAAATAAATTTTAACCCCAGCTCTTAACAAAACTGATAAAGAAGCATAGGTAGCATATTTGGCGATTCGAGAATCACAATTTTTAGGAATTAGCAAGCGAACATCTACACCACTCTTTGCCGCCGTAATCATTGCCAAGGTAATTTCTTCATTGGGAATAAAATACGGGGTCGTCAAATACACGTACCGCTTTGCCGAATTAATAGCAGTGAACATAGCCTCCATAATACTTGCCCACTTCATATCGGGACCACTGCTGATAATTTGTATAGGGAGCTCATTTTTCACCTCTGATTTAGGAAACCATCGCGGCTTTACCTCTATGCTTTGTTCGGTGACAAAATTCCAACCCAATAAAAAATACAATTGTAACATCCCAGTAGCTTGACCATGAATTCTCAAATGGGTATCTCTCCAATACTCCCGACCTGGTGCATTGACGTATTCATCCCCAATATTTATGCCTCCCAAATATCCAATCTCTCCATCGATCACCACTATTTTTCGATGATTTCTATAATTGATTTTCGAGGCAAATCGAGGGAAATAAATCGGCATAAATGGAAAAACCTCCACCCCTGCTTTGGTAAGTAGAGATATCGACCTATTGCTAATAGAACTTCCAACTGGATCATAATTAATCTTTATCTCTACTCCCTGCTGGCTTTTTTTACAAAGGTGTTCGATAAGCTGTGATCCAATTTCATCATCCCTAATAATATAGTACTCCATATGAATAGAAGATTTCGCAGCCTGAATATCTTCAAAAAGCCGTTTGAACTTTGCCTCACCATTTACTAAGATTTCAGCCTTGTTGTACAAGGTAACAGGAGCGTATCGCTGTTCATCGATCAACTTAATTATCTTTGTATTACCATCAAGGATCTTCGATGACAAGTCATAGGCCTTATCCTCAAGGATCTTTAACTTATCTGTCCAGTTCTGTACGTTAACTTGATTGAGAAGCGCCCGCTTTTTAAACATTCTAAACTTGCGGTAATCTTGTCCGAAAAAGTAATACACAATCAAGCCAATACCAGGAAACACCGCTAGTACAATAATGTACGATAAGGTTTTGGTCGGATTAATGTTTTTAAGGAGTATTAAAATTATAGCTATGATGGCTAAAACATAATTCACTACAATTAAAATCTCCCATAAGTGATCTTTAACAAAGCTCCACATTAGTTCAATGGTGGGTAATACCCTTCTTTAGGAATTTTTATGATATACTCCTTTCTTGAAGCATTATTTAAATGAGCTTCTCTGAGCCAAGGATTGTGAATTTTTAAGACCTTATAACTTATCCCAAACTCTCTGGCAAACTTTGGAAAACTGCTAACGGCCGTATCAACGGAAACCTCATTAACAGGGATGTGGGTATATAGATCTTCCTGATCAAAATTAAAACCATATGATTTTGGATTGGAAAGGATCTCTTTGATAGCCAAAATTCTAAAAACATATCTGCCAGTTTCCTCTCCTAGAAGTACATTGTAATACCCTTCTATCTCCTGACGCTCCAGCTGTCTAGCCATACCATAATTTCCAGCGTTATAAGCGGCAGCTGCCATGGTCCATGTCCCAAATCGTTCCTTTGCCTTTTTTAAGTAAGCGCAAGCAACCTCAGTGGATTTTTGAATATGGTAACGCTCATCCACATTAGAATTAACCTCCAGTCCATATTCTTTAGCTGTCCCTTTCATAAGCTGCCAGAATCCTGTTGCACCAGCGGGAGAAACAGCCTGCGTTAATCCACTTTCTATCACAGCTAGATATTTAAAATCATCTGGGATACCATGGTATTTCAAAATAGGTTCTATAATCGGAAAATATTTATGAGCCCTTTTAATAAGTAACAGTCCATTGGATTGCCAATACGTATTAACAAGAAGTTCTCTATCCAATCGTTCTTTTACATCAGGATCTTCCACTGGAACTCGCTCTCCTGCAAAGTTAATACCCGCGGGTATTTTAGTGGCATAGACATTATAATCTTTTACCAAACTTAAACTGTCATTAACAACCCCTTTACCTTCCATTGCTTTTTGTGGTACATCGGTAGTCTTTACCGCATTGATAAAAACAGCTGCTACCCAAATCACAGCACAAACCACCACCACTTTTTTAATTCCATCCATAACCGTAACTTTTAATTTAAATACCTTTATAATATACTAATTTAATCAACAAGTAGTTTTGGGAGATTTTCATTGAACCACTTATACTTATTTAGAATCATAACATGGGATCCACCTTTAACCGCGATACACCACTTAATATAAACAAAAGGAAAAACTTTATCCTTTTCTCCGTGTATATGAATGGTATTGGGCAAGGCATCTTGTTGATCCCATTTTATAATTTTGTCGATCGCCCAATCTAAATAGTGCTTATCCCTAACCGAAAGATACTTCTCATACAAATCCAATCGTTTCACTACTGCGTCTCCATAAGCGTATTTGGCAATGACTTCGAGCTTATAGACCAAGGAAGTCGGTATTAAACGATGCAAACCAGTGTATTTGGCTAGGATCATCCGTCTTGGAAGTTCAAATTTGGATTTAACGCTAGAGATCACCACAATCTTTTTCACTTTGATCAGCTTGGCCATTTCCTGTACAATGATTCCTCCAAAAGAAACCCCCACAAGAATTGGATTATCCTCTTTAATTCCTACAATTAAACGCTTCGCATAAGACATTAAACTTTCGTTCTTCTCAGGAATGATCCATTCCAAATAATGCATTTTAAAGTGCTGCTCAGGAAGTTTAATATACTCAAAAATACTTGAATTTGCGGCCATTCCAGGCATGAAATACACATGGGTCATTAGTTCACCTTTAGTTTATACGCTGAAAAATAGCTATTTAGGCAATTTTTACGTACCTTTGCGGAGCTAAAGTTATGTATTTCTTCATCAAAAAAGCAAAACGACCTTACTAATTTAGTTCACTAAGAGCCGTTTCTATACATCAATAAATAGCTGTGAAGAAGATGTGTTAAAGGTTGATAGATTGGAAAGTAAAGTAAAATTCACAATAATGAATGAAGTAGTAATTAACAACAATGAGTTCTTGCGGCAGTATGAAACTAAGGTTGATGGCAAATTAGCAAAAATTGAGTACGCCTCACAAGAACGTAAAGTTTTTCTAACTAAACTGGTGATCCCTGAGGGAGTTACCGATCCGGAATTCAAAGATGAATTCATCAGAACTGTACTTAGAAGCATTGAAGACAAAAATCTAAGTGTAGTACCAACAAGCCCCCAAATAGCTGGTTTTCTCAGAAAACACAAAGAATTTAAATGTCTGCTCCCGGTGGGAATCAGAATCTAAAAATTAAAAAGGCTGTTTTTAAAAACAGCCTTTTTAATTTCTCTCAACTTGAAAAAGTCTAAACGGCCGTCTTAGCCGCTTCTATAAATTCTACTTTTAATATTCCATCCTCAGCAATACCAGTGAGTTTCACCCTGTGAAGCGTGTTCACTAAAGCTGGATTCCACGGCAATTTGACCTTCACATAATTCTCAGTAAACCCATGGATATATCCTTGTTTGTTCTCTCCTTCAAATAAAACAGTATGTTCGGTTCCCACTTGAGATTCATAAAAGGCACGTCGTTTTTTAGCCGAAAGTCCTCTTAGCATCTTACTTCGTTTATTACGGATTTTTTGATCAACAACACCTTCCATATCTACTGCCTCGGTGTTATCACGCTCGGAATACGTAAAAACGTGTAGATAGGAAATATCCAGGTCATTTAAAAAGTGGTACGTTTCTAAAAAATGTTGGTCAGTCTCCCCTGGGAATCCAACGATCACATCTACCCCAATACAGGCATCAGGCATCAAAGATTTAATTTTTGCCACTCTGTCAACATACAGCTCACGCTGATAACGACGTTTCATTTTGGCTAAAATTGCATTGCTACCACTTTGGAGAGGTATATGAAAATGCGGCACAAAAGTTCGACTGGAAGCCACAAATTCAATCGTCTCATTTTTGAGAAGGTTGGGCTCGATTGAAGAAATTCTCAATCGTTCAATTCCTGGAACTTCATCCAAGGCTTTAACGAGTTCAAAAAAGGTATGTTCGTGCTTTTTATTTCCAAATTCTCCCTTTCCATAATCCCCAATATTAACACCAGTAAGCACAATTTCCTTAATATTTTGCTCGGAAATCTCTCTCGCATTTTTAAGAACATTTTCCAGGCTATCGCTCCTAGAAATCCCACGTGCCAGTGGAATTGTACAATACGTACATTTATAGTCACAACCATCTTGAACCTTTAGAAAAGCACGGGTTCTATCCCCTATGGAATAGCTTCCTACATAAAAATCAGCTTCTTCAATCTCACAGCTGTGTACTTCACCAAAATCGTTTTTAGAGAGGTCATTTAAGTAGTCCGTAATTTTAAATTTTTCGGTAGCTCCAAGTACTAAATCCACGCCATCGACATCTGCTAGCTCCTCTGGCTTTAATTGTGCATAGCAACCGATGGCTGCTACAAAAGCATTTGGATTGACCTTTTGAGCTTGTTTGACAATCGTCTTAAACTTCTTATCCGCATTCTCCGTAACCGAGCAGGTGTTGATTACATATATATCAGCCTTCTCAGAGAAATCAACCCTATCAAATCCCTCCTCAGCAAAACCGCGAGCGATCGTTGATGTCTCTGAAAAATTAAGCTTACACCCTAAGGTGTAAAACGCCACCTTTTTAGCCTCCATTTGATCGAAATTAATCCTTGAAAAACAGTTTATTATGCCCCTTTAAAAAAGCGCACAAATATACCAACTTATTTAGAGGAATGAAAGAATATACTCAGTTTTAGCAGCTAAAAATATTTTACTTCGCAACAAAGGGCGCGTGTTAATTTTTACGCCACTTGGAGGTTTGCTCGAAAACATGGGTTAATATCTTTTCATCCTCAGCGGTAAAACAGATCCCGCGTCGTTCCATCATAACTCTAGCGGTCTGAAACGCTTTCTCAAGCTTGTAGGTAGTAAAACCTGAGGCACCTCCCCAGCTAAAGCTTGGAATAAAGTTACGTGGGTAACCACATCCGAATATATTAGAACTCACCCCAACTACGGTGCCTGTATTAAACATGGTATTAATACCACACTTACTATGGTCTCCCATCATAAGACCGCAAAATTGCAGGTTAGTTTTAGAAAAACTTTCCGTTTGGTAGCTCCAGAGTTTCACTGTAGAATAATCATTTTTAAGGTTCGAGCTATTGGTGTCCGCTCCGATGTTACACCATTCCCCTAGGACAGAATTCCCAAGGTAACCTTCATGCCCCTTATTAGAGTTACCAAAGATGACTGTATTGGTGATCTCTCCCCCAACCTTACAACCTGGACCGATCGTAGTAGGACCGTAAATCCTGGTCCCCATTTTAGTTACCGAGTATTCTCCTAGAAAAAAGCCACCACGGATCATGCTTCCTTCCATAACAGTGCTGCCCTTAGATATATAAATAGGGCCTGGAGAGGCATTTAAAGTGGCGCATTCCACCACTGCTCCTTCTTCTATAAATATATTCTCCGGGGCAATTACCCTGTTATTGCTTGGAATAGGTTGGCTTGTTCTATCTTTGGTTAATAAATCAAAATCCGCCTGTAAAGCGAGGCTATTTTTGGAAAAAATGTCCCAAGTATTTTGTACCTGGATACACTCCCCATCATACTCAATGGCTTGGTATGAATTTAAATTTATCTCTTGCTGGGCGTGGGTGGTATAAAAAGCAATCACCTCTTCCCCGTGAAAAAGTGCTTGATTCTCTTCTAGTCCTTTGATAATTTGCGCCATTTCAATGGTTGGAAGGTAGGAAGCGTTAATTAAAACATTTTCCTCCATCTCGACCATTGGATAACGCTCGGACAAATAGTCTTCTGTAATGGTTGTGGTAGTATAGCCAAGGAATTTTTCCCATTTCTCTCTTATTGTTAGGATCCCAATACGAATATCAGCAACTGGACGTGTGAAAGTAAATGGCAATAATGCCGCTCTTGCAGGACCATCAAAAAGGATATAGTTCATGTGTTATTTTTGAGGTAAAATTAAAATTAAAGTATAGTAACTTAAAAAGAAATCCGACCAAAAAAATTTTTTAAGGTCAAGTGACAATCTTTTACTCTTAAAAACAAAAAACCTCTGAGATTATTATATCAGAGGTCTTAAAAGTAAATATTGAATATTTCTTATTTTTTGAACTTGGCGTATTTATTTTTGAATTTATCAATACGTCCAGCTGTATCCACAAGTTTAGATTTTCCAGTATAATATGGGTGCGATGATCTTGAAATCTCCAGTTTAACCACAGGATATTCCACACCGTCTACTTCAATAGTCTCTTTAGTATCCGCAGTAGACTTTGTAAGGAAAACATCATCATTGGACATATCCTTAAATGCTACTAATCTATAATTTTCTGGATGTATACCTTTTTTCATCGCCTTTATATTTTTAACTATCTTATTCTTTCGATTTTTCGAGCTGCAAATTTATATAATTATTTTGAAT
>NZ_DATGNU010000126.1:0-6245 GCF_035306585.1 Galbibacter sp.
GTTCTTGAAACTTTTCAGGCAGGATTGAGCTGGATTACGATTTTGAGAAAACGAGAAAACTTCCGAGAAGCCTTTGATCAGTTTGATTATAAAAAAATCGCGGCCTATGGGGAGGATAAATATGAATTGCTATTACAAAATCCTGGTATTATACGCAATAAATTAAAAATAAAAGCGACCATCACCAATGCCAAACAATTCATGGCCATCCAAAAAGAATTTGGGAGCTTTAGCACCTATATCTGGGATTTTGTGGATGGAAAACCAATCCAAAACCAAGTAAAATATTACAAGGAAGCTCCAGCTACTACCAGCATATCCGACGCTTTGAGTAAGGACTTAAAAAAAAGAGGATTTAAATTTGTAGGATCTACCGTCATGTATGCGCATATGCAGGCCACAGGGATGGTAAACGATCATCAGATCGACTGTTTTAGATATAAAGAGGTTCAAGGCCTGTTGTAGAACTTTTTAAAATCTTTATAAAATCTTTTCGTGGGATCTCTCTTGCGCCCATAGAGGCCAAATGATCGGTATACATCTGGCAATCGATAAGGCGGTATTTTTGCTCCTCTAAATTTCTTGCTAGAGTAACCAATGCGACTTTAGAGGCATTACTCATTAAAGAAAACATGCTTTCACCACAAAACACATGACCTAGGTCTAAACCATAGAGCCCACCTACAAGCAGATCATTATACCACACCTCAACAGATTTAGCAATACCTCTTTGATAAAGTAAAGTATAGGCATGAATCATCTCAGGGGTAATCCAAGTATCGTCCTGTCCTTTACGTGATGTAGTAGCGCAGTGTTTAATCACCTTGTCGAATGCTGTATTATAGGTCACTCTAAAGACCTGTCTATGTAGGATCTTACGCATACTCTTGGATACTTTCACCTCTGAAGGTAGCAATACCATTCTAGGATCAGGACTCCACCACATAATTAAGGAGCCATGATCAAACCACGGAAAAATCCCTTCTGAATAGGCCTCAATCAACCGCTTGACTGATAAATCTCCACCAACGGCTACCACGCCTTCCGCTGTTGCCGTCTCAACAGGAGGAAATCTCATGTTTTCTGTAAGAAAAACCATATTCCACAAAGGTATTGTCAATTATTTTATTAAAATACTAATAAAATTGAAACTTTTATTGGTATGATCCATTTTTTATCCCTACTTTGGAACTGCCATTGCAATCAAATTTTTTCATCATTGCTTTTTTGAGTTTACAGCAATGGCAAACCTAAAACCACAAAATTAAGCCTCAACATGTTTGATATGTCGAGGCTTTCTTCTTATTGTTAGCTAACAATTGCCTTAAAACTAATTATTATTCAAATGCAAAGGCAAACAATATTTTAGCTCCATGGCGCCGTTAAAACGGTAGATCATCGTGCTCGTCTTCTTTGAAATCACTTGCTGGCTCAAAGGCATCTTGTGGAGTTACAGGAGGATGGTTCACTGGTGAAGCTCCTTGTGCAGTTTCTAAATTTTCAATTCTCCATCCTTGAATAGAGTTAAAATATTTAGTCTCGCCTTGTGGATTTGTCCATTCTCTTCCTCTTAGATTGATGCTTACTTTAACTTGTTGTCCAGGCCGATATGCATCAAGCAAGTCACATTTATCTTGTATAAACTCAACCATGATGTGTTGTGGGTATTGCTCTTCTGTGGTAACGACCATCTCTCTTTTTCTAAAACCATTATTTCCGAAGGTTTTAGTATCATCAATCAACTTAATTCTTCCTTGTAATTCCATATCCTAACTTTTATTTATATTGTAAATTCACTAATTTCCACAAAAAACCAGTTGAATTTACCTTAATATTCACATTATGTCAATTCGTCATCAAAGGTAAAAAAATTAATTACTTTGCCAGTAATAGTTTCCAGGCTTCTACTACTTTATTTTCTTCAATCAACGCTTTTGCTCTTTGGTGAACCTGACTGCGATCATCACCACTTAACAGTTCACGAACCTTCATGTGTTGTGCTACATAATCTTCTACTTCCTGTTTAGTAGGTATCTGTTCTACATTGGCTAGCCTTCCCAGATCATTTCCGGTTAATATACTACTATTTCTTATAAATTCAGGAATCTGATCCACACCAATCCCTATGGACCTTAGCGGTTTAGGCACCTCAAACATTCCTTCTCTAGAGCGTGTATACCAATCACCTCCCATTCGTGCCACTAAATCAATTTTAAGCGGATCGATCGCATGATTCTCATCCAGTACCTCCGAGCGAATATGGATTTTCAAAACCTCCGCTATAATTAAATTACCAGCTCCTCCTTGATCCCCTAAGGCAATTATTTCATTTACCTTACACTCAAACTGAACTGGGGATTCAGCTACCCTATAGGGCCTAACAAGCTCTGATTTGCACATGGTTAAACCCGATTTCACAAATTCGTTAACCCCTTTTGGATACTCTGTACTACTCAGTGAGGCTTGATAAACTATACTATGATCGACAATATTAATGACCACTTCCTTGGTTTGTAAAATATTTTTCAAAGTATGCTTGGTGGTATTGTCCCTTACCCTCCGGTTGGCCGAGAATATCATAATAGGTGGGTTGGAGCTATATACATTAAAAAAACTAAATGGTGATAAATTCACTTTTCCTTTATGATCAATCGTACTAGCAAAGGCTATAGGTCGCGGTGCTACTGCGTTTAATAAATAAGCATGTAATTTAGCTGTGGGTATTTCTTTTGGATCAATGGTCAACATATAGCGGTTTTAAAGAAAAATAATGCAAAATAACAACACCTTTAAAATACAAACTATTAGCACAAAGCCCATTAAACAACTCTGAATTGAATATTCTACTAATGTTGCATGCATTTAAAAAAGTTTCGAAAGTTCCTTCCGATGCAATAAATTTACATCTTTTGCTTTATCTTTAATGATACAGTCGAATTTAAATTTGAACTATTGAAAAAAACCACCCGTTGGATACTTATCATATCTTCTATAGCAATAGTAACCTCTGTATTGTGGAACACCTATGTCTTTTTTCAACGTTTTAAGGAAGAGGAGCGTTCTAAAATGAAAATTTGGGCAGAAGCCCTTGGGGAGTTTATTCAAACTACTGATCTGGACCGCGATATGGGGAATGTTACCCTAGCGGTAATGAAAAACAATACTAGTACCCCAGTGATATATGTAGGGAACGAAGGGGAGATTACATCCAACAATCTCCCAGAAAACAGGGTCGATGACAGTGTGTACATTCAGCGAAAGATACGACAGTTCACCACGGAAAATCCTCCCATAGAAGTTACATTTCGCGGTACCAAATACGGCACCTTATACTACGGAAATTCAGATGTGTTAAACAATTTGAAATACTATCCGATGGCCCTTCTACTAGTTATCTTTCTCTTTGCCGCAGTGGTCTATTTCTTTTATAGGACCTTTAAAGTAGCTGACCAAAATAAGCTATGGGCAGGAATGGCTAAGGAGACAGCACACCAAATTGGGACACCACTTTCCTCACTATTGGGTTGGAGCGAGCTATTAAAGGCAGAAAACGTTAATCCAGAGATTACTGCAGAAATCGAAAAGGATATCGATCGCTTACTGGTGATCACTGAACGTTTTTCTAAAATAGGTTCAGTACCAGCCTTGGAGAAATCGGATGTTGTCGCTGAAACCTACAAAACATTCCAGTACTTAGAACTAAGAAGTTCAAAACTTGTGGAATTTGATTTTAAATCCCCCGAAATTCCTATATATTGTGACATTAATCGACAACTCTATAGTTGGACTATTGAAAATCTGATTAAAAACGCCATTGACGCTATGAAGGGGAAAGGCAGACTAACTATAGAGGTGGAATTGGATAAGAAATTTGTCAAAATAAACGTTATAGATATTGGAAAAGGAATTCAGAAAAATGACTTCCATCAAATATTTGAGCCAGGATATACCACAAAGAAAAGAGGATGGGGACTTGGTTTATCTCTGGTTAAAAGGATAATTGAAGACTATCACAATGGAAGAGTAAGAGTTTTTGCCTCCACCGTAGGTAAGGGAACAAAAATGCAAATTGTGTTAAAGACAACACCATAACAGGTAAATTTATACAGCGTGAGAATTAAACAAAAACAGATCAAACAAACGGCACTAACTAACAATTGTCCTGAATGTTTTTCAAACGAAGGCTTACTGTTGACTTTTTATCAAAAGCATATTGAAAATGCATGGTATAAAATGGCCACTAGCCAGATCACCGATCGTATAAAATGCCAAAATTGCAATACCGATATTTATCCAGTACGCTGGACCGATGATATTGAAAGAGTTCGGGAGTTCTACCTTAAATCTATTGAGACGCCGGCCCATTATTTTAAGCTAACACGTTTAGCGGTCATCACTCTTTTGTCCATAGTAGTGGTGGGAATTACAGTTTACGTACTTCTAAACAACGTGATATAATCTATAGCGCTGCTCTTATCTTACTGGCAATATCCTGAAATTCTTCCTCTGTAAGCTTTACCTTAGTCTGAAAAGTCACGTCCTTCATGGCATTTAATGGAATCAGATGCACATGGGTATGAGGCACCTCCAAACCAACTACGGACATCCCAATTCGTTTACAATCGATCACCTTCTTTATGGCAATAGCTACTTTTCTTGAAAAAGCCATCAAATCCATATAAGTTTGCTCATCCAAGTCGAAAATTTTATCGACCTCTTTTTTTGGTATACATAAGGTGTGCCCCGGGGTATTTGGATTAATATCCAAAAAAGCAAAAAACTGATCATCTTCTGCAATTTTATAACATGGGATCTCTCCTTGGATAATTTTAGTAAATATGGATGCCATAAGTATAATGGTTTATTGATATACTAAAGTAGAAAAGCTTTGGCAATAGTTCAAACCTTTTTTTAAACTAATTCCCTAGTTTTAAAAATCAGCACATAAAAATACCACCCAAAAAACATATTTTGAATGGTACTTTTATAATTTGTTTCCTTTTTGGTATTTTGTTCCCCTTATTATAAAAGTGAATCAATCGCGTCGGTGTAAGCGTTTTTAGGTGAAACACCTACCTGGCGTCCCACTAGTTCTCCCTTATGGAAAACCAACACTGTTGGAATGTTTCTTACACCATATTTGGCAGCAAATTCTTGATTTGCATCTACATCCAATTTACCAACGATAGCCTTTCCTTCATACTCCTCACTAATTTGGTCAATGATTGGTCCAACCATTCTACATGGTCCGCACCAAGCAGCCCAAAAATCTACCATTACTGGCTTATCGCTTTTTAAAACCGTTTCTTCAAACGTTGCATCTGTTATTTCTAATGCCATATTTTCTATCTTTAAGAGTTTTACTTTAATTTACAAAATTAGTCAAAATTTTTGCTAAACCTTACATGCTTAACATTTGTTTTGGTTATGGTTGAATTTGTTCAGGTTATGATGGTTTTTTTAGTTTTAGAATTAATATTGAATACTATTATTATCAGATATTAATTCAACTTAAAAAACACATCATTATTTGTCAATTCATCCAGTAATTCCTGCGATATTTTTACTTTTTGCTTTCTACTTGGCATGTTCAGCTTTAATTTTTCGTCATTGTCATAAATCACAAAATTAAGTGCTTGGTTGCCTTCGTGCATTTTAAATAAATCTTTCAAAATATTAATTCGTTTTTCCTGCAAATCTTTAATATTTAATTGAACAGATAACTTTTTAGCATAGGTTTCCATCACATCATGTAGCAACTGAAAATTACTAAACTGCAAGCGTGGTTCGCTTTTCTTTTGGGTGTCTTTATTAATCCAACCTTCTTTAACATACACACGCACATACACAAAAGAGCTCTTTACCAAAAAGTGTCTAAATCTTAAATATTCCTCTCCAAAAATTCGGAACTCAAAACTATCAGTATAATCTTCAACAGTAAACAAAGCCCAACCTTTACCTTGTTTGCTTACTCTGTGTTGCACATCAGTAACAACGCCTCCAAAGGTCAACTCTCGGTTAACATAAGGCTCTAAATTATTGAACAATGCCAAGGTTGCATTACAAAACGTATTCATCTCAATTTTAAAATCGTCCAATGGATGACCAGAAATATAGATACCAACCACTTCTTTTTCGCGTGCCAATTTTTCCATAGTTCCCCATTCTTCACAAGGCGGCACGTTGGGTTCTGCAATTTGCACATCACTAGCATCACCAAATAAACTCACTTGAGCCGAATTTTC
>NZ_DATGNU010000127.1:0-6533 GCF_035306585.1 Galbibacter sp.
ATAGCCTTCGGATGCCGTCCTATTCTTTTGTGGGCAGGTCTCTTGCTTTGAGATTTTCTGCGTTCTTCCGCTCATACGGTAACATTCATTTACTTCTCACTCCTTAAAGTTCAGTCCTTCCTTAAGTGAAGTCTACTTAAGTACTATGACGTCTGCTGACTTCTCACGGTAAGCTTTACTCCGTGTATCATACATTGTTTCCACACGTCCATGAGACCTCCCTAGGTAAGAACGATAACTTTCATCCCATATACCTGCTACATTTACCATGTTGTCTCCGAGCAGTATTGGACTTCGGTTTGATCTGCAACCTTATCCAGACAACTTTGGCCTTATACGTAGTTTCTGTCCGTCAGGCCAGGATTTTGCTTAATATTGCTCATTGTCCAATCGCAATAATCTTCAGATTCCACCTCGCGATGGACACCCTTGTTTTAGGCTAACACTTCCTACTGCTTGGGTGTGTTCGGGACTTACACCCTATAGATATCGTCCATGCAAGGCGCACAGATTAAAAGCATACCCTACCGATGGTATGCTTCTTACTTTCATGGTGTATTATATTCTTTAGGCTCGTTTCCAAAAGTAAGGTGTAAAGAGGATCAGCACCGTAAAGAGCTCCAACCTACCTAGCAACATTAAAAAGGCGCACCACCATTTCCCAAGGGCCGGCAACACATCGAAAGTAGCCAATGGATTCAGAACGCCTAACCCTGGACCTACATTACCCAAGGAGCTTGCAGCACCACTGACAGCAGATTCAAAATCAAGCCCAAGCAAGCCTAAAACTAGGGAACCTATGATGAACATCAACATGTAGATAATGAAAAATCCAAGTATATTATAAATAATAGGTTCTTGAATAGTTCTTCCATTGTATCGAACGGGAATAATCGCATTGGGATGAAGGGCCCGTTTAAACTCAAGAATTCCGTTTTTTATCATCAGTAAATGACGAACAACTTTAACGCCACCTGAGGTCGAACCTGCCGATCCTCCCAAAAACATTAATCCGAAAAACACAATGGTTAAAAAGGGCGTCCAATTACTAAAATCTGCGCTTACATATCCAGTGGTGGTGATAACAGAAATTACTTGGAAAAGCGCATGTCGAAATGCACTCTCAGTCTCTCCAAATACCATAGGATGATATGCACTCATGGCCACATCGGCTCTAAATAAAATAATTAATCCCGCCACGAGTGAAACGCCACATACTAGAAAAAAATAGAACCTAAACTCGTGGTCTCTAATTACATTTAACAGTTTGCCTTTAAAAGCGTAATAACTCAACACAAAGTTCGTCCCTCCTAGAAACATAAAAAGCATACTTATGTACTGAATTAACGGATTGTTATTCCAATAAGCCATACTTAAATTCTTTGTTGAAAAACCTCCTGTAGAAACGGAAGTCAACCCATGATTAACGGCATCGAAAAAGCTCATCCCAGCCAAATTCAAAAACACTGTACAGGCTACCGTATATCCAAAATAGATATACCACAATCTTTTGGCTGTATCTGTAATTCGGGGGTGAAGTTTATCTGCATTTGGCCCAGGTGCTTCAGCAGCAAACAACTGCATTCCCCCAATACCTAAAAGAGGTAAGATCGCCACGGCTAATACGATAAAGCCCATCCCTCCTATCCAATTGGTGATACTTCTCCAAAACAAAACGCCTTCTGGAAGCGACTCAATATCTGTTAAGATAGTGGCCCCTGTGGTGGTATAACCACTCATTGACTCGAAGAATGCATTGGTTATACCTGGTATAGCTCCAGTAAATAAGTAGGGCAACATCCCTGAGACAACCATAACAAACCATCCTAAGGTTACAATAAGATAACCATCGCGTTTTTTTATTTCTTTTTGATGTGCTTTGGTGATCATCATTAAAAGAAATCCAACAAGAAGTACTAAAATACCAGTAAAACTGAGGTCTTTTGTTACCCCATCTTCATAAATCCAACTAAACAGCGCAGAGAGCATCATAAATCCTCCATTACAGAGCAGAAGTAGCCCCATGAAATAGAAGATAATTTTAGCATTGAACCTTTTCATTAATTATTTAAATAGTTTCTCAATCTTGGAAATAGCTTCAGGTAAGCAACAAACCACTACACTATCTTCTTGCTGAATTACAAAGTCGCCAAGAGCAATGATCCCTTCTCCATTGCGAATAACACCTCCAATTGTTGCAGACCTAGGAAATTCTAAATCTCTAATTGCCTTACCAATAACATCACTTTTTGGCTTAGCAATAAACTCTAATAACTCGGCATTTAAATTATTTAGATTCGTCAAGGCTACCACCTCTCCTTCTCTTATATGTCTTGATATGGTATTTGCTGCTAGTAATTTTTTATTAATCAAAGTATCGATCCCTATAGAGTGGGACAATTGAAAGTAATCAACATTTTCAACAAGCGCAATGGTTTTCTTAATATTCTTAGATTTGGCCATTAGACAGGACATAATATTGGTCTCTGCATTTTCAGTCACCGCAATAAAGGCATCCATCGACGAAAGATCTTCTTCTTCCAAAAGTTCCAGATTACGACCATCTCCATTTATTACAAGTGCATTGGGCAATCTATCAGCTAAATTCAGTGCTCTATTGCGATCTTTCTCGACAAGTTTTACCCTAAATTTACTTTGACATAAATTTTGGGCTGTCTTTATTCCAACTTGGCTACCACCTAGGATCATCACATTTTTAATCTTCTTTCGCACCTGTCCAGTTAATTGATATAAATGGTCAACACCCTCTGGTAAGGTCACAAAATAAGCTTGGTCCCCTTCTTTGAATTCTACATCACCTCTTGGAATAATAGTGGTTTGGGTACCGGAGCGCTGAATGGCTATTGGCTGGAAATTAAGATCAGGAAAAATACTAGCAGCCTCTTGGACTGTTTTTCCTACAAATGGCGCCGTTTGCTGCAACGTTGTTCCGACCATAATCAATGCCCCTCCCTCAAATTCATAGGTATCGTTGAATGCAGATTCATCGAGCAATAGCTCAATTTCTTCTGAAGCCAGCATCTCTGGTGATATTAATTCATCGATCCCGAGTTGCTCGAATTTTACCTCTTCTTTATTGTGAATATATTCAGTATTGGAAATTCTAGCGATTGTTCGTTTACACCCCAATTGTTTTGCCAGAAGACAAAGCGTAATATTGGTAGCTTGAGAAGCGGTAACGCCTATCATTAAATCCGAAGTTGCCACTTGCGCCTCCTTTAGAATTGAAATCGATGTCGCATCACCTTTTAAAACCTTGATATCTAAATTCTTCTCAGCTATACTGAGACTATCCGCATCAGTATCTATCAAAGTTATATTTTGAGATTCCAATGACAGTAATTTTGCCAAGTGGAACCCAATCTCTCCAGCTCCAGCAATAATAATTCTCATAGCTTACAGTAAACAATTTCTCTGCAAAGATATATTAAATACCTGTAGTTACTAGAGAAAGCCTTTCTAAATTCAAGTAGCCTTCCATGGGATTGCCTCTTTGTTAAAGCCATGGTTATATGAGGATCTCCTGCCTATCTCTTTCTGCACCTGGAATTAACCAAAAAGCATGAGGGCCGGAAATTAATTTTTCGGTATCTTTCACAAAGTCAGCCAACTCAGATTCCAGGGCAACATCGTCTAATGCTCGCTGTACTATCTCAAGTTCTTTTGATCTCAGGGTGTAGTGTTGTTTCTTTTCAAGATTCCTTGGAAGTTCCAACCAGCTAACAATCGAAGAAAGCAGCATGGTGACAAGCGCAATGATGCTCCAATTTTGGCTGATGTCTAGAAATAAAAAACTAGTAGCAATGAGCGCAAAAATTTGAGCCATAATCAAGTTCAAAAACCAAAGCTTGTATTTCTGATGATGTTCTATAGCCTTTTTGAAGTAATGATCATACAACGATCGGATCCTTTTCTCGGCATAGTAGTTCTTTTTGAATTCGAAAGAAGCCTCTCTGAGTGCTAACATTTTAGGTGTTACCGCTTGTTGTTTTAACATAATGGGGGTTAACTGTGGGCCAAGCTCTTCAAAGCTTTCGGCAATTCGCTTGATTCGGTTTTCAAATACTAATTTTAATTCAGCGGTGTTAGTGTGTAGGCTAAACTCACCTGCGCCCATTATAAATTGCCACGTAACACTTTTACAGGAAGCCTTTAGACTGAGGATATTCTGGGCAATTTGATCATAGTTTTTATATTGCAAAATCAAGGCCAAAATCAAACTTAAGGCAAGTAGTAAACCAACAATGCCATAGACCGCCTCTAAACCTCCAACGTGATCAAATGTAAATAAGGCAACAACTACTGCGAGTACCAATAGCAGTACTGCAGATCGCTTGATCGTCTTATAATACCCCTGATATCGTACCGCTGTATTAGCAGCCGTTTGAAAATAATTCGGAAAATCCCTGAAGTCCATAATCTCAGTACATAGTTTAGTTTGTGGTCTAGAGGTTGCTTAGAGGGTTATCAGTGTAGTTCACAGCTTGTCATTGCAATACTACATTTTATTCAGATTTTTCAAAATAACATAAATTAACCCAAAGTATCACAAAGAAATCCGCAAACGGGTAAAATATTCGTTTTGTAACCTATCTAATGATCAATAAGTATTTATAGCGGTATCTTGGAACACGCTACTGCGAATCATAAGAATCCTAGGCTTCTAGAAAAAAAATAATTAAAATTTAAAATCAAGCTTCCATCTTTAGGGATGAATTGTAAATAGTATATTTGCAAAAAATTAAGCATGTCAAAAAAGGTTACGCCCTATAAAGATTCTTCTTTAGGAAAAAAACAACAGGTTACCCAGATGTTCGATACAATTTCTGGTAATTATGATGGTTTAAATCGTGTGATTTCATTCGGTATCGATATTAAATGGCGAAAAAAAGTGGTAAAGATGGTTCATGCCACACAACCACAATCCATCTTAGACATTGCTACAGGCACGGGTGATTTAGCTATAAATCTTGCATCTGAAACACATGCTCTAAGAATAGTAGGACTGGATATCTCCGCAGGTATGCTTGAGATTGGAAAGCAAAAAGTCAGGGATAAAAACCTAAACAACCGTATTGAAATGGTTCTAGGCGATAGTGAGCAACTTCCTTTTGATGACAACAGTTTTGATGCCATCACAGTGGCTTTTGGTGTTAGAAATTTCGAAGATCTTGAAAAAGGGTTGGCTGAGATTTATAGGGTATTGAAAAAGGACGGTACATTTGTGGTTCTAGAAACATCTGTTCCAACAAAAACTCCTTTTAAGCAAGGATACAACCTTTATACAAAACATTTGTTACCTCTAATTGGTAAGCTCTTTTCTAAAGACCAATCTGCCTATGCGTATTTATCGGAGTCCGCTTCTGTCTTCCCTTATGGAAAGGCCTTTAACGATATTCTGACAAAGGTTGGATTTAGTAGAGCTGCGGATTATCCACAAACTTTAGGTGTCGCAACGATCTACCAATCGTATAAATAACTATATTGTAAAGCAGAAAAACCAACCCCTTAAATGAAAACGTTACTTTTCAGTTTACTATTGACAATAAGCGGCCTTACAACATTGGAGGCTCAGATTAATGAAAACCCTATTTTAAATCTCGAAAACGAGGATAAAAAAAGACTAAATTGGGGATATTATTTGGGCTTTAATCAGTATGATTTCAAAGTCGATTATAAGTATCATGATTATTCCACGTGGTATATGGCCGATCAAATGCTTACATCAAAGAGTTTAGGATTTAATGTTGGGCTAATTGGTGAACTTCGATTAAACGATTACCTTGATGTTCGACTAGAGCCAGGGCTTTATTACAATCAAAGAGATGTGGGATTTAAAAATCTACTAGATAATTCCTCGAAAATTGTACCAGTAAAATCCACTTATATCCATATTCCATTACTTTTAAAGGTAAGTACAAAACGACTAGGCAACATTAAACCTTATGTAGTTGGTGGAGTAGCCACTTCCTTTAACCTTAGTAGTAATAATGGAAATACACAAAATATTACCAATGGAGTACTCTCCATGAGGAAAAGCAATTACTATTGGGAGGTTGGTTTCGGCATTGACTTCTATCTTAGATATTTCAAATTTTCTCCGTCTATTAGAGGATCCTTTGCTTTTCAAGATGAAATCACACTCGACAAAGCAGGAGATGACCCGTTCTTAGGAAATGTGAAAGCCACTTATTCTAGAGCCATTTTCGTGAACTTCACCTTTGAATAATCCCTCTAAGTATTTAAATTTAGCTTCTTCTAAACTCACTTAAGAGGATTGCCGTAGCGGTAGCAACATTTAAGCTTTCAGTTTGCTGGGATCCAAATCTTGGAATACTTAGCGTATTATTGACTTTGTGTAGTATGGAAGCCCCTATCCCATTAGATTCATTCCCCATAACTAAAATGGCCTCCTTAGGTAGCTTAGACTTATATACGTTTTCACCATCCATAATCGCCCCATAGATCGGCTTATCGGTAGAGGTTAAAAATTCCTCAAGCTCAAGATAATT
>NZ_DATGNU010000128.1:0-6984 GCF_035306585.1 Galbibacter sp.
AACCTCAATTTTGTATATGAAAAAGCTATTTCTTTTAGCATCTGTTACATTATTATTGACCAGCTGTGGTTCTAATGACAGAGGAGAATTAGTTGGTGTTCAAGGGAAAAAATGGCATCCAGAAAAGCCCTACGGGATGTCCTTAGTTCCTGGAGGTGCCTTCATAATGGGTAGGTCTGATGAAGACATGGCCGATGTTCTCGATGCTCCAACTAAAACAGTAACTGTTCGTTCATTTTATATGGACGAGACAGAGATAACCAATAGTGAATACAGACAGTTCGTAGAATGGGTGAAGGACTCTATAGTGCGGACCAAGTTAGCGGTGTTAGCTGATGAACTTGGTGAAGTTCCTGGAACTGGAGGTATTGGTGAATTTGCATTTAAGGATGCGGATACTTCTAATTTATCAGAATACGATAAATACATGCTCTTTAATTATGCTGGCATGGGAGAGACTGGCTATGAAAATAGAAGTTTAAACAAAGATGTGGATTTGATTTGGGATACTTCTAAATACCCTGATGAATATTACGCCGAAGTAATGGATAGTATTTACCTATCCAAAGAGGAGTCCTATAACGGCCAACGTACCATTGATGTAAAAGTGCTCAAGTATAAGTACAGCTGGATGGATATTCAAGCAGCAGCTCGAGCTAAGGGAGGAGGAAATCGTCTGGATTTTATCAAGCATGAAGAACTTAATATTTATCCTGATACTACGGTATGGATAAAGGATTTTGCATATTCTTATAATGAACCAATGCACAACGATTACTTTTGGAGTGAGGCCTATAGCGATTACCCTGTGGTTGGCGTGACTTGGAAACAAGCCAAAGCATTTTGCGCTTGGAGAACAAAGTATAAAAACGATTATCAAAAAGAAAATGGCAAGCAATTTGTCAATCATTTTAGACTACCTACCGAGGCAGAATGGGAATATGCCGCTAGGGGTGGTATCCAATCCGGGACGTACCCCTGGGGTGGACCATACATATTAAATGATCGTGGTTGTTTTATGGCGAACTTTAAACCACTAAGAGGAGATTACGCAGCTGACCAGGCCCTCTACACAGTGGAGGCTAAGTCGTATGATCCAAATGACTATAATCTTTATAATATGGCAGGTAATGTGTCTGAATGGACAAATTCTTCTTACGACCCCAATTCGTACGAATATGTTTCCACAATGAACCCTAATACTTATGATGGCGAAAATAAACGTAAGGTTATTAGAGGAGGTTCATGGAAGGATGTAGCTTACTTTTTACAGGTTAGTACTAGAGACTATGAGTACCAAGACTCTGCGAGAAGTTATATCGGCTTTAGAACGGTTCAAGACTATATGGGTACTGAGTCTACCGTGAATTAAGAATCCAAATACTACTTGTTTAATAACGTAACTTAACTTAAAAATTTTTTTTACTATGGCACAATCAAAATCATCTAAGAAATTGTTTACCATGGCCTACGGGCTTGGGGCATCTATCGTTATTTTAGGTGCATTATTTAAACTTACTCACTGGGAGTTTGGTCCCATAAACGGTACCGTCCTTCTAGCAGTTGGACTAATTGCAGAGGCAATCATATTTGCTATCTCCGCTTTTGAACCTGTTGATGAGGATTTGGACTGGACACTTGTTTACCCAGAACTTGCCACTGGAGCTGCTGCTGGAACATCACGTAAGAATCAAGCGCTGGAAATTAAAGAAGCTGAAGGACAACTTTCGAAGAAATTAGACGAAATGTTGAAGGAGGCTAAAATAGATGCCTCTTTAATGGCTAGTCTTGGCGATAGTATTCGAAATTTTGAAGGCGCAGCAAAAGGAATTGCTCCTACAGCTGAAGCCTTGACTTCAACAAAAAAATACAGTGAAGAGCTTTCCCTGGCTGCCGCTCAAATGGAATCGCTTAATAGTCTGTATAAAGTGCAATTAGATAGCGCTAACAGACAAGCTGCGATCCAGGAAGAGGTGGCAAATAATGCTGGAAGATTAAAAGATGAAATGCGTTCCCTGACTTCTAACTTGAGTTCTTTGAATTCAGTCTATGGCGGAATGTTAACTGCTATGAATAAAACAGCTAATTAAATTAGCGCGTTTTATTTAGAGTTTATCTGAGAATCATAAAAACTGATTAAATCATGGCAGGAGGAAAATTATCACCACGTCAGAAGATGATTAACCTGATGTATCTGGTTTTCATCGCAATGTTGGCGTTGAATATGAGTAAAGAAGTCTTATCGGCTTTCGGTCTGTTGAACGAAAAGCTGACAAATTTCAACGAAAAAGCAACAGAGAGAAACCTGGCAGCTTTCAACGATTTGAAATTAAAATCCACGGAGCAGCCCGAAAAATATGAAGCCTTATTTAACAATGTTGAAAAGGTAAAACAATCTTCAGAGAATTTCAATAGATACCTGGACAGTTTAAAATCTGCAATGGTTGCTGAGATTGATCCCGAAGAGCGCACCGACTACGAAGTGATGGATAAGTCGGCATTTCTTGACCAAGCCTTTTTTGGTGGGGGTATTTATACCGCTGAAGGTCAGAAATTTGTTGATTATATCAATGAATTTAGAAATACCACAATAAGTACCATTAATGAAATCCCTGATTCACTTATGAGGGAGGATCGTAAACAATCCTTAGTAGCTTCTATTGAAGCCAGGTTTAATACTGGCGACGAAAATGGAAAGGTACTCAATAGAGATAACAGACCAGTGAACTGGTTAAACTACCATTATGAAGGGTTTCCACTGGTGGCATCACTTACCAAAGTAACATTATTGCAGTCTGACATTAAATCGACTCAGGATGAAATTTTAAAAGCAATGTTACAAGGACAGATGGCATCGGACCTTTCTATGACAAATTACACCACCTTATTAGAGCAACCAAAAAGTGCCTACTATCAAGGTGAAAAATTTGATGGTGCTATTGTGCTCGGTAGAAAAGATGCCACCACCCGACCAAATGAAGTGAATCTCACTTTGGACGGAAGAGAATTGGTGGAAAATGAAGATTTTGTAATCGAGGATGGAAGGGTGAAGTTAACTGTTAACGCTGGAAGTGCTGGAGACCACACTATCGAAGGGAATCTTATCTTCAAGCAAGATGGAGAGGATATCGAGGTACCAGTTTTACAAAAGTTTGCTACCATTACCAAACCAAATGCTGCGGTTATTTCTGCAGATAAGATGAATGTGGTTTATCGTGGTGTTTCTAACCCGATAACAATTTCGATTCCTGGTATTCCTGACAATAAGGTTACTGCCTCAGCGGCTGGTTTGAAAAAGGTTTCTGGAAGCAAGTACGCGATGAACCCAGGTACGGGTAGAAGTGTGACTATTACGGCCAGTGGAACCTTGCCAGATGGTCAACGCGTTTCTTCTTCTTCAGAATTTAGAATTAAAGATATTCCTAGACCTTCAGGAACAGTACGGGGAGAGTATGGTGAGATTAAGATGCCAAGAGCAAATCTTGAAATCTCTACCGTTGGAGCCATGCTTGAGGACTTTGACTTTGACTTAAATCTTGCTATTAGTGGGTTTAAATTTAAAGTGCCAGGTCAGCCTACTGTGGAGGTTCGCGGAAATAAATTAAACGATAGGGCCAAATCTGCACTTCGCAGAGCAGGAAGAGGAGAATCTGTTCAGATTTTTGACATCGAAGCTTATATTACAAATAATAGGTCATACAAATTGAAAAAAGTATCGCCAGTTGTAATTGAGCTCACAAATTAATAAATCATTAGCGACATGAATTGGAAAGGTATTTTAGTATTAACAATAAGCGCCACGCTTTTTTCAACCGCTGGTTTTGCGCAAGCAAATTTGCTTAATGCAAAAACTCCAGCAGAGGTAGGGAAGAAGACAGAGGCGCAAATCGAGGCGGACAACGATGAGCCATTGCCTTATGGTTATGTGGATGATCGTGACATACTTTGGTCAAAAACCGTTTGGGAACGTATCGATTTGGATGAACGGGTCAATTTTCCTTTTTACTACCCTATAGATACTATTGGGATAGGTCAAGCACGCAGATCATTGTATCACGTGCTGGTGACCAATATTAAAAATGGAAATATTGATGAGGTTTATGTAGATTCTTATTTCACTGAAAAAAGAAACTTTAGTGATCTGGAGGCTACCCTTCAAAAGGTAGATACTACGGATCTTGGTTACGAGCAATTAAATGCGGGTGAACAGGTCTCTGCAGAGTATATCAACAGAAGAAATTTGACTGCTGCAGATATTCAGGAGTACAGAATTAAAGGAGTTTGGTACTTTGATAAAAGGCAAGGTGAGCTTAAATATCGTCTTCTGGGAATCGCTCCTGTGGCTCCTGATGTAAACTTTATCGATAGTGAACAATCGGATCTTGTTGAGTTGTTCTGGGTTTGGTTCCCAAGTGCAAGAGATATTCTACACCAAGCCAAGGCCTTCAATGATCACAATTCATCGCGACCTATTTCCTTTGATCAGCTGTTAAATGCTCGGCGTTTCGATGCAGTGATCTATAAGGAAGAAAACGTCCAAGGTGACAGAGCTATTAAGGATTACATTACTGATAATGCGATGTTCCAGTTACTAGAAGCGCAACGTATAAAAGAAAATATCCGTAATAAGGAACAGGATATGTGGAGCTACTAAGAAGTTGCACGGTTCCAATTCAAACCATTACGCTAAAATTAATAGAACCACGTCCTCGGACGTGGTTTGTATTTTGTAAAGTTTTAACTTTGCAAAATGATAGATTTTATAGTAGTTGGTTCTGGACTCGGAGGTATTGCTTTCTGTGAACAATTAGTACGTAACAATCATTCCTTTGTGGTGTTTGATGATAATTCTCAGCAGTCTTCTAATATTGCTGCAGGGATGTACAACCCTGTTATCTTTAAGCGTTATACATCGGTTTGGAAGGCGCAAGAACAACTGAATATGCTTCATCCATTTTACCATTCTTTGGAGAATAAATTGTCCGTCAAATTAGATTATAGGCAGTCTATCTATAGACGTTTTTTTTCCGTGGAAGAACAAAACTCCTGGTTCGAGGCTGCGGATAAGCCTAACTTACAGCCCTTTCTTTCTACTACACTAATCAAGGATTCCATCGAGGGGATCGTGTCGGATTACGGCTTTGGCCAGGTCAAAGAAGGTGGTTGGATTCATACCAATCTATTGCAAAAACGCTATTTGGATCATCTTAACACCCTTGGGAAGCTGAAAGAGGAACGATTTGATTACGCTGCGTTGGATATTCAGGCAGGTATGGTTGTCTATAAAGGGTTGCAAGCAAAGTATATTGTTTTTTGTGAAGGTTTTGGACTTAATTCTAATCCTTTTTTTAATTATTTACCCCTAGTAGGGACCAAAGGAGAGGTTCTTGAAATTGAAGTTCCAGGGTTAAAAATTGACATGATTATTAAAGCTTCCGTGTTCTTGTTGCCACTTGGTGAGGAAAAATATAAGGTGGGCGCGACTTATAAGTGGAAAGATAAAACTAATGTACCTACAGAGGCCTCTAGGATTGAATTAGAAGAAAAACTTCGTACATTTTTAAAACGTCCCTATAAGGTGCTCAATCACCTTGCAGGAGTACGCCCAACTGTAACAGACCGACATCCGTTGTTAGGGAAGCACCCTAAACATGATAGGCTTTTTGTGTTAAACGGACTGGGAAGTAGAGGCGTAATGTTAGCGCCTTATCTATCCAAGTTGTTGTTTGAATATATCACCAAAGAAACACCGCTTGATCGTGAAATTAATATCGAACGGTTCCTTAAGAAGTTCAAGCTTCGCCCTTTTTAATGGCAGTAGGATCGTATTTTACAAACATGTTAATCCATATGTTTCTCGATACCCTCATAATCACAGGCATAAAGAGAACTAGAGTCCCGATAATAGCGAAAAAGGAAGTTTTTAGGGTGGTTCCTATGAATAAATAAGAGATAACAAAGGCCGCTACGGCAAATGCGATCCCTACTGCGTAACTCACATACATAGCACCATAAAAGAACGAAGGCTCTATTTGATACTTGAATCCACATGAAGAACAATTCTCATGCATTTTTAATGTTTGGGTGGGATTATAGGCATTTTTGCTTCTATACATCTTCCCTTGATGGCATTTAGGACAAGTTCCTGTTAAAATGCTGTATAGTTTGCTTCCTTTTTTTAACATTTGCAAAAAATTTTGACAAAGATACCTATTTAGATGTTATTTGTAAAGGTTTAAATTCATTACTATGCTTAACATTCATCAGCTTTCAGTTTCCTTTGGTGGAGAATATTTATTTGAGGATATTTCATTTCGGTTAAATCCTGGGGACCGTGTTGGACTTATTGGAAAAAATGGTGCTGGGAAATCGACTATGCTTAAAATGCTTGGCAAAGAAATGCAGCCTGATGGAGGAGTAATATCTTCTGATAAAAACATTCGAATTGGATTTTTAAAACAAGATATTGATTTCGTTATAGGAAATACGGTACTTGAGGAGGCTTATCAGGCTTTTCAAGAAATCATTTCTATGGAATTACAATTGGATGAAATTAACACCCAACTTGCTGAGCGAACCGACTATGAGAGTGAATCTTACAATCAGTTGATTGTGGATTTAAGTGATTTGACACATCGATATGAGATTTTAGGAGGCTACAATTATCAAGGGAAAACAGAACGTATTCTACAGGGACTTGGTTTTAAGAGATCGGACTTTGATAAGTTAACAGAGACCTTTTCTGGCGGTTGGCGAATGCGTATTGAACTGGCAAAGTTGTTACTTCAAGACAATGACGTGTTGTTGTTGGATGAGCCTACAAACCACCTTGATATAGAATCGATCATTTGGTTGGAAGAGTTTTTGAAATCGTATTCAGGAGCGGTAGTAATTGTATCGCACGATAAGATGTTTTTGGACAATGTGACCAACAGAACTATTGAGATTTCATTAGGGAAGGCGTACGATTATAACAAACCTTAT
>NZ_DATGNU010000129.1:0-76739 GCF_035306585.1 Galbibacter sp.
CTATATCGTTTTCGTATTAAAATCAATAGAATCAGTGTTCTAAAAGTTGTGAAGTCATAGTTATAATCATATATTTACATTCCTGTGCACATATGATATGGCAGTCTATAAACTATTAGATGAAGATTTTGAACATGCATACACCTTAATCGCTATTCACGCATCTTTAGAGGATTACAGGTTAGCATATTTTATAAATTCAGTTTTAAATTTAAGACTAAAGCGAATGGATCGCCGAGATGTGGCGTCCTATAATGCGAACGTAATTGCTTTTGAATGGTATGATGAAATTCATCAAGTTTTCTGGGGGTTGTTAAAAAACAAAACGACCGAAAAAACACTACCGTCAAATTCAGGACTGTTCGAGGATAATGAAACCACACGTACGGAATATGTAGTACCGGAATATAATCGTGCTGATTATTTATTAAAAATTGATGACCAGCAAGGTGCCTATAATGCGACAGAAGAAGTAGTACGTGAATTAAAAAAAATACCAGGTATAATAACGACCTATACCATTGAAGTACAAGAATTAAAATCAAAAAATAATTTAATTTTTCTTACGAATGCCTAACAGGAAAAAGACAAAGATTGTTGCAACGCTTGGCCCCGCAACAAGCACCAAAGAAATCATAAAACAGATGATGGAAGCGGGTGTGAATGTATTTAGAATTAATTTTTCACATGCCGATTATGATGATGTAAAGGAACGAATCCAAATAATCCGTTCGCTTAATAAAGAATACAATTACAACACTGCTATTCTCGCTGACTTACAAGGCCCGAAACTTCGTGTAGGGGTTATGAAGGAAGATGTAATAGTGAGTAAAGGTGATCAGATCACCTTTGTTACTGGAGAACCTTTTGAGGGAAATCTCGAAAGAGTTTATATGAATTACAAGGAGTTCCCTAGGGATGTAAATCCAGGAGAACGCATTTTACTTGATGATGGAAAGTTAATTTTTGAAGTTGTATCCACCGATAAAAAAACAGAAGTTAAAGCAAAAGTTCTACAAGGAGGGCCTTTGAAATCTAAAAAAGGAGTCAACCTTCCTAATACAAACATCTCTTTACCTGCTTTAACGAATAAGGATATTGCAGATGCTATTTTTGCCATAGAGCAAGAGGTCGATTGGATCGCTTTATCATTTGTTCGCCACAGCGAAGATTTGATGGATCTTCAAAACCTTATTAAGGAACATTCGAAATACAAAATTCCGATTGTAGCCAAGATTGAGAAACCAGAAGCAGTGGAGAATATCGACAAAATAGTTGCGCATTGTGATGGACTTATGGTGGCTCGTGGTGATTTAGGGGTGGAAATTCCAGCCCAAGAAGTACCACTAGTACAAAAACAATTGGTTCTTAGAGCTAAGAAAGCAAGAATACCTGTTATTATTGCTACCCAAATGATGGAGACCATGATCTCTAGCTTAACTCCAACAAGAGCAGAAGTAAACGATGTGGCAAACTCCGTTATGGATGGAGCTGATGCCGTAATGTTATCTGGGGAAACCTCCGTCGGTGCTTATCCAGTTCAGGTAATCGAAAAGATGACCAGCATTATCAATAGTGTAGAGCACTCTCATCTGATTAAAGTTCCTCAAGAGCCCCCACATATTAAAACTAAAAGATATATTACCAAGTCGGTTTGTTTTCACGCAGCTAGTATGGCCAATGAAATCAATGCAAAGGTTATTACTACCCTTACCAATAGCGGCTATACCGCTTTTCAGATTTCAGCATGGAGACCGAAGGCGCACATCTTAGTATTTACTTCTAACCAAAGAATAATGACTCAGCTCAGCCTTTTATGGGGGGTTAAAACTTTTCATTATGATCGTTTTGTAAGTACGGATCAAACCATTGAGGATGTCACTGAAATGGCTTGTGATAAGGGATTCTTAGTCAAAGGAGATATGATGATCAGTCTTGCCGCCATGCCGATCCAACAAAAAGGGATGGTCAATACACTAAGGGTAACCGAAATCTAATGAAGAACCCTTTGAAATGAATATAAAACAAAAGACCTCTACAGCAATGATGAGGTTTTTTGTTTTAAACACCTTTATTAAATTACATCGAAGTATCAAATGCTACTTTTGCCATTTATAAAAATACGCTATGAATACAAAAATAGCCATTAGCGCCCTGTCCTCACTATCAGCACTCGGGAGTGATCCAAAAACCATTTGGAAGAATTACAATTCGGATATGCACTTTCTATCCCCCGGTATTTATGGCGACTACCAAGCCATTACTGGTGCACTAAAGGTAACTGATATTGATAAAATAAAAGCTCTTAGAGAAGAAGATCCTAAATATAAACCCCTTGACAATTCGGTTCTTTATGCCATGTTAGTTGCTAGAGATGCTTTGAAAGCAAGCCGATGGCAAAAAGGCGATTTATTTGGAGTAAATATCGGTTCATCGAGAGGAGCTACTTCACTTTTCGAAAAATATTACGGAGACTTTCTCAAAGATGGAAATTCCTCTACCCTAGCCTCTCCAACCACAACCCTTGGAAATATATCTTCATGGATCGCCCATGATTTGCAAACGAAAGGTCCCGAGATTTCACATTCAATCACCTGTTCCACGGCATTACATGCAGTGGTAAATGGTGTTGCTTGGATAAAAAGTGGAATGTGCGATAAGTTTATGGTTGGCGGTAGTGAAGCTGCCCTAACTCCCTTTACGATCGCTCAAATAAAAGCTTTGAAAATATATGCCGAGTCCAATGACAACTATCCTTGTAAAGCATTGGATTTGGATAAAAAAAGAAACACTATGGTCCTAGGAGAAGGGGCTGCCGTAATTTGTATGGAAGAAAACCCAAAGGTGACTCCTCTGGCTTATATCAAAGGCATTGGATACGCTACCGAACTCTTAAAACACAACATCTCAATTTCCGAAGAAGCGGATTGCTTTCAGGACTCCATGAGAATGGCCTTAAAAGATGTTGACAGATCAGAAGTAGATGTGATCGTTATGCATGCTCCTGGAACCATTAAAGGAGACCTCACTGAACTTAGAGCCATAAAAAAAGTTTTCAAGGAGAAGGTACCAGCCCTAACTACCAATAAATGGAAAATCGGCCATACTTTTGGCGCTTCTGGAGTGCTAAGTTTAGAGTTAGCAATCCTGATGCTACACCATCAACAATTCATTAAGGTTCCCTATATAACATATGATACAACGCCCAAAAACATAAAAAACGTACTCATTAATGCTGTAGGCTTTGGCGGAAATGCCGTTAGTATCCTTGTCGGTCTTGAGGTATAAAAAACTTAGGCTTTCAAGTTGAAAGCCTAAGTAAATATTTTTGTATTCGATCTGTTTTTTAAACCGCTTTAATCAGGAAATAATTCTTTTTCCCGCGTTGTAATAAAACAAATTTATCACTTAAAAGGTCCTTCTCAGTAATGATATAACGCTCGGTAACTTTATCTTTGTTAACAGAGATAGAGTTTTCTTTTAGAGCTCTTCTAGCTTCTCCGTTGGATTTTAGAAAGTTTGAGGCGGAAGACAATGCAGCAATAATATCCAATCCATCTACGATGTCTGAACGTTTTATTTCTGCTTGTTTTACCCCGTCAAAAACATCTAAAAAAGTAGCCTCATTCAATTGCCTTAAATCCTCAGCCCCCCCTCCAAATAAAATATTAGAAGCCTTTACTGCATTTTCATATTCTTCTTGACTATGCACAAATATTGTTACTTCTTCAGCTAATTTCTTTTGTAGAAGTCGCATATGCGGCGCTTCTTTATGTTGAGCGATTAGCTGATCTATTTCATTTTTACCTAAAAAGGTAAAGATCTTAATGTACTTTTCTGCGTCCTCATCAGTGGTATTTAACCAGAATTGGTAAAATCTATACGGGGATGTTTTATCAGCGTCCAGCCAAATGTTCCCTCCCTCTGATTTCCCGAATTTAGAACCATCTGCCTTGGTAATTAAAGGACAAGTCATGGCATAAGCTTTGGCAGGTTCTCCATCACTTTGAGTAACATTCATTCTACGAACCAACTCTGTTCCTGTAGTGATATTCCCCCATTGGTCACTGCCTCCCATTTGCAACAAACAACCATAATGCTTGTTTAAATGGTAGAAATCATATCCTTGAATTAACTGATACGTAAATTCAGTAAAAGACATCCCAACCCCAGAATCTGCACTGAAACGCTTTTTTACAGAATCCTTGGCCATCATATAGTTAACGGTAATTCTTTTTCCTACGTCTCTGGCAAAATCAATAAAGCTAAAATCCTTCATCCAATCGTAGTTATTCACTAAAATCGGAGCATTTTCTTCTTTAGAATCAAAATCTAGAAATCTTGACAATACGGCGCGAATTCCAGCTACATTTTTTGCTAGGGTTGCCTCATCCAATAGATTGCGCTCATCGGATTTACCCGATGGGTCACCAATCATACCTGTAGCACCTCCAACTAAAGCGATTGGCCTATGGCCTGCCTTTTGTAAGTGAACTAGCAAAATAATCGGAACCAAGCTTCCAATGTGTAGGGAATCTGAAGTAGGATCAAACCCTATATAGGCGGTAGTCATTTCTTTATTAAGTTGTTCCTCGGTACCAGGCATGATATCGTGAATCATTCCTCGCCATCTTAATTCTTCTACAAGATTTACTGTCATTATAAAGCTGCTTTTGCAGGGGCAAAGATAACATATGTTACATTGCGACAAAAGCATTGTTATATGGATTTACGCAAGGAGTATAATTTTTGCATCATCGATCCCAATTTCAATAGATAATTGTATTTTAGTTCCATGATATTAATTAGTGGAGGTACTGGTTTAATCGGCGGGCATTTACTGCTTTTACTTTCCAAAGCAAAGGAGCCAATACGAGCAATTTATAGGTCGCAATCTAAGTTGGAGAATGTCAAAACCTTGTTTAAAAATCAAAACAATGATAATTTTGATAAGATTCAATGGATAAAAGCCAACCTATTAGATTTGCCTTCTTTAGAAAGGGCATTTGAAGGCGTCACAAAAGTTTATCATTGCGCAGGCCTTATTTCGTTTGATCCCAATAGTTATAAACAACTGCGTAAGGTCAATATTGACGGTACTGCCAACCTAGTTAATCTATGCATTGCCAATAAGATTGAAAAACTTGCTTTTATAAGTTCTATTGCTGTTTTCGGAGGTCAAACCCTCGAGAAGGAAATTAATGAGACTTCTTATTGGAATCCCGAGGCAGAAAACAATGTATATGCCATTGCAAAATACGGCGCTGAAATGGAGGTCTGGCGAGCTACCCAAGAAGGAGTCCCTGTGGTTATAGTCAATCCTGGTGTTGTACTAGGAGAAGGTTTTAAGGACTCAGCTAGCAGCACCATTTTCAAACATATTGAAAAAGGATTATCATATTATCCTCCAGGGAGCACTGGATTTGTGGATGTCAAGGATGTTTGTCGAGCCATCCATTTACTTATGGAATCCACCATCTACAACCAGCGCTACATTTTGGTTGGAGCTCTTTTAAAATACAAGACTGTTCTTAGCCAAATCGCAGCGAAACTAGGCCGCAAAGCCCCTGGGAAAGAACTCAAGAAATGGCAACTAAAATTGCTCTGGCGCTTGGATGCTTTGGTTACATTTGTTTGTCGAAAAGAGCGATTACTCAGCCGACATTCAGCACAGTCCTTATGGAGTACATCCCAATACTCATCTAATAAAATTATCAAGGATTTGAAATTTGAATTCACCGATATATCCACCACCATTGAGCGGATTTGTAACACTCTAAAAATAGAAAAAGAAAATTAGCCCTTTTTATCCGCAGGCATTTTAGTGGGTCTATTTTCATCCCTTCTTAGCTGTTCGCGTTTATTTCTGCGAGTCTCTACGGTATCCTTCAGACGCTGTAAACGCTGCTCTACCTCCGTAAACATTTCAAGTTGTAGATTTGCATTTGAAGTATAATAAATACTGCTTTTAGATAATTGGGTGCTATCTATACCATACTTTTCAAAAAGAAATTCATCTGGTTGTAAATCAATACTTTCCAATTTATCTGCCCCGGTGGATTTGAGGCTATTCAGTATGGAGATATCATAGTAGATATCAATCATAAGATCCTTTTCAATCAAATTCTCAGGCTTTTCCACTACATCTCTTCCGCAACTTATAATGCACAGAGCTGTCAAGACCAATATGTATCCTTTTTTACCCATTACCTTTCAAAAGTAAGTCTTTTTGCATTTCTAACGGCAGAAAATCGCCCATTTTCATATCCCAGGTGCCCGTTTACAAAACAATGCGTCACCGCAGAGCTGAACTCAATACCTTCAAAAGGGGACCAACCACACTTGTATGCAATATTCTCTTTAGTAACTTTCCAGCTTTTACTAGGATCGACTAAAACCAAATCCGCATAATACCCTTCTCGTATGAATCCACGCTTTTCTATATTAAATAGAATAGCTGGATTATGGCACATTTTTTCAATTAAACGCGTCAAAGAAATTTTTCCTTCCTTCTGTTTTTCCAAAAGAGCAACAAGGCTATGTTGAACCAGTGGTCCTCCAGAGGGCGCGGAGGTATAAACATTATTTTTCTCTTCAAGGGTGTGAGGGGCATGATCGGTAGCTAACACATCAATCCTATCATCATTTAAGGCTTCCCATAAGGCTTCTCTATCCTGGGCTGTTTTCACTGCTGGATTCCATTTTATAAAACTACCCTTTTCTGAATAATCTTCGTTGCAGAACCACAAGTGGTGCGTACATACCTCCGCAGTGATGCGTTTCTCTTTCAATGGAATGTCATTTCTAAAAAGGGTCGTTTCTTTTGCTGTCGACACATGAAAAATATGCAAGCGAGCTTTGGTTTTTTTAGCCAAAGCAATTGCGTTAGAAGAAGAGAGATAACAAGCTTCTGCACTACGAATCAGCGGGTGAGAACTCATCGGAATATCCTCACCATATCGCTCCTTATAAAGTTCCATATTGGTTCTTATAATTTGCTCATCCTCGCAATGGGCTGAAATGATCATTTCGGTACTTTTAAAAATACTTTCTAATACCTGCTGATCATCCACAAGCATATTCCCCGTAGAAGAGCCTAGGAATAATTTGACTCCAGCACAGGCCTTTTTATCCAACCGCTTTAATTCTTCTAAATTATCGTTAGTACCCCCAAAATTAAAGGAGTAATTGGAAAAAGACGATGCATTTGCTATGGCCATTTTATCTTCCAAAGCAGTGATGGTAACAGTTTGCGGAATTGTGTTGGGCTGTTCTATATAACTAGTAATACCTCCTGCTAAACCAGCTCTGCTTTCAGTGGCAATAGTGCCTTTATGAGTAAGTCCTGGTTCTCTAAAGTGTACTTGGTCATCAATCACACCAGGAATTAAATACTTTCCTTGCGCATCAATAACCTCGGCGTTAGGATGGGATAATGCGTTCCCGATAGATGAAATATATTCACCTTCCACCAGCACATCTCCCTCTAGTTGCGACCCCTCATTGACAATGGTAGCGTTTTTGATTAGTATCTTTTTCATTTTAAAAATGTTTCTTATTCCACAAACTACGCCACTTGAGTTTTAGCACTCCAAAGATGGCTTCATTAATTATTTTACTATTCATTTTGGATTTTCCTCTTGTACGGTCCTGAAAAATAATTGGTACCTCTAGCAATTTAAAATTCTTTAAATATGCTTTAAATTTCATTTCAATTTGGAAGGCATAACCCACAAACTTGATAGCATCTAGGTTTAAAGATTCGATAACCCTTCTCCTATAACACACAAATCCAGCGGTAGGATCTTCAATTTGCATTCCGGTAATTAATTTCACATAGACCGAAGCTCCATAAGACAGCAATACCCGACGCAATGGCCAATTCACTACATTAACTCCTTTGATATAACGAGATCCAATCGTGAGATCTGCATTCTGGTTCACAGCTGCATTGTAGAGACGGACCAAATCTCTTGGGTTATGTGAAAAATCAGCATCCATTTCAAAGATAAATTCATAGGGACGCATTAACACCCATTTAAATCCATGTATATAGGCGATCCCAAGCCCCGATTTTTCTTGACGTACCTCTAAATGCAAACGGTTTGGAAATTGCACTTGTAATTCGCGTACCTTATCAGCAGTCCCATCAGGGGAGTTATCATCCACAATGAGAATATCAAAAGGTCTTTTAAGTTCAAAAACGGCAGAAATAATTAGCGCTATATTCTCTATTTCGTTGTAGGTAGGGATTATAACTATACTATCTGATTGCATGCTATCTTTCATAATTGCACAAAAATAGCATTAAATAAAAGTATTTACCTTAAGTTTTAGTTTTTTAGGTTGATTTTAAGGATTTTTGCAAATAAATATTTCCGTAATTTTAGATTTTACGATCCACACGTTGACCAAGAGAGATGAAAATAATAACAATAACTTATGGTAACTAGAGAACGTTCGCACAAGATCCTGTTCAGCTTTATAATTTTTGTACTTTTTTTAAATTTGGTGCAAAGTGCATTAACGGATATCATTTTTGACGAGGCCTACTATTGGTATTATGCACAAAATCTTAGTTGGGGGTATTTCGACCACCCTCCATTAGTCGCCTTTCTAGTTAAAATCGGTCTCTCGTTATTAGATGGTGAATTAGGTGTTCGGTTTATGGCCCCTTTTTTATACGGTGTTAATGTGCTACTAGTATGGGTTTTAATTGACAGTGAAAAAAAGCATCACTTTATCTGGCTTTTTATAGCCTTTGTAAGCAGCGTTGGACTGTTAACAGCATATGGATTCCTGATGGTTCCAGATACCACTCTTATTACTTGTGCACTTATTTTCCTGTGGGGTTATAAACGATTTTTAATAAAAAACGACGCCATAAGCATTATGGTATTAGGCGTAGGAATGGCCCTTGTAATGTATGCGAAATACCATGGAATATTAATCATTGGATTTACGATATTATCCAACCTTTCCTTACTGAAAAATGGTAAGTTTTGGTTAGCGGTCCTACTAGCGCTTATACTCTTCACCCCACATCTATATTGGCTATACGAAATGGATTTTGTCTCCCTGAAATACCATTTTTTTGGTAGGGTGAAAAGTTCTTGGAAACCTAGATACACGCTGGAATATCCGCTACATTGCCTCGCTGTAGCTGGTCTTTGTGCACCATTAATGTACTGGGCTTTATACGCCTTGTCTTCAAAAGATAAATTTGATAAAGCGCTGAAATTTATCTGTTACGGTATTATTATCTTCTTCTTTATCTCCAGCTTCAACAGGGGTACGCAGGCACAATGGGTTGTATTAGCTGTTATTCCATTAATTATTTTCTCCCTAAGATATGCCTACATCCATGCTAAATACAGAAAGTGGTTAATGGGAATTAGTCTGTTTTCTGCGGTAGTGATCCTATTTTTAAGACTGGCTCTAATTTTCCCTTCCCTATCTCCAATCCAATATGAAGCTTTTGGTAACAAGGAGTGGGTTGCGCAATTAAAAAAAGAAGTAGGTGATAAACCTGTGGTATTTCACAACTCATATAGGGATGCTTCCATGTATGCTTTCTATTCTGGTAGCACCGTGTTTTCTTCCAATGATATTATTGCTCGACAAAACCAATTCGATATTGATAGCTCTGAATTCAAAGTAAGAAACAAATCGGTGGCCTATATCAGTGGTACACTCGAATACCGATTGGATTCAGTTATAAAACTTACCAGGCCTTTTGGAAATCATTATATGCGAGGTCATATCATAGATAGCTTTACCAGTTACCGAAAAATGAAATTGAATATCGATAAGGATCAATTCGAAAACCAAATACCAAGAGCATTTAATGCTGAATTATCAAATCCATATAGTGATAGCATCAATGTGAGCCAGCTAAAATTTGAAGGGGCGAGTATGAATTCCCATAAGACCATTATTAAAATTTATCCCTTGACAACGGACCTTCCCAAAAATACTTATATAGGACCAAAGGAAACTATTAAATTAAACTTTGAAATTCCAGATACTGTACAACTACCTGAGAGCGCAAAATTCAGAGCAGGTATCTTGGAGTATGGAATACATCCCGGATTCCAAGGGGAGATTATCAAAATAGCGGATTAATTTGGAGCAAACACTTAGAAATATTGATCACCATTCCATAGAAACTTTATTTCTTATGATTGCTCTGGCATGTTTAACAATGGCAAAGTTTAAGAATGAACAAAAGTTTCATTCCTTCCTCATGCTATTTGTTAACTACAAATACTTGAAGATTTATAGTAAAGAGCCAGGTCAAATTACTTCTATATTTAACCTATTATTATTTATCCCACAACTAATCACATTTTCACTAGTACTATGGATCTCGCTCCCTTATTTCGATCCAGCACATGAGGTTAATTTCTACCTCATCCTTCCTTTTTTAATTCTATTTATTCTCTTCAAATTCTATTTAGAAAAACTAATAGCTACCATTTTTGACATCAATAAGTTTACAGAAAGTTTTCATTTCCATAAAGTAACTTATAGAAATCTATCGTCATTATTACTGCTTCCATTGATTAGTTTATTCATTTACAGTAATTTAAGTAGTAAAATTGCATTATACGCAATACTTCTTTGTTTTGGCTTATTAAATATCATCGCTTTTCTTCTAACTTTAAGAAATCATCAAAAATTGATTCAAAAATATTTATTTTATTTTATTTTGTATCTTTGCACGCTAGAAATAGCACCCTATTTATTAGTAATAAAATTTTATTTTGTAGATAAGGTATAAACGAATCATATATTTATGAAAGTTAAGACAATTCTGGTTTCTCAACCTGAGCCCAAGGTAGAAAATTCACCGTATTTGAGATTGGTAGAAAAGCAAAAAATTAAGGTTGACTTTCGACCATTCATTCATGTAGAAGGATTAAATGCAAAAGATGTAAGACAACAAAAAATTGACTTAACACAGTTTACAGCAATTATACTTACTAGTAGAAATGCTGTAGATCATTTTTTTAGAATTGCAGAAGACATGCGATTCAAAGTTCCTGATTCCATGAAGTATTTCTGTCAGTCAGAAGCAGTTGCTTATTATTTACAAAAATACGTAGTATACCGCAAAAGAAAGATTTATGTAGGAACACGTACCTTTCAAGAGCTTGCTCCACTTATTAAGAAGTACAAGGATGAGAAATTCCTATTACCATCATCAGACGTTTTAAAACCAATCGTGCCTGAGACTTTAGATGACTTAAAAGTTAATTGGACAAGAGCTATCTTGTATAAAACAGTCATTAGTGACCTATCTGATTTGAGAGATGTTTATTACGATATCTTAGTGTTTTTCAGCCCCTCAGGTATTGAGTCCTTATTAAAGAATTTCCCTGATTTTAAGCAAAACAACACTCGTATTGCTGTTTTCGGAAACACGACAGTCAAGGCTGCTACCGAAGCAGGACTTCGCATCGACATTGAGGCCCCAACACCAGAAACACCTTCGATGACCATGGCTTTGGAGAAATATATTTCCAAAGTAAATAAGAAATAACAACCTTAGAACAAGATGATACACAAGAGGCTTTGGAGTAAAACCCAAGGCCTTTTTGTTTGTAACTATCACAACTAGTTTGGAAATCTTTAAAATACAGCAAAAATTAATTTAAACTTAAAAACAGTTGTATTTTTGTATCATGAACCCGTATGCTTTGTTAGAGACCATTAATGACCCCGCCGATTTGCGGAATTTACCTGAAGTACAATTGGGTGAACTCGCAAAACAGCTCAGGGAATATATTATTGATATTGTCTCCACCAAAGAAGGCCATTTGGGAGCGAGTCTTGGGGTCGTTGAATTGACTATTGCTCTTCATTACATTTTCAACACTCCTGATGATTTATTGGTTTGGGATGTAGGGCATCAAGCTTATGGGCATAAAATCCTAACAGGGCGTAGGGAGCAATTCCATACCAATAGACAACTCAATGGCATAAGCGGTTTTCCAAAAAGAGTGGAAAGTATATTTGACACCTTCGGCACAGGACATAGTTCCACCTCAATTTCCGCAGCCTTGGGAATGGCCATGGCTTCCAACTTAAAAGGAGAAAAAGAAAAACAACATATCGCCGTAATAGGTGATGCATCCATTGCAAGCGGAATGGCTTTCGAGGCTTTAAATCACGCAGGTGTAAGTCATGCGAATCTCCTCATTATTCTAAATGACAATGCCATTGGAATTGATCCTAGTGTAGGCGCCTTAAAGGAGTATTTAACAAAGGTTAAGGTTGATCGTAATCTAGCCAAGAACAATATCATACGAGCGTTGAATTTTGATTACAGTGGCCCCATAGATGGACATAATTTGCCAAAATTGCTCAAAGAATTAAAGCGGCTAAAGAAGAAAAAGGGTCCGAAGTTTTTACATATTATTACCACCAAAGGAAAAGGATTACGACAAGCAGAGCAAGATCAAGTTCGCTACCATGCCCCTGGTAAGTTTGACAAAAACTCAGGAGAGTTACTGCCAAAACCTAAAGGCGTCTTACCACCAAAATATCAAGATGTATTTGGTCATACGATAGTTGAGTTAGCGGAAAAAAATGAAAAAATCATTGGTATTACCCCTGCCATGCCAACTGGAAGTTCGCTTAAATACATGATGGAAAAATTCCCAGAGCGTGGTTTTGATGTTGGAATTGCCGAGCAGCATGCTGTAACACTTGCAGCAGGAATGGCTACACAAGGTTTCCATGTCTTTTGTAATATCTATTCCACTTTTTTACAAAGAGCGTACGACCAATTGATTCACGATGTCGCCCTTCAAAAAATTCCGGTGATTTTTTGCCTGGATAGAGCTGGTCTTGTAGGCCAAGATGGAGCAACGCACCACGGTGTATTTGATTTAGCCTTTTTGCGATGTATTCCCAACCTTATTGTATTTGCGCCCAAGGATGAAATAGCACTAAGAAATATTATGTTTACTGCCCAATTAGGGCTTTCACATCCTATTGCTATTCGTTACCCACGAGGCAGAGGAAAAAACCTTAATTGGAAAAAACCGTTTTCACAAATCACCATCGGAAAAGCAAGACAATTAAGTCAAGGCGACAAGATAGCCGTCCTATCTATTGGAACCATTGCTGAGAATGTACATCAAGCCATTTCGATGCTTTCTGCAGAGGAACGAATTGCACATTATGACCTTCAGTTTTTAGCACCTTTAGACACCGCGCTTCTTCATGAGGTATTTAAAAAATATCAGGTGATATTCACCGTGGAAGACGGTGTATTAAATGGCGGTATGGGAAGTGCAGTTAGCGAATTTATCACCAAGCACAGCTACAACCCTCAAAAGGTAATATCTTTGGGCATTGGTGAACAATTTATAGAGCATGGAACCGTTGAAGAATTACAACAAATTGTGGGTATTGACCCAAAATCAATGGCCAAACAATTTGAAAGATTTTTATAACATAACTATTTTTAGCACTTTTGTAAAGTATAAAAACCTATTATTCAGCTAATAATGAAAGGATATCTTATCATTTTTTGTGCTTTTTGTTGTTTTATTAGCCTAGCTCAAGAACAAGAAGTCTATACAAACCCTAGAACACAAGAGGTGTTTATTATCAAAGGAATAGACACCATCAATCTCACCAAGGTAATCAATGAATATAAGCCAATCCCTCCTCGATGGAAAAGGGTTAATAAGGTAGGAATGAATATCAGTGAGATCGCTTTTGTCAATTGGAGTGCAGGGGGAAATAATTCTATTAGCGGATTGGCTAATGCGCTCTTTGAGCGTAACTATAAACACGAAAAATTACAGTGGAACAATGAATTAATTATGCGCTTTGGGCTAAACATTCAAGATGGGCAGAAAATTAGAAAATCCGAAGACGCATTGGCGATAAATTCGACTTTGGGTTTTAGAATGGATAACTTATCCGATTGGTATTTCTCTGCAAAGGCGAATTTTAACACCCAATTTTCCAAGGGATATAAGTATCCAGATCGTGACAATCCAATCTCTCAATTTATGGCTCCTGGCTATTTTCTTTTTGGTTTTGGTAGTGAGTTTTCTCCTGAAGGCAAGGATCTAAAGCTTTACCTTTCACCCATTACACAAAAGTCAACCTTTGTATTGGATCAAGATTTGGCTGATCAAGGAGCTTTCGGTGTGCGCAAAGCGGAATATGATGCCAATGGTATTAAAATACGCAATGGACAAAATGTGGTAACTGAAATTGGAATCCTGGTAACCAATTCTTACCAAACCAAACTCTACGATAATATGTTCTTATCTAACCGTATTACCCTCTATACAGATTACCTGAACAGTTTTGGAAATATCGATATCAACTGGCTAGTTGATGTTGAGTTAAAGGTCAACGAATACGTGGTAGCCAATGTAGGGACACAATTAATCTATGATAACGACATTAAGTTTGAAGAGCGAACCTTAGCTAGCGGGGAGAAATTCTCTTATAGCCCAAAGGTACAGTTCAAGCAATCTTTAGGTGTTGGTGTGGTCTATAACTTCTAGACCACTTTGGCATTTATTTTATTATAAATCAATAAGGCATTTCCATCAGTTAAACCAGCAACAAACTGGGCAACGGCCATGAGTGATCTATAGATACCCTGATCGAATATGATGTACTTCTTTGGAATTAAATTTATCACTAAATTATCGTAATTGGTGCTTCGATTTTCAGTAGCTCGAATAACTGCGTCACAGAAGGTATCTAACAATTGATTGAGGATCTTATAACCGGCTAGTTCCTTTTGGATAACTTCATCACTTTGATAAATATTCTTAACACTTATATTAATAATATCTTCAATTTGAGCCTTATAAGACGACTTTTCCAAAAGAGAAGTGTGAAAATCACCATTCAAGATGGCTGTTTCGTTTTCTAAAAACACCCTGGTTGCATCTTGTATTAGGGTGCTGATGGATAGCGCTCTTAAATAGCCTAATCGATCCTCTTTGGTACTTAATTCGTGGTATTTTTTAATATTAATGCTATCTTTTACCAGCTTTATTAAGTATTCTAAGGCAAACTCTTCTTGAATCAAACCTAAATTAATACCGTCCTCAAAATCGATGATTGTATAACATATATCGTCGGCTGCCTCCACTAAAAACGTCAGCGGGTGTCTGGCAAAGGAAACATCTTCCCCCGTACGTGTTTGTTTTAAACCAAGCTCTCTAGCAACATCTATGTACAATTCTTTTTCTGATTGAAAAAAACCGAATTTCTTATCAGAAATTTGTGATGTTGAACGCTTAGGAAGTGATTCTTTAGGGTACTTCATAAAAGCTCCTAAAGTAGCATAACTAAGGCGAAGTCCTCCTGTGATTCCTTGGCGGGTCTCTGTCAAAATTCGAAAACCATTAGCATTTCCCTCGAAATCAATTAAATCTTGATACTCTTTATCGGTTAATTGATCTCTATAAGCCACTCCTCTGCCAGATTTAAAATATTCACCGATGGCCTTTTCCCCAGAGTGTCCAAAAGGCGGATTTCCGATATCGTGTGAGAGTGCGGCAGCAGCAACAATAGCACCAAAATCATTAAATCGATAACCATGGACTTCACTTAAGTAAGGGTGTTTTTCAAGCACCTTTTTTCCTACAGACCTCCCTAGGCTACGACCAACTACCGAAACCTCCAGACTATGGGTAAGCCGTGTGTGTACAAAATCCGTCTTGGAAAGTGGAATTACCTGTGTTTTATCTTGAAGACTTCGAAATGCGGAAGAAAAGATAATCCTATCAAAGTCTACTTCGAACCCTAATCTAGTTTCATCTTGTTCTTTGCGAAGTCTTTTATTTTTATCTCCATGACGTTTTAAAGAGAGTAATGAGTCCCAATTCATCCTAATTATTTATTTGTTCTGCAAGATACTGCTAAGATTACTTAAAATTAAAAATCCCTTTGAAAAACATGTCTTATGCACCCTTAAAAGGTTAATAATTTTTTAAACTTTAATTCACACTATGTTTATCTATATAACAAACCTTTGCATTGGTAAAAAACAACCGATATTTCACCAACTTTTAGTTTTTGTCGACTTAAGTTCTGAAATAGAAAGCTGTCTGGTAAAACGGGCAGCTTCACTTTTTTTAGTTCCAGTTTGTTATGAAGAAGGACGACTAGGTTATTGAATTCAAAATGTGTGTTTTAGAATAAAAAGTTAACGTAATTATTTTTGTTAACTTAACATACAGGAAACAATTTCTTAACTTTATATACTGTTCTTTGCAGCGACAAAAACTAAAACATTGGAATGAAAAATTTGGTAAGGGCTTTTTTGCTTGGTTTACTTGTGTGTTTCTTTAGTAATGCACAAGATATCCAAGGCCCGCATTTTGGAAAAGGTATTTTAAATATAAGCGGTGAAGACAGCACTTGGAGTATGAATTTCACTACCAGATTCCAATTATTAGGAAGTGGCACATGGCAGGAGAATGAAAGTGGAAGCACAGATTTTAACAGTGATTTTCTCGTTAGAAGGGCGCGATTAAAATTCAAAGGTTTTGCTTTTACTAAAGACCTGACCTATAAACTAGAAATAGGACTTGCCAATAAAGATATTGATGGCGCTTCGTATTACACAGATTACACTGATAAGTTTATACTTGATGCGTATCTTCAGTGGAACTTTTATAAAAGCCTAAGTATAAGGGTTGGGCAAGCAAAATTACCTGGAAACGTCGAACGATTAATTTCTTCAGGGAGCCTACAGTTCGTGGACCGCTCTCTTTTAAATGCTGAATTCAACATCGATCGAGATATCGGACTACAGTTACTCAACGAACATTATTTAACACCTACATTTTTAATCCGCGAACAATTTGCCTTCTCTCAAGGAGATGGTCGTAATGTAACGGTGGGAAATATGGGAGGATATCAATATACAGGACGAGTAGAATTGCTCCCCTTAGGCGCCTTTAAAAATGACAATGAACTGGAAGGATCAGCCTTAGAGCGTGAGGACAAGCCTCGATTAATGGTTGGAGTAGCTTATGATTATAATGATGATGCAGTAAAAACCAAAAGCAACAAAGGAGACTTTATGGAAACTCAACAGGGGCTATATCAAACGGACATCACAACCTTATTTGCTGATGCTGTTTTTAAATACAAAGGTATTTCCTTGCTAGCCGAATATGCGAATCGTTCTGCCGAGGAGGCTATCGCCATTGACCACCAAGGCATTCCAACAGGGGATGTGGTTGATACTGGAAACGCATTCAATATTCAGGGAGGATATCTATTTGAAAATAATTGGGAAGTAAGTGGACGATACACCCATCTAGATTTTGATCAGGAAGTTCAAAGCACTATGGAAGAAAATCAATACACCCTAGGGATATCAAAATATATCGTGGGACATAACTTAAAATTACAAACAGATATCAGTTATGCCACATTTGCCAATCAAAGCGACGTAGTAATGGCGAGGTTACAATTGGAATTACAATTTTAAAAAAACAGGTTGACTAAGAATTTGAATATTTTATTTTAACACTATGGAAAATATCTATTTACTTATGATTGTTGCCTTGGCTATTCTAGCTGTTGGCGATTTAATAGTTGGGGTGAGCAATGATGCTGTAAACTTTCTCAACTCAGCGATTGGTTCTAAAGCCATTCCTTATAAAACCATCCTAACCATCGCTTGCTTTGGTATTTTTATCGGTGCTGCATTTTCTAGTGGAATGATGGAGGTTGCTCGAAAGGGAATCTTTTTACCTGGTGAATTCATGTTCAACGAGATCATGGTTATTTTTATGGCCGTTATGATTACCGACATATTACTTCTTGATTTTTTCAATACGCTTGGGATGCCTACTTCAACCACTGTTTCAATAGTATTTGAACTGTTAGGAGCAGCTGTGGCTGTGGCATTAATAAAAATCGCAGGTAATGAAAGTGAAAGCATTTCAGACCTTTCTAAATATATCAACTCTGAAAATGCTATACAAATCATCGTCGGAATTCTTCTTTCGGTAGTAATTGCATTCACTGTCGGCGCATTGGTTCAATTTATCTCAAGACTTGCATTTACATTTCAATTTGAACGGAAAATGAAATATGCTGGTGCAATATTTAGTGGAATCGCATTAAGTAGTATCACTTATTTTATTTTCCTTAAAGGTTTAAAAGGTACACCTTTCTATGACTCTATCGCATATCTAATAGAGGGAATCGAACTGTACATTTCATTAGGGTGTCTTGTGGTATGGACCTTATTTTCATATATATATCTAAATGTTTTCAAAAAGAACGTATTGATCATTGTGATTGCTGCAGGTACATTTGGACTAGCTTTAGCTTTTGCTGGAAATGACTTGGTGAATTTTATTGGTGTGCCGATGGCCGCCTGGCATTCTTATGAAGCATGGGTGATCTCAGGAATCCCTGCAGATCAATTTGCCATGACCTCCTTGGCTCAAAAAGTGCCAACAGAGCCACTATTATTATTTATTGCTGGTGCTGTAATGGTATCAACACTTTGCTTTTCCAAAAAGGCAAAAGCAGTAACTGAGACTGAAATCAACTTATCAAGACAATCAGAAGGTAAAGAGAAATTTCAACCAAATTTATTGTCGCGATTAGTGGTACGGCTATCCACTAAAACTGCCAATGGTATAAATTATATTTTACCAAAGGAAACACAGACGAAAATTAATGAACGTTTTTCTAAGCCAGAATTTGATGATAAAAATGTCGCGCTAAAGGATGCCCCTGCTTTCGACCTTATTAGAGCATCGGTAAACCTTATGGTGGCTGGGATATTAATTGCCATTGCAACCACCCAAAAATTACCACTCTCCACTACCTACGTGACCTTTATGGTGGCCATGGGTAGCTCATTAGCTGATAGAGCATGGGGGCGAGAGAGTGCAGTTTACCGCGTAGCAGGAGTATTCAATGTTATTGGCGGTTGGTTCTTCACGGCCATTATAGCTTTTGTCGCCTCCGCGACCATGGCCTATTTGATTTACATAGGAGGTTCAACAGCCATCGCCATCCTTCTCTTTGTTGCAGTTTTGCTTTTGGCAAGAAACTATATCAGTTACAAGAAAAAAACAAGCACGACCAAAGAAGAAGATAGTTTGAACAAGGCTGAGAGTAGTTCTATTCAAGGCGTCATTGAAGAAAGTGCGGATAACATTGCAGCTGTAGCTAATCGCGCGAAAAAAATATACAATAGTTCTATGATTGGGCTCTCAAGAGAGGATCTTCCGCTTCTAAAAAAATCTAAAAAAGGGAATGCTAAACTCAGCGCAGAAATTGATGATCTTCAAGAAAGCGTCTTTTATTTCATTAAGAACCTGGATGAGTCAAGTGTGATGGCGAGCCATTTTTATATCAATATTTTGAGTTATCTCCAAGATATGTCTCAATCTCTTGAATACATCGGAAAAGCATCCTACAAGCACGTCAACAACAATCACAAAAAGTTAAAATTCAATCAAACCCGTGAATTGTTGGATACTCAAAATGAAATTGAATCTTTATTCAATAACATTAAAAAAACATTTGATAAAAGAGCTTTTGAAGATATTCATGAGTTAATACTAACGAAAGATATCTTATTAGTGAGTATCAATAAAAAGATTGAAAAGCAAATCTCTAGAACTAGAACGGAAGAGTCCAGTCCGAAAAACACTTCTTTGTACTTCAACTTACTCACAGAGACTAAGGATCTTGTGGTAGCCACTATGAATTTACTGGAACTATATCACCAGCAATATATAAATGCTACTGGCGCTGTAGAGGCTCCACTACCAGAGAGTACTGAAGAGAGTATATAAAACTCGACTCCTTAGAACATTACAAAAGGGTAGCTATAGGATCGATATCAGATCCCAATAGTTACCCTCTATTTTTTGTAATTTTATAATTCCTTAGGTGTCCCAGTAAAATTTATGAGTACTACTGACTACTAATTTAATAATGAAGATTCTTAGCGACCCATATCTTTTGCAGCCTTTTCAAGTTCATCATACCAGGATTGGCCAAATTTTTCAATCAAAGCTTGTTTAACAAACTTGTACACTGGAACTTGCAGTTCCTTACCCAGGCTACAAGCATCATCGCAGATATGCCATTTATGATAATTAACCGCAGCGAAGTCCTGATACTGTTTGACCCGGACAGGATAGAGATAACAGGAGATAGGTTTCCTCCACTGAACTGCCCCTGCATTATACGCCTGTTCTATGCCACAAAGTGCGGTTCCATTTTCTGAAAAGGTCACATAAGCACATTCGCTTCCCTCAACCAATGGAGTTTCCCACTCTCCATCCAGTCCTTTTACAAAAGTACCCTGCGATTCAATAGCCGCAATTCCTTCAGGACGAAGAAAAGGTTTAACTTTCGGATAAATTTCAGCTAAAATTCTTGTTTCCTCATCTTCCACTGGAGCGCCTGCCTCCCCATCAACACAACATTCGCCTTTACACGCAGTGATATTACATACAAAATCATTTTCTATGATTTCTTCCGACACTATGGTTTTACCTATCTGAAACATGCTGCAAATATACTTCTTTTTACAAACAAAAGATGTTCTAGCTCATTTGAGCCATTCCCTGCCCTATGAATTAAACAGAAGTGGCAAGAACACAAAACTACCACCCAAGGAATACTAAGTATTTCTAGATATACTGAAACTGACCTGGTTACCTTGAAGTAAAAGAAAAAATTAAAAAATAATTTCATGATAAATGTTCATAATAATCGAAATGTTGTTATAGCTTTGCATCGTTTTTTAAATAAGGGAAACCATGAACTTTGATTTTAAAGAAATAATAACTGCAGGAATGATCCTTTTCGCTGTTATCGATATCCTAGGTAGTATTCCTATCATTATCGATCTACGTAATAAGGTAGGGCAAATTCAATCAGAAAAAGCATCTATCATTGCAGCTATTTTGATGATTGCTTTTCTGTTTATCGGAGAGACTATCCTAAATTTAATCGGGATCGATGTCAGCTCCTTTGCCGTTGCTGGTGCCTTTGTCATATTTTTTCTAGCCATTGAAATGATATTGGGTATTTCATTATACAAAGATGATGCACCCTCTACGGCATCTGTAGTTCCCTTGGCTTTCCCGCTAATTGCAGGGGCAGGGACTATGACTTCCCTTTTATCTCTTCGAGCAGAATATTATGTGGAAAACATCATTGTTGCCATCCTTTTAAATGTCATCATTGTATATATAGTGTTAAAGTCTTCGACAAAAATAGGAAGATGGTTAGGAAAATCAGGTTTGGCTGTGATACGAAAAGTATTTGGCGTAATTTTGTTGGCCATTGCAGTAAAGTTATTTGCAAGTAATGTAACTGGTTTATTTTAAAATTTTTACACATGAAAACCTTTGTCATAATTCTCGTTCTCATTGCCGTTGGCATGATTGGTGTAAACATCAGCATGTTGGATTTTGAGAATCCTTTAGAGGGTGATAGTCTAGTGGCTGTTATTGGAATTGGTGCTGCTCTTGCAGCGGTATTACTATTGGCCATTTTCTGGCAATCCAAAAGAATACAACAACTTATTAAGGAGAAAAGCAATGTATGATGCATTGATTGTTGGGGCAGGCGCAGCAGGCCTTCAATGTGCATTGGTATTAGGATCCGCCGTAAAAGCACCTTATGCCAGTGGTAAGCGCATTGGCATTATTATGCATCAGAAAGCTTCGCATTTGCAATCAGCACTTTTAAATAATGTACTCGGTGTGCCCTCAAACACCTCTGGAAAAGAAATTTTAGCCACTGGTAAAGCTCAATTATCCACAAATTACCCACATGTAGAGCAAATCCCTACCCAAAAAGTCCTTGCAGTTGAGGGTCAGGCAGGGGATTATACTATAACCACAAACAAAGGAACTTACCGATCAAAAGTTGTGGTAATCGCATTGGGATATACCAATGTATTCGCTATCAAAGGCCTTATGGATTTCGTCGAGCCACATGCCCTTAGTCCTGCGGACAAAAACCGTATTCAACTTAAAAACCTTCAGCATAAGATTAAAGAGGGATTATATGTTGCAGGAACATTGGCTGGTTGGAGAAGTCAATTTGCTATCGCAGCTGGTAGTGGCGCTCAGGTTGCCACCGATATTCTAACGCAGTGGAATAACGGAAAACACACCAAGGTACACGACAAAATAACCACCTAAAGATCCAACAATTTTTTAGTGATCAGCAGCCACTTCTTCCGGGGCGATCTGTTTTTCAATTAGGTGTAGTACCGCCTCTAACATGGGATCATTCTGGCTAAGGATTTGTTGTTTGATATTCTCATCAAATAACTGCTCGGCAAGTATGGCTTTGATGTGTAACTTAAGATCTTCTCGATAAGGCTCTAAATCAATTTTAAGCCCTTTTTCATCGGCGTAGTAAATAAAATCGTCAACAGTTTGATCATCGATAAAAACAGTGTACTGAAATTCATCCGATGTAAGGTCATCGTATAAGCCACGATGGCTATCTAAATACTCAAAAACATAAAACGACATAAAACCTGAGTCCATTAACGTATTAACCCACCCATCCATTTGTGAGGACCCAAGTGGCACAAATACATCCGGGATAATTCCTCCTCCCCCATAAACGATCTTACCCTTGGGCGTTTTATACACTAAAGAATCGTCTACTTTTATGCTGTCCGCAGATCGCAATTCCCCGTTCTCATATCGTTTATAAAACTGATTGTAGTAGTCCTTTGTACCGTTATCATAGGAACGTTGAATGGACCTTCCTGTCGGAGTATAGTATCGAGAAACAGTTAAACGAACTGCCGAACCATCTCCCAGACTCATCTCTCGCTGGACCAGTCCTTTTCCAAAGGACCTCCTACCTACAATGATCCCACGATCGTTATCCTGAATAGCCCCAGCGATGATTTCACTAGCCGATGCAGACTTCTCATTGATTAACACATAAATATCCTCCTGCTCAAAGGTCCCCTTTTTAGTTGCATAGGACTTGTTAATAGCACCGCTCTTATTTTTTGTAAATAATATAAGCTTTCCATCTTCTAAAAACTCATCCGCCATCGCTTCAGCAATTCCTAAATATCCTCCTGGATTATTGCGAAGGTCTAAGACCAACTTGTTAACACCGCCTAATTCAAGAGCCAACAAGGAAGCTTTAAACTCCTCATAGGTACTTTCTGCAAATCGATTCACTCGGATATAGCCAATAGAATCTTTAATCATAAAGGTAGCATCCACACTGCGAAGAGGTACTTCAGAACGCTTAATTTTAAGTTCAATGGTTTTATCCTCTATCGGACGATAAATGGTCATATTCACCGGAGTATTTTTATCACCCTTTAAAATGTCTACGATTTCATCACTGCGAAGTCCACGGCCATATAGCGTGTCTTTATTGGCAATTAGAATACGATCACCCGAACGAATTCCTGCAACTTTACTTGGACCACCTGCGATGGGACGAATCACTACCAGGCTGTCCCTATACATTCTAAAGCTGATGCCTACACCAACAAAATCACCTTTCATATTCTCAGCAACTTGTTCTGCTTGTTGTCTTGGTATGTAAACCGAATGGGGATCGAGTTTTTCGAGTATGTTGTTTACTGTGACATCAACAATACTGTCGGTATTCACATCATCCACGTATTCATACTCTATATAATCTATTAAACGATTAAGCTTATCTTTTTCTGAATTCGTTGAAAAGAGTTTCTCCCCTTTATCACTGTAATTTAAATTACCTCCAATATAAATTCCTGCGGCTAAAGTTGCTGCTAAAATAAAAGGCAATAAATAACTTCTCTTTTTAAACATTTAGTCATCGTCTATATTAGCCAAATGCAGCAATTCCACACCTGCCTTTTTTAAAAATTTCAGGCCTTCACTATCCTTATATGCATTTAAATACACCACTCGTTTAATCCCAGCTTGGTGAACTAGTTTACTACACTCCTTACAGGGGGAAAGGGTAATGTACAGGGTAGCACCTACACAGGACTGCGTTGAAGAAGCGACTTTCAAAATGGCATTGGCCTCAGCATGCAAAACATACCATTTTGTATATCCTAATTCATCCTCACAGTAATTTTCAAATCCAGTTGGTGTCCCGTTATATCCATCTGATATAATCATTCTATCTTTTACAATAATCGCGCCAACTTGTTTGCGTTTACAATGTGACAACTTGCCCCATTCTAAGGCCATTCTCAAATAAGCTCGATCATAACGTTTTTGTTTCTTATCAACCATAGGTATTGAAGTCAAAAAAAGCAACGTATTTCGTTGCCACCATATCTCTAGGCTAAGATAACGGCTTTATCATTTAATCACAACAAGTTAAAGAGATAAGAAAATAATTTTAACACTTAAGTGGAAATCCATAAAGTGCATGCTGTATTACTAACCCCTAAGGCATGTTTCTAATAGTAAAGGGATTACCACTCCTATAACTATCGAGGCAACCACTAAAATCCAGTCTCTTTTGTTAAACCTAAAAATAGTCTGTAAAATAAAGGCCGCTAAAAGCACTAAGAAAACGACAATTAACTGAGCTGCTTCGATTCCTAAAGCAAACTCAAGAAGAGGTATAAGTTTATTAGAACTAGACGCTACTACTTGCCTAAAATAGGAAGAAAAACCAAGGCCGTGAATCATTCCAAAAAATAAGGTGACAAAAAAATGGAGGCCATAGGATTCTTTATAGTTCTTTCTTCCTGCTGTAAAGACATGAAATAAAGCTGTAATAAATATGGTAATTGGAATGAGACATTCCACAAGACTGGAATTTATATGGACCACACCATAGGTGGCCAAAATCAGTGATATTGTATGCCCAATGGCAAACAAAGTAACTAGCCAGAAAGCTCGCTTCCAATTAGCAAAGGTATAGGGGACAATGAGTGCAATAAAGAACAACAGATGGTCGTACGCATTCAGGTCAAATACATGGTCAAAACCAAGTTTAAAATAGAACCAAAACTGATCCATATTGATAGATTTACGGGTTTATCAAACTTACGATTTATTTAAGGCAAATCAAACTCTAAGTAATGATTTAAACCTGCCTTTCACAAGAGCGTTGTGTTACCTACTTTTTGGATCTTGTACAGCATCCACTTCATTGCTTTACATCCCGCGTTCTTGTTGGATTTGTTCGTAGGCCATTTGTACTTGTTTAAACTTTTCTTCGGCGCCTTTTTTAATGGCTGTATCATCGGTAATTACCTTATCAGGGTGGTACTTTTTAACCATTTTTCGATAGGCCGATTTCACCTCCGAATCACTAGATTCTGGCGGTATTTCAAGTATTTTATAAGCATTATTTGTACTCTTGACAAACATGGCCATAATACTTTCAAAATCCCTTGGATACACTCTTAGGAATCCTGCGATTTCTCTAATCTTTTGTAATTCCGCGTCGGAGATGCTCCCGTCCGCATTGGCAATACCAAAAAGGAAATGCAATAATTGAAGCCGAACCTCATAACGGGTGCGTTGATTAAGAAAGGCACATATACGTGGCGCAGAAACCAAACGGTCCTTTACCACTTCATTAAAAGTTCTAAAAATGGCATTCGCTTTATCCTTACCATAGGTAGCAATAAAATAATTCCGAACATACTGCAATTCGTTTTGATTTACAGTTCCGTCGGCTTTGATAACTATAGAACACAAGGATAATAGGTTCAATTCGAAATCGGCAGGCGAGACTTGTGGGCGGTTATTGATGATCGTTTGTACGTGAACTCCTCCTCCAAACATACGATCGATCACACTTCCGACAATAAATCCGATGACAAGCCCAGGTAAACCAAGAAAAAAGAACCCTCCAAGGGTAAAAATCAATTTAAACATCCATTTTTATTTTCGCTTGCCAAATATAAGATTAAAAATTATCAGGTTAAAAAATCAACCATTATCGAATGTAGTACTTCAGGAGGATCCATTCTGGATCAAAACCCTCACCATTTCGGGAAATTCATAAGTGAAAAGTGTAGGTTTTTAATTATCTTTACGACTTATAATTAGAGACAATTTTTAATTTAAAATAAAAACAACTATGTACCCAGCGGAATTAGTTAAACCAATGAAAGATGACCTGGTAAATGCAGGTTTTGAAGAGTTATTGACATCGGAGGCTGTCGATCAGGCAATGAAAAAACAGGGCACTACACTTGTAGTTGTAAATTCAGTTTGCGGTTGCGCTGCAGCTAATGCCAGGCCAGGTGCAAAAATGAGCTTGAATAACGGTAAAAGGCCTGATAATCTATATACAGTATTCGCAGGATTTGATAAAGAAGCAACAGAGAAGGCAAGATCCTATATGATTCCTTTCCCTCCGTCTTCACCATGTATGGCACTTTTTAAGGATGGAGAATTAGTTCATATGCTAGAGAGACATCATATTGAAGGACGACCAGCAGAGGTGATCGCTGATAATTTAGCTGAAGCATATAACGACTTTTGCTAAACCAAGGCAAGTTACGATCTAAATCGAACCACGTATTATACGTGGTTTTTTTAATTCAACTATCATGAACAGTAGAATCTTATTTGTTTGCACTGGAAATTACTATCGTAGCAGATTTGCTGAAATTTTATTCAATTCCTTATCTGAGAAGCAACAACTAAACTACCATGCTTTTTCAAAAGGCTTAAGACTATCCAAAAACAACAAGGGTCCGATATCGAAACATTGCATTGCTTTCTTCAAAGAACGATACCCTGAGATGACCTACGATCTGAGAATGCCGATGCCATTTGATCAAGGTGATTTTGATTATTATGACAAAATCATCCTTATGGACCGTAGCGAACACGCTCCGATGATCAATAAACTATATCCAGGAAAACATCCTGAGTTAGAGTATTGGGATATTGTTGATGATTATATCCGAGCACCAGAGGAAGTCCTTCCCATACTTGAAAAAACGGTAATCGAACTGATAGATGAATTAAAAAACCACTAATAATCAAAAGTATCCCATGAGAAAAATAGTAGCGTATCCACTCTCGGTTATCTACATAGTGTGTTTTGCACTACTTCTTGTTATTTTCCATCCAATACAAGTAATCTGCCATAGAATATTTGGTTATAATGCCCACAAGAGATCTGTTGAAATTCTCAATTTGTTGCTCATGCGAAGTCTAATGATCTTGGGCAACCGGGTGCACTTTAAAAACCCGTATAATATTTCAACAGAAAAACCGTGTATTATTGTAGCCAATCATCAAAGCATGTATGATATCCCACCACTGGTTTGGCATATGCGCAAGCACGATCCGAAGTTTATCAGTAAAAAAGAACTCGGAAAAGGCATCCCTAGTGTATCCTACAACCTACGTCACGGAGGCGCGGCACTAATTGACCGTAAAGATAAAGAGCAGGCTTTTAAAGAAATTCTAAAACTCGCAAAGTACGCCAATAAAAACGGCCGATCTGTAGTTATATTTCCAGAAGGCACCCGATCTAGAAATGGCATGCCTAAAAAATTTCAACAAGGGGGGCTAAAGATCTTACTCAAAAAAATGCCTGATGCGACCCTAGTACCTGTTAGTATAAACAATTCATGGAAGACGCTTCGCTATGGAAAATTCCCTTTTGGAATCGGTTATAACTTGGAATTTGAAGTTCACCAACCAATCACCAATCGAGACCTTCCCCCCGAGGAGTTAATAGACAAATTAGAGCAAACTATATCCAAGGCCGTAAACCAATAACAATGGACAATACACAAATCACAGAAAAAACCATCAGTTTTGTCAAGCAAACCCTTAAGGATGCCGAAGGAGGACACGACTGGTTTCACATACAACGTGTCTTTAAAAACGCCATGCTAATTGCGAAGGATTACCCCCAAGCATCTCCGCTAGTGGTGGCTCTTGGCGCTTTACTTCACGATATCGCTGATTCGAAATTTCACAAAGGAGATGAAACTGTTGGCGGGAAAATGGCAGAAGACTTTCTCACTTCATTATCAGTGGAGCCCAACGTAATTACTCAGGTGGTTGCAATTATTGATAACATTTCTTTTAGAGGAGGCAATTTCAAACAAACCTTTCGATCTATAGAACTAGATATTGTACAGGATGCCGATCGTCTCGATGCCATAGGAGCTATTGGAATTGCCCGATGTTTCAACTACGGCGGTTTTAAAAACAGAAAGCTCTATGATCCCGCGATTTCCCCTAATCTTCAAATGACCAAAGAAGAGTATAAGAAAAGTACAGCTCCAACAATCAATCATTTTTACGAAAAACTACTCCTACTAAAAGACAGAATGAACACCGATACTGGCAAAAAACTTGCACAGCGCCGTCATGAATTCATGGAGTTATTTCTAGAGCAATTTTATGCAGAAATTGACGGTGAACGTTAAACCCTTATTAATTCCCAGTAAATTGGGCTTTTCTTTTTTCTAAAAATGCTTGAGTACCTTCTTTAAAATCCTCAGTTGCAAAGCATGCTCCAAATGTCTCGATTTCTTTAGGATAACCTTGATCAGAGAATCCTGAGTTGACAGCAGATATTGCTGAAGCCACTGCGGTGGGGGAATTATTTATAATTTTGGTAGCAATTTTTTCACAAAGGGGCAGTAACTGTTCTAAGGCTACCATATGATTGATCAGGCCCCACATAAGGGCTTGTTCTGTACCAATCATACCAGCGGTGAGAATCATCTCCAGAGCCCTTCCTTTACCAACGAGTTGAGGCAGCCGTTGCGTTCCACCGTATCCAGGAATCAGTCCCAAGGAAGTTTCTGGAAGTCCCATCCTAGCATTATCGCTAGCAACTCTAAAATGACAAGCCATTGCTAGTTCTAAACCTCCACCTAAGGCAAAGCCATTGATTGCTGCAATAACTGGAGTATGGAGATTTTCAATTAAATTAAATAATAGCTCTTGACCTTTAGCTGCCAATTGAGAACCCTCATAAACCGAAAAATTCGCAAACTCAGAAATATCTGCTCCTGCCACAAAAGCCCTATCGCCAGCACCTGTAACAATAATAACTCGCACTCGGTCATCCTGATCCAAGTCGACAAAAGCTTGATGCAGCTCCTCTATAGTAGCCTTGTTGAGCGCATTTAATTTCTTTGGACGATTAATTGTTATGGTCCCTATTTGCTCTTTGATCTCAATAATAATGTTTTCAAAATTCATGCTAAAATCATTTAATTATCTTTTTCGTTCGTTTCTTTAAATTTAGGAAAAGTAATAGTGAATACGGTTCCTATACCCTGCTCAGAATCCATTTCAAGGCTTCCATGAAAGGCTTCAACAATATTTTTCACCATCCCTAATCCAAGTCCCATGCCGCTTGTCTTGGTGGTAAACCTTGGCTCAAAAATCTTTTCATGATTTTCTTTGGAAATCCCTATTCCATTGTCTTTCACTGTTATTTTGATATCATCTCCTTGGGTAAAAACTGATACCTCAATTTTTGGTAGTTTATCTTCTGGAACCGATTGCAAGGCATTTTTTACCAAATTTGTCATCACTCGTATGAGCTGCGTACGATCTAATTTCGCAATAATTTCCTTTTGTTCGCTTTTAAATTCAATAGATTCTTCATTAAAAATTTCAACAGAGAGATGAACAACCTCTACCACATTGAGCAATTCATTTTGCTGGGCAGGCATATTGGCAAAACTACCAAATGCAGATGCGATATTACTCATTGTGTCTATTTGCTGAATCATAATCTTGGCAAACTCATCGACCTTTTCATTTATCTGAGAATCCTGAGGATCAAACTTTCGTTGAAAGCTCTGAACACTTAATCGCATAGGTGTTAGTGGGTTCTTAATTTCATGCGCCACTTGTTTGGCCATTTCTCTCCAAGCTTGTTCCCGTTCACTCTTAGCTAGTAATGCCGCGCTTTTATCCAATTCATCGATCATACCATTATAGGCCTCCACTAAAGCACCGATTTCTTCACTGGGCCGATCTAGGTATATCTTTTGATTTTGTTTGGTCAATCGGGTCTGATCTAATTTATCTCCAATGGCCTTTAACGAACGTGTAATATAAGTAGAGATAAGATAAGCTAACATTACTGCAATTATTAGCAGTATGACATAAACAGCAGAGAGTCGAATTAAAAATTGTCCCAACTCCCCTTCGTTAAAGGTGTCATCTTCATAATATGGGATATTTAATATGCCTATTGGCTTGAACTTGGGGTCTAGAATGTAACTATAAGAAGAACGGAAACGATCTCCAGCGGCCTTCGTTCTTTCCACATAACGTTTGGTCAGACTGTTAGCTAAGCCATGAAGCACGCTATTATCCAGGTTTCTAACACCGTTATCGTATGCCATTCTTGGCTTTGAACTAATAATGAGATTTCCCTCTAGATCAAAAATATTAAAGTTAATATCCAATACATCGGAGGCTTCGAAAATAGCATTTTTGTACTCCAGTATGTAGCGCAAGTTTTCCGTTTTTACTTCCCAAGTAGTATTTTTAAGAATGTAATCTATTTGGGCATTGAGTTGTTCCTCTTTTCGCTCAAGATAAACTTTGTGATAATCCTCCGCCTGTCCTTTATATTGAAAAATAGTCACTCCCGCGATGAGCACCGATGCGAATACCACAATAAAGATCATTGTAATAAAGATACGTGTTCGAAGCGATAGTTTATTGTACACCTTACATTTGGATTTTATTAAATATAACAATAATTAAGCCAGCTTAGCTATTTTTGTCACGTATTCGCTTATACAAACGGATACCGAGCATAAGGGCAGTGGCGAGTAGAAAAATCCCAACTACTCCAAAAACCCAGTTTAAACTATCTTTTAGGATTACAAGAAAGACTACAGAGAACAAAATAATCGTCGTAACCTCGTTCCATATCCGCATGAATTTAGAAGTATAATTAACCTGATCGTTTTGGAGTTGAGTAAAGATTTGATGCGTTTTCAGATGATAAAGGATCAGTAAAACAACAAAAAATAACTTGATATGCATCCAGCCTTGGGTAAGCCAACCTGGGATAATGATAAGTAACATAATTGCAAACAAAACAGCAAGTATCGCAGAAGGCCACGTAATAATAAACCAAAGCCTTTTGGCCATAATTTTAAGTTGATCACCTAAAATTTCCTTCTCTGGTGAAGGCTTGGCATAAGCCTCTATTTGGTAGATAAACAATCGAGGGATGTAAAATAATCCCGCAAACCAAGTAATGACAAAAATCAAGTGCAATGCTTTGATATAATTGTAATATTCTACCATATGTTCTATGATTCTATGGGTTTGGTCATTAATTTATGTCGAATTTCTCGATTTAAAAAATAGCCAGTTACCACGGTGGAAAGTACATCCGATAGTGGAAATGAAATCCATACGCCTAACTCTCCATAGTACCTGGGCAATATGAGAATTAAAGGTATAAAAAAGATTCCTTGTCTGGTGAGGGTTAATAAAAAAGCAGGTAATGCTTTTCCAACGGCCTGGAAATAAGCCGAACCGATCAGCTGAATAACCACTATTGGGGTGGCAGCGAACACCCATCGCATTGCCTTTGGAGCATCATTCAACACCGTTGAATCATCGGTAAATACTGCTGTAATACCCCCTGGAAAAATCATTATCAATAAGAAAATACAAAAGCCCAGTAACATTGCATATTTTATGGCTGTGTAGATGGTTTCTTTAACACGATAGTATTTATTGGCCCCATAATTAAAGCCTGCAATAGGTAAAAATCCTTGGGTAATCCCCAGAACAGGAAAAAGTGCAAACATCAACATCCTACCTATTATGGCATAAACCGTTACCGAAGATGCGCCCCCTAAGTTGTACAATATATTGTTTAAAAGCAGGTATGTTACACTAACGATTGCTTGCCTAGCTAGAGTGACACCTCCCAGGGCAGCGATTTCAGATACGGTATTTCTTCTTAAAACAAAATCGGTAACGCTAAGTTTTAACTCTGAATTATTCGATAGAAAGTACCACAGAATATAGCCAAGACAGAGCACATAAGAAGCTGTGGTAGCCCACCCTGCGCCTAACATTCCATAATCCAAAACATATATAAAAATGTAATCCAAGAAAAGGTTTCCAACGGAGGGGATTATCATTGCGATCATGGCAAACTTAGGTTTACCTTCCGCCCTAATGACTGTATTTCCCATCATACAAAGAGCTAAAAAAGGAACACCATATAATACCACTGTATAGTAATCCTTTGCTGGATCAAAAATGGCACCTTTACCACCAAACCTTGGGATGATATCGTCTATAAACCAGAGTCCAACCACTATGAGCACGACCGTGAGCAGTACCGTCAGGGTAATTTGGTTTCCAAAAGTAATAAGCGCTTTGGAGCGATTATCCGCCCCAAGGGCGCGGGAAATAATGGAAGACCCTCCAACCCCGATAGCCATCCCTAGAGCAGCGATAAAAAAAGAAACAGGCAGCACCACGTTGATTGCAGCAATGGCAATTGAACCTATCCAATTCCCTACAAAAATGGTGTCCACCAAAATATTTAAGGACATCACCAAAATACCGATGGAAGCTGGAACAGCTTGTTTTACTAATAAACTACCGATACTGTCCTCTCCCAGAGCTTTGGATGAATTTCCACTCATAATGCTATGCGTTTTGCTCAGCTAATGCCCACTGATCAATCCAACGCGCCAGTACTTTTATCCAATCTGAGTCATCATTTAAGCACGGAATCACATGCAATTCTTCTCCACCGTTCGCGATAAATTCTTCTTTCGCCTGGATCCCTATTTCTTCGAGTGTCTCAATACAATCAGCCACAAAAGCTGGCGTGACCACTGCAAGTTTTTTGATTCCTTGTTCAGGCATTTTATTGATGGTTTTATTGGTTGCTGGCTTTAACCAAGGGTCAATCCCTAAACGCGACTGAAATGAGGTAGAATAACTTCCTTGCTTTAAGCCTAGAAATTCTGCTACCTGTTTGGTGGTCTCATAACATTGATGCCTGTAACAAAACTGGTGCGCAGGGGATGGCGTTTGACAACAACTTCCATCAATTTTACAATGGGATTTGGTGATATCCGATTTTCGGATATGTCGTTCCGGGACACCGTGATAGGAAAACAACAGATGATCCCATTGTTGCGCCTGTAAAGAGCGCTGAATAGAATTTGAAAGCACCCGAACATAATCAGGATGGTTATAAAAAGCCGGGATGCTGGTAAACTCCATCTCAGGGAAGTGCGCTTGTCGCAACTCTTCGGCTAATACCAGTATCGTTTCTGTAGTAGCCATCGCAAACTGAGGATAAAGCGGTATTAGCAATACCTCCGTGACACCTTCTTCTTTTAGCGCTTGCAAACCAGATTTTATGGAAGGATTACCATAACGCATTGCCACGGCACTTGGTATGGAGGAAAACTTATCGATTCCTTCCTTTAATCGCTCCGAAATGACAATTAAAGGGGACCCTTCTTCCCACCATATTTTTTCATAAGCTTCCGCGGATTTTTTAGGACGTGTGTTAAGTATTATACCCCTGACAATAAAACTGCGTAACCAATATGGAAAATCAAACACGCGTTCATCCATTAAAAACTCATCCAAATACCGTTTTACATCCTTAGGATCTGTAGAATCTGGTGACCCTAAGTTGATGAATAAAACTCCCTTCATATATATTTTTCTAAAGTATTCTTTGCAAAAGTACACAATTGCGGTTCATAAAAACTTCGGGTAGACTTAACTTTGAAGATAATGCTATTTAAAAAATCGATTGCTCTTCATTGAAACAAAACCTAGCTCGTTTAACAAATCTAATCTCTTTTTAAACAATAGTTTATTCCCCCTAAAAGATGGGCAACAAACAAAGGCTCACTATAAGACTCTTTGGTATGTCCTCCCCCTGTGTAGAAAACCCTGGCACCTTCGAACTCATGATACCATGCAATAGGATGATGCGCTCCATTAGTTCCCCCTTCGTATGTGGATTCATCCAAATTAAGAAGTACCCGTATATGCTCACTAATGTCTCTATAATTATACCACTCATCTTTACGTATCCAAGTAGCACTAGGCAACATCTTAGTGGAGGCGTGCTCGGCATCGATTACCTGAATTTCAGCCTTTCGAACATTTGGATTATTAGGGTGATCTACAAAATAAGCTCCTATCATTCTTCCATACCAAGGCCAATTAAATTCTGTATCTGTGGCAGCATGTATTCCCATAAAACTCCCGCCATTATGCATAAAATCTTGAAGAGCCTTTTGACCTGATGGGCCAAGTACATCATTGGTGGTAGAGAGGAACAACACCATCTTATATTTTTTTAGATTCTCCTTATTAAAGGCAAGCGAATCTTCTGTATGAGTGACTTTAAAGTTATTTTGATTTCCTAATTTTTCAATCAAAGCGACTCCAGTTTCTATAGATTCATGACGAAATCCACTGGTTTTTGTAAAAACTAAAACTTGATCATCTGGGTTGGATTGCACTTGCTGAGCCATCCCAACAAAGAAAAAGCATAAGAAAAGAGGTAGTAAGAATATTTTTTTCATTGACTGAGTTATTTAATTAAGCGCCATGGTATATTTTTTAGGCGTGGTTCCATATTTCTTTTTAAAAGCTGCAATAAAATGACTCGCAGTGCTGTAACCGACCTTTAATCCCACTTCATTGACGTTCATGGTCCCTGCCTCTAGTAGCTTTCTGGCATATTCCATTTTATAATCGAACAAAAAGCTATAAACAGAATCACCATAGACCTGCTTAAATCCTTCTTTTAAACGTTTTAAATTAAGTCCAATCTCATCAGCCAATTCCTGAAGGGAAGGTGGTTCTGACATTCTTGATATCACAATATCCTTCGCCTTTCGTATACGACGAACATTATCCTCATCTGCTAAAAACGGGCATTGTTCGAAATCAGTATCCTCAGGTTTGTTAAAATACAAAGCCAATAATTCATATATCTTTCCTTTTAAATACAAACGCTCAATAGCACTGTGCATGTTAAAATTCAACATTTGACTAAGCACCACAGACATGGCAGGATTAATCTGCTTGGTCCCATAATACTTTTTATCAATATTCTCTTGATCTAAAAAGTGAATATAATCGGCCTCTTCTGAGAATAAAGCGTGGAATTTCTTTATCGGGATAACCACAGATAGGATCCACGTTTTTGAGTTCACCTCTAGATTAATCGGTAGATCACGCCGTGGATTATATAACAACAAGGCCTCATCTTCTTTAATATCGATGGCATAATTCCCTTGGTTATAATGAAAAATAGCACGCCCTTTCAAGCAAAAATGAAACTGAATATAACTGCTGTCAATTAGCTTGCTAATATGTTGAATATCATTCGATTCGTTTTGTGTCTTTAGCACTAAAAACCCTTCTTCAATTCCAATTTCTTGCATTGTCCTTTTCGCGTTACTTTTTAATTTAAATCGGTGCAAATGTCGTTCGTTTTTATTTAGAATCGTTCTAAACTTCATAGAGCATTGCACGCTACAATCCCCCAAATATACAGCTATTTAGAAGAATTTTAGGCAAAAAAATATGCCTTTTTCAAAAAACGACATAAAAAGTACCTAGAGCGTTACTTTCTTACTGGCTTTAGGTTTACTTTTGTAAACGATTTTCGGAGAGTGAATGGAAGCTTATAATATTTCTAAACATAATACATTTTACGCTATAGGAATCAGTTATAAAAAAGCTGATGCTGCAATTCGAGGTAAATTTAGCCTGAGTGAAACAGCCAAGATTGGTTTGCTCACCCAAGCCAAAAATGCTGGGATGGACGCAATAATGGCTACCTCTACCTGTAATAGAACAGAGATATACGGATTTGCTCAGCACCCTTTTCAACTCATTCAATTACTATGCGATAATTCCAATGGTAGTCTTGAAGATTTCCAGCGCATTGGTTTTGTGTATAAAAACAAGGACGCAATTGACCATCTTTTTAAAGTCGGTACTGGCCTAGACAGTCAAATTCTGGGAGATTTTGAGATCATCAGTCAGATTAAACAAAGCTTTACCATTTCAAAAAAAATCGGACTTACAAATCATTTTTTAGAGCGTCTTTGCAACTGCGTAATTCAGGCTAGCAAACGTATTAAAAATGAAACAGAACTGTCATCTGGTGCCACCTCTGTGGCTTTCGCTTCGGTACAATACATTTTAGCTAGAGTACCAGAGGTGTCGGAAAAAAACATCTTACTGTTTGGTACTGGTAAAATTGGGCGAAACACTTGTGAAAACATGGTTAAGCACACCAGAAACAATCATATCGTACTGATAAATAGAACCAAGGATAAGGCAGAGAAAATTGCGGGGAAGTTCAATTTGATTGTCAAAGATTACAGCAACCTACAAGAAGAAATCAGCCAATGTGATGTCCTCATTGTGGCTACTGGTGCTCAGAAACCAACCATCACCAAAGAATTAATTCATTCCAAGAAAGAATTATTAATCTTGGATCTTTCCATCCCACAGAATGTGGATCCTAGTGTTAAGGAGATGCCAAATGTCACCTTGGTTCATCTAGATCAATTGTCGCAAATGACCAATGAAACACTTAAGAGAAGAGAGCAATTTATCCCCCAAGCTGAAGAAATTATTCAGCAGGTCACCCAGGAATTCAAAAGCTGGTTGGAAACCAGAAAGTTTGCGCCCACCATTAAGGCTTTAAAGAAAAAACTAAATCACATGAGGGATGCAGAGATTGATTTTCAGCGTAAAAAGATTGATGGATTTAACGATCAACAAGCGGAAATTATCAGTGATCGTATAATTCAGAAAATAACTACGCAATTCGCCAATCACCTAAAAGACAGCTCAGACACCTCAACAGAAAGCATTGAACTTATTAAAAAAGTGTTTCAACTAGAAACCCTATGAAAAAAACTATAAAAATTGGAACTCGCGATAGTGAATTAGCACTATGGCAGGCAAATCGTGTTAAATCCTTATTGGAGGCCGATGGTTATCAGACTGAAATTGTTGCTGTAAAATCTCAAGGAGACTTATTTCTCGACAAGCCTATACATCAATTGGGCATAACTGGTGTTTTCACCAAAACCTTAGATATCGCCATGTTAAATGGTACCGTGGATATCGTCGTTCATAGTATGAAGGATGTGCCTACGCAGCTCCCTAATGGCATTGTAAAAGGAGCTGTTTTAAAACGAGCCAATCCAAAAGATCTATTGATTCAAAAAGAGAAATCAAAAGTCCTTCCTAAACAGGCTACCATAGCCACAGGGAGTTTAAGAAGAAAGGCGCAATGGCTCAACAAATACCCACAACATGAGGTGGCAAATATTCGTGGAAATGTTCAAACACGTTTGCAAAAACTTCAAGACAGCCAATGGCATGGTGCCATTTTTGCAGCCGCTGGACTTGAGCGCATTAACCTTCGTCCTGAGACAACTATAGAACTAGATTGGATGATACCAGCGCCTGCTCAAGGAGCCATGTTAGTGGTGGCTTTAGAGCATGACGATTATTCTAGAAAGGCACTTGAGGGTCTAAACGATTATCAAACCGATATTTGCACCACTGTAGAACGGGAATTTTTAAGAACCCTCGAGGGTGGCTGTTCTGCGCCTATTGGAGCCCTAGCTACCATAGATATCGATTATCTAACGCTTGTGGCTGGACTATTCTCCCTTGATGGCAAGCAAAAAGTTACCGTCGAGAAAAAAGTATTGATTGAAAACTGCGAAGGACTAGGGCACCTAAGTGCTTTAGAAGCTCTAAAACAAGGAGGTGAAGCCATCATGAAAGTGATCAGAAAAGATCTAAACCTCAAATAAATACGCAAGGCATCCATCAATTGAAGGATTCGGTTTAAGGTTAGTTTTAAATCATTTCGCAAAATTTTCAAAAAAGTAACATGACAGAAGTATTAAGCACAAAAGAACTCCACATTACCCAAAGGAATATTTTACAAGAGGCTGGTATTGTTTGTTATGAGCACAACTTTATAGAAATCGTGTCCATAGACTTTAAGCCAGTCGCACCTATTGAAAATGCCATTTTTACCTCGCAAAATGCGGTAAGAGCTATTTTAGATAAAAACATACAAATCACCAATTGTTTTTGTGTGGGTGATAAAACAGAAGCGCTTTTAAAACACCACAAATTTAATGTAGTTGAAAAGGCTTATCAGGCCCGTAAACTGGCCAAAATTATTGTGGAAAAATACCGGGAGCGATCCTTTGAGCTTTTCTGCGGAAACCTTCGTCGTGAAGAGCTCCCTGCTTTGCTGGAAAAACATAAAGTTACCTTGCATGAAACCCAGGTATACAAAACCAAACTTAACTCAAAAAACATGCTTCGTAGCTATGACGCCATTTTATTTTTCAGCCCAAGTGCTGTAGAAAGCTTTGCTCAAAGGAATTTATTTGATAATACTATTGTCTTTTGTTTAGGTAAGACCACAGAAGCCGAGGTCAGAAAACACACCAATAATCTCATTACTGCAAATAGAACGACCATTGAAAATGTTCTAGTTCAGGTAATTAAACACTTTAATGGACTTTAAAAGTATACTATTATGATAAAAAACGATCTTTTCTTAAAAGCTTTAAAAGGCGAATCAGTAGAAAGACCGCCCGTGTGGATGATGAGACAAGCAGGTAGGTACTTACCTGAATTTATAGCAATAAAGGAGAAATACGACTTTTTTACCCGTTGTAGAACCCCTGAATTAGCAGCGGAAATTACCGTGCAACCTATTCGGATCGTAAAGCCCGATGCGGCCATACTTTTTTCTGACATCTTAGTGATCCCACAAGCGATGAATATTGATGTAGAAATGAAACCAGGGTTAGGACCTTGGGTACCGAATCCGATTCGATCGGCCAAAGATGTTGACCAAGTTGTCATTCCTGAGATCAATGAAGAGTTGGGTTATGTAATGGATGCCATTAAGCTTACAAAGCAAATGTTAGATGACAGTGTTCCCTTGATTGGTTTTGCAGGGTCGCCTTGGACCATTTTATGTTATGCTGTGGAAGGACAAGGATCTAAGAGTTTTGATACCGCAAAAGGATTTTGTTTCTCTCAACCAGCGGCCGCTCATTCCTTACTACAAAAAATAACCGACACCACCATTCTTTATTTAAAAGAGAAGGTTAAAAACGGTGTGAATGCCGTTCAGATATTTGACTCCTGGGGAGGCATGCTTTCTCCAGTGGATTACCAAGAATTTTCTTGGAAGTACATCAATCAGATCGTCGAGGCCCTCTCTGAGGTTACGGAAGTTATTGTCTTTGGAAAAGGGTGCTGGTATGCCTTAGGAGAAATGTCCACGAGTAAGGCTTCTGCCATAGGAGTAGACTGGACCTGTTCTGCAGAAAATGCGAGAAAACTAACAGGTGGTCAGATTACCCTACAAGGTAATTTCGATCCATCAAGATTGTTATCGCCTATCCCAGAAATCAAAAAAATGGTTCATCAAATGATTGATGCCTTTGGAAAGGATAAGTACATCGCCAATTTAGGCCATGGAATACTTCCTAACATTCCGGTGGATCATGCAAAAGCATTCGTAGAAGCTGTCAAAGAATATCAAGCCAAATAAATGAATTTTGGTCGTATCATAAAGTCCCTTTCCCTAAGACAAATAACGACCATAATAGGGAAGGTTATCTCAAGTCCTGTGATGTTCTATTGCTTTGTGAAGGCTACAAAAGAATGTGTCCAATTATGTGATCAGCATTTTGGTAAAGCACATCATAAAAATAACAAGGCAAATGCTTATCGTCATGCACTTTGGAATATGTTTATAGTACACTATTGCCTTAAGCGCGGAAAGGATCTTGAAAGCGCTATTAAATGGGCTAAAGATATCACCGATTGGCACGAAAGAGCCTTTGTGAATAATCCGTTGGAAACACAAATGGATTTGCACAACAACAAAATGGGTCGCCAATTGATTAAACGAATGCACGTAAAGGATCCAGCAAAAGTTAACCAAGTTGCAATAGATCAATATTTGATGGAAAAATTACAACATGCCAAAAAACTAACCAACAACACACCTCTAATTCAGGTCAATGAGGAACAACTTGTTTATCTTGAAGATTTCAACAACTAGCGATTTTAAAGCAATACGGTTAAAAAAGCAAATATGAAAAATAAATTCTACCAATACATTGTATCGCTTCAAGATACCATTACATCTAAATTGGAGCAAGTAGACACCCGAGCTAAATTCCAGGAAGACCTATGGGAGCGTCCTGAGGGAGGCGGAGGAAGAACCAGAGTTATTGAAAAAGGAAAAGTGTTTGAAAAAGGCGGCGTTAACATTTCAGCTGTGCATGGCCCCCTGCCAAAATCAATGCAAGCCTATTTTAAAGTGGGTGATTGTGATTTTTTTGCCTGTGGTTTGTCGTTAGTGTTACACCCAGCCAATCCCTTCATTCCTACCGTTCATGCCAATTGGCGCTACTTTGAGATGTATGACAAACAAGGAAACACCATTGATCAGTGGTTTGGTGGTGGTCAGGATTTAACGCCCTATTACCTCTTCGAGGAGGACGCCCAGCATTTCCACCGTATATGTAAACAAGCCTGTGACAAACATGATGCGAGGTTCTATAATGAATTTAAAACCAAATGTGATCAATACTTTTGGAACACCCACCGAAACGAAGCCAGAGGAATTGGAGGTTTATTTTTCGATTACTGTAAAGCAGAGCAAGGAAAAAGTATTGAGGATTGGTATAATTTTGTAACACAAGTGGGTGATAGCTTTTTGGATGCCTATATTCCAATTGTTGAAAAACGAAAAGATATCCCTTATTCACCGCAAAACAGACAGTGGCAAGAAATCCGTCGAGGACGCTATGTAGAGTTTAACCTTGTCCATGACAAGGGAACCTTATTTGGTTTAAAGACCAACGGAAGAATAGAAAGTATTCTGATGAGCTTACCTCCACATGTTCAATGGGTCTATGACCATAACCCAATGAAGGGAAGTGAGGAAGAAAAATTAATAGCGGTTTTAAAAAACCCTAAAACTTGGGTATAGGTTCCCTAACTTCAAGTAAATTATTTAAAAAACATATCGATGTATCCATTAAGAAGAAATAGAAGATTAAGAGCAACGCAAGCTATAAGAAGCTTAGTGCAAGAGACGACCATTAGTCCAAATGATTTCCAAACACCGTTATTTGTGGTGGAGGGAAAAAATATTAAAGATGAAATTTCATCCATGCCTGGATATTACCGTTTTAGCCTGGACCGCTTAGTTGAAGAAGTTAAACTAATCTGGTCTCTTGGAATTAAGTCTGTATTGTTATTTGTCAAGGTGGAACACCACCTAAAAGACAACAAAGGTACCGAGGCTATCAACCCCAATGGGCTTATGCAACGGGCTATAAAAACAGTCAAAGACGCCGTGCCAGCAATGCTCGTTATGACCGATGTGGCTCTTGATCCCTATTCTATTTTTGGCCACGATGGTATTGTAGAGAAGGGAAAGATACTCAATGACGCCTCTGTCAATATACTGTCGCAAATGGCCTTGTCTCATGCCCAAGCAGGTGCAGATTTTGTCGCACCAAGTGATATGATGGATGGTAGAATCCTAGCCATTCGAGAGACACTTGAACATGAAGGATATTACGACACCGGAATTATGAGTTATAGTGCTAAATACGCATCCGCTTTCTATGGTCCTTTTAGAGATGCCCTTGATTCTGCCCCAGTAGATACCCAGGATATTCCTAAGGATAAAAAAACCTATCAAATGGATATTGCCAATAGAACAGAAGCCATTAGAGAAACACAAATGGATATCGATGAAGGAGCGGATATTGTGATGGTAAAACCAGGGCTTTGTTATTTAGACATCGTACGCGATCTTAAAAACACCTTTGATATCCCTATTGCAGTTTATCAAGTCAGTGGAGAGTACGCCATGATCAAAGCAGCTGCCCAGCGAGGTTGGCTGGATGAAAACGCAGTGATTATGGAGCAATCCATGGCCATCAAAAGAGCGGGGGCAGATATTATATCGAGCTATTATTCCAAAGACATCGCGAGGCTAATTGCGAATTTATAACCCTTTGATAAAACTTCTAATTCAAAACAGTTTAGGAATTAGTAGGTTCCCCTACTGGTTCCTAATTGTTAGTTTTTTAAGAATTTTGCTCTAGAACCTTTGCTTCCGTCTGCAATAGCAACTACATACAATCCTGGAGGAAAAGTAGAAACATCGATCATTTTATTATACCCATTCCCATAGGCCACTCTATTCCCTGAGGCGTTAAAAATTTGGTATCCATCGTTCTGAGAAGTCAGTCCCTTAATTTTAATGGACGATACAGCTGGGTTAGGATATACTAAAATCCGATTAGAATCCTTGTTTAAATTGTCCTGGTTGTCAAGACCTATCTCCGGAGCAATAGGGTGTTTTTTATGAGTTTTCACTTGGTAAACATCACTTTCTAACGAGCGATTCCCAGCAGCATCCATTGCCACAACTACAAACTCATAAGAATGATCAGGTAAAAGTCCTTCAACAGTAACTTGAGTGATACCATAAGATCCAATTTTAATGCCATCTTGATATAGCTCATAGGCGATTGTCCCCACATTATCCTGCGAAGTCTCCCAATTAAGAATAAGTGATCCAGTAGTAACCTCGGTTGCCATCAACCCCAAAGGAATACTTGGAGCTTGGGTATCTACAAACTTGGTTCTAAAACTAACCACTTTGCTAAAATCAGATTCCGCTAGTTCTGAACATAAGGTTCTCACCTTCCACTGATATACAGTATTCTCTTGTAATTTTGTCAATTCAAGGTTGTTTTCCGTCACTAGCACGGTATTCCACTCTTGGATACTTCCTTTTTTATTGGACTGTGTTCTATATGCAACCTCGTAAATAGCATCATCAACAGACTCCCATACCAAATTTACCTTTTCTTCTTCTATGGAACCTATTTTAAGATCAGCAGGTGTTTTCAAGACACAATCACTCCCTTTAACTCCAGTAACGATCAAGGAAAAATCTTGGTGATCTTTCAGCAGTGTTCCTTTGTGGCTTACCTGGATAATATAAGTTCCTGAGGCATTTAAAACCTCTACTTTTTCAAAAGGATCCACATTATTGATCCCTTGTACTGCCATCTGGTAACCATTAGAAGCAGTAAGTTTCCATGGGAAAAATTCACCATCTTCACCCTCTTTATACACCACAATATCTAAATCATTGACCAACACCGAGGTCGCATCATTTAGGTTTCCTTTATTATCACTGTTAAATGCAGGATCAGTCCACGAAATAGAAGCCATTAAGGTTTCACCTTCTTCTACTTGGTAAGTATATTGTAAGGTTTCCCCATTAGAAAGTGAAGTCTCCTTAATAGCACTGTTAAGACCAACATTTGAAATAGTATTCGCAGCTCTTTTAGTGTTGATAATTCCCCAACCAAATCGGGCATCAGGACCTGGAAACTCTCCAGCCTCATCAGCGGTATGTAAACTCAAGCCTTTTAAGGTAGCTGCTTTCATAAAATCACCATGGGTTTCTTTGTAATATTGTTGTAACAAAAGTAAGGCACCCGTAACACCAGGAGCAGCCATAGAAGTTCCAGACTGTGCCAAATAGCTTGTTTCGCTATCGCTATAGGCCGAATACACATTGACACCTTCTCCAGTAATATCTGGCTTAATACGTCCGTCATCAGTAGGGCCAAAATTACTGAAAGAAGCAATTTGTGCATTAACGATATTTTGATCTTGGTCAAACGCTACATTGTCTGCGGCAGCAACGGTTAAACCGTTTTTAGAAACGGCATAACCCAATAAAAGATCATAAGCATCCGAAGGAGTACCCGTAATTGGTTGCTCATTGTATTGTAATTGCTGAGTATTCCCTGCGGCGGTTACCATTAAATAATAAGGCGCATTGTACATGATTTCATCCCAATCTTTGGATTGGTAGATATAAGCGCCAAAATACCAATCTGGAATCGTTTTAGCACTGATCCCATAAGAGTGATTTGAAAGTAATAACCCTTGAGAAGCAGCTTGTGCTACCTCAGCCTCATCATTGGACCAGTCATAACTTACACCCTCTGCATTAAAAGCGACTCCCTTAGCCTTTGGATCAACACCAGCAGCTAAGATCGTACCTAAGACATGTGTAGCATGTCCACTGACTCTTTTTGCATCATCCCCAGTTTGCACACGACCATTTAATTCTTGGTGAGAAAGTAAGGCTTTACCACTATCCCATACCCCAACATACATTCCCAAACCATCCACGTCCAAATGTAAATCACCATTTTGATAGAGCGCATTGGACCTTGAGGTATAAACTACGTTGTCATTATAAGTAGTATAGTAGATTGGGGCACCGTCAGGTCCAAGTTGCTCTAATTCTTCATAACCACCGTTTGAAAGTTCGGTAGAGATCGCCCAACCCTTGGTCAAGGCAACACGACGCGCCTCAGCCTTATTACGCTGGCTTACCTGCTTATATCTATGAGAAAGAGTTTTTAATTGTTCCGAATGTTTAAGCTTATAGTATGCGCGACCATGATGTTGCTGAGCAACTAAATTTGAAGGATTAACAAATAACCCAGTTACCATTGCTAAAAGTAAGATCGATTTAAGTAGTTGTGCTTTCATAACATTTGGGATTGTTTTGCTTTATAAATGTAGGTTGAATACAAAACTTTCCCGATGAAATGCACGATTTATTCGATGAAATGCAAAGGATTATTCGATGAACTGCATAAAAGAAGGTAAAATGTAAGTAATAAAGTAATTTCTCAGTAGGAATATTCTTTAGCGTAAAGTGTATTTCATCGATGATTTTTACACTTAATGGATAAACTAACTTCTAAATCACTGTTTTTTTCCCAAATGTCTTACTGCGGGAATTTTTAAGCACAATATAAACTGGAAAATGGTCACTGTACCCTCCTATATATTTACGGCCAGCATAGGTTCGAAATGGAAATCCTTCGAAACGCTCATTCCAGTCTTCAAGGAAGCGTTCGCTGAGAATTTCAGCGCGGTCAAACTTCAAACCTTCTTCTTGGGTAGCAAAAAAGTTGGTAGAAATGATTATTTGATCAAATAGGTTCCAACGTCCTTTATAGGTAACACTACCTTGTTTGGTTGGTATTAACATTGGAGTCATCGGATTAAATAAACCATCAACAATCAAGTGGTCCTTTACACTCTCAGAATTTGGATTGTCGTTAAAGTCTCCCATTATGATAAACTTCCCTTGTGGATAGGCCTCTTTAACGCCTTTTAGGTGTTTAATAAGAGTCTTGGCCGCGGTGATGCGCTTATAATCGGTCTTTTGATCGCCATCCCTGCGAGAAGGCCAATGATTGACGTATATATGAACCATTTCTCCAAAGAGATTTCCTCGAACATAAAGAATGTCTCGTGTAAAATCACGTTCATCTTCTGGATTATAAACCATTACAGTAACCGTAGCCGATTCCAGAGGCTCAAAATCCTCCTTTCGATATAACAGTCCAGTATCTATGCCGCGTTCATCAGGAGAATTGTGATGAACAAAACTATAATTAAGTTCCTTTAATCCATTGTAACTTACAAGATCTGCCAACACCTTTTTATTCTCCACCTCTGCAACACCGACAATTGAAGGCGGACGGTCAATGGTCTCCATGCCAATCTGCGAAATGGCTCTGCTTAATTTAAACAGTTTATTCTCATAGCGTTCCTTGGTCCATTGTAAAGTTCCCTCTGCCGTAAAGTCATCATCTAGGATGTGTGGATCGTCTACGGTATCAAAAAGGTTCTCCAAATTGTAAAATGCTACAGAGATCATACTGCTGTCTGCCATATTATTTATTTAAAAAATCATTTGTTTACCTTTGCAAAATACAAATAATATATGCTAGAGAGAAAACAAATAGATTATGAGAAGGTCGTGCTTGTAGGGATCATCACCAAAGAGCAGGATGAGGAGAAATCTCAAGAGTACCTGGATGAGTTAGAATTTTTAGCTTTTACCGCTGGTGGCAATGTGGAGGCTAGGTTCACGCAAAAAATTGATTTTCCCAATCCGAAAACTTTTATCGGAAGTGGTAAAATGGATGAGATCTATACCTTCGTGGAAGAAAACGAAATCGGAACGGTTATATTTGATGATGAACTAACGCCAGCACAACAGAAAAATATTGAACGAATTTTGAAGGTAAAGGTCTTGGACCGTACCAGCCTAATTTTAGATATATTCGCGCAACGTGCACAAACAAGTTATGCCAGAACCCAAGTTGAATTGGCACAATACCAATATTTATTACCACGTCTGACAGGACTTTGGACGCACCTTGAACGCCAACGAGGTGGTATCGGTATGCGTGGTCCTGGGGAGACAGAAATTGAGACCGATAGACGTATTGTAAGAGATCGGATTGCGTTACTTAAAAAGAAGCTCGCAAAAATTGACAAGCAAATGGAAACCCAAAGAGGTAACAGAGGGACCCTTGTCCGCGTGGCGTTAATTGGATATACCAATGTAGGGAAATCTACTTTAATGAACGTCATTAGTAAAAGTGAGGTGTTTGCAGAAAACAAATTATTCGCGACGCTAGACACCACGGTTCGCAAAGTCGTGATTGGAAATTTGCCATTTCTACTCACTGACACGGTGGGATTCATTAGAAAACTACCAACGCAATTGGTAGAGTCGTTTAAAAGCACCTTGGATGAGGTGAGAGAAGCTGATTTGCTTTTACATGTGGTAGACATCGCTCATCCTAGCTTCGAGGACCACATCGATTCTGTGAACCAAATTTTGGATGAAATCAAAAGTGCGGATAAGCCAACAGTTTTGGTATTTAACAAAATTGACAACTACAAGCATAAAACCATCGATGAAGATGATCTGGTTACCGAGCGTACCACCAAGCACTTTACCCTAGAGGAATGGAAGAATACTTGGATGAACCGAATGGGTGACAATGTGTTATTTATTTCAGCTTTGGAGCGAGAGAATCTAGAGGAGTTTAGAAAGAAGGTTTATGAAGAAGTGCGGCGAATTCACGTCACACGCTTTCCATACAATAGCTTCTTATACCCAGAATACCATGAAGAAATTTAGTCTAGTATCTCAACTAAAACATTATATAAAGGCCTTTGAACTTGGAACAGATCAAAGGCTTTTATTTTTTAAGGACTAATTCTTATCCTACTTTGTTACTTTTTATACGATAAATTTTTTAAAATCCAACGTTTACACCTAAACCAAATACCTCACGAAGCTGTAACGCGCTCACTGCATTATCATCATATACAGTTTGAACGGTAAAATTGGTAGAAAGGTATTCGTTGATTTTCATTACCACATTGAGCGTGTAATCCAAATCTACATTCTGAGGATCCTCCAAATAATTTGAATACAGGTTTAAAATGTTCTCAACAGATACATTTTCCATCAAGTTAAATTTATAATACCCAGATGCGTAAAAACCGAGCTCATAACGAGATTGATCACCTGGGTCAATGCCATAGGCACTAAGGTTGTTGATGTTATCGGTGCCTGAATGCTGAACAAAATCACCCAAGACACTATCATAGATCCACAGATCATCTGATATAAAGGTAAGTTTAGAAGTAGCAGGGGCTAAATTAAATTTCAAGTTTTCACTTTCTTTCCATTCTAAACCTGGACCAAAGGTTAAATATCCAGGGTTAAAAAATCCGGAGGTATGAAAATCAGTGTCCTCATCATGGCTATAGTCAAACCCCTTGGTCATTTGGGTTTTTAAATTCAAAAAGAATGAATAATTCCAGTTGCCAAAGGCCTTTTTACCCACAAGTGAATTAAATTCAAATCGGTCATCCGATTTACGTGTCCCTTGATCTTTGGTTTTGGTGAGCCCATAAGATATTAAAAGTTTGTTGTCCCAAGTCCAATCCCCTTTTAGATAGTTAAAATCGTAATTGATGTTTCCGGTACCAGATATATTGTTTTGACCTCCGGCTACCCAATTGCTAAAAGCAGCTTGGTTTAACAAAAATGTAAAAGTACCACCTCTTGTCCAACCTTCTGTTGGTGCCTCTTCATCTTGAGCATAAGTAAATGAAATTCCGAATAAAAGTGCTCCAAGCACAAGTAATTTTCTCATTTAGTTTAAATTTAAATTCACAAATTAAAAATAGTAATAATCATTTTCAATTGTAGATAGTTAGGGGAAGATTAAAATTCGATAATAAATATATTATTTTCTTTTATACAGTGGAACGGAAGAACAAGCCTCTCCAAACATCACACTTTTAGCCACCTTTTGTAAGCGCCAAGTAATAAAAAGATAGGCATCCTCAGGAACCGGTTTTTTGGAACACCCTTTCACAATCACTGGTTTATCCTTAAACATAGAGAGATCTAGCTCTTGAATCACCTCACGATATACGACTGTTTCTAGGGTATCTAACGTTCCAAGAACTACTTTCTTACAATAGGGATTCAATTTTGTGGTAATAAGCATATATGCCCAAGTGGGCACAATGGCATCAGTAGAACAGTACACGGCAATATACGCATCCTGATACTGCTCCCAATTATGGTTATTAGCCAAGGCTCTGAACTCCTTTTCTTTTAAAATAAAGCCCTGATCAAGCCAATCTTTTATATCGAAAAGAACACGCTTGCCTTCAGGATACACTTCTTCTAAGTTAAAGGTCTCCAGTTTGCTCTCGGCTACTCTGTTTCTAATTTCTTGTGGCATAGAATTCTCCAATGCGGGGTTAAATATACCTAAATCTACTTATAGCAATCCTAGTTCTAACTTCGCTTCCTCACTCATTAATTCCTGACTCCATGGTGGATCAAAGGTAATTTCTACTTCGGCATCCTTAACCTCTTCGATTGTTTTTACTTTCTCTTCCACTTCAACAGGGAGGGTTTCGGCAACAGGGCAGTTTGGTGTGGTAAGGGTCATTAGGATCTTAACCTCGTAATGGTCATTTACAAACACATCATATATTAAGCCCAACTCGTAGATATCTACTGGGATTTCTGGATCGTATACTGTTTTAAGAACTCTGACTATTTTTTCTCCAAGTTCAACGGTATTAATAGTTTCACTCATAACTTTTTAATTTAATTGGGTTTGATAAGCCACCGCATACAATTTCAATTGTTTAATCATACTGACTAGACCATTGGCACGTGTGGGCGACAAATGTTCTTTTAATCCGATTTCATCAATAAATTTTGTATCGGCATCAATAATTGCTTGGGGACGCTGATTTGAAAAAGCACGTACTAAAATAGCAATTATTCCCTTGGTGATAATGGCATCACTATCCGCCGTAAACACTAGTTTGTCATCTTTAAGTTCGGCATGTACCCATACTTGACTTTGACAACCTTTAATTATATTGGCTTGTGTTTTATATTGCTCTTCAATAAGCGGTAAGGACTTTCCAAGCTCTATCATATATTCATACCGCTGCATCCAGTCGTCAAACATAGAAAACTCATCAACGATCTCGTTTTGGATTTCTTGTATTGTCATTGTTTATAATTTATTAAGCAAAAGTACAACAACTATATTGCCTATTCAACTGTTTTTCACTCTGTTTTAAAAACCACAGTACCATCAAGACAACATTTTCTGCGCTAGTTTAACAGCAGATACCAAGGTATCTATTTCTTGTTTTGTGTTATAAAAAGCAAAGCTTGCTCGCACCGTTCCCGGGATTTTAAAATAATCCATTATCGGTTGCGCACAATGGTGTCCTGTTCTCACGGCAACTCCTAATTTATCCACTATAGACCCTACATCGTATGGGTGTATCCCCTGAAGGTTAAATGAAATTACAGCCGCTTTATGAGCTGTTTCCCCATAAATTTTTAATCCAGGAATCTTTTTAAGCTCAGCGGTTCCATAGTCTAAAAGCTCCTTTTCATAGTCGTGAATTTGATCAAAACCTATCTCATTCAAATAATCGATGGCAGCTCCAAAGGCAATACCTCCACAAATATTCGGAGTTCCTGCTTCAAATTTATGCGGTAAATCTGCATAGGTGGTTTTTTCAAAAGTCACCTCAGCAATCATTTCTCCCCCACCTTGGTAGGGTGGAAGTTTGGATAGCCATTGTTCTTTACCGTATAACATACCCACCCCTGTAGGTCCACACATTTTATGTGCGGAGGCGACATAAAAATCAACATCCAATTCTTGAACGTCGAGCTTGATGTGTGGCGTAGCCTGCGCTCCATCAATTAGAACAGCTGCGCCCGCTTTATGTGCTTTTTCAATGATTTCTTTAATAGGGTTGATAATCCCTAATGCGTTGGAAACGTGATTACAGAACACAAGCTTGGTGCGCTCTGAAAGCAACTCATTATATGCCTCCATCTCTAATATCCCCTGGTCATTGATAGGAATCACCTTTAGGGTTGCTCCTGTAGCTTCACATAACATCTGCCAAGGCACAATGTTGGAATGGTGTTCTAAGGCTGAAACAATTAATTCATCACCTTTTTTTAGAAAACTAGAGAATCCGTGAGCCACAAGATTAATACCATCTGTCGTACCTGAGGTAAATATAATTTCGCGGGTGAATTTAGCATTAAAATGTGCTCTTATTTTCTCTCGTGCCTGCTCGTATTTATCAGTTGCTTCTTGGGATAAGCTATGTACTCCTCTGTGGATATTGGCATTGTAATTTGAATAATAATCAACAATACAATCGATGACCACTTGAGGTGTTTGAGAGGTCGCTGCATTGTCAAAATACACCAAAGGGTGATCATTAACCTTCCGATTTAAAATAGGAAAGTCTGAACGTATTTTTTGTATATCCATCATAACAATTCTTTACTACAAAAATACGCAACTCCTCTCTAAGATTAAAGGCTAATAGGCTTAATTTAAATATCTTTTACCTTTGCTTCATTAAGCCTCTGTTATGGATCGCTTTTATAGTACACTACTTAAAACAAATATTTGGTAGCATTAAAATCATTAAATTAGTCTCTAAACTAAAACTTAAAAATACTGTGAAGAACCTTAAACGCATCCTCCTGCCCGTCCTATTAATTTGCCTTCTAATTTTCGGCTATCTATTCTACAACTTTTATCCAAGACTCGAACTCATCAGTGGATTTGCTGCTAAGAACATTTGTTCTTGTATGTTTTTGGATGGTCGAGGCCAAGAGTTCACACAAAACCACGATAATAATTTCACTCCTATAAATAGCGCGCGAAGCAGTATTGATACCACGTTAAAAACCGCCACTGCAACGGTCTATGGGTTAAAAACTCGAACCGCGGTCTATAGAGAAGGTCTGGGATGTGTACTGATTCCACCTCACATGTCCATTGATGATTTTCTTGAAGTAGAAAAACCCCTGCGTACACCTGCATCAAAGACACTAACATACCCTTATGGTAATGCTCCTCAAAAAGATACCGTTTTCGCCACGGTAGATTACCAGCAATTAAACCAGGTAGTGGAGCGTGCTTTTAAAAATAATAGTGTTCAAAAAACCAGATCAGTCCTGGTAATTTATAAAGATCAAATCATTGCGGAACGCTATAGTGATTCTCTAGATCACAACAGTAGACTTCTAGGTTGGTCTATGACTAAAACAGTGCTAGCTACGCTCTATGGAATTTTATCATACGAACGTGGATTTGACATCTATCAACCCGTTAAAATAGACACTTGGAATAAGGATGAGCGTGCGAAGATCACTTACGCAGACTTACTTCACATGGGTAGTGGATTAGAATGGGACGAAAATTATGAACAAATATCAGATGTGACTAAAATGCTCTTCCAAGCAGATGACATGACTAAACCTATCATTGAAAAGCAGCCCGAATATCCTCCAAACACCCATTTTAACTATTCCTCTGGAACCACTAATTTACTTTCAGGCTTACTACTTAAAGAAGTAGGCTCCTATACTGAATATTTGAATTTCCCATATCAAAAACTAATTGATCGTATTGGCATGGAAAGTATGATAATAGAGACCGATGCGTCAGGGAACTTTATAGGTTCTTCTTACGGATGGGCTACCACTAGAGATTGGGGGAAATTTGGCTTGTTGTATTTGCATGAAGGAAACTGGAATGGCGACCAACTTTTCGATAAGAAATGGGTGGATTTTGTCACCAGACCTGCTCCTGGATCAGATAGTGCATACGGAGGTCACTTATGGCTAAATACACCCACCAAACTACCAGACGCCCCTCAAGACACTTATTACGCAGATGGTTTCCAAGGGCAACGGGTATATATTGTACCTTCCAAAGACTTAGTCGTGGTTCGTCTTGGTCTAGCCTCCACAGAGGCTTTTGATTTTAATGCCTTTTTAAGTGGTATTACCCAGGCCATTGACAACTAAACGACCGTGTCTAATAGATTCTCAATGCCTTGGTAAATACACTCAAGCTGCTGATTAGTAATCACATAGGAGGATGCGATATAAACTGTATTGCCCAAGGGACGCATAAAAAGGAAATTGGCTAAAAAATAATCAAGCATTTTCTTTCGTAAATCTCCATAACGCTCCATATTTACCGCTAAATCGATCGCATAAATGGTTCCGCACTGCCGAGTGCTGGCCACCTTTGGGTGATGCTTGATTCTCTGATCAAATGCTTTATGAGATCTTATGACCCTTTGAATGTTTTGTTGCATCTCCTGACTCTGTAGTAAATCGATCCCAGCGATTGCTGCAGCACACGCTATGGGGTTTGCACTATAGGTATGCCCATGAAACAATCCCTTGCTCATATCATCACTATAAAAGGCGTTGTACACCTCCAAGGTACAACTGGTTATAGCCATGGGTACCATTCCACCGGTTAGCGCTTTACTCAGGCAGATAATATCAGGCTGATTCTCTAAATGCAGTGAAGCAAAGTTTTTCCCTGTTTTTCCAAAACCAGTCATAACCTCATCAGCTATGGTCAATACGCCTTGTTTATGACACTCACCTATCAGTGCATCAAGACCGTGAGCATCATGCATTTTCATAGCCGCAGCTCCCTGTACTAATGGTTCATATATAAAGGCTGCCACAGCATATTGCTCTAAAATGGTTTTTAACTGATCTAAAACCGCTTGTTTATTTTCACTTGTAGGTACAGGAATTCTTTTGACATCTAAAAAGAAATCTTCGAATGGCCCGTTGTAAACAGACAATCCAGAGACGGACATCGCACCGAAAGTGTCTCCGTGAAAACCCTCTTCTAGTGCAATCAACACTTGCCTCTTCTCTCCTTGGTTAAAATAATACTGTAAGGACATTTTTATAGCCACATCAACTGCTGTTGATCCGTTGTCTGAGAAGAACAATTTTTGCTGTTTACTAGGTAGAATAGCGACCAGTTTTTCTGAAAGTTCAACCGCAGGCTCATGAGTAAGACCAGCAAACACCACTTGATCTAGTGTTTCTACCTGTTTTTTAACCTTCTCGACAATCACTGGATGACAATGACCGTAGGCCGAGGTATACCAAGAGGCGATCCCGTCGATGTATTCTTGACCCTGATCATCGTATAATAAAGCGCCTTTTGCCCGCGTAATAGCAAGACTATCAGGACTAGTTTTATGCTGGGTTAAGGGGTGCCAAAGATATTTTTTATCGCGTTGAGAAAGTGTCATTATTTTTCATTTACATTAATAGAAATATTATACAAAGATGGGGTATAGCCAAGGTAAATCAAAACTAAAATAATCAATTAAAAAGAGGGCTTGAACGATCCTAAGAGTAATTTTAAGGGATCTGCTCAATAGGTGGCCTTTTAGAAAATTGAATTAAGTTTTTTCTAAAGCGCTCCGCGTAATTCGAGATAACTTCAGGGGTGAATTCCTGTTCTTGTTCGATTCTACCAATCACTGGAACCTTTGTCATAGTAGCAATGATTTCTTCGGTAGTCGGATGCTTGTTTCCACTAAAAATAAGCGCCACATCAAAACCCTGCTGCTTTAGTAAATTCACTGTTAGTAAAGTGTGATTAATACTACCTAAATAATGCCTAGAAACCACAATTATCTTATAATTTTTAGACATTATATCCAATATAGTATGCTGATCATTAAGAGGAACTAAAAGCCCTCCAGCGCCTTCAGCCACCAAATAATTGTCAGTTTTAGGCGGTTGAATGGTCTCAATATCAATGGTAACACCATCGATTTGCGCAGAGGCATGTGGACTCATCGCCACAGTGAGGGCATAACTATTGGGATGAAACTTCGATACACTATTGGAAACTAAGGCTTTTACTTTATGGGTATCAGAATAATCCAAATCCCCAGACTGAATGGGCTTCCAATAATCCGCTTTTAAGGCTTCTGTGATAATTGCTGATGCAATGGTTTTCCCTACTTCAGTGGAAATACCAGTTACAAAAAAAATGGGTTTCATGAGTAATCGCTTAGTAATATGACTGTCCTAAACAGCGTCAATTATTAATGAATAAGATGTTTTAAAACATCCGTTATCTGGTCAAAAGTATTAAAACTGTGTAAACAAAAACGTATTCTTTCGTGATCTTTTGGAACCGTTGGAGATAAAATAGGCCTCACATCAAATCCTGCGCTTTGTAAAGTGCCCGCTACTGTTTTTACATTCTCATTTCCAGGAACAAGGATGCATTGTATAGCAGAATCACTTGGTACATAATTTTCCTTATCCAGACCCAAAGAGTTTAGCGTAGCTTTAAAAAATTTAATATTACGAAGTAATTGTGCACGCTGTTGTTGATAAAATGAATCCGGACTATGATGATTTAACATATTATAGCGATTCTCAATGACCTTTATACTATGCGGTGAGAGCGCGGTGGTAAAAATAAAGCTTCGTGCAAAATTATAGAGATACACCTTTAAGAACTCGCTTCCTAGTATAGCAGAACCGTGGCATCCCAGTGCTTTTCCAAAGGTGATGATTCTTGCAAATACACGATGTTGCAAATTCAAGCGCTGTACTAGCCCTTCCCCTTTTTCTCCAAAAACCCCAACACTGTGAGCCTCATCGATTACCAAATAAGCATCATAGCGCTCGGTCAATTCGACCATAGCCTGTAGATCGGGAGTATCACCATCCATAGAAAATACTGATTCCGTGACAACGTATAAGTTTCCAAGGTGAGATTTATGGGTGTTGAGCACCTTTTTAAGATCCTCTAAATCGTTATGTTTAAATTTATAACTCTTAGCATTACTAAGCTGAATTCCATCTCGAATACTGGCATGAGAAAATGCATCATAAATCACAATGTCCCCTCTTTGAGGAACCGAACTAAAGAACCCCAGATTAGCATCATAACCAGAATTAAACACCAACGCAGCTTCTACTTTATGAAATTCACTTAAAAAGCGCTCAAGATTGTGAAAATATTGATGATTTCCCGTTAAAAGCCGCGATCCCGTTGACCCGTCTGACACCCCAGCGTGCTGCTGGAAACGTGTCTTAGAAAAACCCAAATAATCATTGGACGAAAAGTCCACCTTGGCATAATTACTACCCAGAGATCGAAGTGCATTTTCCTGCTTTCTTTTTAGAATTTTAGCAATGAGATTTTCGGGAAAAGCTGTCATGACTCTTTAATTTAACACTGTAAATGTACATTACAATTGGTTAAATTTGGTAACTTCAGCCCTAAATCTAACTTGGAAAAATTATTTGTTTTGAAAAAAATCATTTGTTTTTACGCGCTGTTGTTAAGTGCTGGATTGGCATTTGCGCAACAGGAAGTTCGCTACACTATTTCTTTTGAAAAAGCCAATCATCATCTAGCAAAGGTGAGTGTAACCTTTCCACAAACAAGCTCCGATACCCTTTATATTCGCATGAGCCGAAGTTCACCTGGCCGTTATGCCTTACATGAATTTGCCAAAAATGTGAACCATCTCAGTGCAGTGAATCAGCAAGGGGACACGATTGAGGTATTAAGAAAAGATCCACATCAATGGATGATTCCAAATCCAAAGGGAACCACTACGGTCAACTACACCCTTTTTGCCAATAGAGGCGATGGAACTTATGCACAGATCGATCTAAGCCACGCACATTTAAACATCCCAGCTACTTTTATGTATGCAGAGGAATTTTTTAACAATCCTGTGGAGGTCACCTTTGTGCCTAGAAAAGATCTCAATTGGAAAATTGCAACACAGATGCCTTTAAAGGAAGGAACGACCTATACAGCCCCAAATTTTCAATATTTCTTTGACAGTCCTACCGAACTTAGCAACTTTAGAAAACGCTCGTTTGAAGTGGAATCCAAAGGCAAATCATATACCATTGAATTTGTACTACACGATCATAGTCCAGATGATATGCTAGATGCCTATTTCGAGCAAGTAAAGGGGATAGTGCTATCTCAAAAACAGGTTTATAAAGAACTACCCGAGTTCGATTACAAGAGGTATACCTTTATCGCATGTTATATAGAAAATGCGAGTGGTGATGGGATGGAGCATCGAAATTCGACCATACTAACTGATAAAGAAGGGCTAGCCAATGGCGGTATGGAGAATAATATAGGAACGGTAGCCCATGAATTCTTTCACGCATGGAATGTAGAACGACTTCGTCCAAAAGACTTAGAACCTTTTGATTATGCAAAGGCAAATATGACAGGTACCTTATGGTTTGCAGAAGGCTTTACCAGCTATTATACCAATCTTACATTGTGTCGCGCTGGAATTATAGACCAAAAGGAGTATGTTAAACGCTTAAATGGTACTTTCAATTATGTGTGGAACTCTCCAGCCAGGGAACTCTACAATCCGATTGAGATGAGCTATCAAGCACCTTTTGTGGATGCGGCTACAGCGGTTGATGAAATCGACCGCGGCAATACCTTTGTTTCATATTATTCATATGGTAGTATGCTTGGTTTGGCTTTAGATCTTTCGCTTCGTCAAAATGGTTTAACCCTTGATGACTTTATGAAAGAAATGTGGGAGGCGCAAGGGAAAAGTGAAGATCCTTATACTATTGACGATTTACATTTTAACCTCAGCTTATATGCCGGAAAGGATTTCGCTGATCATTACTTCAATAGCTATATTTACAAAGGCGCAATGCCTGATTTTAAGACGCTATTTGAAAGTGTAGGAATCTTGATGGAGCGTCAAAAAGATAAACCTTATACTGGAATTCGTTTAAGCCAAAATAGGGTGGTTTCGTACCCCTTAAATGACAGTCCTGCACATGTTTCAGGACTCACTAAAGGAGATCGTATTGTATCCATCAATGACCTGGAGTTAGGACAAGATGCAAATCTTGAAGAATTACTGTCAAATTTTAAGGCAGGTGATTCTTTAAATATTAGTTTCTTACGCTTTGGAGCAAAGCACAGCACCCAGCTAATTATAGAGAGTGATCCGACTTATCACATTAGCTTGGATCCTCGTGCCAAACGTAGAGTAGAAAAGCATCGAGATCATTGGTTAAAGAATTAATCGTGTAATTTAAATTACATCATAAAAAAAGCGTCAATTCCTTTACCAGGTAGACGCTTTTTTTATATCTAAAGTATCGGCTTTACTTAATCCGCCAATACAATTACTTTATTATTATTCATCTCCACAGTACCACTGTTGATTGGTAAAAGAGTAACTCCTTTTTCATCTTTAGAAAATCTAGAGGAAACAGCTTTATCTAATTTAATTTCCCCATAAATTTTCACGTTTCCCTTACCTAACAAAGATACAATAGGTGCGTGATTGTCTAACATTTGAAATTCACCTTCCAGTCCAGGAACAGCAACCGAGGTTACTTCTCCCTTAAATAACGTGGCTTCTGGTGTTACGATTTCTAATTGCATACTTCTAGTTCTTAAGGCTGTTGATTAACACAAACCAACGCCAAGGTTTATATTAGGCTTCAGCTAACATTTTCTCTCCAGCCTCGATCGCTTCCTCAATCGATCCTTTAAGGTTAAATGCCGCTTCTGGAAGATGATCTAATTCACCATCCATAATCATATTAAACCCTTTAATGGTTTCTTTAATATCTACCAATACACCTGGAATACCTGTAAATTGTTCAGCAACGTGGAAAGGTTGTGACAAGAAACGTTGAACCCTTCTAGCTCTGGAAACCGCTTGCTTATCATCCTCAGAAAGCTCTTCCATACCAAGAATTGCAATAATATCTTGTAATTCTTTATAGTGCTGTAATAACTCCTTTACGCGTTGTGCACATGCATAGTGTTCTTTACCCAACACCTCTTCAGATAAAATTCTAGAAGAAGACTCTAATGGATCCACCGCTGGGTAAATACCAAGCTCTGCAATTTTTCTAGAGAGTACTGTTGTTGCATCAAGGTGAGCAAATGTTGTTGCTGGAGCTGGATCCGTTAAGTCATCCGCAGGTACATATACCGCTTGTACGGAAGTAATAGATCCTCTTTTAGTGGAAGTAATACGCTCTTGCATTGCACCCATCTCAGTTGCTAATGTGGGTTGGTATCCCACCGCTGAAGGCATACGTCCTAATAGTGCCGACACCTCAGAACCTGCTTGGGTAAATCGGAAAATGTTATCGACAAAGAAAAGTACGTCTTTCCCTTGGCCTTCACCAGCACCGTCACGGAAATACTCCGCAATAGTTAATCCAGAAAGTGCCACACGAGCACGTGCTCCTGGAGGCTCATTCATCTGACCGAATACGAAAGTCGCTTTAGAATCTTTCATGGCGGACTTGTCCACTTTGGTCAAGTCCCATCCACCAGCCTCCATAGACTTGGTAAATTCCTCACCATATTTTATAATTCCTGACTCCAACATCTCTCTTAAAAGGTCATTCCCTTCACGAGTACGTTCTCCTACACCTGCAAACACAGATAAACCACCGTGTCCTTTTGCGATATTATTAATCAACTCCTGAATAAGTACCGTTTTACCTACACCAGCACCACCGAAAAGACCAATTTTACCACCTTTTGCATAAGGCTCAATAAGGTCAATTACTTTAATCCCTGTATAGAGAACTTCTGTTGATGTTGTAAGATCTTCAAATTTTGGTGCTTCTCTGTGAATTGGCAAACCGTCTTTTCCTTCTTTAGGAAGTTCACCTAAACCATCAATAGCATCCCCAATAACATTAAACAATCGACCATATACATCATCTCCGATTGGCATTTGTATTGGATTTCCAGTGGCTAGCACTTCTACCCCTCTACTTAGACCATCAGTTGAATCCATTGAAATCGTTCTTACTGTATCCTCTCCAATATGAGACTGTACCTCTAGTACTAATTTTGACCCATCTTTTCTAGTGATTTCCAAAGAATCATAAATCTTTGGCAATTCAGAACCCGATTCAAATACTACGTCTACAACCGGACCGATAATTTGTGCAACTTTACCTGTAATTTTTGACATTACTCAAGTGTTTAATGTTAAGCTTATTACTTACGAAACAAAAGTTTAAATTAAATGCGTTTTAAACATGCTTTTTTCGCGGTGCAAAGATATATTTTTAATTGAATTTAAACCCTTATTTCTGAAAAAAAATTGTAGCTATAGTTGCTTGTGAATTTGAACGTTAGCAATGGTAGCACTAAAAGATCATACCACTGCCTTAGAATTGTTTCGAAACCTTCAAAAATTGTTAGATTTTTGCAGTGGTATTTTTTTTGAAATTAAGTTACTTTCTTAATTTAATTTTTCAGTCAACTTGCTAAAGGTTTTCTTAGGATCTTTACCCTGATATAAAATTGCATATACGGCATCAATAATGGGGGTCTTACTTTTTCTTTTTTGACTTGTTGTTATTAGATGGGCACTTTTGGTAGCATAGTACCCTTCGGCCACCATATTCATTTCCATCATAGCGCTCTTTACTGTATACCCCTTTCCTATCATATTACCAAACATGCGGTTACGGCTAAAAATGGAATAACCTGTTACTAGGAGATCTCCTAAATAGGCCAAATCATCTATATTTCGTTTCATTTTATGAATTCGCTTGATAAAGCGTTTCATTTCTCGAATAGAATTACTCATCAGTACTGCTTGGAAGTTATCACCATAACCTAATCCATGTGCAATACCTGCTGCTACTGCATAAATATTTTTTAACATCGCTGCATACTCAGTACCGATGATATCATCACTAATTTTTGTATAAATATAACTGCTAGATAAACGCTCCGCCAAGGCGGTAGCCTTATGCTCATCAGAGCAAGCCACGGTAAGATATGATAATCGCTCCAGAGCTACTTCTTCCGCATGGCATGGACCAGTAATCACCCCAATATTGTCAAATGGTACCTGGTAGAGGTCGTGAAAATATTCCCCGACAATTAAGCCGTGTTCTGGAACAATCCCCTTAATAGCTGAAAATACAACCTTCCCAGTGAGTGGCAAGGTGAGCTTTTGAAGTTCTTGATGCAAAAATGCCGATGGTATAGCAAAGATCAAATAATTCGCATAGCTTACTATTTCATTAATATCATCACTTAAATAAAGCTGGTCTACTTGAAACTCAACAGAGCTCAAATAGTTAGGGTTATGTTGATGCTCTTTAATATGTGCTATCGCAGCGGTGTTTCGCATATACCAGCCCACCTCATCTAAATTTTCACAAAGCATTTTCACCAAAGCAGTAGCCCAACTTCCACCTCCTAAAACAGCCACCTTAATTGAATCTCCCATTTTATAATCACTTTTAATTGCAGTGTCAAAAGTAACCAAAATTTAAAACAATTATTTTTTGTCTCTAACCTTGGAACCCCTTTTTCTATGATAGGACTGAAGGTGTGACAAATAGCTCATTAGAATTTTAACAGTAGATTATGAAAAGTAAAACAATCTAGGTCATAAGGCCACGTTATAAGATTAGAGAACAAGAAAACATAACTTAAGTTAGGTTAATTGATTTTTTTGGTTGGTTATTTGTAAAAACCGCTTTTTGATTCTTATCAAAGAGTGGTTTTTTTAATGCATTATTCTGGCTACTCCTTATTAAAGTGCCTAAAAATCAAATTCACAAGTGTTTTTTTTTCAAGGAATTAAATTCTTTCACTTTGTAGAAAAACGTTTATTGCTTACCTTGTTGCTTAAACTTTAAAATAATAAAACCATGGGATTATTTTCATTTATCAAAGATGCAGGCGCTAAAATATTTGGCGGCAAGACATCTGCAGAAGAAGCAGCAGAGGCAGCAGCAAACAAAGAAGCCGCCATTAAAGAAGCGAATGCTCAAGCAGCTTCGAAACTCAAAGAGACCATCACTGATTTAGATCTAAAGGCAGAAAATTTACAAATTTCCATCACTGGTGATACTGCTACTGTTAGTGGTAAAGCGTATGATCAAACTACCAAAGAAAAAATCATTTTAGTAGTAGGGAACAGTACTGGGATTGCGGTAGTAAACGACCAAATGGAAGTTGAAAACACTGAACCAGAAGCGCAGTTTCATACAGTAGTATCTGGAGACTCCTTAAGTAAAATTGCTAAGAAATTTTATGGGGATGCCATGAAGTACCCCGTCATTTTTGAAGCGAATAAACCCATGCTAACTGATCCAGATAAGATATATCCAGGACAGGTACTTCGTATCCCAACATTAGATTCTTAAAAGGAGCGCTTATTTGTAAAAATTCATCAAATCCACATACTCCCATACCTTGGGTTGTAAGAGTGGTTGGATGTTTTTGCCCTCCGAAATCGCTTTACGTATAAAGGTAGATGATATCTCCATAATAGGAGCGTCTACCTTTTTTACTCTTGGATGGTCGTTGTATTTTCCATGCATATCATGGGAACTCTGAACTCGGGGATAGACGTATATATCGTGATTCTCAATGATCATCTCCACATTTTTCCACTTGTGAAGCGAGCGTAAATTATCCTCTCCCATGATCAAACAAAACTCATTATTAGGATATTTTTCTTTAAGGTAAACCAGGGTTTTAACGGTGTAATTTGGTTGCGGCAATGCGAACTCAATATCGCTTGGTTTCAGTTTTTCATAATTCTCAGTGGCACGGTAGACGAGCTCCAACCGATGATGATCCTCTAAAAGGCTGCTTTTTTTCTTATGAGGATTGTGAGGGGTCACCACTAGCCAAATCTCTTGTAGCTCTGTGAATTCAGCCATATGATTAGCGATCACCAAATGTCCTAAATGTATTGGATTAAAGGTGCCGAAAAAGAGTCCTATCTTTTTCCCTTTCATGCCTTAGATTTTTTAGAAACACCAACAAAATCCGCCACTAAATTATAAGCCTCTTGCTTAGCGGTATCTAAATCGTAATTTTTTATCACCGTATCAAACTGCGGTGCGGTAGCAAGTTCTACAGATGCCTTAGCGATTCGCATATTGATCTTATCTTCGCTTTCTGTCTTACGTTTTTTGAGCCTGATTTTTAATTCATCTACACTTGGAGGTTTTACAAACACGGCTAATGTTTGATCAGGAAATTTACGTTTAATTCGAAGCCCTCCTGCTACATCAATATCAAAGATCACATTTTTACCCATATTCCACAACCGTTCAACCTCCGATTTTAAGGTCCCGTAAAAGTTATCGCGATAAACTTCTTCCCACTCTAAAAAGTCGTTGTTTTTGATATGGTCCTTAAAGGTCCTTGCAGAAAGAAAATAATAGTTTTCTCCATCCTTTTCATCTCCTCTAGGTTCCCTAGAGGTGGCCGATACAGAGAAGGCAAGGTTTAATTCCGGATGTTCCAAAAGATGCCTGACAATAGTAGTTTTTCCACTTCCTGAAGGAGCAGAGAAAATGATTAACTTTCCGTTATTGTTACTGTTATTTTCTTCCATGGATCGTGATTAAACGCAGAAATTACGCTTTTATAAAACATTCAACAATTGTTCCTTGATCTTCTCCAACTCATCCTTCATTTGAACCACTAATTGCTGCATTGGTGCATAATTGGATTTGGAACCAATGGTGTTGATTTCTCGACCAATTTCCTGACTGATAAACCCTAATTTCTTCCCATTGGAATCGCCGGAGCTTAGGGATTCAATAAAATAATTCAAGTGGTTAGCCAGACGAACTTTCTCTTCGGTAATATCGAATTTTTCAATGTAATAAATCAATTCTTGCTCAAAACGATTTTCATCTACTTCCACTTTAAGATCTTCCACGGCCTTTTCTAATCTACTGCGAACTACCTGTAAACGTACCGGGTCGATTTCTTTTACTTTTTCCAATAAATCTGAAATCGCATTAATACGTTCAATAAAGTCAGATTCTAAGGCAACCCCTTCTTGCGTTCTAAAAATATTTATTTCTTCAAGGGCTTTGATCACCGCATTTTTTATAATCTCATATTCCTGAGGATCTATTTCTTCACGCTCTACTTTAAGTGCATCTGGCATACGAACCGCCATTTTCATGAGTTCAACTTCATCATCGGGTCCGATAGGAACAGGACTAGCATTTCTTAATTGGTCCATATAACTTTTCAAGACCCCTATATTAAGTTGGCTACTCGAGCTTTCTCCTGTGATTTCAACAAAAAGACTAAAATCAATTTTTCCCCGCACAAGACCAGAGGCTATCAGGTTACGTAACTCAAGCTCCTTTTCCCTATAGGAAGAAGGGATTCTAGCATTGATATCCAAATTCTTACTGTTAAGGGACTTTAACTCTACGGTTATTTTCTTGGAAGGTAACTGTATAACATCCTTACCAAAACCAGTCATCGATTGTATCATCTTCTAATTTTAGAATGGCAAAAGTACAAAATTGGCAGGGCAAACGTATAAATTACAAACAAAAAAGCTGCACCAGTTAAAGCACAGCTTTTTCCATCAGAAACCAAAAGGTTCCATATCCATTACTTTCTCTCTTATGGGTTCACCACAATCTTATTTGTTTGATTCCAAGATCTTACACTTGCAATCGCACTATTTTCATAGGTAACCTCTTTTAAAACATCGCCGTGGTAGAAAAACCAATTTCCAGTCTTCGCTCCCATGTCGTAATTGGCAATTGCTATTGCCTTTCCTTGTTCATCAAAAGACTTCCACTGTCCGTGAAGCTTTCCATCTACATAGGTACCAGTTTGTGCAACCACCCCATTATCATGATAATAGGTAGCTTTCACCATACCGTTCTCAATTTCTAATTTCGGCTTTTTCTCTACTTGTTGACCAAATAACATCACCGAAAACACAAGTGCTAGTGTCGTTAATATATTTCTCATATCGTTGTTTTTTTAATTTCTACTGATCGTTTCTCAAATATAATTGTTTTTGTTTACAATTACAAAACATTTACATAACGTTAAATTAACATTAAAACCATTTTAACCTGATAATCAATGATTTAAACATAGGGTTATGCAGCGCTCACCTTAAAAACTTAACATTGGAAAATTCTTTTTTGAATTTTTTCATTTCACTCACAATCCTTATTAACTTTGCAGCCAATTAATTCCAATAGAATTCATGTATAGAAGTCATACTTGCGGAGCGTTGCGCTCAGAACATATAGGCAATGAAGTCACCCTTTCTGGTTGGGTGCAAAAGGTACGAGATAAAGGATTTATGATTTGGGTAGATCTAAGAGATCGATACGGTATTACCCAGCTTATATTTGATGAAAATAGAACTCCACAAGATGTTTTTAAGACTGCTCAAGGGCTCGGAAGGGAATTTGTCATTAAAGTAGAGGGGACCGTTATTGAAAGAGAAGCGAAAAACCCTCATTTAGCCACTGGGGATATCGAAATTTTAGTTCGTAATATTACCCTGCTCAATTCTTCGCTTACTCCTCCATTTACCATAGAGAATGAAACTGATGGTGGCGATGAACTTCGAATGAAATATCGTTATCTCGATATAAGAAGAAATCCAGTTAAAAACAATCTGATCTTCCGTCACAAAGTAAGTATGGAAGTTAGAAATTATTTGTCAAAGGCTGATTTTATTGAGATAGAAACACCCTATTTAATTAAATCTACTCCAGAGGGGGCAAGGGATTTTATTGTGCCTTCACGAATGAATGAGGGTCAATTCTACGCCCTTCCACAATCTCCACAAACCTTCAAGCAATTGCTAATGGTTGGTGGCATGGATAAGTATTTTCAAATTGTAAAGTGTTTTAGAGACGAAGATCTTCGTGCTGATAGACAACCTGAGTTTACGCAAATAGACTGTGAAATGGCTTTTGTTGAGCAAGAAGATATCTTAAACATTTTTGAAGGACTCACGAGGCACTTATTACAGGAAATAAATAATGTTACTGTTTCCAAATTCCCAAGGATGACCTACCAGGAGGCCATGTGCACATATGGGAATGACAAACCAGATATCCGATTCGATATGAAATTTGGTGAGTTAAATCAAGTAGCACAACACAAGGGTTTTAATGTCTTTAATCAAGCTGAGCTTGTCGTGGGAATTGCAGTTCCTGGAGGAGCCTCCTATACTAGAAAAGAAATTGACAAACTTATCGATTGGGTAAAGCGACCTCAAGTGGGGGCCTTAGGGATGGTTTATGTAAAATACAATGAAGATGGAAGTTTTAAATCTTCCGTAGATAAATTCTACGATCCAGAAGATCTAAAAAAATGGGCGGAGGCTACAAATGCCAAACCAGGCGATCTTATTTGTGTCCTTTCAGGGGAAGCCCATAAAACACGTAGCCAATTAAGTGCGCTTCGAATGGAATTGGCTGAACGATTGGGCTTAAGAAAATCGAACGAGTTTGCACCACTTTGGGTGATTGATTTCCCACTATTGGAATGGGATGAAGACACGCAGCGCTACCACGCCATGCACCATCCATTTACTTCTCCGAAGATGGAGGATATCCACCTATTAGAAACGGAGCCAGGAAAAGTTAGAGCAAATGCTTATGACCTTGTTTTAAATGGTAATGAAATTGGTGGAGGTTCTATTCGAATTTTCGACAAACAACTACAGGCAACCATGTTCAAACATCTTGGATTTACGGAAGAAGAAGCAAAAGCACAATTTGGATTTCTAATGGATGCCTTCCAATATGGGGCACCTCCTCATGGAGGTCTTGCTTTTGGTCTTGACCGATTGGTAGCTATTTTGGGTGGACAAGAAACCATTCGTGATTTTATTGCCTTTCCAAAGAATAATTCTGGAAGAGATGTCATGATTGATGCGCCTTCTGCTATCGATCAAGAACAACTAAAAGAATTGCGTATCAAGCTCGACCTCTAACAAGTGACAAAATTTGCCCAGGTAAAATTATATTTTGTAATTTTAAAATGAGGGAATTAAAGCCATGCGGGATGCCACAATCTAAAAGATCATTGTTAGCGCGCTTTCTCATTTGGAGAGCTAAGCATATTTCGCAGCGTGAATTTGTCTATATTCTTAGTATTATCGTTGGTTTCACCTCTGGTCTAGGGGCGGTGATCTTAAAAAATCTCACGCATTACATCCAACTTTTGTTAGAAGGTAAGCTTATTCAAAAATATTCCGAAGCGGCGTATTTTGTATTTCCTTTGATTGGCTTTGTACTGGTCTATTTGATGATGAAATATGTCATTGGTAACAAAGTAAATCACGGTATTCCTTCCACCTTATTTGCCATTTCCAAGCGAAAAGGCCTTATGGAAAGGTATCAAATGGTCGGTAGTATACTTACGGCACCATTAACTGTTGGGTTTGGTGGATCCGTGGGATTGGAAGGTCCAACCGTCTCTACAGGTGCTGCGATTAGTTCAAATATCTCCAGGCTGTTTCATATGAATCAGGCCACTAGAACCCTTCTAATAGGTGCAGCGGCTGCCGGTGCTATGTCTTCGATATTTAAAGCGCCTATTGCCGCAATAATTTTTGCCATAGAAGTAATGAGTCTGGACTTGACCCTAGCCTCTATGTTGCCTTTGTTGTTAGCCTCTATTTCTGGGGTTCTCACTTCTTATTTTTTCTTTGGAAGTGACATCTTGCTTCCATTTGATTTACAAGATGACTTTATTGTAAATGATATCCCGTATTTTATGCTATTAGGGATCGTCGCAGCTGGTGTGTCCATCTATTTTACAAAAGTATATGCCAGTATTCAATATTTCTTTGATCGCATAAACGGCCCTATAAAAAGATTGTTCATCGGAGGGGTAGCCATAGGAGTTATAGTGTTTTTGGTGCCGCCTTTATATGGAGAAGGATATGAGCTTATGAACAACATGGTTCAAGGGAATCCAACAGCAGCCTTGAAAAACAATATTTTAAACATCGATCTGAGCAACATTTGGGGTGTAATTATACTTCTAGTTGGTCTACTTTTATTTAAAATTGTCGCCAGTGCCATTACCTTTGGAGCTGGTGGTGTAGGAGGTATCTTTGCGCCCACCCTTTTTATGGGATGTATCATGGGAAACTGCCTAGCCAAGGTTTTAAACAATATAGGTATTTTACAAAGCCCGGTATCAGAAAGTAACTTTACCTTGGTCGGTATGACGGGACTCATGGCTGGTGTATTACATGCGCCTTTAACAGCAATCTTTTTAATCGCAGAACTTACCGGGGGGTATGAGCTATTTTTACCCCTAATGATCACAGCAACCATTTCCTATGCCATTACAAAGTATTTTGTGCCCTATTCCGTCTATACGATGGAACTAGCTAAGAAAGGAGAATTAATTACACATAATAAGGATAAAGCGGTATTAACACTCATGGATATGGAAACGGTAATAGAGACCAATTTTGTTCCTGTTTATCCCGATATGACACTGGGCGAGATTATCAATCAAGCGGTAGTAAAATCCAATCGAAATATCTTTCCAGTACTGAAACGAAAAACAAATGAACTCATCGGCATTATACTCCTTGACGATATTCGATCCATCATGTTTGATCAAAACTTATACCAAGAGATAAAGGCCTCTGATGTGATGCAAAACCCTCCAGCTATTATCGAACTTGGGAAGGATCGTATGACACACGTAATGCAAAAGTTTCAAGATAGCGGAGCTTGGAATCTTCCCGTGGTAAAAAACGACCGTTATTTTGGGTTCATCTCCAAATCAAAATTACTAACCGCCTACAGGAGAAAGTTAATTGCATTTACAGAATAGTAATTTGACCTATTGTTTTGTACATTAATAAAAATTAAAAGCCCAGTCACTTATATGAAATATCTTATTCAAATATTATTTATCTGCGTTATACTAGGATTTGGATCAGGAATTTACATAAAAAACCTAGTAAATGATCATACAGGAGACCAAGTTCTTGGTGTTACCGTCCTATTTACAGTTTTTATTCTTTTTCCTTTATTTATCTACCATCGTTCCAAAGGAAAAAAGATGTCAGATTATATGTTTACAAAAGAAAATATTGATAAAATGACCAACAAAGACAAGAAATACCCTGATAATCAATAAATTTTGAAATATTTATTTATTTTTTGAAAGTTACTTTCAATTATTTTGATACATTTGAACATTAATTTTTATTATAATTATAATGACTGGTACAGTAAAATTTTTCAATGAGTCCAAAGGTTACGGATTCATAACCAACGATGACACCGGAAAAGACATTTTCGTTCACGTTACAGCGTTGAATGGTGTTGAACTTAACGAAGGAGACAAAGTAGAATATTTAGAAGAAGAAGGCAGAAAAGGCGTGGTTGCTTCACAAGTGCAAGTAATCGGATAAAAATATATTTTATTTTTGTAAAGTACAAAAGTCGTCCAGTCTGGGCGACTTTTTTTATGGTATATGGTTAATTCAGGTTGCGTTTCTGAATAAAAAAATTTTTCAGCAAGTCTTCGGCCTGGTCTTGTAGTACACCTTTGACAACAGCAGTTTTAGGATGTAATTTTGTACCCATGACCTCATATCCTCGATGAGGATCAGAAGCTGCAAAAACAACTTTTGCAAGCTGACTCCAATAAAGTGCTCCACCACACATCTGACAAGGCTCTAAGGTGACGTATAGGGTACAGCCTTTAAGATACTTTCCGCCCAGGTAATTGGCTGCGGCAGTAATCGCCTGCATCTCCGCATGTGCTGTGACATCGTTTAAGGTCTCGGTCAAATTATGTGCTCTAGCAATGATCTTCTGATCTATAACCACCACTGCACCCACAGGTATTTCTCCCTTTTGGTAAGCCTCCTCCGCTTCTTGAAGGGCTTTTTTCATAAAATAGGTATCATCGAATGGATCCATCATAAAACAAAGATCGTAAGTTTGTTTTTAAAAGACTGTATTACTTTTGTAAAGATTTTAAACAACTTGCCATCGAAACGCGAGAAACCCATACTGTTCCCACATTAGAACAACCCATCCGTATACAAGAATATGGGGTAGGTATCTTTAAACATGCTGCCACCAAGTCTGCACTGAAAAAAGCGCTCAAAAAGCAACGAATAACCATTAATAATACCCCTATCACCTCCGCTACCTATATCCATGGAGGCGAAACGATTGTGCTAACGACCCCAATGGATCATCAGGTTATCAACATTCCAGATGTGTCCCTTGATGTACTCTACGAAGATTCATTTTTAGCCGCAATTGTAAAGCCCGCCGGTGTTCTAGTGAGTGGTAATAAGTTTAAAACTATTGCCAATGCACTTTCATATCATTTAACAAAAAGCGGTCAAGGGGATGCTTGTTTACCGCAGCCAGTACATCGTTTGGACTTTGGAACCTCTGGCGTCTTACTCTGTGGTAAAACCCAATCAAGCATTCGTAAGCTCAATAAAATGTTTGAAAACAAACGTATGTTAAAGTCCTATTTTGCCATTACTGCTGGCCAAATGCCACCATCCGGATGTATAGATACTCCGATTGATAACAAAGAGGCCTTGAGTTATTTCGAGGTTATTCAACGGATTGAATCCAAGAAGTACCACTGTCTTAATTTAGTAAAATTAAACCCTAAAACTGGACGTCGTCATCAGCTTAGAAAGCACCTAGCAAGTATTAATCATCCCGTCTTAGGGGATCAAGCATATGGCCTAAAGCATATAAGTAGTAAGGCTAAAGGCCTGCATTTACATAGCTACAGCCTAGAATTTATCCATCCCTATACAGATGAAAAAATATCCCTGGTAGCACCGATTCCAAAACGTTTTAAAAAATGGTTTCCCCAGAAAGCGTATTAAAGGTCAAATCCAATCTTCACGCCTAATTTCATAGCGATTAACTTGTTTACTCGAGCCTTTACCTCAGGTATTTTTACACTCTCAAGGACATTGTTAGCAAAAGCATACATGAGTAAAGCACGTGCTTCCTTTTTAGGAATACCTCTTGTTCTAAGGTAATACAAAGCCTCCTCATCAAGTTGTCCTATGGTACAACCGTGCGAACACTTCACATCGTCTGCAAAGATCTCCAATTGAGGTTTGGCATTAATGGTGGCCTTATCACTGACTAAAATATTGTTGTTCTGCTGGAATCCATTGGTTTTTTGAGCTTCTTTTTCAACGATAATTCTACCGTTAAAAACTCCTGTACTTCGGTCAGCGTAAATTCCTTTGTAGTCCTGATGACTTTCGCAGTTTGGTGTGGCATGGTGTACCAAGGTACTGTGGTCAACATGCTGCTTGTCCTCAATGATAGTAACTCCTTTTAAAGTTGAATTGATATATTCCCCTTTGTGTAAGAACTGTAAATTGTTTCTGGTCAGTTTTCCTCCAAAGGAGAAAGTATGTACGGAAGCATGACTGTTTTGCTGTTGCGAAATATAAGTGTTGTCGATCAAAGATGCACTTTCTTGATCATTTTGAATCTTGTAGTAGTCTACAATACCTCTTTTACTGGTATGAATTTCGGTAACTGCGTTGGTCAGCACAGGGTTCAGATTAAGACTTTGGTGGCGCTCAATTATTTGAACATAGGCATTCTCCCCTACGACAACCAAATTTCGTGGTTGAACCATTTGAGCGGATTCTTTTCCTGTTGAAAAATACAACACTTGAATAGGCTTTTGTACTACCTTCCCTTTAGGAACATTTATAAAAGCTCCTTCTCTAGAGAATGCTGTATTTAAGGCTGTCAGACTATCTTCTTTATCGACAATCTTATTAAAATAATTTTCAATCACTAATTGGTACTTCGGCTTAGTTAAAGCAGCACCCATAGTGCAGACATCGATACCTTCATGAGTGGTTTCGGATAAATGCGAACTGAAAACTCCATCGATAAATACGATTCTGTAGCTATCGATATCATGAATAAAATACTTTTTTATATCGTTGAACTCAATAGCGGATCCCTGTTCTGGGAAAACACTATAGTCGTTTTTTAATAGTGCATTTAAAGAGGTGTATTTCCATGCCTCATCCTTTTTGGTAGGAAACCCTTTTTCCTCAAAGACTTTTATGGCTTGGGTTCGAATATCATGTACAGCGTGATTGACATCTACACGATTCTCAAAAGCCATAAATGATGATATTAATTTATCTTTTAATTCCATGATCCTTAATTCTAATCTGTTTGCTTTTTACCAAAAGCGCTATTTAACAACAGCCCAACTAATATCTAAATATAAAGAAGGCGTAGGCCGCTTGGTGGTTGAAGGCTATTTAAACCAATCTATGAAAATAGCATAGGTTAAACCTCAACCTCTTGTTTAATCCAATCGTATCCTTTTTCTTCCAATTCGAAAGCGAGTTCTTTACCTCCAGACTTCACAATTCTACCGTTGAGTAGTACGTGTACAAAATCAGGAACGATATACTCTAATAGTCTTTGATAGTGCGTAATAACCACTACTGCGTTATCCGCACTTTTTAGTTTGTTAACACCGTTTGCAACAATCCTTAGCGCATCGATATCCAATCCTGAATCAGTCTCATCCAATATCGCTAATTTTGGTGCTAGCATAGCCATTTGGAAGATTTCATTTCGTTTCTTCTCTCCTCCTGAGAACCCTTCATTCAAGGAACGAGACAGAAATTTACGATCAATCTCCAAAAGCTCGGATTTCTCACGAATCAATTTCAGCATCTCATTGGCTGGCATATCTTCTAAACCTTTAGCACGTCTAGTTTCGTTGATGGCTGTTTTTATAAAGTTAGTAACAGACACCCCAGGAATTTCAACAGGGTATTGGAAGGATAGAAATAGTCCTTTATGTGCACGTTCTTCAGGTGCAAGCTCTCCTATATCTTCTCCTAGAAATTCGATATTGCCATTGGTAACTTCAAAATCTTCATTCCCTGCAATTACCGATGACAATGTACTTTTACCAGAACCATTTGGCCCCATGATAGCGTGGACTTCTCCTGGTTTAACTTCCAAGTTAATTCCTCTTAAAATCGCTTTATCCTCTACGCTAGCGTGTAAATTTTCAATTTTTAACATTTGTTTCTTGTTATATGCTGTTATCTCATTAAGCTCCCTTACTTCTATAGTATCCTTAGAGAACCCAACTACCAATTTTTATTTATCCTACAGAACCCTCTAATGAGATTTCTAGTAATTTTTGAGCCTCTACGGCAAACTCCATAGGAAGCTTATTCAATACTTCTTTACTAAAACCGTTTACGATCAAGGCGATGGCCTTCTCTGTATCAATACCCCGTTGGTTACAGTAAAATATTTGGTCCTCACCAATTTTACTGGTTGTCGCCTCGTGTTCTATTTGTGCGGTTTTATTTTTTGTTTCAATATATGGGAAAGTATGAGCTCCACATTGGTTGCCCATCAGTAAGGAATCACACTGGGAGAAATTCCGAGCATTTTCAGCTCTACCATGAACTTGAACAAGTCCTCTATAACTGTTTTGTGACCTTCCTGCAGAGATTCCCTTAGAGATAATAGTACTCTTGGTATTCTTCCCTAGGTGGATCATCTTGGTTCCGGTATCTGCTTGCTGGTAATTATTGGTGACAGCGATGGAATAAAATTCTCCAACAGAATTATCCCCTTTAAGGACACATGATGGATACTTCCAAGTCACTGCTGAACCTGTTTCTACTTGAGTCCAACTAATCTTTGCGCGATTTTCACAAAGGCCTCTTTTGGTCACAAAGTTAAACACCCCACCTTTTCCTTCCTTGTCTCCAGGGAACCAGTTCTGAACGGTCGAATATTTAATTTCGGCATCGTCCATAGCAATGAGTTCCACAACGGCAGCATGCAGCTGGTTCTCATCTCTAGTGGGTGCTGTACATCCCTCTAAGTAACTAACATAACTCGATTCGTCGGCAATAACCAAGGTACGTTCAAATTGTCCGGTACCTGCTTGGTTAATTCTAAAGTATGTTGAGAGTTCCATCGGGCAACGCACCCCTTTAGGAATGTAACAGAAAGAACCATCTGAAAACACCGCAGAGTTCAAAGCTGCATAAAAATTATCTTTTTGAGGCACTACTGTACCCAAATACTTTCTTACCAATTCAGGATGTTTCTGAATGGCCTCAGAAATGGAACAGAAAATAATTCCTTTTTCTCCTAAGGTCTTTTTAAAAGAAGTTGCCACGGAAACAGAATCCATTACAACATCCACTGCAACCCCAGCAAGTTTCTTTTGTTCATCTAAAGAAATACCTAATCTTTTAAAGGTATCCAACAACTCTGGATCCACCTCATCTAAACTTTGGTACTTTGGTTTTGACACAGGAGCTGAATAATAGGAAATGGCCTGGAAATCTGGCTTCTTATAAGTCACATTAGCCCATTCTGGCTCCTCCATCTGCTTCCATTGGCTGAAAGCTTCTAATCGCCAATCCGTCATCCATTGTGGTTCATTCTTCTTTTTAGAAATCGCACGAACTATATCCTCATTTAAACCAACAGGTAAGGTATCCGATTCTATATCTGTATAAAACCCGTACTCGTATTCCTTGGTTTCGAGTTCTTTTTTTAATTCTTCCTCTGTATATGCCATCTTACTATTAAAGTTGTTACGTAGAAACACTATTGCTTTCTACCTAAAAATTAACTATAGAATTCGTTTTCTATAACGAAAAGCTTTCACCGCAACCGCAGGTTCTTTGTGCATTGGGGTTATTGAAGACAAATCCTTTCCCATTTAGTCCGCCAGAATACTCCAATACGGTACCAACGAGATACAGAAAGCTTTTTTTGTCGACGATGATTTTAACCGAATTGTCTTCAAAAACCTTATCCTCTTGTTCTTTGTTTTTATCAAATCTCAGATCATAAGATAATCCACTACAACCACCACTCTTAACTCCAACGCGCACAAAATCTTGCGCAACGTTAAATCCATCGTCCGCCATTAATTCGGCTATTTTCTTTTTCGCTGATTCAGAAACTTTTATCATTATATTTTCATTATTTCCAAATGGTCTACAAAAATAAGATATTCATTATGATTTACCATGAGTATATCCATTAATATATTAAATCCTCTTATAACCTTTTGTTATGCCATTTGATTTTTCCTTACAAAAAATTTAAAATAACTAATTATCAAGGATTTTAAAGATGGGTATCGTTTAAGAATCGAGTACAACTTTTAAGAGTAAAAGCTTATAAAACACTTAAACTCTATTTATATTTGCAGCTATGATAGAAGATAAAAATCCACAACGTACCTCCATATCAGAATTGGGTGAATTTGGTTTAATTAACCATCTCACTAACATTTTTGAAATCAAACACCAAAGTACTGTAAAGGCTATTGGTGACGACGCGGCAGTGCTCGACTTTAAGAGTAAACAAGCAGTCGTAACTACAGATCTATTGGTAGAAGGTGTACATTTTGATTTAGGGTATATGCCTTTAAAGCATTTGGGATACAAATCTATCATTGTCAACCTCTCCGATGTGTATGCCATGAATGCGAAGGCTACACAAGTAACGGTTTCCATAGCGCTCTCTAATCGCTTTCCACTAGAGGCTGTTGAGGAACTATACGAAGGGATTAAATTCGCTTGTGATCTCTATAAGGTCGATTTAATCGGAGGAGATACAACTTCATCTAATAAAGGTTTGTTGATTTCGGTAACTGCCATAGGTGAAATCAACCCAGAAGATGTGGTTTACAGAAGCGGCGCACAACCCAATGATTTGTTAGTAGTCACTGGAGATGTTGGTGGGGCCTATCTAGGACTTCAGGTTCTTGAACGTGAAAAACAAGTCTTCCAAGTAAACCCACAGAATCAACCAGATTTGGATCAATACAGCTACATTATAGAACGTCAGTTAAAGCCAGAGGCAAGAAAGGATATCCCTAAGCTATTAAAAGAACTTGGTGTAAAACCTACCGCCATGATTGATGTTAGCGATGGATTGTCCTCTGAGATCATCCATATCTGCAAACAATCCAAGGTCGGTTGTAATTTATACGAAGATAAAATCCCATTGGATCCACAGACCATTTCCACCTGTGAGGAATTCAATATTAGTAGTACGACTGTAGCCCTTAGTGGTGGAGAGGATTATGAATTACTTTTTACGATTTCTCAAGAAGATTACCCTAAAATCAAAGCGAATCCAAGCCTTACCATCATTGGCCATATGACACAAGAATCCGAAGGCATGCACCTAATCACTAGAGCAAATACTAAGATACCATTACAAGCTAGGGGTTGGAATTCATTTGACAAGGCATAAAAACGCCAAGGCCTAATGAATAATTTCAATGGCGGGCGGTATAAAATCTTGTAACGGAGGAAATCTAAGCGACCGACTGAACTTGGTGTCTTTTACGATAAAATTTAGCCAAGGACTCATTGATTTCCTTTAATTCTGGAGTCAAAACATCCAACGTACCTGATTCTGTAGTGGTCAATTCGCACTTGCAATTTTTACAAGTGTATTCCGCAACATGAGAAGTGATTTTTTTCGATACCACATAGCGATGACCGAACACAGCGCAAAGGGCTCTTTTGAATGTAGATTTTGAGGATTTCATAATAATAAGAATTTTGGGTAAAACAAATATATAATAATCTGTAAACCAATCAAGTATTTTTTAAAAAAATATTGATTTCATCGATAAACTCCACTTTATTCTCTATGAAACTCATATGCCCATCAGCAAATTCAACAAAATCCACTGAGGTATTCCGGACTTGATCAATGAGGTCATCATACTTAAGCACAGGATCTTTCCTTCCTATAATCATCATTTTAGCAAAGGGAGTAAAGTGAAGCAATATTTCTCTGTCATCTCTAATTTTCATTCCCTCCAATGCAGCAACAATTCCTTGCAAAGGAGTTTTTAAAGCCTCTTTTTTCAAGACTTTTATTTCCTCAGCGAAAATACTTCTGTTTTTAGGCCTAAAAAGATTCGATATCCCCATTCGAACAAAAGTCTTATGATCTTTTTTTACCAATTCAATGGCACGGTCGCGGCTATCTTTTCGCTCTTGGGAATCTGCTCTAGCTGTAGAATTTGCGAGCACCAATCCTTTTACCTCATCAGGATATGCCTCCGCATATGCAAGAGCAACGTAACCTCCCATGGAATGCCCTATAAACGAAACACGTCTGAGTTTTAACCATTGGAGAACAGTTTTTACTGCCTCCGCCATCTGTTCCATAGTATGCACATAGCCTATACAGCCAGATTTACCATGTCCGAGTAAATCAATACTGATTACTCGGTAACGCTTCACTAAAGATGCTTTAACAGAATCCCATACTGAAGAATTCTCTAAAAACCCGTGCAATAGCACAACAGTCGAACCTTGACCTTCATCTTGGTAATACACTGTTGTTCCTTTAAAATTTATGGTCATTGCGCGTAGTTCTCAAGTACTTAATTCTGATAACAAAAACCAATAACAAGAGACTAAAACTAGCGCCTGTTATTGGTTTTGCATCATATTATCGATTCATCCAATCTTCAA
>NZ_DATGNU010000130.1:0-34052 GCF_035306585.1 Galbibacter sp.
GGTAAAGCACGTGACACAATGACTGACATCGAGTAATCGATATACGCCGATTTCATCTCATCCTCTATATTAATAGGGATCAGCTTTTCTCCTTCCGCCATATTTATTATATTATTTTCTGTTTAATTATAAATCGTGCCAATATACGTATTTTATTGATGCTTTCGCGAGGGTTGCCGATGTTTTTTCATGATTTTATCAACACATTATTAAGGCAAAATGGTTAATAATTAGCATATGTATTTTTTTGATTTAAACGGTTTTTTTTGTCTATTAGCTAAAACTACGTGAAATAACAACATTTTAAGGTATGGTTTTTGCCTACTATAAGTTGATTTAGTATTTTTAACCGTAGAAAGAAAGAAGTATGGATGACAATTTTTCCCCAAGAGTAAAAGACGTTATAGCCTATAGCAAAGAGGAAGCCCTTCGGTTAGGGCATGACTTTATAGGTACAGAACACCTTATGCTCGGACTTTTGCGTGATGGAAACGGAAAAGCGATCGATATATTAAGTGCCTTAAGTATAGACCTAGATCATTTAAGAAGAAAGGTAGAAATTCTAAGCCCCTCCAACCTTTCCGTTGGAGTAAGCGCTAATGACAAACGTAACTTGCATTTAACTAGACAGGCCGAACGTGCCTTAAAGACCACATTCTTAGAGGCTAAACTATTTCAGAGCCCTTCGATAAATACTGCTCATTTACTGCTTTGTATTTTGCGTAATGAAAATGACCCAACGACAAAGTTGCTAAACAAGCTTAAAATTGATTACGATAATGTTAAAGAACAATTTAAGCTCATGATAACAAGTGAAGATGATTTTCTAGATCCTCCTACAGCTGATTCGTTCTCAGATGAAACTGGTTCTGCAGAGGAAGGAAATAACCCCTTTGGATCAAGCCCTTCGAACAGTCCGAAAACTAATAAAAAATCTAAAACACCTGTTTTGGATAATTTTGGACGTGATCTTACACTGCTTGCTGAAGAGGATAAACTCGATCCCGTGGTAGGACGGGAAAAAGAAATAGAACGTGTTTCTCAAATTCTCAGTAGGCGCAAGAAAAACAATCCCTTGCTAATTGGAGAGCCTGGCGTTGGTAAAAGTGCCATCGCAGAAGGGTTGGCACTTCGTATTGTCAAAAAGAAGGTATCGCGAATTTTGTACAACAAAAGAGTGGTCACCTTGGACTTGGCCTCACTGGTAGCTGGAACAAAGTATAGAGGACAATTTGAAGAGCGCATGAAAGCTGTGATGAATGAACTCGAAAAGAATGATGACATCATTCTGTTCATCGATGAAATTCACACCATTGTTGGTGCTGGAGGTGCTACAGGTAGTTTAGACGCCTCTAATATGTTTAAACCAGCATTGGCTCGTGGAGAGATCCAATGTATTGGAGCAACAACCCTTGATGAATACAGGCAGTACATCGAAAAAGATGGCGCTCTAGAGCGTCGTTTTCAAAAAGTTATTGTAGAGCCTACTTCGGTCGAGGAAACTATTGAGATCCTTCACAATATCAAGGATAAATACGAAGAACATCACAATGTAAACTATACCGATGAGGCAATAGAGGCTTGTGTGAAGTTAACCAATCGATACTTGACAGATCGTTTTTTACCAGACAAGGCTATTGATGCTTTGGATGAAGCTGGGTCTCGCGTGCATATCACCAATATGGAAGTTCCAAAACAAATTTTGGATCTTGAAAAGGAATTGGAACGCGTGAAGGAACTTAAAAATTCTGTGGTTAAAAAACAGAAATACGAAGAGGCAGCCAAGTTAAGAGATGACGAGAAAAGAATTGAAAGGGAACTTATTCAGGCCCAAGAAAAGTGGGAGGAAGACAGTAAGTTGCACCGTGAAATCGTATCAGATGAAAATGTAGCCGATGTGGTTTCTATGATGAGTGGTGTGCCTGTTACTAGGATTGCCCAGGCAGAGAGCTCAAAACTAGCTCAAATGCCAGAGCTCATAAAAGGAAAAGTCATCGGACAAGACAATGCTGTAGCGAAAGTAGTTAAAGCTATTCAAAGAAATAGAGCTGGACTTAAAGATCCTGATAAACCCATTGGATCCTTCATATTCTTAGGACAAACTGGTGTTGGTAAGACGCAACTTGCCAAAGTTTTAGCCAAACAACTTTTTGATTCGGAAGATGCTCTTGTTAGAATCGATATGAGTGAATACATGGAGAAATTCGCGGTATCTCGACTCATCGGAGCACCTCCAGGATATGTCGGATATGAAGAAGGTGGACAGCTTACGGAAAAAATAAGAAGGAAACCTTATGCAGTGATTCTTTTAGACGAGGTTGAAAAAGCACATCCAGATGTTTTCAACATGCTCTTACAGGTATTGGACGATGGGTATATCACCGATAGTTTAGGAAGAAAGATCGATTTTAGAAATACGATCATCATAATGACTTCCAATATCGGGGCGCGTCAACTGAAAGATTTTGGACAAGGTGTTGGATTCGGAACCTCAGCCAAACAGGCACAGGCTGATGAACATTCAAAAAGTGTAATTGAAAATGCTTTGAAAAAAGCCTTTGCTCCAGAATTCTTAAACAGAATTGACGATGTAGTTGTCTTTAATCCACTAGAAAAAGAAGATATCCACAAGATTATCGATATCGAATTGGAGAAATTATATCAGCGAATCGAAGGTTTAGGATATTATTTATCATTATCCAAAAAGGCCAAAGATTACATTGCAGATAAAGGATTCGATAGACAATACGGTGCTCGACCTTTAAAACGTGCGATCCAAAAATACATCGAAGATGCTTTGGCTGAAGAAATTATCACTTCAAAAATTGCCGAAGGCGATCGTATTGAGATGGACTTAAATCAAGAGAAAGATGCACTGACTATTAAGATCTCCAAGGTAGAGAAGTCTACAGAGTCATAAAACCATAGACCTGTTCAGGGAAATAAAAACGTGTGATGTCACTATCACACGTTTTTTTTATAATTTTATCGCCCATAAAATTCTTCTTAACTTAGAGGATACGTCAGAGAAATAATTTACATGGAAAACAAAACAATTATAGGTAGCCAGGAATGGGTTTCTTTACCAGAACTTGACATTCCAACAATAAAGGTTCGTGTGGACAGTGGGGCAAAAACATCAGCATTGCACGCCGTAAACATTCAACCTTTTCAACGAAACAATGATACTTGGGTTACTTTTGACGTATACCCTATCCAAAACAATGGTAAAAAGGTGATCCATTGCGAAGCACTGGTACTGGATAAAAGAGTCGTAAAAAGCTCCACTGGTAATCGTGAAAATCGCTATATCATTCGAACCAATTTACATATTAATGGAGATTCCTGGGACATAGAACTATCACTGACCAATCGAGATAGTATGGGTTACCGCATGTTACTTGGAAGAGAAGCCATGATCGGACGCCTTATAGTAGATCCAGAAGCTAGTTTTATATTGGGGGATTTAAGTGAGGAAGAACTCGGGAAACGCTATAAAAATACGATCAGCAATAAAGGTGGTTTAAAGATTGGATTATTAGCGAGCAATCCCAATCTCTATAGCAATCGTAGAATTATCGAGGCTGCCGAACGTATGGGGCATGAAATTGAATTCCTTAATATCCGTCAGTGCTATATGAAGCTCGATGCGGATACCCCAGAGATTCATTATCGCGGAGGTAAAATCCTAAACGATCTAGACGCCGTTATTCCAAGAATACGACCAAGTATGACCTATTACGGTTGTTCCCTAGCAAGGCATTTTGAATCCATAGGTGTAGCAGTTTTAAATAAAGCAGAATCCATACGTCAATCAAGAGATAAACTCTTCTCTCTTCAATTACTCTTAAAAAATGGGGTCAGCATACCAACTACAGGGTTTGCCAACTCTCCTCTAGACACGAATGATTTGATAAAGATGGTTGGCGGTTCTCCGCTGATTATCAAACTACTAGAGGGCACACAAGGCAAAGGCGTGGTTCTAGCCGAGACTAAAAAAGCCGCAGAAAGTGTTATTAATGCCTTTAAGAGTTTAAATGCCTATATCTTAGTACAAGAGTTTATTAAGGAAGCAAACGGAAAAGATATACGATGTTTTGTCATTGATGGAAAGGTGGTAGCTGCCATGCAACGCGAAGCACCCCCTGGGGAATTTAGAGCCAATATTCACTTGGGTGGAACCGCTTCAGTGATCAAGGTCACAGCTGCGGAGAAGAAGCTTGCTATTAAAGCTACCAAAGCCATGGGCCTTGATGTGGCGGGGGTGGATATTATTCGTTCTTCAAAAGGACCTTTACTACTCGAGGTCAATTCTTCTCCGGGATTAGAAGGTATTGAAACTGCAACGGAAATTGATATTGCAGCATCCATGATAAAATCAATTGAGAAAAAACTACATTGGAAGGGAAATAAATAAGTGAATTTCGAGGACTAAAGCACAATTTAACAGATAAAAATTGTAATTCGTCTAATATCAACAAACACTTTATTACCCTGATGAAAATTAGGAGTAATTTTGTGGTTATGAATGCAATATCTTCAAAGTATAATTTAGTCAAGATCTATGAACTTGATTTTGGGAATATCGAAGTATATTCTAATCTTATCGTAGGTATCGTTAATGATGGAATTGATTTTAACCTCGAACATATATCGGCTTTGATAAATATTGCAGAAATTCACTTTAGCAAAAGGAATTTTGGATATATTTCCCTGAGAAAAAACTCTTATGCACTGGATCCTTCGGTGTACAAATATTTAAAAGAACTTCCAACGCTTAAAGGTATTGCAATAGTCTCTGAAAATGAGCTGTTTAAACACAATTTTAAAATTGAAAAATACTTCTACGGTAATAAAATGAAATTATTTCGAAACGTAGAAACTGCTGGCGAGTGGATTCAAAGTATTGTATCACCTAACCATATTAATTAACCCGATCAATCTTTAAAATAATCAGGGGACACTGGAATTTCATCTATAAATTCAATCGAATTTTTAATGTCATCATGAAATACTCGATCGTTGGCCACAAACGAAACACGCTTGCGAAAATTAGAGTAGAGTTCTTCTATTATTTGCGAGGACTTAAGCGGCCTTCTATAGGTTAATGCCTGCGTGGCATTCAGAAGCTCAATAGCTAAAATAGTCTTTAAATTATCAACTAACTTAAGGCATTTAGTAGCAGAATTTGCACCCATGCTAACATGGTCCTCTTGTCCGTTGGAAGAGACAATTGAATCTACACTCGCCGGACTTGCTAATTGTTTATTCTGGCTTGCAATACTCGCTGCTGTATATTGAGGAATCATCAACCCAGAATTTAACCCAGGATCATTAATTAAAAATGGTGATAAACCGCGTTGACCCGAGATTAATTGAAAGGTTCTGCGTTCAGAAATACTCCCCCACTCTGACAAAGCAATACTTAGATAATCTAGGGCGATAGCTAGGGGTTGACCGTGAAAATTCCCACCTGAAAGAATCAAATCCTCCTCGATAAAAATATTAGGATTATCCGTCACTGAATTGATTTCAGTTTTAAATACTTTTCTAACATGAGCTAGCACATCTTTCGATGCCCCATGAACCTGAGGTATACATCTAAAGGAATATGGATCCTGTACTTGAGTCTTTGGCGCTTCTGCAATTTGGCTACCTTCTAAAAATTGGCGAATTCTATCGGCGGTTTTGATCTGTCCTCTATGAGGTCGCACTAGATGTATTAGTCGGTGGAATGGCTCCGTTAAACCATCAAAAGCCTCGAGTGACATTGTACCAATAAGATCCGCCGCATAAGAGAGCCTATAAGCACTTATGACACACCAAATACCATATGCGCTCATAAATTGGGTTCCATTGAGCAAAGCCAAACCCTCCTTAGCTGTTAGTTCAACTACCTTCCAATTCATTTTATCCATAATAGCTTCCACCTTTGTGATCGTTCCTTTATAATACACTTCCCCTTCCCCAATCAACGGCAATGACAAATGCGCAAGGGGCGCTAAATCTCCTGATGCCCCCAAAGAACCCTGGGTATATACCACTGGAATAATATCATTATTATAGAACTCTATCAGCCTAAGAACCGTTTCTAGCTGTACCCCACTATGGCCATAACTCAAGGATTGTATCTTCAGAAGTAACATGAGCTTTACGATTTCTACCTCCACCAATTCACCAGTTCCACAAGCATGGGAACGTACTAAATTTCGTTGTAATTCATTGAGATGGTTTCCGGCGATCCTCACATTACACAAAGAACCAAAGCCTGTATTAATCCCATAAACAGGAGTTTTATCTGAAGCTAATTTCTGATCTAAATATTTTCGGCATTTCTCTATGTTCACTTTCGCCTCATCAGAGAGTCTTAGCTTGGTTTTATGTTGAATCAGGTTCCAAATCGTTTCAATATCTAAAACGGTGGAACTTATATAATGAAATTCTTCCATGGGTTGTTCGTTGTTAGTGCAAAAGTCTGTAATTACACTTTAGTTTCCAATATCATTTTTTTTGAAGCCATCTAAAACTCAAAATTGGTTGAGAAATTATTATTGGTTTTGATTTGTCGATGACGCCTTGGGTTCATTTACGCGAATAAGCTCCAAAAAGGCATCTCCCGTAAAATCGATAATATCCGTAGCAGTTAATGCTTCAACACCTGATCTTTCAACGGCTAAGTCTCCTGCAGAACCATGAATATACACCCCTAACACGGTAGCATCCAATAGTGGATATCCTTGAGCCACTAAACCACTTATCAGACCCGTGAGTACATCACCACTACCAGCGGTTGCCATACCTGGATTCCCCGTAGCGTTCACATACATTTGGTCCTGGAAAACGGTTATGGTATGCGCTCCTTTAACCAAAATTATGAGCTGGTATTTATTAGAAAACGCCTTCATTTTATCCAGCTTCTCAAAATCATCTGACCAGGATCCTATCAGACGCTCTAGTTCTTTCGGGTGAGGTGTCAAAATAGCATTCCCTTTTATGTATTCTAACAACTCTGGGTTTTCGGCTAGTATATTCAGGCCATCTGCATCAATGACCAAAGGTTTATCATTTTGTTTTAAGAAGGAGGTGAAGGCTGCGACAGTATTAGGATGCATTCCCATTCCTGGCCCTATCCCTATGACCGTTGGATCCACTATATAATGAATATGTTGTATATGCTCTTGATGACTATCGGTAATAACCATAGCCTCTGGAAGTGAACTCTGAATAACCTGATAGCCGCATTTTGGAGTAAACACGCTCACTAGCCCCGCTCCTGCATGTAAAGTAGCTTCACTGCTCATGAGGATTGCGCCTATCTTACCATAACTACCACCAATCATTAAGGCATGTCCAAAGGTTCCTTTATGACTGTATTTATCTCTAGGACGATACCTTTGTAATGCTTGAAATTTACCAATATACTCCCCTAATGGCTTTTGCTTTTGAATAAATTCAGGATCAAGCCCAATATCAAGCACCTGCCAATATTTAGTATACCCACCAGTACTGGGAAGAAAGAATATTATTTTAGGGAACTGGAAACTTAAAGTGTAATCCGCATATATAGCTGCTCCCTTTTTGGTCGCCTTCTCCATAAAAACCCCAGAAGGAATATCAATGGAAAGCACAAAAGCTTTACTTTGATTAATATGGGTAATAAGGGTAGCCACCCAGTGAGAACTTGGACGATTAAATCCAATACCAAAAATAGCATCAATAACAATATCCCTTCCCGAAATTTCAGGTAATTCTGAGTTCTCGCTAAGTAAATGCGGCCATATATCAATCTCTTTAATTCGATCGAAATTCGTTAGAAAATCTTCAGAGCGTTGATCACTGAAATTAACCACATGTATGGTTACATTATAACCAGATTGCACCAAATATCGTGCAATAACAAGCCCATCTCCTCCATTATTGCCAACACCACAAAATATATGAATTCCAACTTTTGAATCTCCCAATTGCGATTGTATCCAATCAAAAGCCTTCTTACCGGCTCTTTCCATAAGTTGTTCACTAGAAATATTTTGACGTTCTATTGTAAATTCATCAGCCTGCCTAATCTGATTTAAAGAAAATATCTTCATTTGTTAAAAAAACATTGTTTAAATTATCAAATATTAAATAATATAAATTAGGTTTTATTACTTGCATAAATGTACTACATTTGAAAACCAATACGAATAAACACCAGTGAAAAATTTGACAAGCATACATGGAACTACTTCTATATTCCCTACTAGGAATACATGTACTGCTATTATTATTCGTACTATCACCATTATTACCCCTTTTGGGGTATAATTTATTTCATATCGTCCATCGTCTATTTTGTTTGACATTTAAACAAAAACAACACCAATTACTTATTTGTAATCTATATTTTTATGAAAGTATTAAAATTTGGCGGCTCATCGGTCGCTAGTCCAGATCGTATAAGAAAAGTTAAAGAAATTGTATCTAAAGCTTCACAGGGCCAAAAAGTGGTCGTTGTTGTGTCAGCCTTCGGAGGGGTAACTGACCTGCTGGTAAAGGCATCATTACTCGCAGCAGCACAGGATGAAGAGTACAAAGAAACTCTACTTCAAATCGAAGAACGCCATCTAGGTGCCATTGAATCTCTCATTGATATAAGCAAGCAAAGTGCAGTGATAAGCACTGTAAAACGTGAGTTGAATGTATTAGAAGCGCTTCTAGAAGGTGCTTATCTCATTGGGGAAAGCACCCCAAAATTGCTCGATAAAATTGTAGGGTATGGTGAACTGCTCTCCTCTTACATCATCAGTGAATATTTTATAAACGAAAACATCGACAGCGTTCATAAGGATAGTCGTCAACTGATAAAAACGGATACCTGTTTTGGAAAATCTCATGTTGACTTTAAGGCTACCAACACGCTTTGTGAAAATTATTTTGGAACCGTTAGTTATAGTGTGATTGTAACCCCTGGCTTTATCGCTTCCTCCATAGATGGAAATTCAACCACACTGGGTCGTGGAGGTTCGGATTATACAGCAGCAATATATGCGGCAGCCTCTGGCGCTAAAAAATTAGAAATCTGGACCGATGTCAGTGGAATGTTTACCGCTAATCCAAAGATCGTTAAGCAAGCCTTTACCATTCCTAGTATCTCCTATCAAGAGGCCATGGAGCTTTCCCATTTTGGAGCAAAAGTCTTGTATCCACCAACGATTCAACCAGCGCTATTTAAAAAGATACCTATCCATATAAAAAATACCTTCGCACCACAAGATGCCGGCACACTGATTTCTTCAAAGACTGAAGACAAGCCCGGTGCAGTACGGGGAATAAGCCATATCGAAAACATTTCATTGCTTTCTTTGGAGGGTTCTGGGATGGTCGGTATTCCAGGAATTTCTAAACGATTTTTTGAAGTACTCTCCCATGCCGAAGTAAGTGTGGTCTTTATTACACAAGCCTCCTCGGAGCATTCTATTTGTATTGGGGTTTCTTCTCAGGATGCATCGAAGGCTAAAGAGGCTCTGGATGCTGCGTTTGAATACGAAATCAGCCTTAAAAAAATCAATCCAGTAATTGTAGAAGATGATCTTGCGATCATCGCACTAGTGGGGGATCATATGAAAAGCCATCAAGGGCTCAGTGGTCGTATGTTCAGCTCCCTTGGAAAAAATAACGTTAACATCAGAGCAATTGCGCAAGGTGCTTCTGAAAGAAATATCTCAGCAGTTATCAACAAAGAGGATGTTAAAAAGGCTTTAAACACCTTACATGAGCAATTTTTTGAAGATCATATCAAACAACTCAATCTCTTTGTTATGGGGGTGGGAAATGTTGGCGAAAAGTTTTTAGATCAAATTCATACACAAAGAAAATACCTCAAAAAACAATTAAAATTAAACATTCGTGTTGTTGGAATTTCCAACTCTAAAAAAATGGTATTTGACCATAGCGGACTTGATTTAACTAATTGGAAATCGTTATTGGAACAGGGAGAAACAACTGGATTGGATTCGTTCTATCAAAGAGTTAAAGAGCTCAATTTACGCAACAGTATTTTTGTTGACAACACAGCCAATGATAAGGTTGCACAAACCTATGATAAATATCTAAGTGACAGCATCTCTGTGGTAACTTGTAATAAGATCGCTGCGTCTTCTCCTTACCAGAAATACCATCAGTTAAAGGATCTTTCCAGACGCTACAATGCACCATTTCTTTTTGAAACAAATGTGGGCGCAGGTCTTCCTATTATAGATACTTTAAAACACCTGATTGCCTCTGGGGATAAAATCACCAAGATCCAAGCTGTTCTCTCAGGTAGTTTAAACTTCGTGTTTAACAACTTTAACCTCGAAACACCATTTGATCAAGTGGTTAGACAAGCGCAGGATGAAGGGTATACAGAACCTGATCCAAAAATTGACCTTAGCGGGATCGATGTGATGCGAAAGATTTTAATCCTAGCTCGAGAAAGTGGAAATGAACTGGATATTGAACAAATTGAAAATGATGCGTTCTTACCAGAGGAAAGTTTAAAGACCACCAATGTAGAGGACTTTTATAAATCACTAGTGGATCATAAAGCACATTTCGATAAGATCTATAGTCAAGCTGCAGCGAAGAATTGCCGTTTAAAATACGTCGCTCAATTCGAAAATGGTAAGGCGAAAGTAGGGCTACAAGAAATCCCGAAAGATCACCCATTTTACAATCTTGAAGGAAAGGATAATATCGTGCTATTTTTTACCCAGCGATACAACGAGCAACCTTTATTAATTAAAGGAGCTGGTGCAGGGGCAGAAGTAACAGCATCTGGTATTTTTGCAGACATCATTCGAATAGGAAACTTTTAATAGCTGAATTGCAATCAAAATGAATGAAGTAAAATTATTCTGTCCTGCCACCATAGCTAATGTATCTTGTGGATTTGACGTACTAGGACTGTGTTTAGAAAGCACTGGAGATCAAATGCTTGTTCGCAAGGTCAGTACACCTGGGGTACGAATTACAAAAGTCACAGGACAACAGCTCCCCTTAGAGGCTGAAAAAAATGTAGCTGGGGTGAGTGCTTTAGCCATGCTGAAAGGTTTGGAAATTGATTTTGGTTTTGAAATCGAAATCTCAAAAAAAATCAAACCAGGAAGTGGTATAGGTAGTAGTGCTGCCAGTGCAGCTGGAGCGGTTTATGGAATAAATAAAATCCTTGGACAACCCTTTAATAAAACACAGTTGGTGGAATTTGCTATTCAAGGCGAGGCTCTAGCCAGTGGAACTGCACATGCCGATAACGTGGCTCCTGCCATATTTGGGGGTTTTACTCTTGTAAAGGGATATGAGCCTTTGGAGGTTTTAAAATTAAATACCCCCAGGGAGTTGTATGCCACGGTGATACATCCACAAATAGAAGTTAAAACAGCAGATGCTCGTTCGGTTCTAAAACAGTCTATTCCGCTTAAAAAAGCCATCGTTCAATGGGGTAACTTGGCTGGTCTAGTCAGTGCTTTATACACCGAGGACTACGACCTAATATCCCGCTGTTTACACGATGAAATAATTGAACCAATGAGAAGTCCTCTTATTCCAGGATTTCACAAGGTAAAACAAGCCGTCAAGGATGCAGGTGCCTTAGGAAGTGGAATTTCTGGTTCTGGCCCTTCTATATTTGCACTTTCTAAAGGAAAGAACAAAGCTGAGGAGGTAGCAAGAGCGATGGCTAATGTATATAAAGATTTTGGAGTGGAGTATGACCTGCATATCTCCAGCATCAACACCGATGGTGTTAAAGAACTATAAGGAGTACCAACTCCAACTAAGAAAATAAAACGCTTAAAAGAAAATGAAATATTACAGTTTAAATCAATCAAAAGCTACCGCAAACACCAGCTTTGAACAAGCCGTTATCCAAGGAATTGCCCCAGATAAAGGCCTCTATTTCCCCAATGAAATTAAACCTTTGGATCCCTCCTTTATCCAAAACATAGAACACTATTCAGATAAAGAAATTGCCTTTGAGGTTATTAAACAATTTGTCAATGATGAAATCCCTGAGGAAGACTTAAAAAAGATTATTGCTGAAACGCTATGCTTTGATTTCCCTACTGTTAAAGTGGAAGACAATGTTTATGCATTGGAACTTTTTCATGGGCCTACCATGGCATTTAAAGATGTCGGCGCTCGTTTTATGGCGCGTTGTCTAGGGTATTTTAATAAAAATAAGAAAGATCAACAAGTTTCTGTTTTGGTGGCTACCTCAGGCGACACTGGAGGTGCAGTGGCTAGCGGATTCTTAGGGGTTGAAGGTGTAGATGTGGTGATCCTATACCCTAGTGGCAAAGTGAGTGATATCCAAGAAAAACAGCTAACTACCTTAGGACAAAACATCGTCGCCTTGGAAGTGGACGGAGTTTTTGACGATTGCCAAGATATGGTAAAAACGGCATTTTTAGATCCAGCGCTACAAGCGCAAAATCTTACATCGGCCAATTCCATTAACGTGGCTCGATGGCTGCCACAAATGTTTTACTTTTTCTTTGCCTATAAAAAATTAAAAAGCAAGCATAAGGATCTCGTTTTCTCTGTTCCAAGTGGAAACTTTGGAAATATATGTGCAGGTATGATGGCTCATAGACTTGGTCTACCAGTGAAACATTTTGTCGCTGCAACCAACATCAACGACACCGTACCGGTTTATATGGAGACCCAGAAATATGAACCGAAAGCCTCCAAACAAACCATTTCAAACGCCATGGATGTTGGAAATCCGAGTAACTTTGTGAGAATTCAAAACTTATTCAACAATGATTTCAAAGCTTTGTCAGCGTTGTTTTCCTCTGCAAGTTATACAGATGACCAAACCATCGAGGCGCTTAAAAAAATCTATAAAAATGCTGGGTATATCGCAGACCCACATGGTGCAGTTGGTTACTTAGGACTTAAGAAATACCAAGAAAACAATCCAGGAGTTACTGGGGTATTTTTAGAGACGGCTCACCCAGTGAAGTTTTTAGATACTGTTGAAGAGGCCTTGGAAATTGAACTTCCTATTCCAGCGCAAATTAAATCAGTAATTGCCAAAGAAAAAACGAGTATCACAATAGCCTCTTATGAGGATCTAAAGAACTATTTGAACACAAGAAAATAAATGTTCTTAACAATATGAATTTAAAACTTATAGCAAAAGGGAATATTTTGAACGATATTCCCGTTTGCTATTATAATTTTATGGGTTGTTAAAGGTATACGGTCTTTCCACTTTTTACCGACTCATCACAAGCCAATACCACTTCTAGACTACTAACGGCATCTTGTAAATGCACTGATAAATCAATGTCATTTCTTATTGCATCTAGAAAATATAACTGTTCTCGCATGCACAACTCCAAGTGGTCAGGTTCATCCTTGAAATGAATCCACTGATCTTCTTTCTCAAATTCATTAGTAGTATCTAATGCAGCGTGATGGATTTTTAAGCTTTCTGTTTTGGTATGTCGATCCACAGCATCCGTCGTCCCCTGCTCCATTGCCGATGCGGAAACAATGGAAACACTTCCCTTGGGCCCCATAACATCTTTAACAAAATGCGCAGTTTCACTTATCATAGGCCCCCATCCAGCTTCATACCATCCAATAGAGCCATCTTCAAAGATAATTTGCAATTGACCATAATTGTAGTTATCAGGGGATATTTCATCTGTTAAACGCGCCCCTATGGCCGAAACTTGTTTAGGTTTAGAGCGAACCATTTGACACATCACATCAATATAATGAACCCCACAATCTACAATAGGGCTCAGGCTTTTCATAAGGTTCTTATGAACATCCCACATATACCCATGGCTTTGTTGATTTAAATTCATCCGCATCACCAGTGGTTTTCCAAGACCCTGGGCAACTTCAATGAACTTTTGCCAGCAAGGATGCTGTCTTAGAATATAACCAATAACAAGCTTTCTTCCTGTCCTTTCTGCCGCCTTTACCAATTCCTTAGCACCCTTTGCGGTAGTAGCAATGGGTTTTTCTAAAAACACATCGCAACCTGCATTAAATGCGGCCAAGGTATATTCCAAATGGGTATCTGGATAGGTCGAGATGCAAACAGCATCAGGATTGGATTGCTCCAACGCTTTCTCATAAGAGTCAAAAACAGGATAATTCGCTTGGAGCGCTTTGTTTAATATATGCTTACTTTCTCCTCTGGAGACCAAACCACAAATCTCAAAATCATTATTTAATCTGTGATAAACCTTGGCGTGAGATGCTCCCATATTTCCACAACCAACGATAAGAATTTTAATTTTTTCGTTTTTCTGCATTTCTAAGCTATTAAGTTTCTTTAATTATTGCAGCTTTGTTTTGCTGCTCACTATATTTAAATAATTTTGTATTACTAAGGTAAACGAACTAGCAATTTTTTTAAATATACTAAAAATGAACAATACCGCTTTAACAAGTGTCCATATTGAATTGGGTGCAAAAATGGTGCCTTTTGCCGGTTTCAATATGCCAGTACAGTACGAGGGAGTTACTGCTGAACATGAAAATGTAAGGAACCATGTAGGGGTTTTTGATGTAAGCCATATGGGCGAGTTTCTCGTCTCTGGTCCAAATGCTCTGGACTTATTACAAAAGGTATGTAGTAATGATGTCTCTAAACTGGAGGTTGGAAAAGCCCAATACAGTTATCTACCAAATGAGCAGGGCGGCATTGTGGATGATTTGATCATCTATCAAATCAAAGAGGAGCAATATTTACTAGTTGTAAACGCTTCAAATATTGAAAAAGATTGGCAATGGATATCGAAATATAACAAAGAGTTTGGTGCAGATTTAAGAAATATCTCCGATCAATACTCGTTATTAGCTATCCAAGGGCCAAAAGCCATAGAAGCTATGCAATCTCTTACCGAGATTGATCTTTCAGCAATTAAATTTTACCACTTTGAGGTAGGACCATTCGCAGGAATTGAGCATGTCATTATTTCGGCTACAGGTTATACTGGTAGTGGTGGATTTGAGGTGTATTGTAAAAATGAAGAAGTAGGACAACTTTGGGAGAAGGTTTTTGAAGCTGGAAAGGAATTTGGCATCAAGCCCATCGGATTAGCCGCTAGAGACACGCTTCGTCTTGAGATGGGGTACTGTCTTTATGGAAACGATATTGATGAGACCACCTCCCCACTTGAAGCTGGATTGGGTTGGGTTACCAAATTCACGAAAGATTTTGTGGGATCCGATATTCTTAAAGCACAAAAGGAAAAAGGACTTACCAATAAACTTATTGGATTCAAATTAGAGGAAAGAGGAATTCCTAGAACTGATTACCAGATCACCGATAATAATGGAAACGTTATTGGAAAAGTTACCAGTGGAACGATGGCTCCCTCCCTGGGAGTCGGAATTGGTATGGGTTATGTTCCTATAGCCTACGCAGAACCTGGAAGTACCATTGGAATTCAAATACGTAAGAATCAAATCCCAGCAACGGTTGTTAAACTTCCTTTCTACAAAAATAAATAAGCTCAGATAGAGTTCTCTTAATAATAATGAAAGAAAGATATTTGAAAAAGATTTTAATATTAGGAGCTAGTGGTTTTATTGGAGGAGCACTTTACAAAGAGTTATGTTCTTACTTTAACACCTATGGAACTTATCACACGGGAAAGATCTATGCAAATAATAAGCATTTCTTTCCCTTTGATATGCAAAAAGATGATCTTATAGAAACCCTCTCAAGGGTAAGGCCTGATGTCATTATCTCAGCGCTTCGAGGTGATTTTGATTCTCAAATCGACACCCATCTCGATGTGGTTGATTATTGCAAAGCCACCGGTAGTAAAGTGATATTCCTATCATCGGCGAATGTCTTTGATGCCTTTAGTAATTTTCCATCCTACGAATTTGATAAAACGCTTTCAATGAGTCCCTATGGAAAATTTAAAATCAAAATTGAGACGGCTCTCATGCAACTACCTGAGAAAAATTATGTAATTGCACGGTTGCCGATGGTATTTGGAAGTCACTCTCCAAGGATCAAAGAGCTTAAATATCACCTGGAGATCAATAAGGCCTATGAGGTCTTTCCAGACCTTGTCATGAACGTCACAAACATTGTTATTCTCACAAAGCAACTTCACTATATCATCAATCGAGAAATCGGAGGTATATTCCATCTGGGAAGCACTGACTTGGTGCATCACAATGAGTTTATAGAAGAAATAATTAAAGTGTTAGGTTACCACAAGCCACTACTAAAAAATGTATATACATCGAACTTCGATCGTTTTTTGGCTGTGTTACCCAAAGACAATAAACTCCCCATTCACTTAAATTTTGGTCACACTGAGGTGATTAATGAGATGAATATTATTTAGAGAGCATTCACTTTTTTATTCTCTAGCTTCCTGGGACTCTTTAAAATTCTTTAACCCATCTTGTAACCACTGGTAATAGGTGACTGCATTGGTATACTTTTGGGGACTACTTAAAAGTTCGTAATCAGATGACATTTGTATATAATAGGGCTGTGATGCTGTTTTAAAGTTAATCGTCTGAAAGGTCGCCCATTTATCTCCAATAGTCTTTATGCTTTTCACCCGACCATTCGCAAGCTTGAAATTAAACTGATCAGCCTCATCCAAAGCCTTCCGATCATCCACATAAAGAGAGATCAATACATACTCTTGGTTAAGTAGGCTGAATATCTCTGGTTCACTCCAAACATTCTCTTCCATCTTACGGCAGTTCACACAGGCCCATCCCGTAAAATCCAATAAGATAGGTTTATTGTTCTCTTTTGCATAGGTGAGGCCTTGATCAAAATCTTTAAAACACGTAAGACCTAAGGGACAATCACTTTCTTTCTCATAGATACTATAGAAAACTGGTGGTGGAAATCCACTGAGTAGTTTTAGATTGGATTTAGGTGTGTTAAATAAACCTGGAATCAAATAGGCCACAAATCCAAGTACACCTAGTCCGAAAACTACGCGATAGAAACTGAGTTTTTTACGAGGACCATCGTGTGGAAAACGAATCAATCCAAAAACATACAACGCCAAGAGTATAAATATGATAATCCAAATTCCGATAAACACTTCGCGCTTTAGGATTCCCCAGTGTTCGACCAAATCCGCATTGGATAAAAACTTAAATGCCATAGCTAGTTCCAAGAACCCTAAAATCACCTTGATAGTGGTCATCCACCCACCAGACTTCGGTAGTGAATTTAACATATTTGGAAAAAGCGCAAACAAAGCAAATGGTAAGGCCAATGCCAGACCGAAACCAGTCATACCAACGGTCAATTGAGTAGCACCGCCATCATTCGAGAGGGATCCAGCCAGGAGCGAACCTAAAATCGGTCCAGTACAGGAGAAGGAAACAATAGCCAAAGTTAAGGCCATAAAGAAGATCCCAATAATCCCACCTGCACCCGAGGCACTATCCATTTTGTTGCCCCATGAATGCGGAAGTGTCAACTCAAAATACCCAAAGAAGGAAAATGCAAAGACTACAAAAATGACAAAGAAAATCACATTCAACCAAACATTGGTCGAAATATTGTTTAAGATCTCAGGAGCTATAGTATCCAAAAAGTGGAACGGCACACTAAGGGCCATATAGATCCCTATAATAAAGACACCATATAGAATGGCATTGGATATCCCCTTTCTCTTATTACTATTCTGTTTGGTAAAAAAGGAAACCGTTAAAGGAATCATTGGGAACACGCACGGAGTAAGCAGCGCTATAAACCCTCCTAAAAACCCTAGCACAAACAAATTCAATAAACCATGACTTGGTGAAGCGCTATCACTCTGTTGATTTGCTTCTAAGAGTTCGGTGTTGGTTAAAGGAATTTCCAAGCTTTGCGCTAAGTCCAAGCTTTTTGCGTCCACTTCCTTATGTATAACCACCTGATTACCGTCAAGAGAAAAACCTAAGTCATACTGATCAAAAATACACTGCTTATCATCACAGGCTTGATAAGCGACATCTCCGATAATGGACTTGAGCCCTGGAGTTAGGACCTTAATTTGTTGCTTGAAAACAGCACGGTTCGCAAAATAAGACAATCGCTGTTCAAAAATCTTATCCATTTCCGTAATTGGCTCGCCTTCTTCTACCTCACCAATGAGCTCAAAATCAACCCCTTCCCCTTGAAAGGTAAAAGTAGTCGGATTGATCATAGGTTCTTCATCTTTGGGTTGATTCACCGCATAAAGGTGCCAGTTCTCTTTGATATCAGCCTCAATTATAAGGGTGTATGTAGAATCTGAAACAGCTTCAACCGACGTATTCCATTGAACCTGATTTTGACTAAAAATAAAGTTGGTAAAAAATAGTAGTAGTACAGCAATTAAATTACGCATGAAGGGATGTTATTTTTAATATTTCTGTTGTTCTGTCCGTTATTTTGAAGCGGTCATCAGCACGTTGCCCTATAATCCAAATGATCTCATCATCGCCATTGCAGAGTAACCACTGATTTTCTTTCTCTATTAAAGAAAATTTTTCATCTTTGAAATACTTACTGAGCTTTTTTCTCCCACGCATTCCAAATGGACAAAAGTAATCACCATTTCGTCGTTTACGAAGGATAAGCGGAAACTTTAACTTTTCTTTATCAACCAATACCGAATTCCTAGAAACTGGAGCTTTGACTTCAATCTGCTCAATAAAAAGGTGTATAGGATAACGAATACTTTTTTGATGCTGTGGAATGGTAAAAATTTGATCTGCATCGCTATCTTTTAGGGCAGTTAACAATAAGTGATCCCGATTTCTGATCAAACGATGGCTGTCAGATATAAGTTGTTTTCCTGAAAGGGTATCTAGGAGCTGTAGTAGCTCCACTTCACTTTTAAATCCATATGGTTTAAAAAGTTCAAACAAATATGCTTCCAATGGGTGAAGCGCCTTTAACCCAGCCACCGAGATTTCAATTGCGTGATCTTTTTCAACAAATAAATGGGCACGCTGTTGTGCAACCGCCATCTTTATAATGCTATTGGACTGATGTAAATACTGCAAAGATTTGGTGAAACTATCCAGGAAATCTGGCTTTATTTGCTTGATTAAAGGGATTATTTCATGTCGGTATTTATTGCGAATGTATTTGGTCTGAGCATTACTGCTATCCTCACGCCATGCTATGTTTTGCTCCTCGGCATACCGATTAATTTCTGATCTTGAAAAAGGCAATAAAGGCCTTACTATATAATCATTAATCGGTGGTATTCCAGTCAATCCTTCAAGGCCACTTGCTCTGCCGAGATTAATCAAAAAAGTCTCTAAATTATCATCGGCATGATGCGCCGTTAAAAGATAGGCAAAACCGAGTTGCTCTTTTTGTTCCCTAAACCAATTGTATCGGAGTTCTCTAGCACCCATCTGAGTTGATATTTTGGCCTTTTTCACATACGCCTTCGTGTGGAAGTTAACGGTATGGAACTCCACTGCATAGCCTTCACATTGATTTTTTAAAAACTCCTGATCTTGATTGCTCTGCAAACCTCTTAATTGAAAATTACAGTGCAGCACGCTACATTGAAGATGAGATTTTACACATAGATCTAACAGCACCATACTATCAATACCTCCACTGACTGCCAGGGCTATAGGGCTGTTGATTAAAAAAGGAAAATTAGTTTCAATATGAGTCTTAAAGCATTTTTGCATTGCACAAAGTTATGCTAATTTCGCTTGACCAACAATTCATTAGCATGCGCTCTTGCTGAAGAGCTGATATCTTTACCCCCGAGCATTTCTGCAATTTCAACAACACGTTGCTCTTGGTTTAATTTCTTCATCTGCGAAGTCGTCACTCCTTGTACTTCTTCCTTGTAGACTTTGTAATGTTGATCACCCTTCGCTGCCACCTGTGGAAGATGCGTAATGGTGAACACTTGCATGGTCTTACTCATTTGATACATGATTTCAGCCATTTTATTGGATACTTCTCCAGAGACGCCTGTGTCGATCTCATCAAACATAATGGTAGGCAAATGCCTATACTGTGCTAAAAGCGCCTTTATAGCAAGCATAATTCGGGATAACTCCCCTCCGGAGGCCGCCTTTTTAAGTTCATTAAATTGCCCTCCTTTGTTGGCAGAGAACAAAAATGAAAGATTGTCTTTACCATTGGAGTGATAATGCTCGCCATGGGTTAATTCAATCTCGAACTGTGCATTTGGCATCCCTAGAGAGGCTAAAGTACTTTCTAAATGCTCTTTAAGCGATGGAATCCCTTTTGCTCTTTTGTTATGCAATTCTAAGGCTATTTTATCCAGGATCTCTTCCATAGTCATGAGCTTTAATTGCATTTCTTTAATCTCACTTTCCAAGTTCTCCGTTTTGGAAACTTGTAACTCGAGCTGCTTTTGAATTTCTATGAGCTCTGTAACCTCAAGAACATTGTGTTTCTTTTGTAGGTTATAGATCAATTGAAGTTTTTCATTCACCTTCTCAAGTGCTACAGGGTCAGCCTCTAGGTTTTCCTCAAGGGATAGCATTTCATTGAACACATCATCGAGTTCAATGAAGACAGAATCAATCCTATCAGATAGCTCTTTATAGATTTTACCGAAACTACCAAGGCGATTAAAATTACTTTTAATTTCATTTAAGCTAGGCAACACCCCCATTTGTTCCTCAGAGAATAACTGTAGGGATTGTTTTACTCTAGAGGCTATTTCATCCACATTGTTTAACTGCTCAAAAGTAGCTTCTAATTCAGCCAACATCCCTTGCTTTAATTTAGCCGATCTTAACTCTTCTAATAAAAATGAATTGTAATCGTAGTCTTTATCGGCCTGTTGCTGAAATTCAATGAGAGATTTTAATTCTTTTTTAAGGGCTAAATAATTCGAAAGTTTATCCTTGTAGAGATCGAGTTGCTTACTTACATCGCCAATAGCGTCGATTACTTGAAACTGAAAATCGTTATCAGTAAGCTTTAAAGTTTGATGTTGAGAGTGAATATCGATCAGTCGAATTCCTAATGCGGACAGTACATCTAAGGTAACGGGCGTGTCATTTACAAATGCTCTGGACTTACCACTTGGCAAGATTTCTCTTCGAATAATAGTTTGCTGTTCAAAATCGAGATCTTGTTGAATAAAAAATTCTTCCAGTTGATAATTTCCAATGGCAAAGCTTGCCTCGATAACACATTTCTCATCCGTGTTTTTAATACTACTCAAATCGGCCCTCTTTCCCAGTACCAATGACAATCCACCTAGAAGGATTGATTTACCAGCACCAGTTTCACCTGTAATGGAAATCAACCCCTTATCAAAATCTACATTTAAATGATCGATTAAGGCGTAGTTCTTTATGATCAGATTTGTTAACACTTCAAATTAAGTTTTTAGCATCCCAAAGATAAATTATATTTTAAAAGCTGGCTAAGAAATTAATACTTGATACGGCTCCAAGTTTTAGAATAAAGAGGCGCCATGCTATTGAGGTTTTCTTTTAATTCCGCTATTTTCACCTTAGGACCGCCCGAGAATATATTTGCAATTTCCTCTGACTTGGCATCAAAGAAAGCTTGGAGTACGAAGGAATTTGGTCGCGTATTATTAAGTTTTTCAAGTAAGCTCATCGAACTCAGTATTTGCTCCTTGGCGCCTTTAGGATCCGACACCAATACATCCATCCCTTGACGATGGTAGTTATAAAGAGCCATGCGATACTCCTTGAAGGTATTGGAGAGCAGGTTATCGACAAGCTCCCAACGCGTTCTATTTCCATCGGTTTGCTTCCACCCACTAAATCCGCTACTTTGACTTAAGTTTACAATAGATTGCGCTTGTTCAAAATAGGGTGTCCCTCCTTCTTTTGAAAATGTATCAGCATCAATGCCTAGAATGATATACACATAATATGATATAACAGCCGTTAGATTGCTCTCAAAAACATTCGGGTTAAAATACAATGGAGCGAACTCTACATAATTAAAACTAAACTGCTTGTCTTGATAGTTAAATACTGGCGACTGATAATTAGAATTAAACACAGGGCGGTTAGATTGAATTTGTATAGTACCACTAAAAGAACTATTATCGTATTGACTAATGGTAACCATCATACTACATTGAATGCGCTGATCGGCACTAAAGTTCCTACTAGTCCATTGTGTTTTATTCACATAATCATTCAAGGACTTCTCCAGGGTGCTAAAGATTTGCTTGTTGGTTTGATTTACCTGATCAGAGTTAACGATAACCCTACAGTTTAACTCCTGACTAAAAGAAAAGCTAAAGCAGGCAAATATTATGATGGTTAGGAAAGGTTTAAGCATGAAGTCTAGATCGTATCTCGTTAAAAATATCGATTGCTACTTCCGCTTTTGATTTTAATGGAAAAGCAATTCGGTTTAAATTCTTATCTATAAATGTAATCTTATTTGTTGATTTACCAAAACCAGCACCCGTATCATTTAATGAATTTAAAACAATTGCATCCAAGTTTTTTCGTTGAAGTTTAGAAACAGCATTGTCCAATTCATTCTGAGTTTCCAATGCGAATCCTACTAAAAATTGGTCTGTTTTGATCTTACCTAAGGATGCTAATATATCGCTTGTTGGCACAAGATCAATATGTAAGTTGGCTGTTTTCTTTTTAATTTTTTGATCTGCAACCTCAGCAGGTTTGTAATCTGCCACAGCTGCTGCTAAGATCGCTATATTTACCTGATTAAACACCTGATGTACGGCATTGTACATCTGATCTGCACTCTGCACACGAACTACTCTAACTAGTGGGTTATCCAATGTAAGCGAACATGGTCCGGTTACTAAAAATACTTCCGCTCCTAATTGAGCAGCATGACTTGCTAGTTCGAATCCCATCCGGCCACTGGAGTGATTACCTATAAAGCGCACAGGATCTATAGCCTCATAAGTAGGCCCCGCTGTAACAAGTATCTTTTTACCGTAAAGAGGGAGGGAAGATTTTAATAAATTTTCTACAAGACTGACGATGGATTCGGGCTCTGCCATCCGTCCTTGTCCTATGAGTCCACTGGCCAGCTCACCGCTTTCTGCTGGAATTATATGGTTTCCCCTATCTACAAGAATACCAATATTTTCTTGCGTGGAAGCATGTGCATACATATCCAAATCCATGGCAGGAGCAATAAACACAGGACACCTTGCCGAAAGATAGGTGGCTAGCAAGAAATTATCCGAAGTACCAGAGGCCATTTTTGACATCGTATTTGCCGTGGCAGGTGCAATAATCATTAGGTCCGCCCAAAGCCCTAGATCAACATGATTATTCCACACAGCATCCTTGTTCTCGGAATCTGTAAATGACCAATACACTCTGTTTTTAGATAACGTAGAAAGCGTTAAAGGAGTAACGAATTCTTTCGAATTTTCCGTCATTACCACTTTAACGCTTGCTCCGGCCTTGATGAGTAAACGCACCAGAAAAGCCGATTTGTATGCGGCTATTCCTCCGGAAATTCCAAGTAAAACTTTTTTGCCGCTAAGTATGGACATGCCCTACTCTTTTTCTGTATTTCTATAATAAATTTTATCGTTCAACCACTCTTCGATTGCAATCGCATGTGGTTTTGGAAGTCTTTCGTAAAACTTAGAAACTTCGATTTGTTCCTTGTTTTCAAAAATCTCCTCCAAGCTATCAGTATAGGTAGCAAACTCCTCCAACTTCTCTATCAATTCCTTCTTGATATCACCATTGATTTGGTTGGCGCGTTTAGAAACTATTGAAATAGCCTCGTAAATATTATTTGTCGGTGCATCCAATTCATTTCTATCATAGGTAATGGTAGAAATAGGTGCTTCAGAGTTTCTCAATTCGCTCATAACTTTGATTTAATTATTTACTGTGTATTGTTCTAGTAATTCTTGTAATTCAGTAGCGTGCTTATCTAAGTCGCTATACATTTTATCGGACCTTCCGATGTATTTAGATTCTGGATATTCACTCTTAAGAGCACTATATGCTTCTCTGGCACTTTCGATTCGCTCCTCTTTCCTATTATAAACACTATTGACTGCTAAATTATAACGCGCCAAATAGTCGTAAAACAAAGCGTCTTCCTTATAAATAGATCCTGGGAAATTTTCAAAAAAGATCTCAAAAGAAGTTATAGCTGCATTGTAATCTGAAATTCTATTATATTGTTTTGCAATTTCAAATGACTTTTTCTCCAATTTCGCTCTTAGGGTTTCCATCATCTCATTAGCCTCAGCTAAAAACTCGGATTCTGAATAGGTATTGATAAAGACCTGTATTCTATCAATGGCTTTTTGCGTCTCACCTTGGTCTAAGCTATATCTAGGAGATGTCAAAAATTGACTCTTTGCGCCCATAAAAGCAGCTTCTTCTGCCTTGTCGCTTCGAGGGTATGATTTGGTAAATCTTTCAAATTGATAAGCTGCCAAGTAATAATCCTCAGATTGATAATAAGCATTGGCATAAAAATATTGCAAACGCTCTCCTTGGGGCTTCCCAACATATTGTGGAACGATTTGCTCATAGATTCTTATGGCTCGCTTATAATCACCTTCTTCATATAGCTTCTCAGCCATATCGTATTTCTTCTTGACATCACTGTCTTTTAGCACTTTTTGGTATTCACTACAACCACTCAGTAGTACAATGGCAAAAAAGGCTAAATAAGTAAATCTCCAATTTTTAATCATTCGGCAAAATTAGGTAATTATATTAAATATTAAAAACATTTTTACATGCCCAATTTAAGGCAGCAAAACGGATTAAAAGAAGGCTGAACTATAATTTATCAAATCTTTAACGCTAAAAGGCAAAAAAACCCGAACGCGATGCCGGGTGTTTTGTTTAGTAGTCTTCAAATCACACGATTTGCGAGACACTAATATAGTTTCCAATACGCTGTTTTAAATCCGCTGTAGCCTCCACAAGTGGCAGTCTCACGACATCACTACAAAGTTCTAAATATTCAAACACAGCCTTTATCCCCGCGGGGTTCCCTTGTTCGAATATCAGTTCAATGATATCCATCAATTGAAAATGTAAGTGATTGGCTTGATCTAGGTCTCCTCGCAGCCCATATCTAACCATGGCTGAGAACTCCTTTGGTAAACCTTGACCTATTACGGAAATCACTCCTGACCCGCCTGCTAATACCATAGGTAGGGTAAGCATATCATCACCTGAGATCACCAAAAATTCTTTTGGCTTATTTTTTATAAGCTTCATGGCTTGAACAATATCCCCTGCCGCTTCTTTGATACCGATGATATTTTCAAAATCGTTTGCTAAACGGATAACTGTTTCTGGTAACATGTTTGAACTAGTTCTCCCTGGTACATTATAAAGGATTACTGGAAGTGGAGAACTTTCAGCAACTGCCTTAAAATGCCTATAAATCCCTTCCTGTGTTGGTTTATTATAATATGGAGAAACGGACAATACCGCATCAAAGCTACTCAAGTCTTCTGCCCGAAGCTCTCGAGCAACCTCAGCCGTATTATTGCCACCTATGCCAAGGACTAAGGGCAATCTACCACGATTAGCTTTTATTATAGTTTGCTTGACAAGTTGCTTTTCTTCTTTACTTAGGGTAGCAGACTCTGCTGTTGTTCCCAAAACCACCAAATACTCAACACCGCCATCAATAACATGATTGACGATAGCGCTAAGCGCTTGTACATCTACACTTAAGTCTGACCTAAACGGTGTGACTAGTGCTACTCCTGTCCCAAGAAATTTTGACATAATCATAATCTTTTTAATATTTTTAGGTATTTGACCAATTCACTTGAAAACTGATCATAATCCTTTTCATTAACCTTCAATACCAAATTGTTTAAATGTTCACTCCCTTCTGTGACCCCTACTTTAAGATCACTTTTACACAGGGTAGAAACGTACTCTAAATACAAATTCGGTTTGCTATAATAATTTATGGCTATATCATATGGACGGTCTAAAAACGTTTGTAAATCATCCTGTTTAATCTTTCCATTAATTCCAAAAGAATTTTTAGAAAATACAGGAATCATATAGTTGACATTTTTATACACCTTTTCCACATAACCCGCTATAAAAATATTATCGTTATTAATGCGAATAGCCTTGGCGATATCCATTAATGGCTTGTAATCAACCAGAGTATCGTAATTAATAATAATAGCCAATGAACGTACTGCTCCGCTTCCATCATCATAACCTTCTGATTTTAAGCTGGATGCCTTAATTGCTTTTTTTATTGAATTTTCTTTAAGACCTTTAAAAATCATGTACAATTCCTTTATTTTTGTAAAGGTAAAACTTTATAGTCTTAACGTGGTAAAATTAAAGAATCTTATGCTTATAAAAACACAACATTTTGTTATATTCTTAACTTTTCTGTTCTGTATCTCCTGTCAACAAAAGGATACTAAACTTCAAGAAATACATGGAAAAGAGATCGCGATGGTCGATAGTATCCCTGAGGTTGACAGCATTAAGACTTTTATCACCCCTTATAGAGATCACATCAAAGAAATTCTAGACACTCCTTTGGCATATGCGCCAAAAACGATGCAGAAAACAGACGGAGAATTAAATTCTTCCATCGGGAACTTTATTGCAGATTTAACCTTTGAAATATCCAATCCAGTATTTGAAAAGCGCACTGGTAATAATATTGATTTTGTTCTTTTAAACCACGGAGGGATTCGAGCTATTATTTCCCAAGGGGAGGTTAGCCGCAGGACGGCCTATCAGGTCATGCCATTTGAAAATAGGGTACTTATTCTTGAGCTCAGTGGCGAAAAGGTCATAGAGTTACTATCCTACCTAGCCAAATCAAAAACAGCACATCCAATTAGCAAACAATTAGAACTACATCTTAATGACCGTGGAGAAATCGCACATGCGAGCATTGCTCAAAAACCTATTGATGTTTCTAAAAGTTATTTCGTAGCGACTTCCGATTTTTTAGCCAATGGTGGGGATCATATGGACTTTTTTAAAAACCCCATAAATACCACTGACATTGAATATCTGCTCAGAAATGAAATCATTGATTATTTCATGAAAACTGACACCTTAAAAGCATCAGTAGACCAACGATTCATTCAAATCAAATAATTTCACCATGAAAAGAAGATCCTTCCTTCAACACACCCTTGCAAGTTCAATTTTTGTAAGTGCCGCTGGTTTATCGCTATCGGCTTGCTCTTCAATGGCTAAAAAGCATATTACCATACTGCATACCAATGATGTGCACAGTCATATTGATCCTTTTCCCCAAACGCATTCGAGAAATCCAAATCAAGGAGGTGTAGCTCGTAGAGCTCATCTAATTGAGCAAGTTCGAAACGAAAATCCTAATACCCTTTTATTCGATGCTGGTGATATCTTTCAAGGCACCCCTTATTTTAACTTTTACGGTGGTGAGATTGAATTTAAACTGATGAGTATGATGAAATACGACGCGGCAACTCTAGGGAATCATGATTTTGACAATGGAATAGATGGTCTATATGCCCAATTACCTAATGCTGATTTTCAAATCCTCAATGCAAATTACAATTTCGAGAATACCGTCATGGACGGGCATGTAAAGCCTTATTCAATATTTGAAAAATCAGGGATTAAAATCGGAGTGTTCGGTTTAGGTATTGAATTGAAAGGACTAGTGAATAAACCGCTTTATAAGGAAACCAAATATCTTGACCCTATCGAAAAAGCACAAGACATTTCTAAAGAATTAAGAAATCAAAATTGTGATCTTATTGTATGTCTATCGCATTTGGGATACCAGTACCAAGAGGATAAGGTTTCCGATATTACCCTAGCCGAGAACACGGATGATATTGATTTAATAATCGGTGGCCACACGCATACTTTTATGGACAAACCTGCAATCCACACCAACAGACAAGGGCGAAATGTCTTAATTAACCAGGTGGGGTGTTTTGGACTATTCTTAGGCAGAATTGACTTCTATTTCGACAACAATACCAGTCAATCTGAGGGAGTTAGTATAAATGTCTAGTGATACAAGCCTTAGATCATATCTAAAAACATGTCCTCGGTGATAATTTTAACCCCGAGGGCATCCGCTTTATTTTTCTTACTTGGCCCCATTTTATCACCTGCCACCACATAAGAGGTTTTTGAGGATATGGAAGAGCCTACCTTTCCACCGTTCTTCTCAATTAATTCTTTGAGTTCATTTCTAGAAACTTTTTCAAACACTCCAGAAACTACAAAGGTTAACCCTTTTAGGATTTCACTACTTTCCTCCAACTGTTCAGCTGAGATTTCTAGCTGTACGCCATATCCTTTAAGTCGTTCTATAATTTGGTTATTGTAATTACTATCAAAAAACTCAACGACGCTTTCTGCTATTCTTGCTCCGATTTCATCAACACCAACTAAGGTATCGATAGTTGCCTGAGCTAAAGCATCTATAGATTTAAATTCCTTAGCCAATTTCTTGGCAACTGTTTGACCTACATATCGGATACCTAAAGCGAACAAGACCCGTTCAAAAGGAATTTCCTTAGATTTTTCAATTCCTTGAATTAAATTATCGGCTGATTTTTCAGCCATCCGTTCAAGGGGAATCACCTGCTCTTTGGTCAATTGGTATAAATCCGCATAATTTGATATAAGTTCTTGTTTAACTAGTAGGGCTACAGTTTCAGCACCTAAACCTTCGATATCCATGGCATTTCTGGAAATGAAGTGCTGAATTCGTCCTGTGATTTGCGGATTGCAGCCATAGATGTTCGGACAATAATGTTGAGCCTCCCCAGCATTTCGAATTAGTGGCGTTCCACACTCTGGACAATTTTGGATATACTCCACAGGCATTGCATGCTCGGATCTCCTACTAAGATCTACACCTACAATTTTTGGAATAATTTCGCCTCCCTTTTCAACATAAACATAGTCCCCTATTCTTACATCGAGTTTCTCAATTTGATCCGCATTATGAAGGGAAGCTCTTTTTACTGTTGTCCCAGCAAGTAGAACGGGTTCAAGATTTGCCACCGGGGTTACTGCGCCGGTTCGACCAACTTGATAACTAATACTTTTTAGGACCGTTGAAACTTGCTCTGCTTTAAATTTATAGGCCATTGCCCACCTTGGAGCCTTTGCTGTATACCCCAACTCATCTTGTTGATGAAAACTATTCACCTTTATTACTATACCATCGATCTCATAGGGTAATTCATGACGATGCACTTCCCAGTAATTTATAAAATCCATTACTTGGTCAGTATTCTTACACAAGCGTGCTTGCTGTGGAACTTTGAACCCCCATTCTTTGGCTTTTTGAAGGCCTTCAAATTGACTTTCTACCCCTAAGTTAGTTCCTGCAAGACTATACAACAAGCAATCTAAAGGTCTTTTAGCCACCTCACTACTATCCTGGAGTTTTAAACTTCCACTAGCAGTATTACGAGGGTTCATATAAGGAACCTCTCCTGCATTTACACGTTCCTGATTCATTTTAGCAAAACCTTCTAAGGGCAGGACAATTTCACCTCTAATTTCAAATTCATCAGGGTAGTCGCCTTGTAATTTTAAGGGTACTGATCGAATTGTCTTAACATTATTTGTCACCTCATCTCCTTGAACACCATCGCCTCTGGTAACGGCACGAACCAAGATTCCATTTTTATAGGTCAAACTTATCGAAGCGCCGTCATATTTTAATTCACAGGTAAATTCAACTGTTTCATCCCCCAAAACACGTGCAATCCGTCGCTCCCAATCCTCTAGATCCTCCTTAGAATACGAATTATCCAAAGAGTACATTCGAATGCTGTGCTTTATGGTCTTGAAATTTTTGGTAATCATACCCCCAACGCGAATAGTTGGTGAGTTTGGATCGTTATATTCAGGATGTTCAGCCTCTAATTTCTGCAAGGCTTTGAGCTTCATATCAAACTCATAATCTGTAATTTCAGGCGCATCGAGCACGTAATAATTGTAATTATGTTTAGTGAGTTCTTGACGAAGCGCAGAAATTTCCTTTTGAATATCCATAAATAAAAACGGTTAATTAGAGGTTTTAAACAAAGGTAATAGATGCAGGTTTATTTTTTAAAAATTAATTCAAGTTCCTGATTCAATTCTTTGAAAGCTGTGAATTGAAATCGCTATATGGTTATCTAACTGCACTGAGCATACGGTCATTTCCAAAAGTGTCCTTGATCACCTCCACTTCTTTAAACCCAGCATTAATAACTAAATCCTTTGTCTGATCTCCTAGGTATTGATTGATCTCAAAATAAAGTCTTCCATTTGTTTTCAAATGACAAGCGGCAAGCTTAGTGATTTGTTCATAAAAAAGCAATGGGTTCTCATCTGAGACATACAATGCACTCTGAGGTTCGTATTTTAAAACATTATTTTTCATTGTAGCTTTCTCAAGCTCACGTACATATGGAGGGTTTGAAACTATCACTTCAAATTGGTCCACTTTTGTAAATAAATTCGAGAGTAAGGATGCTTTCAAAATATCGATCTCACCAAATCTCACCACCACCTGATTTTTCATTGCATTTTCTTTGGCTAACTTGATAGCGTCTTTAGAAATATCAATAGCGTATAACTCTGCATGTGTTAAGTGCTTTGCCAAACTAATAGGAATACACCCAGAACCTGTCCCAATATCTAGGATTCGTAAGGGTCGTGGATGAGTCTTGTTATCCTCTATAATCATAGAAACGAGCTCTTCTGTTTCAGGCCGAGGAATTAAGGTATGTTCATTTACCATAAATTCCATTGAGTAAAAATAGCTTTTACCCAAAATGTACTGAATGGGTTTCTCTAATTTAAGATCAGCGAGTGCTTTTTCAAAAAACCGCAATTGTTCATCCTTTAGAGTTTGTTCACCTTTAACACTTATTTCAAATGGTTTTAATCCGAGTTGCTGCTGGCATATCCAATTAAAAAAAGTCCTACTCTCTTCCTTGGGATACAAATTCGCCAACTCTTTAAAAAACTGCAGCTTAAGTTCTGCTAATTTCATTATTTTAAATTTCAATTTAACGCTTTGATCATCCAAATTTCACAAGAACAATGGCCTGTAGCTCCTATTGGGTTTTCTAAGGCTGTAAATCCTGCTTTTTTATACAAACTACGAGCCGCTGTCATGGTTTGCATGGTTTCAATATAACAGTACGCATACCCCATGGACTTAGCAAGAGTTAAACAGACTTCAATCAGTCTTCGACCGAACCCTTTCCCCCTAGCCTTCGGTAAAAAATACATTTTTTGCAACTCACAAATATTTTCATCTCCACCTTGCAAAGTATCAATTCCAGCTCCTCCGACAACCGCACCATTGTGTTCAATCACAAAATACGCTGCTCCTTTACCCTGATAAGCACTATAAAGATCCTCCAGTGATTTATCTTCAAAAGCAGTTCCTATAGTGGGAATTTTAACCTCTAAAATCACTTGGCGGACAATGTCCGCCATTGTCGCTGCATCTTTGGGTTGAATTTGTCTAATTATCATTAGGTCACAACTGTTATTTAATAGTATTTTTGTCCTGTAGTATTTGGGCATGAATATACATGAAATCTATATAAAAAGAGCAATTCAGCTTGCTAAAAATGGACTAGGAAACACCTATCCTAATCCTATTGTTGGTTGTGTCATTGTAGCCAATAACAAAATAATAGGGGAAGGATTCACAAGCCCCGCAGGTCTAAATCATGCAGAGGTCAATGCTATTGAGAATGTAAAGGATAAATCACTCCTTAAAATTGCCACGCTGTATGTCACATTAGAACCTTGCTCTCACTTTGGTAAAACCCCGCCATGTGCAGATTTAATCATAAAGAATAATATCCCAACAGTTGTCATTGGGACTATGGACACTAACACAGAGGTTTGTGGAAAAGGTGTTCAGAGACTTACCAGCGCTGGGGTAAATGTGATCTTGGGGACATTGGAAGAACAATGTATAACCTCAAATATGCGTTTTTTTAGTGTCCAAGAGAAAAAAAGACCTTATATAATTTTAAAATGGGCACAAACCTCAGATTTTTATATAAGTCCTGAAGAGACAAAAGGAGAACCAATGCCTTTTTGGATAACAAATACAATTTCTCGCCAATTAGTGCACAAATGGCGAACAGAAGAACATGCGATTTTAGTGGGTACTCAAACAGTGGTTTCGGATAATCCTCAACTCAGTGCACGGGATTGGAAAGGGAATAATCCTATTCGTTTAGTACTAGACGGCTCTCTTAGAACACCAAAAAACCTACATCTTTGGGATGATTCCACTCCTACGATTTTCTTTATCTCTGATAAAGAACCTTTACCAAGTGAGAAATTCGTTCAAACTTCTTTCGTGGCTATTGATTTTACCTTAAACATTGCGGAACAAATTATAGCTGAACTATACAGGCTTAAAATCCAAAGCGTTATTATCGAAGGCGGGAAAAAAACCTTACAAAGCTTCATTGACAGTCAGTTATGGGACGAGGCGAGAATTTTTACGAGCACCCAAAATTTAGGCAGCGGCACCAAGGCTCCTGTGATGCGAAACTTCAAATTAACATCCCAATATCAAATCGCAAACGACACAGTAAATCTTTACCATTTCTGCGAGTAATTAGCTTAGTAGATGAGATCAGCTTTTTTTCCATTTACAATACTTCATTGAAGTGCAAATTTGTAAAACTCACTCCCTATTACCAATTGCACATTCTAACATTTACCTTAAGTTTGTAAAAAATCAAATTTGAACGATCAATACAAGACCATAGAAGAACCAACTGAGGAAGTCCTTTTTAAGGATAAGGGTAGCAAATTCTACGGTTATGCTTTTCCTATACAATCGGAAGAAGACGCAAAGGAGCGTTTAGAACAAATAAAAAGTCTTCACTCCAGTGCACGCCATCACTGCTATGCTTGGCAACTGGGATACCACAAAGACAAAATTCAGTATCGTGCCAATGATGACGGAGAACCCTCTAACACAGCTGGAGCACCAATACACGGGCAAATATTATCTTTCGACCTAACAGATGTCTTTATAGTGGTTGTGCGGTACTTTGGAGGCGTAAAATTAGGGGTTGGTGGTCTTATTAATGCCTATCGTACTACAGCACAAATGACACTTGAGAAAGCTACTATTGTAGAAAAGACCATCGATATTCACTTTAAACTCCAATTCGAATATAAACACATCAATGAAGTGATGCGTGTTATTAAAGAAAAAAATCTAAATATACTTGATCAAAAAATGCATCTTTCTTGTGAAATCATCATCGGCATTAGGCAATCAAAAGCCGAAGATATTAAAGCTGCCTTTGCCCATCTATATGAAGTGAAAATCGAAAACACAGAGGACTAAAATTCCTATAGATTTTCCAATATATATTCAGGACATCGAATGGGTTTAAAAGTATTAGCATCGATAAAAGCGAGAACAGTATTTGCCTCTGCAAGGATTTGATTATCTTCATTCCAAATCTTGTAATCAAATTCAATTTTTACACTCGGTGTTCTAAGGAGCTCAAGCTCTACTGTTAATAAGTCATCATAACGTGCTGACTTTTTATAATTTATCTGTAATGAAACCACTGGCAGCATAACCCCACTATTTTCTAGCTCTTTGTAAGATATCCCACGTGAACGCAACCATTCAACACGAGCAATTTCTAAATATTGTGCATAATTACCGTGATACACAACACCCATTTTATCGGTTTCGCTATATCTAACTCTAATGTTAATTTTATTTGTTTTCTCCATTAAAAAATGTATTTTACAACTGTTAAGAAAGTGTGATAAAATAGTTAACAATCATTAGAAAAAAAAAGCACATAATCAATAGGCTTTCATTTTTTTTTTCAAGAATTTGTTCACATATTTGTCTAATCTTTATAGGATAGTTGATTTCAGTGTTTCTAATTACTATCAATCCTAATAAACTATTAAAAATATAACTGAATAATGAACGTAACTGCAGAATCTGTATGGGAAAATTGTCTACACTTCATAAAGGACAACATACAACCCCAAGCTTTTAAAACTTGGTTTGAGCCCATAAAATCTGTAAAGTTAACTGATAAGGCGCT
>NZ_DATGNU010000131.1:0-21529 GCF_035306585.1 Galbibacter sp.
TAATCGTTATTTTTGTATTGGTCATTTTCCTTGGAAACTGGCGGGGCGGGGTTATTGTAGCCTCCACAATTCCACTATCATTGTTGTTTGCCTTTGTGATGATGCACATCTTTGATGTTTGGGCCAATTTAATGAGTCTTGGTGCCATCGACTTTGGGATTATTGTTGATGGCGCTGTAATTATTGTGGAAAGCATCGTTTTTGTGATTCACGGTCGTGTTGTGAAAGGGAAGCAATTAACCAGCGAAGAGAAAGATGAAATTGCTAGTACTTCATCGAAAAAAATGATGAATGCCGCCTTTTTTGGACAGCTGATTATTTTGATTGTTTTTCTCCCTATTCTGACCTTGGAAGGCGTGGAAGGAAAGATGTTCAAGCCTATGGCGCTTACCTTTATTTTTGCCATGCTTGGAGCGATGATTCTATGTCTTACTTATGTTCCAGCAGTTTCTTCTTTGTTTTTAAAGGCCAGTCCAGTAGGGAAAAAGAGTTGGGGAGACAGGGCTGTTAATTGGTTAGAAAAATGGTATGAAAAACTTCTTACCTCGGTTTTAAAGTCGGCAAGAATTGTAGTTGGAGGCTCCGTAGCACTTTTTGTAATATGCGTAGTGATCTTCACTAGAATGGGAGGTGAATTTATCCCTGAATTAGATGAGGGAGATATTGCCTTTCACATTATACTTAAACCGGGTAGTTCCCTTGAAGAAGGCATCCAAACCTCGACTAAGATCGAAAAGTTGCTCCTTGATACCTACCCAGAGATCATTCAGATAGTGAGTCGCTTTGGAGTGTCAGATATTCCAACAGACCCCATGCCTATGGATATGGGAGACAGCTTCATTATCTTAAAAGAAAAGAGCGAGTGGACCTCTGCCAAAACAAAGGGAGCCCTCATTGAAAAGATGAAACAAACCTTGAGTGTCTTCCCTGGGGTGAGTTTTGAATTTTCACAGCCCATTGAGATGCGTTTTAATGAACTAATTTCAGGAGTACGTGAGGACATTGCTGTTAAGCTATATGGGGAAGATTTAGATGTTTTAGCTTCCAAGGCTCAGGAAATGGGACGGCTAATCAGTACCGTTGAAGGGATCTCGGATTTGAAAGTGGAGACCACCACAGGCCTTCCGCAGATAACGGTCAATTATAAACGAAACAAAATAGCGCAGTACGGTCTATCGATCAAGGATCTTAACACGCTAGTTAGCGCTGCATTTGCCGGTGGTCATGCTGGTGTGGTTTTCCAAGGAGAACGGCGCATTGAATTAGTGGTTCGTCTAGCCGATACCTACCGCTCTACTATTGATGATCTTAAAAATTTATATGTTCCTTTGGCCTCTGGTACGCATATTCCATTGCGGGAAGTAGCTGATATTAGTTACCAAAGGGGACCGATGCAGATCAGTCGAGAGAACACCAATCGACGAACCTATGTTGGGATCAATATTAGGGATCGCGATGTGAAATCAGTGGTCGAGGATATTAAGAAAAAGTTAGCTGCAGAGCTGGAGTTGCCTGCTGGTTATTACATCCGATATGGAGGTGCTTTTGAAAACTTTGAGCGCGCTATTTATAAACTTGAGATTGTCGTGCCTATTGCGCTTATACTAATTTTTGTGATGATTTATTTTGCGCTTAATTCCTTTAAACAAACCAGTATGATCTATGTGGCGATTCCTTTAGCGGCCATAGGGGGCGTGCTCTCCCTTTGGATTAGAGGAATGCCCTTTAGCATATCTGCTGGAGTAGGGTTTATTGTGCTATTCGGAGTAGCGGTATTAAATGGACTGGTGTTAATTAGTGGATTGAATGAACTTAAAAACCAGGGGGTATCGGATCTTCATAAGCGTATCCGACTTGGGGTCAAAAGGCGTATTCGTCCGATATTGTTAACAGCCCTAACGGATGTTTTGGGCTTTTTACCTATGGCAGTTTCGGTATCCTCGGGGGCAGAGGTACAGCGACCATTAGCTACGGTAGTTATAGGAGGAATGATCTCCTCCACGCTTTTAACATTATTTGTTCTTCCGATTCTCTATAAGTGGACTGAAGAACGATCTTTAAAGGTTACATTAAAAGCACCGTCGAAAGTATTCTTGTTAGTAGTAGGGCTTTGTGTCGGTGTGTCCGTGACGGCTCAGGATTCCAAGCAAGCTGCTCTGAAGAACACTTCAAAAGATTTTAAGGTAATTGATCAGCAGCAGGCCGTTGCATTGGCATTGAAAAATTTTCCGTTACTCAAGGGGAAGAATTTAGAGATTCAACAGCAGAAAGCTTTGAGAAAATCAGCATGGGATTTGGGAACCACTACGGTGTTTACAGGTGGAGAGGAAATCAATGATGGCAATGGTGTGTATACCACCATAGGGTTGCAGCAACAAGATATCGATATTTTTGGAATAGCCGCTAAACTTCGCCAAGGTAAAGAACAAATTGCCTTGGCCGAAAAGGCCTATGAACTTTCTAGCCTTCAAGTGGCACAAGAGGTAAAAGTAGCATGGGTGAAGGCGTATGTAGCCAAAAAAGAACTGGAAGCCTACAAAAGGCTTGACTCGTTATACCATGAATTTGAACGTGCCGTGGCACTGCGCTATGAGGTGGAAGCTATTTCACGATTGCAATGGTTGTCGGCCAAAAATCAGGTATCTCAAATATATCTTAAAACAAAACAGCGTCAGGGAGATTATAACATCGCCTTGGAGAAGTTAAATCGCTGGTTGGGTGAAGAGGAGTTCTATCAGGTTAGTCCATCTCTGGAGACTAATTTTTCACCACTGCAGTCATTTGGTGCAGACTCGCTTGATCACCCTGCATTAGCACTGTATCAGCAAGAGGTGGAAGTGGCCAAGGCTCATTATAAAAGTATTCGTTCTGAGTTTCTTCCTAAATTAAGTATCCAAGGAGGAAAACAGGAGGTAAATGACAATGGGGGGTTCTACAGCTTTCAAGCTGGGCTATCGATACCGCTGCTCTCTGGTAAATCCTACGCTCAAGCTAAGGCAGCACAAATTGAGACTCAAATAGCAAGGCAAACAGCCATCTATCAAAGCGCCACCCTGGAGTCCAATTACCGAGCGGCTCTTGAGACTTATCTCAAGTGGGAAGCGTCCTGGAAATTTTACCAAAGCAATGCCTTACCACTGGCTAGGGAGCAACAAAAGGCTGCTCTTATGGCATTTAATGAAGGCGCCATTGCATACGTGCAATTCACCCAACTATTGGATAAAGTAGTGGAATTGGAACTGGATGCTTTGGATGCTCTTGAGAATTATCTTGAGGCCCGAGCAAGACTTGAATTTTTCGCAATTGATAAAACAAATTAAAATGAATAGGTTATATAAAAAAATGAATCTTTTAATGGTGCTTTGCGCTATTTTACCACTAGTAGGTTGTGGTGATAATTCCAAAACTTCGCCTGCAGATTCCTCTGAGCACCTCACTGAAACTATTCAAGAGACGATGCTCACTGCGCAACAATTTAAAGCATTGGGCATGGAGGTTGATAGTTTACAAAAAAGGAATTTGCAGGGATATGTTGCCACCAACGGCTGGCTAGAGGTCCCACCTCAAAATGAGGCAGTGGTAACTTCGGTCTTTGGAGTTAATGTAGCTAAAATCCTTGTCATAGAAGGAGAACAGGTCAAAGCGGGCCAAGTGTTGGCCTATATCTCACATCCTAGTTTAATTCAAAAACAAACGGATTATCTAAATGCCTTCCACCAGTACGATTTACAACAAAAAGAGTTTGCGCGCCAGGAGAAATTATACCAAGCTGGGGTGGGCTCCGGTGAAACCTATCAAAGAGCGGAATCTGCGTTGCGTCACTCCAAAAGTAGTATGCTAGGGCTGGAGTCTCAGCTGCGTTTGCTGCATTTAAATCCTACGAAAATACAGCAAGGGTATATAACCGAGCGTATTCCTGTAATCTCTCCAATTGATGGGGCAGTGCACAAGGTGAATGTTAAGACAGCTCAGTTTGTCCAGGCGCAAAATCCGATGTTTGAAATTGTAAATACGCATCATGTTCATGCCGATTTATTGGTTTATGAAAAAGATGCCGCTAAGGTAAGACAGGGTCAAAGTGTACGATTTACGGTGGAATCTTTCCCAACGAAGGAGCTTGAAGCTCGTATTATTTCGGTGGGTAAAACTTTTGAAAAGGACCCTAAAGCCATTCATGTTCATGCAGAAATAACGCAAAAGCCCGAAGGATTAATCCCTGGAATGTATGTGCAGGGTAGAATTCTTGTAGATAGCACCATGTCGATTGCATTGCCAGAGAGTGCTGTTGCAAAACAAGGGGAGGACTATGTTGTCTTTACCGCTGAGCGGGAAGGGGAGGATTGGTCATTTAAACCAGTGGAAGTTGTTCCGGGACTTACTACAGGGTCTTGGACAAAGTTGGAGTTTCTCAGCCCCGTTACACCCCAAACAAAGTTCGCCTATAATAATGCGTATTACCTGATGGCTCAGATGAACAAAGCTGAAGCAGGGCATCATCATTGATGATTTTGCGCTATTGAAAACAAGTGCTGTTTCCTATATAAGAAAAGGAAACAGCACTGGTCAATAGAGGGTTTTGTAAGGTCATTTTATCTGCTGGTCCTACCTTTTAATCCGGTAGCCTTAAGCTACTGGTTTAGAAAACAGGATGCATTGCGGTTTATCAAAGGATGCTTTTTATAAAGGGATCGATCCCTGAGATGCCTTTCTCTGTAAGGGTTTTTATAAAGGCTGATCCTATAATAGCTCCTTTGGTATACTGGGTAGCACTCTGGAAGGTTTCTTTATTACTGATTCCAAAACCTACGATTTGTGGCGCTTGTAAATTCATCGATGCTACCTTTTTAAAGTAATCGGTTTGCTTGTCTGAGAATGTATTTTTAGCTCCAGTAACACTTGCCGAACTCACCATGTATATGAACCCTTTTGATACAGTATCTATAAGTTCAATTCGCTCTTTGGAGGTTTGTGGTGTAATAAGAAAAATATTGATTAGGTCGTATTTCTCAAACATCTCTTGATACGCTTGGTGGTAAACATCCACAGGTAGGTCAGGAACAATCAAACCATCGATGCCAATTTCTTGACACTTTTGGCAAAATTTCGCTACTCCATATTGTAGTATAGGGTTGAAATACCCCATGATAATCAATGGTATTTGAACGGTTTTTCGAATGTCCTTTAACTGCTCGAAGAGTTTCTCTGACGACATGCCATTTTTTAAAGCTTTTGTGGAGCTTTCTTGAATGGTTGGGCCATCTGCTAAGGGATCTGAAAAGGGTAGTCCTATCTCAAGCATATCCACCCCACTTTTTTCAAGTTGTTCGATAATGGGAACGGTATCCTCTAATGCTGGATACCCAGCGGTAAAATAGATCGAGAGAAGTTTATCAGACTCTTGTAATTTTTTATTGATTCTATTCATTGTAATGCGTTTTTAAAATTTAAGGTTAAAGATCGAAATAACGGATATAGGTATCTAGATCTTTATCGCCCCTTCCCGATAAGCTGATCACAACAATGTCGTCTTTTTTAAAGGAGGTATGTTCAAATATCGCTAGAGCGTGCGCGCTTTCTATGGCAGGAATAATTCCTTCTGTTTTACATAGTTCAAGACCAGCCCTCATTGCTTGCTCATCGGTGGCTGAGTAAAAGGTTCCTCTTTTAGTGCGGTATAAATGGGCATGCATAGGGCCAACTCCAGGGTAATCCAACCCTGCCGAAATGGAATAGGGTTCTGTGATCTGTCCATCTGGGGTTTGCATTAAAAGGGTTTTACAACCGTGAATAATACCTTCTTTTCCAAGCTGGGAGGTGGCGGCACTTTCTCCAGATTGAATTCCTTTACCAGCTGCTTCTACGGCAATAATATGGACCTTTTCATTGTCTAGAAAATGGTAATATGTTCCCGCAGCATTACTACCTCCTCCAATACAAGCCACCACATAATCAGGATAATCTCTTCCTTCTTTTTCTTGAAGCTGCCATTTTATCTCCTGTGAAATAACACTTTGAAATCTGGTCACCATATCCGGGTATGGGTGTGGGCCGATGGCCGATCCGATTATATAATGGGTGTCCACTGGATTGTTGATCCAATCTCGGATAGCTTCATTAGTCGCATCCTTAAGGGTTCTACTGCCTGATAACGCTGGGCGTACCTCGGCTCCTAACATTTTCATTCTAGCTACATTGGGGGCCTGACGCTCAATGTCAATCTCACCCATATAAACGACACACTTTATATCTGCAAGGGCGCAAACTGTCGCTGTTGCTACCCCGTGCTGACCAGCGCCTGTTTCAGCGATGATACGATTTTTACCCAATCGTTTTGCTAGAAGAATCTGACCTATGGTGTTGTTAATTTTGTGTGCTCCGGTATGGTTGAGGTCCTCCCTTTTTAGATATACCTTCGTACCGTGTTTTTTGGAAAGCCCTTTAGCGAAATATAAAGGTGAGGGCCTACCAACATAATCTTTCAGTAGCTGATTGAATTCTTTTATAAAGGATTCCTCTCCCATGATCTTAAGGTATTCTTGGCGGAGTTTCTCTACATTAGGGTAGAGCATCTCAGGGATGTATGCTCCTCCAAATTCTCCGTAATATCCTTGCTTATTAACGTGATACATATACTTATACTTTTTAATTGAGACCTGCCATTATCTGGAGGAAATCTCTTCTAATTTTGTTTTAAACTCTTTGACTAATGTGCTGTTTTTTAACCCTGGTTCCTCTTCAAATTGACTGTTGACATCAATGGCATGAACCGGTAATGAAGAAGCTATTTTTTCTATGGCCTCAAGCTGTGCAATACCAATGCCTCCACTTAGGAAAAAGGGTTTCTCAGAGGGGTAATTGTTTAAAAGTTCCCAATTAAAGGTATATCCGTTACCTCCTGCGTATGCTCCTTTGGTATCAAATAAGAAATAATCGACCAAGGGTTCATATGTTTTTAAGGTGGAAAAATCAAAATGGTCTTTAATGGAAAATACTTTAATTATAAATGGGGACTTATCAATGGTGCCTCTTTGAGCCTCTTGCTGTAACTTCGATTTTAATTGCTTTATGTAGGCTGTTGACTCGCTTCCATGAAGCTGAATTCCATTGAGTTTAAATTGGCTTACTTTCTCTGAAACTTCGTCTATGTTGGCCTTTACAAATACCCCTATTTTTTTGATGGACGCTGGAAGTTCGGGAAGTGGCCCCATGAAATTTCTAGGGGATTTTTCGTAAAAAATAAACCCGAGGTAATCTGGTGATAGATTTCCTACCTTTAGAATGTTTTCAGGGTATTTCATACCACAAACCTTTAGCTTCATAACAATTGGGATATAAATGTTTTAGCACTTTCTCCTGGAAGATCGGTTTTCATAAAATTCTCTCCAATTAAAAAACCTTTATATCCGTAGGGCTGAAGTTCTTTTATAGCTTCTGTGCTACTGATGCCGCTCTCTGATACCTTTACGAATTCATCTGGAATACGCGCTGCCAAGGATTTGCTAATCTCCAAACTGACCTCGAAGTTCTTTAAATTTCTGTTATTGACTCCAAGGAGGTCAATACTGGGCATGATCGATTTTTGAAGTTCTTCATCATTGTGAACCTCTAATAAAACCTCCAATCCAATGGATTTGGCGGTTTCACTCAGCGATTTTATTTCTTGCCGATCCAATAGGGCAGCAATAAGCAAAATCACATCAGCCCCATAAGCCTTGGCTTCAATGATTTGATAGGGGTCAAATATGAATTCTTTCCGAAGTAAGGGGATCGTTACCGAGGCTCTTGCAAGGAGCAAATCATCTAATGATCCACCAAAATATTTTCCATCGGTAAGAATTGACATCCCACAAGCGCCTGCTTCTTTATAACCAATGGCGACTTGGTCTACATTAAGTCCATGGTTGATAATGGACTTTGATGGGGAACGTCTTTTGTGTTCTGCAATGATACCAGTTTTACTTTCCTTTAAACGCGCGCTTAAAGAAGGAGAATCCCTATTAAATAATACGCTTTGCTCTAACTGCGTTACTGGTATTAGTGACTTTTTTAAGGCCACTTCCTTTTTTTTGTCAGCAAATATTTTTTCTAATATATTCATAACCTAAAACGGTTTTTCTTTTTAATTTAGACTCAAGTCTCGGATGTTTTCAAAGGCTGCTAAGGCTTTTTTACTAAGGAGCGATTCTTTAGCGAGTTGAAATCCTTCCATCGGACTCAGCCCTTTTACAGTAGCTATGGCCACCGCTGCATTGGCACAGACAACATTGTTTTGTGCTTCACTTCCCTGTCCCGCTAGTACTTGGGTGAAGATTCTCGCTGCGGATTCTACACTATCACCACCATATATCGCAGACTGATCGTGTCCTTTTACTCCAAAATCATCTGCCGACAACATTTGTTCGGTGTGATTTCTGATTACTTTCGCTCTGGAGGTTAAAGAGATCTCATCATAACCATCTAGGGCGTGTACGATGGCGTAATTTTTATCGGTGTTTTGATATAAATACGCATACATGCGTGCAAGTTCCAAATTGTATACCCCCACCATTTGATTTTTAGGAAAAGCGGGATTTACCATCGGTCCTAGGGTGTTGAAAAATGTTTTAACAGCCAATTCTTTTCTAATAGGCGCTACATTTTTCATGGCAGGGTGGAATAGGGGAGCATGCAGAAAGCAAATACCCGCCTGGTCGATGGATCGCTTTAAAAAATCAGGATCATTTGAGAATTGTATGCCTAGATGCTGCATTACATTACTAGAGCCGCATTTTGAAGAAACGCCGTAATTTCCGTGTTTGGTCACATGAACTCCAGCACCAGCAGTCACAAAGGAGGCCAGTGTAGAGATATTAAAGGTGTCTTTTCCGTCTCCACCTGTACCGCAAAGATCAATGGTGTTATATCCATCTAGATCCACGGGAATGCAAAGTTCCAGCAAGGCATCTCGGAAGCCTTCTAACTCTTCAATGGTAATGCTACGCATCATATATACTGTTAAGAATGCTGCTATCTGACTCGGATTATAGGAGCCGATTGAGATGTTAACGAGCACATTTTTTGCCTCTTCCTTGGAAATGGTTTCGTGATTAATTAATCTATTTAATAATGCTTTCATAAGGTTTGCTATATTCTAAAAATTGTTTAATTGCTTTGGCTAATTTTTGTCGGTTGGATGCTCGATCCTCTTAAGTAGCCTTAAGCCAATTGTTTAGGATTTGTTTTCCCTGTGGTGTAAGAACTGATTCTGGGTGGTATTGCACCCCGCATACATCATATTGCGCATGTCTTAGGGACATTACCTGTCCATTTTCATCATAAGAAGTTGGAATTAATACCGCTGGAAGATTTGGATCGACAACCCAACTGTGATAACGCCCAACTTTGATCTGATTTGGAAGGTCTTTATAGATAGGATCCTCTCTCACGATTGAAATGGTTGTGGCAACCCCGTGATACACCTGTGGTATATTGATTAATTTTCCACCGAAAACCTCCCCAATGGCTTGTTGTCCAAGGCACACCCCGAGAATACTCTTTGTCGGTGCATAGGTTCTAATGATGTCTTTTAAAAGGCCAGCCTCATCTGGGATACCTGGCCCAGGGGATAGTACGATTTTATCAAAGGGCGCTACCTGGTCCAGGGTGAGTTGGTCATTTCTTTTGACTGTTACCTCTTGACCTAGATCCTCTAGGTAATGTACTAGATTATAGGTAAAACTATCGTAATTGTCTAGGACTAAAATTCTTTTCATTTTCGCTAAATGTCTTCTGCCATTTGCATGGCCTTATTTAATGCTCCTAATTTGTTAAAGGTCTCTTGTAGTTCACTCTCGGGATTGGATCCTGATACTATCCCAGCGCCTGCTCTGTAATACAGGTGGTGGTTTTTACTTAAAAAGGTTCGAATCATAATGGCGTGGTTGAAGTTGCCGTGAAAATCCATAAACCCAATCGCTCCTCCGTAGTAATCGCGGTTACTTCGTTCATATGTATCGATCAGCTGCATGGCCATATGTTTTGGAGCGCCACTTAAGGTTCCAGCAGGGAAGGTATCGGCAACCACGCGCATGGTGGGTGTTTGTTTTTTCTTAAAAGCGGTAACCTTTGATACAAGGTGTATCACGTGGGAAAAGAATTGGACTTCTCTATAGGTTTCTACTTTTACTGAATTGCCGTTCCTACTCAAATCATTTCTGGCCAAATCCACCAGCATCACATGCTCACTATTTTCTTTGTCATCCTCGGAGAGCTCTTTGGCAAGCTCCGCATCTTTTTCATCATTTCCAGTACGTTTAAAGGTGCCTGCGATGGGATGTATTTCTGCTTTCTCATCCTTTATAATGAGTTGCGCCTCTGGGGAGCTTCCGAATATTTTAAAATCTCCATAATCAAAGTAAAATAAATAGGGGGATGGGTTAATGGAGCGCAAGGCGCGGTAGACATTAAACTCATCTCCTTTAAATTGCTGCTCAAAACGACGGCTGAGCACTAACTGAAACACATCCCCACGATGACAATGTTCTTTAGCCCTTTCCACTAAAGCTCTATAATCTCCGTCTGTGAGTTTTGAACTCGGCGCTCCTACCTTTTCAAAATTATAAGACGAGAAATTTTTCGCCTTTAAGAGTTGGTTGATCTCCTCTATATTGGAGGCGCTCTGATGGCAATGGCAAAAGATATAAGCCTGGTTGTTAAAGTGATTAATGGCGATAATGTTTTGGTAGATCGCATAGTAAATGTCTGGGATATCTAAGGCATCTTGCTTTTTGTCGATATCGATGTCCTCAAAGTAACGAACCGCATCGTAGGCGATGTAACCGAAAAGTCCATTGTTTATAAATTTAAAACTATTGGAGTCTGTTTCAAAGCGTTGAGAAAACGCTGTAATTCGCTCTGGAACATTGGTGTTTGGATCGATGGGGGTCTGCGAATAGGTCCCATCAGGGTATTGCTCTACAATGGTTTGATTTTCCACCTTGATCGAGGCGATAGGGTTAAAACATATATAGGAGAAACTATTGTTATTGGCATGGTAGTCACTACTTTCCAATAGGATGCTATTGGGGTATCGATCCCGTATTTTCAGATAGACACTCACCGGGGTTATGGTATCCGATAGGATCTGTTTGAAGTGTGTTTTTAATGGATATGTTTTCATTTGAAATACCGTAAATTATTTTATTTTAAACATAAAAAAAGGCTTGTCGTGATTGACAAGCCTTTCGTATTATTTTTCAAAATACACTAATAGGATGCTAGCTCACGACTTTTGACGTAAGTTGTACCACCACCATGTATTTCTTCTTATTGCTCTCATTGATGGCTCAAATATATAAAACTAAATTAAGTTGTCAAACAAAAAAATGAATTTACAACGAAATAAGATTTAAACGTGACATTCATCTATAAAGCAATACAGGCAGCCCACGGGCTGCCTGTATTAACACTTAACTATAGCATAGTAAACATTGGTACTTTCCTTTAGAAAACTAAATCTACATTTAAGTCAAATTCGTCATAGATCGTTTTATCACCAAGGTTGTCAAAGAAACTTCCTGAACCGTAACGGATGTTATACTTCGATCGGTCGATTTTTAAGTTTGCCGTAGCTTTGCTTCCGTAAACGGAGATTTCAAAATCAACTGGCAGTGTTTTACCTTTAATGGTTAAGTCTCCAGTAGCATCGTATGAATTCTTACCACTAGCGGTAACCTTGGTGATTTTTAAAGTGGCAGTGGGATATTTTTCAACTCCAAAGAAATCATCAGATTTCAGGTGTCCATCCAATTGATCTTTATATTCACCAGAGAGGTCAGTGGTATTGATGGAGTTCATATCAACGATGAATTCACCCCCAGTTAATACATCTGCTTGAAACTCTAAGAAACCACTCTTTAGGTCGATTGTACCGTAATGGGAACCTGTTACTTTGTAGCCTTTCCAGTGGACTTGGCTTTGTTTTACATTGACTTCTTTGGTTACTACATCAACAAATGCACTAGCACCCATGGCTACCGCTAGCACTACTACGGAGTTTAAAATTCGTTTTTTCATTTCTTATTTCGCTTTTTGTTAAAATTTAATTATTTGATTGTTGTGTTATATAGTGATGAAGAGTTCTTCTTCAGGTTTTCTAACCTTTTGATAGTGTTGGGTAGGATCCTGGGCGGATCGGTATCCCAATGCTGCTATTACACTGGGCGTTAGGTTCAATTCTTTTAAATTTAGTACTTGCGCTACTTTAGCGGCATCAAACCCTTCCATGGGACAACTATCGATTTTTAAATCTGCGGCGGCGGAAAGAAGGTTTCCAAGGGCGATATAGGTTTGTTTGGCCGCCCAAACCTCCCGAGCGTCTTGCGATAACCCATCCACCACACTGTTCATTAAATTTGAGAAGCCTTCTAGTTGCTCGTTTTGCAGCCCTCTGGTCTTGCGGATGTTGGCTATATAAGAGGCAATGTGTTTTGCGTTTAAATCAGATACATTGGCAAAAACCACCACATGGGAAGAGTCCACTAATTGTGGTTGCCCAAAGGCCGCCTCTTTTAATTGTTCTTTAACCTTTGGATCGGAAATAATTAAAACCTTATACGGTTGTAGCCCGTAGGAGGAAGCAGACAATTGGATGGCTTCCTTTAAGAGGCCAATAGCTTCGTCTGAAATTTTTTTAGTGGCGTCGAATAGCTTGGTAGCATAGCGCCATTTTAAGTTTTTATTGTATGTACTCATCGCTTTTTAGTTTGATAGTTGTATATACAACTATTGATTAAAAAATTTTTAGCTTCTAATTTTATCTAGTAACTCATTGAGGGTTTCTGCCTCCTTTGTACTTAGTTTTTCAATAAATGAATCGTTGAGGGCCTTCATAGGACCATCTAATTGTTGTAGAATATCAAGTCCTTTTTGGGTGATCGTAATATCTACTTTGCGTCTATTTTTTTTACACACCCTGCGTTGCACCATATCTTTAGCGATTAATTTGTCCACAAGTCTTGTGGTGTTGCTCATTTTGCAAATCATACGCTCCTGTACACAACTCAAACTCGCAGGGACGCCTTTTTGCCCCCTTAAAATTCGCAGTACATTAAATTGTTCTGAGGACAAATCAAAAGGTTTGAGCACCTCGGAGGATTTGTCTTGAACTAAATTTGAAGTGTACAACAAATTCAGCACCGTCTTTAACTCGAGTGAAATACCTTTGGATTTTATAATGTCTTCTATCTTCATTGTATCGACAACTATTGTAGGTACAAATGTAATGCAATTTTGATATGGAATTGATAAAAAAATGTTAAATGTAGCGATGCGTATCAGACACTTGTTAAATTTAGTGCTGTAATTTACATTTCTGCTACAATGAGGCGCTTGGGTTTATTGATGGTTTTGGTGGCTTTTGTTTCCTGTAAATCAGGGGAGCATAGTATGAATTATTCTTTTGTTGATTATGAAACGGCCAAACCACATCAGCTATTGTCTACTTCCTATTGCGATATTCCAGTGTACACTTTCGATGAATTTGAAAAGCTTTTAAAGGTGCATCCTCAGAAGACCTACGTGGTAAACTTTTGGGCTACCTGGTGTAAGCCTTGTGTGAAGGAGATTCCCTACTTTGAAAAACTTCAAAGCACCTATAGCAGTCAAGAGGTGGAAGTGGTGCTGGTAAGTTTGGATTTCCCTAGCAAAGTGGACAGCCAACTGCTTCCTTTTCTGGAAGAGCATCATCTTAGAAGCCAGGTAATTCTCCTTGATGATCCCCATCAAAATCGTTGGATCCCGAAAATTGATAAGGATTGGTCTGGAGCGATTCCTGCAACACTAATTTTTAATGCAAACAGACGTTCGTTTTATGAAAAATCATTTACCTTTATGAGTCTGGAGGCTGAGCTTCAGGACTTTTTAAACTAATTTAAACTTTGTTAACTAATTAAACCTAAACAAAAAATGAATATGATCAGAATGCTTTTAGTGCTTATGGCCGTCTCGGGTTTATTTGCCTTTAGTCCCCCAGACCATAGAGCTGAAGGGTATTCGATTGGGGATATAGCAGCGGATTTTTCCTTAAAGAATGTGGACGGTGATATGATTTCACTCTCGGATTATAGTGCGGCCAAGGGGTTTTTGGTGATTTTTACATGTAATAGTTGTCCTTATGCCAATGCGTATGAGGACCGCATTATTGCGTTGGATAAAAAATATAAATCCTCTGGGGTGCCCGTGATCGCTATAAACCCGAACAACCCCAAGTATCGACCTGAGGATAGTTTTGAAAGTATGCAAAAGCGCGCCCAAGAGAAGGCTTATACCTTTCCATATCTAATGGATGTGAAACAGGAAGTCTTTCCTCTTTACGGTGCAAAACGAACCCCGCACTGTTTTCTATTAGAGAAAACCGATTCCGGCAATGTCGTTCGTTATATCGGTGCTATCGATGATAATTATCAGGACGCCATGGAAGTAGAAGTGCGTTATGTGGAAGATGCTATTGAGGCCATGTTATCCGGGCGTGAAATTCAAATCGAAATAACCAAGGCTATTGGTTGTTCAATTAAATAATTATCCATTGGATTTATATAACTTTGCACCATGGAAGGGAACTTCTATTTTTAATTTTAATTTAAAATACAATATATATTATGGTCGAGTTGACACAAGAAGAGTGGTTAGAACAACTTCAAAATGATGACAATGCAGTGATTTTGGATGTACGTACAGACGAAGAGTTGGAAGAGGGGTATATTCCAAATGCTATCCATATTGATATCTATAAAGGGCAAGGTTTTATAGATGAGGTCGAAAAACTGGATAAGTCTAAGAACTATTTTGTGTACTGTCGCTCTGGAAAACGTAGCGCTCAGGCTTGCCTTTTGATGAACCAGCATGGTTTTGAGAACACCAACAACCTACTCGGTGGTTTTATGGAGTGGGAGGGCGAGATCACGCAGGATTAAATGTATTGAGATTTTAGATCATTAGGGTGGGGATCCACCCTTTTTTCTCTGTAGTACTTTCAAGGTACTTAATACCTTTGTGTTATGATTTCACTTCAAAGAATACGATACTATTTTGAGAAGAACGGTTATGCAGTGTCTTCTCGTGTGGCGGAACGACTTGGTATGAAAACCAAGAATGTTCGCCTTTTCTTCATCTATGCTTGCTTTGCTACACTAGGAATCTGGTTTTTGGTGTATCTTAATTTGGCCTTCTGGCTTAAAATTAAAGATTTGGTATATACCAAAAGATCTTCTGTTTTTGACTTATAATCTGCTGGGGTTACCTACTGTGAACTGATGGATTTGAATTTTTAGTTTAAATCCTAGAGGAATTTCATTTGTTTTAGTTTTCTGCTTTTAATCGGACCGCTATTGAATAAAAACTAGATTTAACGGGTGAAATTTGAATAAGAGTCATTTTTTTAGGATATTGTTCGGCGTTTAAAGCTAATTTAAAAATAACATAACAAAAACTTAATCTTATATGAGAAAAGAATTTCTCTCGGTTTTATGTGTGCTAGGTTCCCTGTTTTTAACTGCACAGGATCTTAGTATAAAAGAAACCCTTATAAATCCATCAAGTCAAATCAACGATGGTCAAATTGAAGTTGAGGTCTTTGGAGGACATCCACCTTACATCTACAAATGGAGCAACCAATCAACCTCTCTAAAATCAAATAAAACTACCGGTCTGACAGAAGGCGTTGAATATACGCTCAGTGTGACCGACTCACACGGTCAAACGGTTACCAAGACATATGAGATTAAATCAGAGTCTATAACAGAAATCTTCAACGGATTCATGACACCGGCAGTATCGGCTCTTGGATCCGTTTTATTTTGGGATCCATTTGCTGCTTTAGGAATTTACGATCCCATAACTTATGCGGATGTGAAACTCATCCCGATTCCTGGATGGACCGCAGGGATTGACGAAAAGTTTATTCTAGATAAGTGGCTTGTTGCCGAAGGTGATCATGTTGAAAAAGGGCAAGAGATTGCCGTGGTCTCCAAAGCCTCGGGAGGAACCATTAGTGTAACGGCTCTTGCCGCTGGTACCTTAAAGTACAGGGTTGAACAAGGCGGTGTGATTTATAATTCTGAAAATACCAAGCATGTTGTGGAGGAAGGTGCGCATAATCTTGCGGAGATTCAATATGATGAGCCCGTTGCGCTTTTACATCCCAATGGTGATTTTCAAACCACCAGTATTCCGTTTATTGTTATCTGGTTAATCTGTGGCGCTTTGTTCTTTACAATAAGAATGGGTTTTATCAATATCAGAGGGTTTAAGCATGCATTGGATTTAGCAAGAGGAAAATATGATGACCCTACAGCACCTGGACAGGTAACGCATTTCCAAGCATTGGCCACTGCGGTCTCTGGAACGGTTGGGCTAGGGAATATTGCTGGAGTAGCCGTTGCGGTCTCTATAGGAGGAGCAGGGTCCACGCTTTGGATTATTATAGCTGGTCTATTAGGAATGTCTTCAAAATTCGTCGAATGTACCCTTGGGGTAAAGTATCGAAATATTTTACCGGACGGTCGCGTGTTCGGAGGTCCGATGAATTATCTCCGATATGGATTGGAGAAAAAGAATCTTACGGGTCTTGGTAAAGTTTTAGCCGTATTGTTTGCTATTCTAACAGTAGGTGCTTCTTTTGGTGGCGGAAACATGTTTCAGGCCAATCAAGCTTTTGAAACCCTGGAAGGACAAATGGCCTTTATGCAAGGACATGGTTTTTGGTTTGGAGTGATCACTGCTATTTTAGTGGGTGCCGTTATCATTGGAGGAATTAGTAGTATTGCAAAAGTTACGGAAAAAGTCGTTCCCTTTATGGCTGGTCTATATGTGTTAGGTGCCATTTTGGTCATTGGCGTGAATATCGAAAATTTAGGGGCCGCAATTTCTGCAATTATCGATGGTGCCTTTAGCCCGTCTGCTTTAAAAGGTGGAGTGATCGGGGTATTGATTGTAGGGTTTCAAAGAGCAGCCTTTTCCAATGAGGCTGGAGTTGGATCCGCAGCAATTGCGCATAGTGCGGCTAAAACAAATCATCCACCATCTGAAGGGTTTGTGTCTTTGTTAGAACCTTTTATTGATACAGTAGTGGTTTGTACCCTAACAGCTTTAGTGCTCATCTTTACTGGGATGCATGAAGTGGAAGGGATAGGAGGTGCGCAATTGACCTCTGATGCTTTTGGAACGGTAATTAGCTGGTTCCCTTACGTTCTGGCAATGGCCGTGTTCTTATTTGCATTCTCCACTATGATCTCTTGGTCTTATTACGGAATGAGAGCGTGGACGTTCCTCTTTGGAAAAAGCAAGCGAACAGAAATTGTGTATAAACTTCTTTTTATGTTTATGGTGGTAGTGGGCGCTTCGGTGAGTTTAGGAGCGGTGCTAACCTTCTCCGATATGATGATCTTGTCGATGTCATTTCCCAATATTATAGGACTCTATATTATGAGTAAGGAAGTTAAAATTGACCTAAAAGAATACACCAGAAAACTCAAAAGTGGTGAATTGTTTAGGAATCCAGATCCTGTTAAAGTGAAATCAAAATAATATCCACGAACGCTTTGGCGTTGTAAATCATCCCTCTTTAGTGCTGCTCTTGGCATAGAAGAGGGATGATTTTTTGCAGTTAACTATTTCAGCCAGTGTGTTCAAAATTTTTGTAACTTACTGAACAGGGCTGGTACCAATGTGAAACATTTGCATATTTATTGAAAAATGCGGGTTTTTCTAAGGAAAGAATTAATAGAATTCAACTATATTTGACCTCCGATTAAAAATCGTTTATTTATGGAACTTGGTATGGAGGAAAAGATGAATTTTGATTATACGGAAACCCAGCAATTGATAGCAGAATCTGCTCGTGATTTTGCAAAGCAATTCATAGAACCGTATGTGATGGAATGGGATGAAAAACAAATTTTCCCAGTGGATGTTTTAAAGAAGGCTGGAGCGTTTGGTTTTATGGGGATATTGGTGCCTGAGCAATATGGTGGATCTGGATTTGGTTATCACGAATACATTGCTGTGCTAAATGAAATCTCCATGGTAGATCCATCGATAGGGTTGTCTATAGCGGCACATAATTCTTTATGTACCAATCATATTTTAACCTTTGGAAACGATGAGCAGAAGGCCAAGTGGATCCCTAAATTGGCCAGTGCAGAGTGGATCGGTGCTTGGGGCCTTACCGAACACAATACAGGTTCTGATGCCGGTGGAATGAGTACCACCGCGGTTAAAGATGGTGATCATTGGATTATCAATGGGGCTAAGAACTTTATTACACATGGTAAAAGTGGAGATATAGCAGTGGTTATAGTGCGAACTGGTGAAAAGGGGGATTCTAGGGGAATTACAGCTTTTGTGGTCGAGCGAGGAACGCCAGGATTCACTAGTGGGAAAAAAGAAGATAAACTCGGGATGCGCGCTAGTGAAACTGCTGAAATGGTATTTACGGATTGTCGTATTCCAGATGCCAATAGATTGGGGCCAATAGGAGATGGGTTTATTCAATCCATGAAAATACTCGATGGTGGTCGCATCTCCATCGGTGCGCTTTCTTTAGGGGTAGCGAATGGGGCATATAAGGCAGCACTAAAATATTCTAAGGAGCGCGTGCAATTTGGTAAACCAATTTCTCAATTCCAGGGCATATCCTTTAAACTCGCTGAGATGGCGACCGATATTGAAGCCTCTGAGCTTTTATTGCACAAGGCGGCTTTTGAGAAAAATGCGGGTCGATCGATGACAAAAATCGGAGCTATGTGCAAAATGTTTGCCTCCGAGGCCTGTGTTCGTATTGCCAATGAAGCGGTGCAAATTCATGGAGGATATGGGTATATTAAGGATTTCCCCGTAGAGAAGTTTTACAGGGATGCCAAATTGTGTACCATAGGGGAAGGGACCACCGAGATTCAAAAAGTGGTCATTTCTAGGCATCTTTTAAAATAATATATTTTATCACAGGGGCGTGGATGCTAAAAACACATCTGCGAATCTCTTGTGAATATAGCCTTAGGCTAGCGTTGGTCGGCCTGTTTTATTTTTTTGTTTTTTATTCAAAAAATATATTATATTTGCCGACCGAAAAAGAAAGGAGGTGATACAACGATGTTAATTATACCGATTAAAGAAGGAGAAAATATCGATAGAGCACTTAAGCGTTATAAGCGTAAATTCGATAAAACCGGAACAATGAGACAGCTACGTAACCGTCAGCAGTTCAATAAGCCTTCCGTGGAGAATAGAGCAAAACGCCAGAAAGCTCAATACATACAGCGTTTGAGAGATCAAGAGGAGATTTAATCTTGGTTTGATCCTATAGAGATATATCCCAGCTTTTTTAAAAGGCTGGGATTTTTTTTCTTTAGTGCCTGCTGGTTTCTAATAAACTTCTAGTAACTTTGAGTTATGGAGTTTCAGAAGTTTCTTGACTATTTACAAATCGAACGTAATTATTCGCTGCATACCACCGCGGCGTATAAAAGGGATTTGATGAGCTTTAAGGACTTTTGTGTCACCACCTATGGAACATTCCATTATAAGGAGGTAAATTATCCTATGGTGCGCTCCTGGATTGTTTCTTTGGCCGAAAGTGGTAATGGGAATCGTACCATTAACCGTAAGGTGTCTTCTCTTAAGGCGTACTTCAAATATTTACTAAAGACCCAGCAACTCGAGGTGAATCCTTTGGTGAAACATCAAGCGCTAAAAACCGCCACTAAGATTGAAGTTCCTTTTTCAAAACAAGAGATTAGAGCAGTATTAGATCGTTTTAAATACGAGGTCTCTTTTGAAGGGGTGCGTGATAAAACGATTATTGAGTTGTTGTACGCCACTGGCATACGCAGGGCTGAGTTACTTCATTTAACGGTAAGCGATATAGATTTTGCTAATAAAACTATAAAAGTCTTAGGCAAACGAAACAAGCAGCGAATCTTACCTCTTCTTCCAGTTATAGAACAGTTGCTAAAGGACTATCTTGATCTTCGAGAGCGCATAGAAGGCTCGCTGACCAATGAATGTTTATTTATTCTTAAAAACGGTCATAAAATCAATGAATCGTTTGTGTATCGAACAATTAATGGTTATTTTAGTGAGGTGTCAACCAAGCAAAAAAAGAGTCCGCATATACTAAGGCATAGTTTTGCAACGCACCTTCTTAATGAAGGGGCTGATTTAAATGCTGTCAAGGAATTGCTTGGACATTCATCATTAGCATCGACACAGGTGTATACACACAATAGTATGGCGATGCTTAAGAAGCAATATGGGCAGGCGCACCCAAGAGTTAAAAAATAAAAAGCTACCGCTATGTAAAAAAACTACTCAGGATCATTGCGATGGTCAAATGTAATTTCATCCTGATTCGGGATGTACGTTTAACCCTTTTAAATTTAGATGATATGGATGTGAACACCCAATCTGTCAACTTCAACGTGGAAAAGGAGTTGCTGAATTTTATTCAAAAGAAAATGGATAAATTGGATAATTTTTACGATCGCGTAATTTATTCGGATGTGTTTTTAAAGGTTCAAAACACCAGTGCAAAAGAGAATAAAATTGTAGAAGTAAGAGTGCATGTGCCTGGAGATGAGTTTTTAGTGAAAAAACAGTGTAAAACCTTTGAGGAGGCGGTCGATTCCGCTGCTGATTCCTTGGAGCGAATTTTGAAAAAGAGAAAGCAAAAACTAAGAGCATATATCTAATTAAAATTTTTTACAATTTGTTTTGTATAAAGAATTATTTATATACATTTGCAGTCCGTTAGAAATAGCGGACTTTTTTAGTGAAATGCCGATGTAGCTCAGCTGGCTAGAGCAGCTGATTTGTAATCAGCAGGTCGTGGGTTCGAGTCCCTCTATCGGCTCTGAAAAAAGTAAAGTTTTTTGAAGTATTGTTTAAGTTTTTATGGGTGTGATAATTCCTGAAAAAAATGAGAAAAAAATGTGGTGGATTAAAAAATATTCCCTAATTTTGCGCTCGGTTTTTGAAAGAAGAATTTTTACAATCTAGCTATCATAAAACTTACTATTGGGGAGATACTCAAGCGGCCAACGAGGACAGACTGTAAATCTGTTGGTTTTTACCTTCGCAGGTTCGAATCCTGCTCTCCCCACAGCGTTTTAAAGCGTGCTTTTTTTTTAAAGTGTGATTTATTTCGATAATAATGCGGGAGTAGCTCAGTTGGTAGAGCGTCAGCCTTCCAAGCTGAATGTCGCGAGTTCGACCCTCGTCTCCCGCTCTAGATTAACCTGGGTATTCCTTGGGTTTTGAGAAAAAAGAGTTGGGGATTGTCTTTTGAAAAATAGGTGTGTTCTCTTCTCTTGTTCTGGTACTTTAAAGTGTGGTTTTTCAGCTTTAAAGTGTTTACAAGCCGGTGTAGCTCAGGGGTAGAGCGCTTCCTTGGTAAGGAAGAGGTCACGAGTTCAATTCTCGTCATTGGCTCTTGTTTCGTTTAAATTTGAACACTAATATATAACTAAGATTAAAATTATTAAATCATGGCAAAGGA
>NZ_DATGNU010000132.1:0-7250 GCF_035306585.1 Galbibacter sp.
ACAACCAATATTTATTTTCGGGGAGGAATCATCCGCATCCTTGAATATTAGTGATGAATTAGAACTTGATAAGAAACTCAATATTTCAGCTTTTGAAATTCAACGGCAAGCCCCATTCTATCTCCCCATTCCTGAGTATGAACCAGCCCAGTTTAATCCATTATTATATACCCAAGGGCTCGCTTTAGAGGTGCAAGAGAGGAATACCTGTACGATTTACGAGCGCACTCGGGTACATAGCATAAAGAAAGTCAATGACTATTATGCTATTTAGACACCTTCAAGGGTGGTTAAGGCAAAATTTGTTATATGCGCTACACATACACCTAAAGGCAAGCAATTTACCTATCATTCTTTTTTAGGTCATTATAGAGAGTATGGAGTCGCTGCAATTCTAAAAGATAAGGCTGTGTATGTTTAGATGGTATCTTTTGGTGCTATTACAATATTGAAAAATATTCTTTTAGAACCTACTCCAGATTTGGTAAACTTCATATTAAGGCCATTGATAAAGCTCATAGAGTTGGACAAAAAGGTGATAATATAAAGTGCGTAGATGAGTTAACAAGGTTTCTTAAAAAGATATTTTATGTGGAAGAAATTACCTATCAATGGAGTGGCCAGAATTATGAACCAGCCGATTATTTATCATATATAGGAAGAAAAAGTAATGAATAAAATGAGATTATAGCCACGGGATTCTCAACAGATGGCCTAATTTATGGTACCTGAGCCTTGACCATTATAGCAAATATCATCAAGGGGAAACCTGATTCTTAAATAGAAACTTTTAAGCCTTCTCGTGTTCTATTAATGCAATCTGCTAAGAGGTTCTTTAAAGAAAATCTAAATGTAACTCAGCAGCTTGTAAAAGATGGGGTTTTTAAACATGACGATCAAGATATTTTGAATATTCCAAAAGGAAAGGGTGAGGTGATAAAAAGAGAAGGGAAACGGGTAGCGGTATACATGCCCACTCAAGGGGAGCCTAAAATGATCTCTGCTGTATGCACGCATCTTGGCTGTGTAATTCATTGGAATGAATTAGAAAGCACTTGTGATTGCCCGTGTCATGGAACAAGATTTAATGTTGATGGAGAAATCATTGAAGGTTCAGCTTTAAACCCATCAAAAAAATTAAATTGTGTAAGAAGCAGTTGTCGTTCTTGAAATTAATATATGATTAATGGGTATTTGATGAATCGGATGTATTTGGAATGCCTTAGAAAAATAAAACCCTCTAACTATTTGTTCCTAAATTGTATATAGAAGGTAATTGTTTAGATCGACCATCCTCACCGCTAGGATATTCAAAGACCTCCAAAGAAAACAATGGTACCACTGCGAATAGATGATCAAAAATATCAGCTTTTTGTGGTTCTATATCCAAGAAATTCACATACTTCGAGAAGGCATAAACCTCTAATGGGATACCCTGAGGTGTCGATGGTAGTTGCCTACAAATTAGTATAAAGTTCTCCTGATGGATGTCTGTTCTTTGCCTTAGGTATAGATTGATGTAGGTACGGTAAACTCCAATGTTAGTAAGGTTTCGCTCATTTGTATAGAATGATTTTTGCTTAGAATCTTCCACTCTTTTTTTACCAACATTTTCTTTCCAATTTTGAATGTAATTTTTAAGAATTGTAATATTTTCCAGTTCGTCGATTTCTTGTGGAGTTAAAAATCGTACAGATGATGCCCTTATAAATACCGACCTTTTAATCCTACGCCCTCCAGAGTCTTCCATACCTCTCCAGTTCGTGAAGGGCTCAGTATTTAGGTAATAGGTAGGGATAGAAGTGATTGTTTTATCCCAGTTTTGGACTAAAACAGTGTTTAAATTGATCTTTTGAACAAAACCATCGGTATTAAACTTTTGCATCGTTATCCAATCTCCTATACGAACTGTGTCATTGGCTGCTACTTGAATACTGGCGACAAATCCTAAGATTGAATCTTTAAAAATAAGCAGTATGATCGCAGATAATGCACCAAGGGCTGTTATGAACTCCCAAGGCGTTTCTCCTGTGATGATTGAAAGCACAAGAACAAACCCAATTAACCAGGTAAATATCATGAATACCTGAATATAACTATCAATAGGTTTATCCTTTAGACGATCAAAAGTTTTTAAGTAACCATTAAATGTTTTAAGTAAGCTGCGTAAAGTCCAGATTGTTATTACAACAATTAGAACATCCATAAAAGTTTCCATCTTTGGTATATAATCTGCGAAACTTGTAAAAATTACAGGAATAAAAGCTTTTATCACAAATAGGAGAAGGAGATACGATAAATTGGAGAAAAAATTATGTTTCAAGAGATAATCATCAAATTCCGTTTTTGTTCTTTTAGAAATAGTCTTTAGGGAGTTGATGAGAATTAAACGAAATATTCTACTCAATAGAAAGGTAACTATTAATAATAGGGCAAGACTTATTACAAGATGAAGGAATATTGCCATGTTATCATTCATTCCTAAATCTTTGAAAAAATCGTAAAAATAATTCGTGAAACTATTGGAAACCATAATCTATTGAAAATTGCTTCTGATTTAACTTGGACAAAAATAGGGTTATTAACTTAGGGTTTCAAACCTAGCAACTGCTATTTTGTCTTATACTTAAAATAACTCAAACGGTTTGTACCTATCTTCCTAAGGTAAATAACTATTTTTTTGTTTTGGATTCAAAATAGCAATTTACAACTAAGTGGAGTAAAGATTACAGCACAGAACATTACCTTTAAGGTAAATCTTCAACGGAAGTAGATGCTACCATTTAATTAACCGTAATACTTAAGATTCCTTTAAGATGTATTCAAGAAATTTTACAAATCAATTACATAAAACTATAACACTTTATATCTTAATTATGGTCAACTTTGTAATGTGTTCTAATGGAATTGAGTTATGGCAACAAATAAAGAAATAATTTATCTTCCTCTTGAAAATGTAGATAATGAGCACTGTGCGATGCTTGTTGAGAAGGGACTTTCTAGGGTGAAGGGCATTGAGAGTCATAAAGTGGAGGTTAATAATAGCAGGGCAGCCATCACAGTTAGTGATAATGAGGTGGTAACAAATGCCGTGAAGGCAATAATAGATCTTGGTTTTGGTGTAACCACAGCTAAAGGAACTTTTCCTGTTTTGGAAATGACTTGTGCCTCTTGTGCAGCAAGTGCTGAAAATGTTGTAAAGTTTCAAACAGGGGTGGTAAATGCCTCAGTAAACTATGGTACTGGAAATCTTGTTGTTGAATACCTTCCAAGTATGACTGATCCTTATAAATTGAAAAAGGCAGTGCAGGGAGCAGGTTATGATTTATTAATTGAAGAGGAAAGTTCTCAATCAGAAACTTTGGAAGAGATTCATCAAAAAAAATTTAAAAAACTAAAATTCAAAACCACTTGGGCGGTGATATTATCGTTTCCTGTGTTTTTAATTGGGATGTTCTTTATGGACGTACCTTATGGTAGTGAAATTATGTGGGCATTCTCGACCCCAGTAGTGTTATGGCTAGGAAGGGACTTTTTTATTAATGCGTGGAAGCAAGCGAAGCATCGTTCCGCAAATATGGACACCTTGGTTGCTTTGAGCACAGGGATCGCTTATGCCTTTAGTGTATTTAATATGCTGTTCGCTGATTTCTGGATTCAAAGAGGGTTAGAGGCGCACGTATATTTTGAAGCTGCTTCGGTGATTATTGCCTTCATTTTATTGGGAAGATTATTAGAAGAAAAAGCGAAAGGAAATACTTCTACTGCTATTAAAAAATTAATAGGCTTACAACCAAAATCAGTTATAGTGCTACAAGATGATGGTTCTGAATTGCGTACTCCAATTGAAGATGTAGAAGTAGGGGATGTGGTTTTGGTAAAACCAGGAGAAAAGATCGCTGTTGATGGGATGGTAATTTCTGGAAATTCCTATGTCGACGAAAGCATGTTAAGGGGAGAGCCAGTTCCTGTATTGAAGAAGGAAAATGAAAAGGTTTATGCTGGAACCATCAATCAAAAAGGGAGTTTTCAGTTTAAGGCGGAAAAAGTGGGTAAACAGACCATGCTTGCCCTGATTATTAAAATGGTCCAGGATGCACAAGGTAGTAAAGCTCCTGTTCAGAGGTTGGTGGATAAGATCGCTCGTATTTTCGTTCCATTAGTGATCGGAATTGCAATTGTTACCCTTTTACTTTGGGTTATATTAGGTGGCGAAAGCGGGCTTGTACACGGATTATTGGCTGCCGTTACGGTATTGGTTATTGCATGTCCTTGTGCATTAGGGCTAGCTACTCCTACGGCAATTATGGTTGGTGTGGGTAAGGGGGCTGAGAGCGGTATACTTATTAAGGATGCTGAGAGTTTGGAGCTCACCAAAAATGTTGATGCTATTATATTGGATAAGACGGGAACAATTACTCAAGGGAGACCTGAGGTTACCGATATTGCCTGGTTAGAGGGAGATGACTCAACAAAAGGTATTCTGATGAGCATAGAAAGACAATCAGAACATCCTTTAGCGGATGCAGTAGTTCAATACTTATCGGAGGTTCCTGCTGTTACAATTTCCGATTTCGAAAGTATTACTGGGAAGGGGGTGCGAGCTGATTTTGAGTATCAAACCTATTACGTTGGAAACAAGAAACTGTTAACAGAAAATAAGGTTACTATTCCAGAAACACTCCAACAACATGCTGACCAGTGGAGTAAACTTTCTAAGACTGTCGTTTGGTTTTCCAATAGCAAGCAGGCACTAGCAGTTGTGGCGATCGCTGATCAGATAAAGAAAACTTCAGTTCGGGCTATAAAAGAACTACAAGCGATGAATATTGATCTTTATATGCTCACAGGAGATAATGAAACCACGGCAAGAGCTATTGCCCACCAAACTGGAATCAATCATTATAAAGCAGAGGTTTTACCCCAACAAAAGGCAGAATTTGTAAGAGAGTTACAAAGTAAAGGGAAAGTAGTAGCCATGGTTGGGGATGGAATTAACGATAGTACTGCACTTGCAACCTCTGACGTGAGTATCGCTATGGGGAAAGGAAGTGATATTGCAATGGAAGTGGCCAAAATGACCATTATTTCTTCGGATCTCACTAAGGTAGGGCAGGCCATCCGTTTATCAAAACAGACAGTCGCTACCATTAAATAAAACCTTTTCTGGGCATTTATTTATAATGTGATTGGTATTCCTATCGCTGCTGGTATATTATATCCAATTAATGGATTCGTGCTTAATCCGATGATTGCTGGAGCTGCCATGGCGCTCAGTAGTATTAGTGTTGTGAGCAATAGCTTACGGCTTAAATGGAGAGAATAACATGTTAATAAAATAAATTATATTATTTTAAAATTTAAAATTATGAAAGTTAAAGAGCTTAAATTTAAAACAACCCTTAACTGCGGTGGCTGTGTGTCCAAAGTTCAACCAGATTTGGATAGCTCTGTAGGGATATCCAAATGGGAAGTGGATACTGACAGTCCCGATAAAATACTGACAGTAGAATCTAAAGGAATTACAGAGGGTCAGGTTATAGCGATTGTCAAAAGTAAAGGTTTTAAGGCAGAGCCCTTTTGAGTTTGATCCATTTATATGATTTTAAATTCAATCAAGCCAAACAATCTAAAACAAGGGAAGCAAGAATTGAAAAATATTATCAGCAAATACTCGACGCAAAAGGATTGGATGATTAAATCAGAGTGGCGTTTCGGAACATTTTTTGGCAAGAGCAAATTAGAACCAACACTATGAAAGAGCAACAAAAAAAGATTATTGAAAACTACGTAAAGTCGTATAACGATTTTGACATAGACGGCATGACCAAAAATTTATCTAAAAAATAAATGCTTCAAATGGGAATGTGAATTTGCAAACTGTAGGAATAATTGAATTTAAGAAACAAGCCGAATCAGCAAAGCAATATTTTACGCAAAGAGAACAAAGTATTGAGTCTTGGGAATTTGATGATTTACAGGTTACCATAAAAATTGACTATAAAGCGACCTTAGCGGTTGATTTGCCAAACAGCGGTCTTAAAATGGGGGGATACCCTGAATCTACAAGGAAAATCCGAATTTGAATTTGAAGACGGAAACATTAAATCTATAACGGATAAGAGTTGAACAGAAAAATTATTAGCGGTCATTGTAACAGCGACCGTGCAAAAAAACGACTGACAAATAAAATGGAAATTGAAACTCACAATATAAACGACATAAAAATTGCAGAAGTAATTTCGACAGACAGTATCATAAAAAATGCTTCGGACGGTTTAGACTTGTTAGGGAATTTGTATTATCAAGGCTTCGACAAAATTATAACTCACGAAAAAAATATCACACCTGACTTTTTTGACTTGAAAAACGGAATGGCAGGCGAAATACTTCAAAAATTCTCTAACTATCGTGTTCGATTGGCAATCGTTGGCGACTTCTCAAAACATACGGGTAAAAGTATTAACGACTTCATTTATGAAAGCAACAACGGCAGGCAAGTTAACTTTGTAACTTCTCAATCGGAAGCAATAAAAGTATTGTCACAATGAATACAGATATATTAAGAACTACTTTAAACGAACTTATGGTAGAAATACCGAGTGGAAAAATTGAATTACGTGACGACAGAACAAAACAAAAATGGTCGGTAAACATTAAACCTTTTTTACTTGCAAAATTTCCCGTAACACAAGACATTTATTTGTATCCGTCCGAGCAACTACACCCTTAACTTAGTGCCTCGATAAATGAAATTAATTTTAACAATCAAGATTCATTCTGGTATCCTGGCAATAATTCCTCAAGGTCATTTATTTTGTACTCTTTAATATTGGAAAGCGTTTCTTCAAGCCAAACTCGAGGGTTTACCCCATGGAGTTTACAGCTCCCAAAGAAAGATAAAAATATGGCCGCATGCTGCGCAGCTCTGTGGGAGCCACAGAACAAGAAGTTTTTTCTCGAAATCTATACAAAATAGCTTTTGGCCTAGCAGTATTTACGATAGTTTACAATATTGCTGAAGGTCTAATTTCGATATATTCGGGATTTAAAGATGGAAGTCTGGCACTTTTTGGCTTCCGATCCGATAGTTTTATAAAGGTTATTTTAGGATTTGGAATAGCCCATATGATTTTGAGAATTCAGAATTATCCCCACTAAAGTGGCACAGCGTATTCGTGTTTTATAACTCCCATTACAAAAGTACTATGCGCACTTCCAATATTTTTTATTGAACCTAAATCATTGAG
>NZ_DATGNU010000133.1:0-28269 GCF_035306585.1 Galbibacter sp.
TTTGTGCGGGTGAAAGGAGTCGAACCTTCACACCTTGCGGCACTAGATCCTAAGTCTAGCGTGTCTACCAATTCCACCACACCCGCCTGTGTGTTTTGTGGGTGCAAATATAAATCTATTTTTTAAAAATCAAACTTAATAATTAAAAAAAATCTTCTTTTTTTGGTACATTTGAAGTTGTAACAATTTACTTCATGGAAAATTTAAAGTCGTATATCAATACGAACAAGGATCGATTCATTTCTGAACTCATAGAATTATTAAAAATGCCATCCGTAAGTGCTGACCCTGCATACTCTCATGATGTGCTAAATACTGCCGAAGCCGTTAAAGTCGCTTTGGATAAAGCAGGTTGCGATTATGTTGAGGTATGTGAAACTCCTGGTTATCCTATTGTTTATGGAGAAAAGATTATTGATAAGACCTTGCCAACAGTATTGGTGTATGGGCATTATGATGTTCAACCACCAGACCCTGTTGAACTCTGGGATTCTCCGCCATTTGAACCTGTGATAAAGAAAACAGAACTACATCCAGATGGTGCAATATTTGCACGAGGTGCCTGTGATGATAAGGGTCAGATGTATATGCACGTTAAGGCTCTAGAGTATATGACCCAAAACCAGCAGCTACCTTGTAATGTGAAATTTATGATTGAAGGTGAAGAAGAGGTGGGTTCTGAGAGTTTAGAATGGTTTATATTAAACAACCGTGAAAAGTTAAGTAACGATGTTATTTTGATCTCAGATACTGGAATGATAGCCAATGATGTGCCTTCAATAACTACTGGTTTAAGAGGGTTGAGTTATGTCGAGGTTGAAGTGACCGGCCCCAACAGAGATTTACATAGTGGACTCTACGGAGGTGCAGTAGCAAACCCAATTAATATTCTAAATAAAATGATCGCTGGGTTGCACGACGAGAATATGCGAATTAAAGTTCCAGGCTTTTATGATAAGGTCGATGAGCTATCAGTTGATGAACGAACTGAGATGGCAAAGGCACCCTTTTCTTTGGAATCCTACAAATCAGCTATAGGAATTGAAGATGTTTATGGGGAACATGGTTATACAACCAATGAAAGAAGCAGTATCCGTCCTACTTTAGATGTTAATGGTATTTGGGGTGGATATATTGGGGAAGGAGCCAAAACAGTTATTCCAAGTAAAGCATATGCTAAAATATCAATGCGACTTGTACCACATCAAGATTGGAAGGAAATCAGCGAATTATTCCAAGCCTATTTTGAGAGTCTAGCCCCCAAGGGAGTAAAGGTAGTTGTCAAGCCACACCACGGTGGCTATCCATATGTTACACCTATTGATAGTCTTGGATATCAAGCTGCAAGTAAAGCTTATCAAACTACCTTTGGAAAGCTTCCAATCCCGCAAAGAAGCGGAGGTAGTATTCCAATTGTGTCATTGTTCGAACAGGAATTAAAAAGCAAAACCATTTTAATGGGGTTCGGATTAAACAGTGATGCCATTCACTCTCCAAATGAACACTACGGTATTTGGAATTACCTTAAAGGGATTGAGACCATCCCATACTTTTACAAATATTTTACTGAATTAAATCAGTAAACAAGTACTTAAGATATCAAAATACACCATTTTCATTACGCTCCCTTATCATGAGGGAGCGTTATTATAATTACCTCATGTTGGTAGAATATTACCCAGTTTTAAATGAAAAATTGTATTATCCATCAATAATTGTCAAATTTGGATCTATAAATTAAATTGTAATGTTTTCACAACAAGTTTATATCAGTAGAAGAACTGAACTAAAAAAGAATTTAAAAAAAGGAACAGTCTTGCTTCCAGGTAATGGTGAAAGTGGGATGAATTTTAAAGATAACTGGTATCCTTTTCGCCAAGACAGTACTCTTTTATACTACACGGGTATAAATATCCCTGACGTCTATTTTGTATTGGACATTGAAAATGACCAAGAAATACTTTTTGGAAATGATCCTACTCCAGAAGAAATAGTGTGGATTGGGCCGACTACACCACTTAGAGAACTTGCAGAGGCTTCTGGAATTAAAAACATAAAACCTTTAAGTGAATTAGCGGATTATTTCGCTAAAGGAGCTCCGACTAATAAAATTCATTATTTGCCTCCATATAGAAGTGAGACTAGTGTAACACTGCATAAGCTCCTCGGTATGCCAATAGCAGAGGTCAATTCTAAATGTTCTGTTTCCTTGATAAAAGCTGTGGTCAAACAACGTGAGGTTAAGCAACTAGAAGAAGTTGAGCAATTACGTGATGCTGTTAATATTACAGCTCAAATGCATACCTACGCTATACAAAATGGTCGAGCAGGGAAAACCGAAAAACAAATTGCAGGAGACCTTCAAGCAATTGCAATTGGTGGTGGTGGAAATATATCTTTCCCAATTATACTTACCGCCAATGGACAATATCTGCACAATCATGCTTCCGAAAAAAAGCTCATTGATGGAGAACTCGTTTTATGTGATTGTGGAGCCGAAACTGCTATGGGTTATGCAGGAGATATGACAAGAACATTTCCCGTTTCAGAGCGCTTTACTGAATTACAAAAACAAGTATATAATATTGTTCTTGATGCGCATAACACTGCCATTGAGGCGCTAAAACCTGGGATAAAATTCTTAGATGTTCATCTACTTGCTTCCAGCAGATTAGTAGAAGGTTTAAAAGGTTTAGGCCTAATTAAAGGAGACACTCAAGAAGCTGTGTCAAAAGGTGCACATACATTGTTTTTTCAATGTGGTTTAGGGCATATGATGGGGTTAGATGTTCACGATATGGAAAATCTTGGCGAACCTTATGTAGGATATACAGATACACTTAAGAAAAGTGATGTCTTTGGATTAAGGTCCCTAAGACTTGGAAAAGAACTTCAAGAAGGCTTTGTGATTACCGTTGAACCAGGATTGTATTTCAATCCTTATCTGATAGATGCGTGGAAGGCAGAACAAAAGTTAAGTGAATTTATCAACTATAGCGAAGTGGAGAAGTTCAAAAACTTTGGAGGGGTGCGCATAGAAGAAGATTTTTTAATTACTTCAACGGCAAGTAAATTATTAGGGGATCCCTTGGCCAAAACCGTCTCTGACGTTGAAGAGTTAATAAATACCTCTAAATAATAGTAACATAAAAAGGCGGTCCATTAAACAATGTTAATAAAATTCAAATACCTTATCTGTGTTTTATTCCTTAGCTGTTTTATAGCACAGGCGCAAGAGGAACTTACTTTGGAAGCAATTTATAATTCCTCCAAATACAGCACTCAATACCACAGCCAAATTTTTTGGATCTCTAAAGGCGACGCGTATATCACCATTGCTACCAATGAAAATGGAGGAAAACAGCTGATAAAACACACTAGTAAAAATAATAATAAAAGTATATTTTTATCTTCACAAGCCTTGACTCCAATTGGAGCTACCAAAGCCTTAGATGTGGAGGCATTTAGTTTAAGTGATGATCAGTCCAAGGTTTTGATTTTTACCAACTCAAGTAAAGTATGGCGATCTAATACAAAAGGAGACTACTGGTTATACGATTTTAAACAGTCCAAACTAAGCCAGATCGGAAAACAATTTCCATCCTCTTCTTTGATGTTTGCAAAATTCTCCAGTGATAACAACAAAGTAGCCTATGTGGCTGATTTTAATATTTTTATCGAAAATATAAATACGGGGCTTATTGAGCAACTTACAACTAATGGCAGTACTACGCATATTAATGGAACTTTTGATTGGGTTTATGAAGAAGAGTTTGGAATGCGAGATGGGTTTTCTTGGAGTCATGACGATGAACATATTGCCTTTTGGCAATTAGATGCCTCTGATACGGGGACCTTCTATATGATCAATACTACGGATTCATTGTACTCAAAACCTATTGCATTACAATATCCAAAAGTTGGACAACCACCTTCCAAAACTAGGGTAGGTGTCATAAATACCGAAGATGGAGCCATAAATTGGATACCTATTCCTGGAGATCCAGTCCAACATTATCTCCCAGGCATGCAATGGGTGAGTGAAGACTTGTTGCTTATTCAACAAATGAATAGAAAACAAAATCAGCTTATTATTTATAGTTATAAGGTAGATTCAGGTGAACTCAAAAAGGTGTATACCGAAAACCACAGTGCTTGGGTAGATTTGCGATACCCGGATGTGTCTTCAAACCACTGGGGCGGTAATGAATTGTTGTTAACAGATTCCAATAAATCCTTTTTGAGAATGACAGAAACGGATTCGTGGCGTCATGTATACAGAATAAATATAGCCACAGGTGAGCAAACCTTATTGACACCTGGAGAATATGATGTAGCTACAATTTACGCTCTTTCAGATAATGAATTGTATTTTAGTGCCTCTCCTGATAATGCTACACAGCGGTATTTGTACAGTGTGCCTCTTAATGGAAAAGGAAAATTAAGAAGATTAACACCGCAGGATTATAGTGGGGTTAACACCTATGATATTTCACCAAACGCAAAGTTTGCCATCCATAAGCATAGCAATACTGAAAGACCAACTACAGTACAATTAGTACGTTTGCCTAATCATCAGCTTGTCTCAGAATTAGTGACTAATGATCATTTAAATGAGTCACTAAGACAATTAGATTTACCTACGACCTCTTTCTTTAAGGTCACCACTGAAGAAGGAGTAGAAATCGATGGGCGTATTACCAAGCCCGCTGACTTTGATTCAAATAAAAAGTACCCAATCGTTTTTAATGTATATGGAGAGCCATGGGGACAAATGACTATTGATAGTTGGATAGGAATGTTTGATATTTACCTAGCAAGTAAAGGCTTTGTAATTATAAAAATGGATAATCGAGGTACGCCTTCTCTAAAGGGTAGTCAATGGAGGAAATCCATCTACAAAAAGGTGGGGGTAATCAATACTCGTGATCAAGCACTTGCCGCCAAGCAAGTCTTGAAATGGCCTTTTGTTGATAAGGATAGAATTTCCGTATGGGGGTGGAGTGGAGGAGGTTCCATGACTCTTAACCTGATGTTCAAATACCCAGAGATTTATCAAACTGGAATTTCAATCGCTCCAGTTTCACATCAATTGTTATATAACAATGTATATCAGGAGCGGTATATGGGGCTCTCTACAGAAAATTTAGAAGATTATATCGCAGGCTCACCTGTGAGCTATGCAAAACATTTGGAAGGAAATCTGCTATTAATTCACGGCACTGGAGATGATAACGTTCACTACCAGAATGCAGAATACTTAATCAATGAGCTGATACGTAACAACATACAATTTGACATGATGTCTTATCCAAATCGTTCACATGGTATTTATGAAGGTGAAAATACCTCCATTCATCTCTACACACTGATTTCTAATTATCTGTTAGAACATAACAAAGAATAGCTAGCAAAACAGTGTTGTTTTTACTAGAAAACCGAGGTATCCCCTCGGTTTTCGCAAATTAATAGTTGTCAGAGAGATAGTTGAGTCTAGAATTTCACCAATAATTTAGCCTTAACAGTGTCAATATTTTCTTTACATTTACTGTTGCTATGTCAACAGAAATACGCTTTAACAAGGCTTTTAAAAATGCCATTACTATCCCTTTTGACGATAACTCGAAATTTATAATTTTTAGTGATTGCCATCGTGGTGATAATAGTTTTGCTGACGATTTTGCCAACAATAGAAATACCTATTTCCACGCCCTTAAAGAATACTACAAAAACGGCTTTACCTATATTGAATTAGGTGACGGCAATGAGCTGTGGGAAAACATCCACTTTAAAAGTATTTTCGAGGCACATAAGAATGTTTTTCTTCTGCTTAAGGAATTTCATGATGATAACCGGCTGCATATGGTGTACGGTAACCATGATTTGATTTATAACGATCAACAGGAAATAAAAAAGCATTATGATAGCTGGAGAGATCCCAATTCTGGAGAGCAAGTTCCATTAATGCCAGGGCTTAACTATCATGAGGCTATCCTGCTTCGCCATGCTAATACAGGACAAGAGATTTTTATGGCGCATGGACATCAAGCCGATTGGTGGAACCACCGATTTTGGCCCTTGAGTAGGTTTATGGTTCAAGTACTGTGGAGGCCTTTACAAGTAGTTGGGATATCAGATCCCACCAGCCCAGCAAAGAATAATAAGGAGTTATTTAGGGTAGAAAGACGAATCAAGAAATGGATCTTAAAAAACGATTCTATGATGACCATCACTGGTCATACTCATAGACCGAGATTTCCTGAACCAGATGAAATTCCATTTTTTAATGATGGGAGCTGTGTTTTCCCTCGTAGTATAACAGGAATTGAAATAGAGCACGGAACCATTTGTCTAGTGAAATGGTATGTGGATACTACCGATCAAGGTTTTCTTCAAGTTGTACGGACTGTTTTAGAAGGACCGAGAAAATTAAGTGACTACCAACGGTAAAAAATCCTATAGATTATTAGAACTGATACGGATTCCTATTGCTATTGGCGGTAAGAGATCGTCCTTAATAAACAATGACGAAATAACTCCATAGGTTTAACAAAAAATAAAAAATTTCGGGTAAATTACTGAAATATTGGTAAATTGCTTATGGAAACAAATAGTGTCTAGGGAGTCCTTTATAAGCATTTTAACCGTATATACTCCAAAATGTTTTCTAAGGAATTGATACCCATGGAGAATCTGGTTAGTATACCAAGGCTCTTTTAATTTAAAACCCTTAGATCACTATTTTGTTTGAAACCATAATGTGATGAGAAAAATAGTATTTATTATAGGAGTGGTTGCTCTTTTTGTTGGATGTAAGGGAGCTGCCGTAGGTGGTGGTCAAGGAGCTTCCGATTTAGAAAGACAAACTGTAAAATACCTTGCCTTAGGGGATAGTTATACACAAGGAGAAAATGTTTGTGAATCCTGTAGCTTTCCTATGCAACTCATGGAACGAATAGCCAAAGAGGAAAAGGTAAAGGTGAAGACTGAAGTCGTAGCTCAGACTGGTTGGACTAGCGCCGATTTAATCAGTGGACTGCGTTTGAAGCAACTTGGAAGCGATTATGATCTTGTAACCCTTCTCATAGGGGTAAACAATCAATATCAGAATAAAGATATAGCCTCATATGAATTGGATTTATCTAGTTTATTACTTAGAGCTGTTCAATACGCAGGTGGTGATAAGAATAAAGTGATTCTAATTTCCATACCTGATTATGCCTATACTCCAGAGGGACAAAGCAGTCCAGACCCCTCTAGCATAAGTTCCGCTATAAATCAGTACAACGAGGTTGCTAGAAAGTTAGCTGCTGCAAATGGAATTACCTTTGTGAACATTACAGATATCAGTAGGCAAGGCTTGGCCAATACAGATTTAGTTGCGGAAGATCAACTACACCCATCGGCTACGGCCTATAGCAGTTTTGTTTCAGAAATTCTCTTTGAAATTAAGAAAAAGCAATTGTTTTAGTCTACTAGACCTCTGGAGCTAACTCTACTTCAAGACCATTGAGTTCCTCGGTCATTTGTATTTGACATCCTAAACGTGAATTGTCCTTAACGTTAAAAGCCTCCGCCAACATGAGATCCTCATCATAGCTCATCTCAGGTAATTGGTGATCAGAGGTTACATAACATTGACAAGAAGCGCACATTGCCATACCTCCACATACGCCAATTGTTCCCTCAGGAGCCAATTCATAAGATCGGACCACCTCCATTAAATTCATGGCCATATCAGTGGGTGCATCTACCTGGTGTACTACACCATCTCTATCTTTTATCTTTATCGTAATATCAGACATTCGTTGAAATTTTAAGCTGGTAAAATTAAATAAAACTTTTTATAGTCTACTAATTTGCTAGAGAATAATTTTTAGTCCGTATGTCTGTTGTTTTAAGAAATGGATTTCACTACCGCTTTTTCTGCTTCTTTTCTACTTCCATCAAAGCCATCTACACCGCTAACAGTGGTGTATTTAAGGATGTATTTTTTGTCAGGGAAAATACGTTGGTAAGCACTTTGGCACATTAGTGTCGCTTCATGGAATCCACAAAGGATAAGTTTTAATTTACCTGGGTATGTGTTCACATCACCAATGGCATAGATTCCTGGAATATTGGTTTGATAGTCCAAAGCGTTATTTACTTTGATAGCATTTTTTTCAATTTCAAGCCCCCAGTTTGCGATCGGTCCAAGTTTTGGTGATAACCCAAAGAGTGGAATAAAATGGTCTACTTGTAAATCAAAGGTTTCGTCGGCTTTCTTAATTTCAATGGATTCTAATGAATCTTTTCCTTTTAAGCCTGTAACTTCAGCTGGGGTTATTAGCCTAATTTTACCTAGTTTGGTAAGCTGCTCTACTTTTTCTACAGAATCCAGCGCACCTCTAAATTCATTTCTTCGGTGTATAAGTGAAACTTCTTTAGCAACATCAGCTAGGAAAATAGCCCAATCCAATGCAGAATCTCCACCACCAGCAATAGCAACTTTCTTATCTCTATAAAGCTCAGGATCACGAATAATGTATTCCACTCCCTTGTCTTCAAAATCACCTATATTTCCAAGCTGTGGTTTACGAGGTTCAAAACTTCCTAGTCCTCCAGCAATAGCAACTACAGGAGCTTGGTGTTTTGTGCCTTTATTTGTGGTAACAATAAAGCTGCCATCATCTTGCTTTTCGATGGTTTCCGCTCTTTCCCCAAGGGTGAAACCAGGCTCAAAGGCCTCTATTTGCTTCATAAGGTTATTGACCAAATCACCAGCTAACACCTCGGGGTATGCTGGGATATCATAGATCGGTTTCTTAGGGTAAATCTCAGCGCATTGGCCTCCTGGCTGTGGCAAGGCATCGATTAAGTGGCATTTTAATTTTAAGAGGCCAGCCTCGAAAACGGCAAACAATCCAGTAGGGCCAGCTCCAATGATAAGTATATCTGTTTTAATCATGAAAGCAATCTTTGTACAGGGTTATAAATCCTGTGCTATTACATTAATTATTTAAATCTAGCTGTACTATATAGGACCATTTCCAAAATGTAAATTTCTTGGAAACTAAACATATCTATCTTCAGAACCTTAGACAATTTAAAATTGATCGATGTCCAGATTCAATTACAGCTACTGTGTTTTATTCAATGTTAATGACCTTTTCTATTTGAGGGACATATTTCTTAATGGTCATCTCCACACCAGTTTTAAGGGTCATCTGATTGACACTACAGCCAACACATGCTCCTTCAAGCCGAACCTTGACAAATTTATTGTCGTCTATGGAAACAAGGCTGATATTCCCTCCATCACTCTCTAAGAAAGGTCTGATTTCTTCTAGCGCCTTTTCTACATTTAATTTGATTTCTTCGGATGTCATCTTTTTAAACTGATTAATTTTTAACGGCCGAACAACCTGCCATGGTCGTTATCTTAATGGCTTCTGTAGGAGGTAGACTATCATTTCTTCTAACTACCTCTTGTACTATATTTTGAGTCAATACTGTAAATGCATCTTCAAATGGAGTGTTTTCTTGTAGCGCTGCTGGTCTACCAGTGTCTCCAGCTTCCCTCACACTTTGTATAAGAGGAATTTCACCTAAGAATGGGACTTGTAAATCAATTGCTAATTCCTTAGCTCCTTCTTTTCCAAAGATGTAATACTTGTTATCTGGTAATTCTTCAGGTGTGAAATATGCCATATTCTCTACGATTCCTAAAACTGGAACATTAATGCTTTCTTGTTGAAACATTGCTACTCCCTTTTTAGCATCGGCCAAAGCAACATGCTGAGGTGTACTTACAACAACGGCTCCTGTAATAGGCAGTGATTGCATAATACTCAAATGAATATCACCAGTCCCTGGAGGTAAGTCTAATACCAAAAAGTCCAACTCTCCCCATGCAGCGTCAAAGATCATTTGATTCAATGCCTTCGAGGCCATAGGTCCACGCCAAATTACTGCTTGATTTGGTTGAGTAAAGAATCCTATAGAAAGTATTTTAACTCCGTAATTTTCGACAGGTTTCATTTTAGATCGTCCATCAACATTTACTGCCAATGGTTTTTCATTGGCCACATCAAACATTATTGGAGCAGATGGACCATATATATCTGCGTCAAGTAAACCAACTTTAAAGCCCATTTTTGCCAAAGTAACTGCTAAATTAGAAGTAACAGTGGACTTTCCAACACCTCCTTTACCAGAGGCAACAGCAATAATATTTTTGATGCCAGGGATATCCTTACCTTTAATCTGAGGTTTTTCTTGAGCTTCTACCTTAATATTGACCTTAACCTTAGCCTTTTGGTATACTTTATCATGAATGGTTTTTAAAATTTCAACCTCTGTTTTCTTCTTGGCTTGAAGGCTTGGGTTGTTTATGGTAATATCTACAACCACCTCATCTCCAAAGATCATTACATTGGTTACAGCACCACTTTCAATCATGTTTTTTCCTTCTCCTGGGGCAGATATAGTTTCTAAAGCTTGTAAAACTTCTGTCTTGTTGATTTTCATGTAATTTTTTTTCAGCAATTCTTATTCTATCATTCGAGTTTAAAATACAAAAATCCTTAGGAAATTCAATGAAAAGACGCTAAATCAGCTTAGTGTCCTTATAACCTTTTTTAAACTCATTCTAAATTACAAAGATACACATTAAATATTATTTGGATGGTAATTGAAGATTTAATATACAAGGTTATAAGGCATGAGGATTTCTAGTATTTCCATTGGAAATTGAATTAAAGAAGCTGCATTCAATTTAATAATTAATCAAATATTATTGCCATAAATTAGCAAGAGGAACAGCGCTTAAATTTTCCCCAAATCCACCAGCGGTTTCTGTTCCTGTATATAGGACAATACCTCTTTTAAATCGTTTTCCAGCTAGTTTAGCTAAAGCTGATAGTCCTTTAAAATCCTCTTGTTTCAAGGAAGCTTTTGATTTAATTTCAACACCATAGAGTTGCTTTCTGTGATCCTCGATCACCAGATCGACTTCAGCGCCTTTGTGTTTGCTAAAATGCATTAGTTTCAAAGGATATGGGTGCCAACTGATCTGCTTTACAATCTCCATAGCAATAAAGTTTTCCAAAAGATGTCCAGCTTGTGTTCTATTTGTTAATAGGTTTTCTCTTTCATTGGTCATGCTGCATAATAATCCTGTATCATTTAAAAATATTTTAGGTGATTTGACAAATTGTCCTTCTGCATCTGGTGTCCATGCAGGGATTTTCACAATAAGAAATACTTGTTCAAGTAAAGTCAAATACCGCTGAGTTGTGGTGTTTTTTATTCCGGCTATTCGAGATATATCTGACATGTTTAACGTACTTCCAACCCTAGAGCCCAATAGATTTAGAATCTTTGGTATTTGAGCTAATCCTTCAATATTTGCTAGACTTCGTATATCCTTTTGTAAGATAGAATCTAAATAAGAATTAAACCATTTTATTCTTCTGATGTCTGAATCTCTGTGTAGCATTTCTGGGTAACCTCCACGTTTTATGAGTTCGATAAGTTCTTCCCATGGAGTTTGGATAGATTTAAATCTTTTTTCTAAATCCAAGAGGATAGGCAGGAAGTTACTTGGTTTACCTTTAATTTCATCCACTGAAAATGGCCATATGTTGTTAGTTTCAATTCGTCCCGCAAGAGAATCTGCAACTTTAGGACTTAATATTACCTCTGCAGACCCGGTAAGAATGACTCTTCGATTGCGATTTTCATCAATTAATTTTTTTAAACTTAAAAATAGTTCTGGGGCTCGCTGGATTTCATCAATAATTACATTATCTCCCATGTCTAACAAAAATCCCATCGGATCTTTCTGCGCAGCACTTAGAAGTGTTGGGTCATCTAGCGTTAGGTAATCCCCATTAAAAACCCCTTCTTTTTGAAGCTGTTGACAAAAGGTTGATTTGCCTGTTTGTCGTGCTCCTGATATCATTATAACCGGTGTGTCTTTAAGGGCTTCTCTAACTTTAGTATGTATAAATCTTTTTTTCCTAATGGTATGAATTCAGATACAAAATATTCTTCAAAATAGTTCAGTTGAAGGGTAAAATTGTATATCCTAATGGGTAAATATGTGCTCTTGCGTGGGTAAATTTGTAAACTTTACCGGCTAATTTTGGAAAAATAAATCATTAATAAACAATACTTCATGTAAGTCTCTTATAATTCCTTTGATGGATCCCAAAGGTAGTTTTCAAGATTCTGAATTTGATTGTCTTTTACTATAATTCCTTCACTCTCCAGAAGTTGTTGCATGAGGTTTGTACCCTGAAAATGGTGTTTTCCAGTCAATAAGCCTTTTCGGTTGACGACTCTATGAGCAGGAACATTTTCATTTTCGCTGTTTCCGTTTAGAGCCCATCCTACCATACGTGCGCTCTTTGCAGCACCTAAATATTTTGCTATGGCGCCATAGGTAGTTACTCTGCCATAAGGAATGCATCTTGTTACTTTGTAAACCTGTTTAAAAAAGTTTTGCTCCATCTGTTTGTGAAATTATTCTGTACCCTTCCAATGGATTACATCTAATAGGTGATGTAAAACAAGCGAATAAGGGTGATAATTAATAAAAGCCCCATTAGTCCACTTAGGATGTAATCAGAGTACCTAGAAAAATTATTGGTCTTATTCTCGAGCTTGTCAAAATAGAACACGTACATGTACAACATGGCAAAAGTGCCAAGTCCTGATGCTATCACAAAAACTAAGATGTCCCACAATTCGAATTTAATCCATCCAGAGACGTTCCAAGCAGCATTCATGCCACAGAAATAGGCGATAGGGAGGACGTTTAGAGCTGCAATAAGCATGCCTTTAAAAAAGGTACGTACTCTATTGCTTTCAATGGTTAACTGGTGTACCTTATGCTTGTTTTTGTGTTTGTTCTTTTTGGCAAGAACAAAGAAATATATAGCGAAAAATGCAAAAACTACTAATGCAATTTTTAGCAATAGATCAATTACAAAGGGATTTTTATACAGGTATTTTGAAATAATTACACCTAAGTAAGCTTGCATTGACACCACTGTAGATGCACCAACGGCAAACACTATACCATTGGTTTTACCTTTCTTCGCGCTTGTTTTCGCAGCCGTAATATTGACAAGTCCTGGAAAGACTATCGCCATCAGTGAGGCTGAAAAAGTAGCGAAGAAAAGTATAATTAAATGCGACATTCTCTCGGTTTAAACTTTAGGTATGTAATTGGTTTATTTTGTTCAAGATACTGTTTTTCGTAGAATGTTTGTATAGCAGTAACCTCTTTTGGACTTCCTTCGTTACGATAAATGTGGTGATTTGCATAGCAAACTTCCCAATTAAGCCCATGTAATAGCCCCAATGTGTACCCATGCATAAACTCGCTATCAGTTTTAAGATGGATACAACCATCACGATGTAATATTTTTTTATAGCGGTTTAAGAACTCGAGATTTGTAAGCCTGTGTTTGGTGCGTTTATACTTAATTTGTGGGTCTGGGAAGGTAATCCAAATTTCTCGAACTTCCTCAAAAGAAAAAAGATATTCAATCAGTTCTATTTGCGTTCTAATAAAAGCCACGTTGCTTAAGTTTTCTTCTACTGCAGTTTTCGCTCCTCTCCAAAACCGCGCTCCTTTGATGTCAATACCGATGTAGTTGATATTTGGATTGCCTTTGGCTAAAGCGACGGTGTATTCACCTTTTCCACATCCTAATTCTAAGACAATAGGATTGTCATTGTTGAAGAAGCCTTTACCCCAATTTCCTTTTAAAGAAAAATCTCCTCCGATCAATTCCGCTCTACTTGGCTGGATTACGTTAGAAAATGTTTCATTTTCTTTAAAACGCTTTAATTTATTTTTACTTCCCACTACAATTATTTAATTATTTGGCAAAATTAAGGAAATCTTTCACAGTGAAAAATTTTGTTCTTTTGAAGTTATGGACAATAGAAAACGAATTCTGGTGGCACCTTTAAACTGGGGCTTGGGCCATGCCACACGGTGTATTCCGATAATAAGAGAGCTCTTGGCGCAAAACCTAGAACCAGTAATTGCCTGTGATGGGGATGCGCTAGCACTCTTAAAAAAGGAATTTCCACAGCTTTGTTTTATTGAATTTCCCTCGTATAAAATTCGGTACGCAGAAAAAGCACGCTATTTTAAACTTAAGATGCTGTGGGATAGCCCTAAAATTTTTAAAGCCATTAGCGCTGAAAAAAAGCAAACCGAACAATTGGTAACCTCCTTAGGCATCAGTGGTATTATATCTGATAATCGCCTAGGGGTGTCTTGTAAAAAGGTCCCCTCCGTTTTTATTACGCATCAACTTAATGTACTCACGGGAAATACTACTTGGTTTAGTTCTAAGATTCACCAAGAAATCATTAAAAAATTCGATCAGTGTTGGGTTCCAGATGTAGCTGGCATCCCAAATTTAAGTGGTAGGTTGGGTCATTTAAAAAAGCAAAATCCAAAGGTAAAATACATTGGTGCTTTAAGTCGATTTAATTACTTAAAGAACGATGAAATCTATGATTTAATGGTGCTAATTTCTGGACCTGAACCCCAAAGATCCATGCTAGAGTCTAAATTATTGCAACAACTAGCTCACTACCCTGGAGAAGTTTTATTTGTTCAAGGCAAAATAGAAGCTAAGCAAAAAGTGGTCCAAAAAAACAATATTCTACGTTACAATTATATGAACACTACTGAGCTTGAAAAAGCCTTTAGTCAAAGTAAATTGGTGCTATCACGATCGGGTTATACAACGGTCATGGATTTGGCAAAACTCGGTAAGGCTGCATTTTTTATCCCGACCCCTGGACAATATGAGCAGGAATACCTAGCCAAGCGTTTAGAGAAAGCGAATCTCGTTCCATTTTGTGAACAAGATAAATTTGAGCTATCTATGCTAGAGCGTGTTGCTGGCTTTAGGGGTCTTAGCGAGGTGGGTAGGGAGCTAAACCTTAGCACTTTCCTTCGCCTTTTCAAGGGTGAAAGAGAACTCTGAACCAACGCCATAGACACTCTCCACATAAATCTTCTCCTTGTGGGCCTCTATTATGTGTTTTACAATGGCTAGTCCTAGACCAGAACCACCTTCTTTTCTACTCCCGCTTTTATCCACTCTATAGAAGCGTTCAAATAGTCGTGTCAAGTTTTGAGGTTCGATACCCTCACCGTTATCCGTTACACGAACGATAATTTTATTTTTTACCAGATCCTCAATACTGACCTCTGTGGTGCTTGAAGCCTTCGAGTATTTTATGGAATTCACTACTAAATTAGAAACGACTTGTTGGATACGTTCGCGATCCGCATAAACCATTATAGGCTCTTTGTAGATCGTGTCAAAGGTTAAGGTGATATCTTTTTTATGGGCCTTCATTTCCATCATGTCGAAGACCCCTTGGATGAGTTCAACAATATCAAAGTTTTCCAACTCCAGATGTAGATCTCCAGCCTCCAGACGTGTGATCATATCCAGATCACGAACGATGTATATCAATCGTTCCACCCCTTTATTGGCTCGTACTAAGTATTTTTTACGTATGTGCTTATCATCCATCGCCCCATCTAGCAAGGTCAATATATAGCCCTGGACCGTAAAGAGTGGTGTTTTAAGCTCATGTGAAATATTACCCAAGAACTCTTTTCGATACCCTTCCCGGATCTTAAGGGTTTCAATTTCAACCTTTTTATTCTTAGCAAACTTTTCAATTTCCTCGGTTAAGGTTTGCATATTTGTGGTGACAGGTTGATCTTGAAAGGATGTAGACTCTAACAAAGAGACATCATCATATATCTTTTTAACGCCTCTGTAGATAAATCGTTCTACTCTATATTGGAGCACGAAAAAGGCGAAAGAGAAGATGCATAGCGTTTGGATAGAAATCATCCAAAATAAACTCAATTCCAACCATTGGAAAAGCAACAATTGGCATAAAACAAACAGTGAAATAATGCCTGATGAACGCAGCGCAAAACGGTATGACTTTTTTAATTTTCTTTTCAAAGAGCTTTATTAACCTTATTAATTAAATACAACAATAAACCATTCTCAATTTTTAATAAAGGCAATAAGGGTATGCTATAGGACAAATTTGTAACCTACCCCTTTGACTGTTTTAAAGTGATCATCTCCGATTTTTTCTCTTAATTTCCTAATGTGTACATCGATGGTTCTTCCTCCAACGATTACTTCGTTTCCCCAAACTTTATCTAGTATTTCATCTCTTTTAAAAACTTTTCCAGGGCGACTAGCAAGCAGGGAAAGTAATTCAAATTCTTTACGTGGAAGAATTATTTCTTTACCAGATTGTACAATTTTGTATTCATCCCTGTTAATGGTGATATTACCAACATGAACCATGTTATCCGCAGGACCATTCTCTTCCTTAAGTCTTCTAAGTAAGGCTTTGACCTTACTGATGAGTAATTTTGGTTTAATGGGCTTTGTGATGTAGTCGTCTGCTCCAGCATCAAATCCAGCCACCTGAGAGTAATCTTCTCCTCTAGCAGTTAAAAAGGTGATAATGGTGTCTTTGAGATCGGGCGATTTGCGAATGTGCTCACAAGTCTCTATACCATCCATCTCAGGCATCATAACATCTAAAATTATCAGATGCGGCCGTTCCTTTTTAGCCTTGGCGATGGCCTCATTACCATTTTTGGCGGTGGTTACATTATACCCTTCTGAGGATAAATTGTATCCAACAATTTCCAAAATATCTGGTTCATCATCTACCAAGAGGATTTTAATTTCTCCTTTTTTCATTGCGATTTATAATTTGATTAAACAGTATGATACAGTTTATAAGTGTTCTCTAACTAAAAGATTTTAAAACATTTAAAAAAATCTAACACCCATTACTAATGCCCAAAAGTAAAGATAATATTAAATAATTAAAGCACTTAACATTCATTTAATATGATAACCTAAAGGTAACATAACCTATGTTGATCTTTAACCTGAGGGTAACTTCAAAGTTCGATATCACTTGTTTATTTGCAACGGAACAATTTTAACAATGTTCACAAATGTCAGAAATGAAAAACATTGAAACAAAATTTAAATCAAAACCAAAAATGAAGAAAATCAATTTATTATCCGTTGTTACTTTGGTTGCCATTCTAATGGCAGCTTGTTCAAGTGATGATGATAACTTTAATCCTAATCCAGAACCTGGACCAATAGGAGAAGAGATCACTAAAACAGGTAAGATTTCTGAAAATGAAACCTGGACTGCTGAAAACATTTATGTTTTAGACGGTAAGGTGGTTGTTAGTGAAGGAGCTACTTTGACCATTGAGCCAGGAACGATTATCAAAGGTGCGGAAGGTCAAGAGTCTTTAGCTTCAGCACTAGTGGTAGATCAAGGGGCTAAGTTAATGGCTGAAGGTACACCAAGTAAACCAATTATCTTCACCTCTGTACTGGATGGAATTGAACCAGGACAAACCACTGGAACCTTATCAAATTCAGATGTAGGATTATGGGGTGGACTTATCGTTCTCGGAAAAGCACCAATTTCAGTTAATGGAGATGTTCAAACAGCTCAAATCGAAGGAATCCCAGCTACGGAAGATTATGGACAATATGGAGGGTCGGATGCGGCAGATAATTCAGGGAGTCTTAAATACATCTCTATTCGTCATGGTGGGATTACTATTGGAGCAGATAATGAAATTAACGGACTTACCCTTGGAGGTGTTGGTTCAGGAACTACCATTGATCACATCGAAGTTGTTGCTAATCAAGATGATGGTATTGAGTGGTTCGGTGGATCGGTCAATGTTACCAATGCCTTAGTTTGGTCACAAGGGGATGATGGTTTCGACGCCGATCAGGCATGGAGTGGAACACTTAGTAATGGAGTTGTTGTAATGGGTGGTGAATCTGGTACGGCTTTAGAATTAGACGGTCCTGAAGGATCAGCTGCTACAGAAGCTGGGTTTACAATGGAAAACATCACTTTAATCGGTGCAGGAACCTCTAGTAAATATGCCGATTTAAGAGATGGACTTATCGCCAACCTAAACAATGTGTTTGCCTATGGATTTGGAGCAGATGCTACCGTTAGTATTAACGGTGCGGATACTGCTACAGAATTGGCCAATGATCGCCTCACATTCTCAGACTGGGAAATAGTATTACCAGAAGGAGTTACGATGGATCAAGTTTTCGATGGAGATTACAACCAAGGTGATGAAGTTAAATTCTTAAGCAATGCACAGGCCGTTGGATCTCAAGGGACTGTTGGAGCAAATATGGATGTGTTTAGCTGGACCTTTGCAGCGAACAAAGGAGCTATTACTACTGCACCACTAGGAGCAACAATTACTAAAAGTGGAAGTTTAACATCTGATGAGACTTGGACTTCGGAAAACATTTACATATTGGATGGTAAGGTAGTAGTGAGCGAAGGTACTACTTTAACGATCGAGCCAGGAACGATTATCAAAGGTGCGGAAGGTCAGGAGTCTTTAGCTTCTGCATTAGTGGTAGATCAAGGTGCTAAGCTAATGGCGGAAGGAACTGCAGAGGCTCCTATTATTTTTACTTCTGTACTCGATGGTATTGAGCCAGGACAAACTAAAGGTACTTTATCAAGTTCAGATGTGGGTCTATGGGGAGGAGTGATCATTCTAGGGAAAGCACCAATCTCGGTAAATGGGGATGTTCAAACCGCTCAAATCGAAGGAATTCCTGCTACAGAGTCTTATGGACAATACGGCGGGTCGGATCCCATTGACAATTCAGGAACTATAAAGTATGTCTCTATCCGTCATGGTGGTATTACCATTGGAGCAGATAATGAAATTAACGGACTTACCCTAGGAGGTGTGGGTTCTGGTACTACTATTGACCACGTGGAGGTTGTAGCCAATCAAGATGATGGTATTGAGTGGTTCGGCGGAACTGTGAATGTAACCAATGCACTAGTATGGTCACAAGGTGATGATGGTTTTGATGCTGATCAAGCTTGGAGTGGAACCCTAAGTAATGGAGTTGTAGTAATGGGAACTGAGTCTGGAACTGCTTTAGAATTAGATGGGCCTGAAGGATCGGCTACAACAGAGGCAGGATTTACCATGGAGAACATTACTCTAATCGGTGCAGGGACCTCTAGTAAATATGCTGATTTAAGAGATGGGGTTATCGCAAACTTAAACAATGTTCTTGCTGTCGGTTTTGGAACCGATGCTACTGTTCATATAAATGGAGCAGATACGGCTACAGAATTGACCAATGATCGTCTTGTCTTTTCAAACTGGGAAATTGTATTACCTCAAGGGCTTACAATCGATCAAATTTTCACGGGAGATTTCGCCAGTGAGGATCAAATTAAGTTTACAGATAACGCTATAAGTGTTGATTTAACGCAGGCGACTGTGGGGGCTGATGTTTCAGTATTTGAGTGGACAGACGCCTTTGCTGCAGGGGTACTAAATTTAAATTAGGGATTACAAAATAATTACAAAAACGATGTCCAAAGGCTGGTTTATAGGCTTTTGGACATTTTGTTGAAAAGAATAGAATTGAAAAGAAAAGAATGAAAATTAAACACAATAGAATGCTTAACAAGAAACTCCTTTTTGTCGCAATAGCCTCTATCTTTATTCAGTTTGCTTATGGACAACAGGGGACTGTAAGAGGGAAAATAATGGACGGTGAGTTTAATGACGTCCTTCCATTTGCAAATGTATCGGTAAGTGGAACTACCATAGGAACAACTACAGATTTTGAAGGAGATTATGTTTTAGACTTAAATGAGGGAACTTATACCTTATTGTTTTCCTTTGTGGGATACTCCTCTCAGAAGGTTACCGAAGTTGTGGTAGAACAAGGGAAAACTACAGAGGTAAATATTACATTGCATGCCTCTTCAGCCGTATTAGATGAAGTTGTTGTAACCACTACTGTGAGAAAAAATACCGAAGCCTCCGTACTGAATCTTCAAAAGAATTCCGTCACCTTAATGGATGGGTTGTCTTTGGAGTCCATCAAAAAAACTGGGGCAAGTGACATTGCTTCAGCGATAAAAAGTGTTCCTGGTGTTTCGGTGCAAGACGGGAAATATGTATACGTTCGAGGACTAGGAGATCGATATACTAAAAGTATTTTAAACGGGATGGACATTCCAGGGCTTGACCCTGATAAGAACACGGTACAAATGGATATTTTTCCTACCAATATTCTTGACAATGTGATTGTTTTAAAATCCGCATCTGCTGATTTACCAGCAGATTTTACTGGAGGTGTGGTTAACATTGTGACCAAGGATTTCCCAACGCAAAAACAACTTTCTTTTTCCGCATCCATAGGTTACAATCCAAGCATGCATTTTAATGAAAATTATCTGAGTTACCAAGGAGGAGCAACCGATTTTTTAGGATTTGATGATGGAACAAGAGATTTGCCTTTTCCTGAAAATGCGAATATACCAAGTCCTTCGGATGCTCAAAACAACAGTGTTTTAGATGATTTTACCCGATCAATTGAACCTAATATGGCAGCAGAGCGTCAAACTTCTATGCCAGATTTTAGCCTAGGATTTAGTTACGGAAATCAATTTAACGTCGGTGATGATAACGTGCTTGGGGTTATTGCCTCGTTAGACTTTAAAAATTCTACTGAGTTTTATGAAGGATTTGAAAATGGTGTTTATCAAAAATCTGCAGAAAGCGATCAATACGAATTACGTTTTGATAGAAGGCAGCGAGGCGATTTAGGCTTAAACAATGTACTGGCCTCTGCCTTGGCTGGTCTTTCGTATAAAACTGGAAGATCAAAATATAAATTAAATCTATTGCACATTCAAAACGGAGAGAAAAGAGCAGCTTTGTTTAATCAAAGAACAGAAATTTCCAATGCGATAGATGTAAAAAAAGATAACCTAGAATACACCCAACGATCGGTAAGTAATGCACTGATTTCTGGAAAGCACACCTCTAAGGACGCCTCCTTTACTACCGAATGGAGTTTGTCTCCAACCTATAGTAGTGTTCAAGATAAGGATGTTCGTCTGACTACCTTTATAATCAATCCTGATGGTTACACTATTAGTTCGGATGCTGGTTTCCCCATTCGTTTATGGAGAGATCTAAAGGAAATTAATGCGGTAGCTAAGGTAGACTTTACTAAAAATTATACCTTATTTGATCATAAGTCAGTTTTTAAGTTCGGTGGATTATATAGTTACAAGCAACGTGATTACAGCATCCATAACTATGACATTGCATTTTATAATTTCCCTACTTCAAGTTTAAATGGAAATCCAAATGCTATTTTACAACCAGAAAACGTATGGAATACAGCTAATAATTCTGGTGCTTATTTGAGAGGGAATTTCCAACCCGCTAATACTTTTGATTCCAATCAAAATACTGCGGCCGCGTATGTGTCAAATGAGTTTAAAGTTTTTGATAAATTAAGGGCTATATTGGGACTCAGAGCTGAATATTTCACCACCTATTTTACTGGACAAAACAATACAGGAACCCAGATCTACGATAATGTTAAGACTATCGATGAACTTGATTTCTTTCCTTCAGCAAATTTTATATATGAGTTTAAAGAGAATCAGAATTTCAGATTGTCTTATTCTCGTACTACAGCAAGACCGAGCTTTAGAGAACTCTCAGTAGTTCAGATCCCGGACTTATTGACTGGAATAATGTTCTTAGGGAACCTTGATTTAAGGCCTACCTATATTGACAATTTTGATTTTCGTTTTGAAATTTTTGGTGATGCAGCACAAATGTTTGCAGTAAGTAGTTTCTATAAGCGATTTAAAGATCCCATAGAAATTGTGGCCTACGATATTACGGCTCCGAATCAATTTACACCACGAAACTCGCCCGCTGCTGAGGTTATTGGACTGGAGGTGGAGGCTCGTAAGAACTTCGGTTTTATCACCGAGGGGCTGCGCGATCTAGCGTTAAATATAAATGTATCTGTGATCGATTCAAAAATTGACATGGCAAAAGGGGAGGATCAGGAATACGATTCAAGAAAGATATTTGCAAGAGATGGCGAGACTATAGAAGATACACGGAACCTGCAAGGACAATCCCCATTTTTGATCAACACTGGATTAAGCTATAATAACAGAGAATTAGGTTTAGAAACAGGGGTGTTCTATAACGTACAAGGTAAAACGCTTGAGGTTGTAGGATTTGGACAAAATCCAGATGTATATACGCAACCTTTCAATAGTTTGAACTTTAATATCTCTAAAGCTTTTGGAGAAGAGCAAAACTCTAAAATTAGTTTTAAACTGAGCAATATTCTAAATGATAAGAAAGAAAGCTGGTATGAGTCCTATGGCGCTGCTAGTCAAAACTTTTCTTATAGAGACCTTGGAACTTCCTTCTCCGTGGGATATAGTTTAAGCTTTTAAAGTAATAAAACGGTTTTGATTTGATTAAAAAAGGCTGCCAATGGCGGCCTTTTTTTAATTCGCGATGATCGAATTGCAAGCATATTCTTTCTACTAAAAACACGATACTTTGAAAAGCCTCACCAAACAATAGATACCTCCTATACTATTTTGCGTATTTTTGTCGGGTTAAAAAAGGTTTATGGATCCCAGCGCTATTTTCAATATTCAATCAGAGGAAGACTTCAATGAAGTGGCCTTAATGGTGTTTGGATTTCAGTATAGAAACAACAAAACGTATCAGGAATTTTGCAATCACCTAGGAAGAACACCCAAAGAGGTGACTTTATTGGAGCAAATTCCATTTTTACCTATTGAGTTTTTCAAATCTCGAAAAGTGGTTTGTGATAGTGATTTCCACGATATTATTTTTACAAGCAGTGGTACCACGGGAACTGTAACCAGTAAGCATTATGTAACTGATTTAAGCCTTTATCAAGAGAGTTTTAGAAAGGGATTTTCTCACTTTTATGGCGATATAAAGGATTATACCGTTCTAGCCTTGCTACCTTCTTATCTGGAAAGATCAGGCTCTTCACTTATCTATATGGCCAATGATATGATTGAGTCCTCTGAAGCAAAGGAAAGTGGATTCTATTTACACAACATTGATGAGCTGGCCGAGCAAATAAAAACTTTAGATCAATCAGGAAGAAAAATTCTTCTTATCGGAGTCTCATTTGCGCTATTGGACCTTATTGAAACACACCAATTTTCTCTTAAAAACACCATCGTTATGGAGACTGGAGGGATGAAAGGCAGAAGAAAGGAGCTCATCCGAAATGAATTACATCACTTGCTAGGAAAAGGTTTTGGACTAAAGAAAATCCACTCGGAATACGGTATGACTGAATTACTCTCGCAAGCTTATTCAAAAGGGGATGGAATTTTTGGATGCCCACCGTGGATGAAAGTCATCATTAGAGACCCCGAAGATCCCCTAACGCTACTACCACCTGGAAAATCGGGGGGGATGAATATTATTGATCTAGCCAATTTGAACTCCTGTTCATTTATCGCCTCGCAAGATCTAGGGAAACTAAAAGGAGACAATTTTGAGGTCATTGGTCGCTTTGATCACTCTGATATTAGAGGGTGTAATTTGATGGTGCTCTAAAACCTTATTGGATACCCTAGGAGTCCTTATGAAGGTACCCTTAAAAAATTCTGTATATTTACAGTAATGGGTCATTTGGTAAAAAGGATGGCGCACAAGGGATGAGATTTTGTTAAAATTAAATGTCATTAACATCAAAATATGCAATTATGCTGTAATGTTATCAGGATATTGCGGTGGATAGGATAAAAAGCTTAATTTTGATCTTGCAATAAAGGAAAAGGAAAATGAGGCAAAAAATAACGCTAAAAGAAATTTCAAGACGATTCAACGTGTCTATTTCTACAGTGTCTAAGGCGCTGAAAGACAGTCCAGAAATTAGTGAAAAGACCAAGGAGATTATTCAGGCTTTCGCCAAAGAGCATCACTACAAGCCCAATAACATTGCTTTGAGTTTGAAGAATCAAAAAACCAAAAACCTCGGAATCATTCTTCCCGAAATTGTCCATTATTTTTTCTCCTCAGTGATTACCGGAATAGAGCGATTAGCAACTGAAAAAGGATATAATGTCATTGTTTGTATCTCAAACGAATCCTTTGACAAGGAGGTGATTAATATGCAAATGCTCGCCAATGGAAGTATCGATGGATTTATCATGTCACTTTCAATGGGAACAGAAAACAAACAAGACTTCCATCATATTAAAGAGGTCATTAATCAGGGAATGCCTGTGGTGATGATCGATCGAGTTACAGACCAGGTTGAATGTGATAAAGTTATCATCGATGACTTTCAAGGGGCTTACAATGCGGTGAGCTATTTGATTGAATCTGGGCGTAAGAACATTGCCTTAATTAGTATGCCAGATTATATGAGTGTGGGTAATTTACGTACCCAAGGCTACCGAAAAGCACTTCAGGACCACGGAATTGAGGTAGATGACAATTTAATTATCAAGGTTGAAGATCCCTATGGAGGTTCAGATGTAATCGAGGAATTACTGATAAATCACACCGTTGATGCGGTGTTTGGAGTCACCGAATTCTTTGCGGTCTCAGCGATGAAAATAGCCCAAAAGATGGGGAAATCTGCACCAGAAGACATTTCCTTTATAGGGTTCACTGATGGTATTATCTCCATAAGTAGTAGCCCTTCACTCACCACGGTTAGTCAAGGGGGTGAAGAAATTGGAGAGAAAGCTGCCGATTTACTTATTAAGCGCCTAGAAGACCCTGACTATGAAAACAGGCCTTTTGTAACTGAAATAATAAAATCCAGTTTAGTAAAACGAGAGTCAACCCTATAGGACTACCATCCAAAATCCGCCTTAAGGGACTCCATTCGCTCAAGTGCAAGATCTTTGGTGGCAAAATCAATTTCATTCATACCAAAAGCCTTTTCATAGGTACGAAGCGCCTTTTTAGGTTCGCCTAAGTGCTCGAGGTACTCTGCTTCCCAGAAGAATCCAAGCATGGTATTTGGGTATTGGTCTTTGGCAATTTTGCTCAGTTCCTTTATAGATTCTAGGTCCTCTTTTTTCTTAGCACCAGCGTAAATGGCCATCATGTCATTTAAACTCACTTGCTTTTTAAAGCCAAATAAGGTTTCAATAGTGGTGTATTTATCAGTTAAGTATTCAATCACAGGACCATTGTGTGCAAGTATTTCTTCCTTGTACTCTTTAACACTGATAGGTTTATAAACTTTAAAGATCTGGTCAAACGCTATTGGAATACCAAAGGAGGCAACTGAATAATGATCGGCATTGTCAAAGTTGTTGTAGTAGTAGTGTAAATGATTGTTGTTGTATCCCTTAATTTGGTTGTGGAAGACTTGGATTCTTTGTTGGTTCTCAGATTCATCTTCATTTGCGGTAGCTATATAGTAAAACACCATTTGATCTAATTCACTTAAGCGTTTAGGAACTTTACTCTCCATAAGGGGAGCGAAAGAAGGTGATAATGCTATATAAGCATTGAATAAGGGTGATTTTTTAAATAGGAAGTAATTCGTGAAATTAGCTGTAATACCATGACCTATGATGGCTTTAAAGTTAGCAAGATGATAGTTTTTAGCTACCATAGGTATAAGTTCCATAGAGATGAATTCGAAAAAAGCATTTCCTTTTTTATCTGGAAATCCACTCTCTGGACTGTAATAACAATCTTCGTACCTGCTTTGACTTTGATCAATGCCTAGAATGATACACTGTGGCATTTTATCTTTATGTGCATAAAATTTGGCATTTCCAACAGTGATGTCAAATAAGTAATCCGCGTCTAATACAACCACAAGCGGATAGGTTTTATCCGAGCTATAATCCTCTGGTACATAGATTTTTATGTTTCGCTTCTCAGCAAGTTTAATGGACTCTATTGTGGTAGAGGTAACCTGAGCAACGCTAAGGTAGGTGCATAGCATTAGTAAAATGCATAAGAGGGCATTCTTTTTCATGATACATAAGATTTGGAGTGGGAAAGATAAGAAATTATTTATTTTTATTAAATATCGGAAGTAAAAGAAATGAGAGTGCTCCAAAGAGCACCACCATGATTGTTTGAGAGGACCACATAATCCATCCAAAAGCATCTCCAGCAGTTTTGCTTACCCCGTAAATTAAAAGGATGTTACTAACGGCAATGGGGTATAATCCGATTCCGCCATTGGTAGCGGTCATAGCAAAAGCACCTGCTACAAAGGCAGCTAAGATGGCGCTTACTGGAAGATCAGCCGTTTCTGGAATAGAAAATTTAACCACCCAAAACATGGCGATATATAACAGCCAAATCGCTAGGGTATAGAGGATGAATAAAAGTTTGTTTTTCATTTGAAAAACACTGCTTACCCCCTCGATTAACCCTTGGACAATGTGTTTAATTTTTAATAAAAACCCGCTTCTAGCTTTCTTTATAAAGTAGTAGAATAAGCTGCCAAAAACAAGTGCCACACACCCAATTGTGATGATTTTGGTATAATTAATTTGCTTTGCGGCGAAATAATCGAGTATGATTTCAGTCTGTAGGATCCCCGTAATTAAAACAATGAGCAGTAACATTATAACATCGATGACTCGCTCTGCAATGATGGTTCCAAATCCTTTCTGAAAAGGAATGTTTTCATAAGTGCTAATAGTGGTGGCCCGAAGTAATTCCCCAGAGCGTGGAATTCCTAAATTTGCTAAATAGGCAGCAAAGATGGCCATGATGTTGTTGATCAGTCGCGGTTGATAACCTATTGGTTTTAGTAATAAGTTCCAACGAACTGCTCTAAAAAAATGACTTAAAAACCCCAGTAATAAGGAAATGAGAACCCAGAAGTAATCTGCCTCTTTAATGGCTTCTACTATGTTTTTACGATCCTCCTGGGAGGTGATCGAATATGAATAACCGATTAAAAAAACTCCCAGCAAAAGTGGGAGTGTCTTTTTAAGTATGTTTTTCAATCTGGAATTCACGCTACTTTAAAGAATTGTCATTTTCATTCGGGAAAATAATGGCGGGTTTAAAATCTTTGGCCTCCTGAAAATCAAGTGTACCGTAAGCAATTATGATAATGATGTCCCCGCGCTGAACACGGCGTGCTGCAGGACCATTAAGGGTGATTTCACCGCTATTTCGATTTCCTTTAATCGCATAGGTTTCTATGCGCTCTCCGTTGTTTACGTTAACGATTTGTACCTTTTCTCCTTCAATGATATTGGATGCCTCCATCAATGCCTCATCGATGGTGATACTACCAATATAGTTCAGATCTGCTCCTGTGACCTTTACTCTGTGTATTTTGGACTTTACTACTTCAATTTGCATGCTACAAAGGTATTAATTTAAAGCAATTGTATCTATTAGTCGTATGTCATTTGCATATACAGCAACAAATAAACGATAATGCTCCCCATTTTTTTTGACTTTAACAGATTTTAGCGTTTTTTGCTCGGCAATTTCTGCGTATTCGAGATCAAAATCGTTGTGGTTATTGAATTGGTCATGAATCCAATCGAGGATTTGTTGGATGCTATGGGTGTTGAATTTTTCTTTAGCCTTTGAAATAGTTTTATAAATAAAAGCGGCTTTGATTCTCAAATCCTCTGGAAGGCGTTCGTTCCTCGAGCTCATCGCAAGCCCGCTTTCTTCTCTAGTAATGGGACATTCAATTATTTGAACATCTAAGTGTTCTTTTTCTGTAAGTTTCTTGATGATCTGAAGTTGTTGATAGTCTTTTTCCCCAAAATAAGCACGGTTGGGCCTTATAGTGTTGAAGAGTTTTTTGACTATTGTTCCGACGCCGTCAAAATGACCAGGTCTAAATTTGCCTTCCATTTGGAGTTCTAGACCATCAAAATCAAATTTTTCTGAGGAGATATTATCTTGGTACATCTCTTGTGCCGAAGGAGCAAAAATGATTATCTGATCATTAAGGTCCTCAAGCAAACGGAGATCTTTGTCCAAGGTTTTAGGATATTTTGCTAAGTCCTCCGGATTATTAAATTGTGTTGGGTTGACAAAGATACTTACAACGACCAGATCATTTTCTTCTAAAGCGCGTGTTACTAAAGAGATGTGTCCTTTATGTAATGCACCCATAGTAGGGACTAATCCGATGGTTTTATAATTGTTTTTCTCTGCGCTCAGCAGAGAAATTAATGCTTCTTTTTGTTTAAAAACGCGCATCAGTTTTAAAATTAACAGCCTGCAAAGCTATATAAATTAAACGAATTAGGCATATTTTTTGTATTTTTGCATGCTTTAACCTTTAGTTGAAAGTAATAAATAGA
>NZ_DATGNU010000134.1:0-11999 GCF_035306585.1 Galbibacter sp.
GATACTCTTCATTATTCCAAGAACTGGAGTTTTGGGAGCAATGCTGTTAGTAGCTTATTTGGGCGGTGCTATCGCCACACATTTGCAACATCAACAACCGATAGCAATGGCGGTTATTTTTCAGACGCTGCTTTGGATTACTGCGTTTATTCGTTTCCCTGAACTGAAGCAAAGGATTTTTTTAACTAAAAAAGTACAACAATGATGATACGCAGAAACATTTCAAAAGTAACTCAAAACCATTGGCATAATGGTTTTTTGGGAACACGACATCGAACTCCAAGGCTAAATTCTGCAATTGCTCTTATTTATCAGAATAACAGCAAGTTACAAGGCAAAAAAAATGGGACAAGTCTATCTTTTCTAGACTTGTCCCCAAGAAGTGACCCGACTGGGGCTCGAACCCAGGACCCCAACATTAAAAGTGTTGTGCTCTACCAACTGAGCTATCGAGTCTAAATAAAATAAATACCCAAATTAACTAAGAGTATCATGAAAAATAAATTTCGAACTTTTTATATATGAATCTGGAGAGATGGCTCTTTGCAGCCTTTATTTTTTACGATATTTCCAGATCAGAATGTACTATGTAATAGAACTTGTAAACGGTTTTCTCTATCCGTTTAGAGCGGTGCAAATGTATTTTGTTTTTAATAATTATAAAAATTTATTGTTACTTTTTTTTAATAAAAATCAGCTAGAGAACATAAACCTACTTGAATAGAGATGTTTAGGTTCTATTAAAATTAGTAATCGAGCCATTTAAAGCTGCCTTTATCAATACATCAGTTTAAAATGCCAAAGAGAAATAATGTGCTCATAGCAAAATATAATACAATACTTATAACATAAAAGATTTAGCTACACCTTTTAGCTGGTTGTTAGAAAACTACACAAGGTTTACACGAATTGCAGCTTTGATTGATTTACAGGTAAAACTCCTCTGAGTAAACTATCGGGCCGTTCACATGTTTCGATCCTTTTCAATAGGTTCGGGTAGTGTTCAATTTTCCAGTGATACAACAAACCATAGCCTAATACCGTATTTTAGGGTGTATTATATCAGCATTTGAGATGGTAGCTTTAATACTTCAGAACCATAGCGGAATTGAAGTATAATTTATTGGCTTTCCTAAGCGCCTTTTAAATTAGCATTGCTCCAACCATTGGACCTTTATTTTATTTAAAACTACCAAAGGAACCGAAACAAAGTAGGGCGCTTTAAGTCACTTCTCAAATACATTCATAATCTTCGTTAGTGAGATTTGCCAATGATCTGATTTTAAATCTGAGTAACTAGTGTTAGTGATGCTATTTGGGCATGTGGCGTACTTTGATCACTCTAGTAAAGCTGTTCTTTTTAATAGGTATACCCTTGAACTTTGAAAGCTGTCCTAATGAGATTAAGGATCTGCTAATAATCCATCAATTTTTCCTTATCTGAAGTCCATAGGTTGATGTTTGAAAAAGAGTATTCTATTTAATATACTTTTCTTAATGTTTTCGCGTATAATGTAACTGCACTAGTCCAGTATCGAAGCTCTTTACTGAAACGAACTCTAACAATTGTTCTGGCCTTCCATCATTGAATAGTTTTATGCCACTTCCAAGTAACACTGGAACTATTGAGATAATTAATTCATCGATTAGGTCATTTTTTAAGAGCGCATTTATGATCTCTGCTCCGCCATCACAATAGATGTTTTTTCCTTTTTCAGACTTTAATTTGCCAACCAATGCATTTAGATCACCAGTGTAAAATGTAACATTTCCTTGATCAGGCTTTTCTGTCCTTGTGATAACATAGATGGCTCTTTCGCCATTATCGTAATGGGAGTGTCCAATTTCGTTTAAGACATAATCATAGGTTTTTCGGCCGATGATTAGGGTGTCAATATTTGAAGTAAACTCAGTATACCCATAGTCTTCTCCTTTTTTTTCTACTAATTTTAAGAAGCTGAGATCATCATTTGGTTTAGCGATGTAGCCATCTAGACTCGTTGCGATGAAAAGAGATAGTTTGCGCATGGTTTCGTTGTTTTAATAATATGATAAAGATAAAAGGAGGATTACTGTTATAAAACAAATCGCATGAAATTATAGCAGACCGCTCATTTGAAAATTGACAGATTTAGAGTATAAGGCTGTAATCGATTTTTTAATTACAGCCTTAATTGAAATTACTTTACCCGATTCAGTTTACTCAACTCAACTTTAGTTTTGAAAGCTCCGAATGCTACTGTGGCAAGGGTGGCAGATAGTTTGAGAACTCTTCCTACTTTGTGTTGACCTTTTAAAGTAACATTATCTCCTATACTAAAATGTTGGACGGTATTTGAACTCGTGTCATTTTTAGATTCGTGGTGGTGGTGTTTCTCTATAGCTGGATCATTTGGTTTACCACAAGGGACTTTAATAGATTCTTTCCGCTTGTTTTCCCAATACAACTTATCTCTAGCAATCGACTGAAGAAAATTATCCATGTTAATAAAATCTTCACCAATTCTACTGGAAGCATCAGCGATGATCTCTTCGTCCAAACCTATTCTTCGGGCTACTTCAATTGCAAATGAACTTCCTGGATTTCCTATCGAAAGTTTATACATTGGACAATTGTTTTCAGAATCGTACAACATCGCTCCGTTGATTAAGCCCTTTGTTTTATAGGCAAAATTCTTCAAATTATGGAAATGCGTTGTAATCAATCCGAAACTTCCCTTATTGTTGAAACGCTCTAACAATGTTTCAGCAATTGCACCACCAATTTGAGGTTCCGTTCCGCCACCAAACTCATCGATGAGTAGAAGCGTTTTATCATCATTATGCGCTACAAAAAACTTCATATTGGTTAGATGAGAGGTATATGTGCTCAAGCTATTCTCCATGCTCTGACCGTCCCCAATATCCATAAAAATGCGATGGAAAATGCCGGCTTTTGAATCAGCTTCAACAGGGATGAGCAGGCCACATTGTAGCATATATTGTAACAATGCGACGGTTTTTAAACAAAGGGATTTACCACCCGCATTGACACCCGATACAATGAGTATTCTATTTGCTTGTGAGAGCTGAATATCCAATGGATGCGCTCGCTGGTTCTGTGCCTGAAGAGCAATGTCCAACAATGGATGAATGGCGTTATTCCATGAAATATTCTGTTTGTTTTCCAAAATTGGTTTCACTGCTTTTATACGTAAGGCAAACCAGGCTTTGGCCTGGATAAAATCAATAGCTCCAAGGAAGTCATAAGATTTTAATATTTCGTAAACCTCAGGCCTTATTAAATTGGTAAATTCTATCAGTATCCGAGCTATTTCTTTCCGTTCATCATTTCGTAATTCACTTAAGCGATTGGATGCTTCTACTACTGCCTCGGGCTCTATAAAGAATGTTTTTCCACTGCCTGAACTCTCCCGAACCACCCCTTTGATTTTCCTTTTGTTGGGAGCTGTCACAGGGATAAGATAATGTCCACCTCTCATATCGGCTTGGACGCCCCTACCCACGATGCCTTGTGATTGTGCACTACGAAGTGCGGCCGCCATAGCTTTGGTAATATCTTTTTCAGCATCTATTTTATTTTTTCTTATAGTGTTTAACAACTTAGAGGCATTGTCTTTTATTTGTCCAGACTTATCCAAAATTGAATTTGCCTTCTCTATAATTGACGGAAATGTCTTTATTTTATCTGCTAGCTTTTTGAGTTCAGGGTATTTTATTTTACCGGGCTGGTTACTAGATGTGTCATTGACAAAGACAACAATACGAACGATTGTTTCCAATGAGTTGGATAATTGCGGAATTTCCTTTTCGGATAACCAAAATGAATGATCCACTTCAACTTGTTTAAGGGAATCACGAATATCAATATAGTGTTCGTAAGGAAAACTTTCTTTGTTGGATATGATTTGAGAAAACTCATGGGTTTGTGTTAACCAACCTTCGATGGTTTGGAAATCAGTTGAAAAATGCATGCTATTAAGCTTGTCGATTCCTAAGGGACCCAAACACTTCTCTCTAATATATTCACGAACCGTATCAAAATCTATTTTATGTTCAAAATTTTCTGGATAAATATTCATCTCAAAATAGGTTTAATAGAAAGCAATCAGACTGAGTTGGTCCGAATACTTACTAGTTTTTAAAATGTAAAAAGTATTATTTGAGATTGCCCATACCGCATCCTGATACTGTCAACTTTGAGATACGGAATTCTTATTCCTTGTATCTAACAGCATCTGGGCTTCTTTATCAATGGAGAAGCAAAATGGCGATATGGTATTTATGCGGATAGAAAAAACATACTTATGTAATTCTTAGAGTGCGCAAATATATGCTTATTTTTAGAATTTTACGCTCTTTACTGGATATATGATTACGTTATCCTAGTACTGAACTGATCTACGCTATATTCCAGTATTGCTGCATAGCAATCAATTGGATTTGCAAGATAAAACCGCACAGTTAGCTCGGTGGCTACGCTGCTAATTTGAGGTTATACATGGCTAATTCAAATGATCTAATAGTTTTATTTGCTAGAATTCCCTAGATAGTGTCTGCTTTTTTTTTACGATGGTGCTTTTTAATAATACTAAATGACAATAGTTTACAAAGTATTATATCGGGTTAATTGCGTATCAAATTTAGCCCAAGAAGTATCTAAAATTCCTTGAGTTCAGGATACAACGCATCGGACGATCACTTCATTTTACTTTCTTAATGTTAACTTATATTTAAATGCTGTTGCAGTTCTATGTACTTGAACCATCCAGTCCTCCGCAGCATCTTGATCCGCACCATCTGATATATACTTTAAACACAGCAAGGGAATGTTTTCTTTCTTTGCGACCAAAGCTAAGGCATAGGCCTCCATATCGACTATATTGTATGGAGAATCAGACAGTGCCATCTCAAAACTATCTCCTGTTCCACAAATGGCTTCGGGAGTGCCATCCATTAATAATCCGTATTCAAGAATTGGAGGTAAACCTGATAATGGTGTTTTGTATTGCTCATATCCTAATCCTCTTACGTCCATGTCCCGTTGTATGAATTTGGTGCAGCAAACAATATCGCCTTTTTTGTAATAGTTACTTCCTGCTGAACCTAAATTGACAATTAATTTAGGCTTAGACTCTTGTATGGTTTTCGTCAGATTGTAGACAGCGTTTACTTTGCCAATTCCGCATATTAGGTGATTGTATTGGCTAAACACAGTGGTAGCTTCAGATTCTAAGCCGAATAGAAATAATACGTCTTTCAACGGAAAAGCGTATTTTGAGTTGATGTAAATCATTTTCGTTTTTTAACTAAACCATAGCCAACGGATTTGATAATTTATAAATTCATTCCCTTTATTTTTAATATGGGAAAGCTATGCCATGAGTTGCGACCTCCTATAGTGTAATCCTATTACAGATTTAATGGATGGATTATCTTACCATGTATATACGAAGGTTTGGGACATGTTTTAGGTAAGGCTTCAAAGATATTACAATCTCTCTTTTTTTTAAAAAAAAAATACTGTCCATGAGATATTCCTAAATATGTTTCCCCTTGTCAAAACTGTGTAAATTTTAAGCATGATCATGGCGGGTTGATAATTCTTTGGATAAATCTACTTTTATTGTTTTAAAAAAAAAAGCTTCTTTATACAAGGCGTACACCGCTGTAGCCTTGATCTGTCTTTACCGTTTCTTGTTCGTATATGCTCTAAAGGTAGTTTTGTTATAATCATTCTTTTCATATGCAGCAGATTTCTTAAGTAGGGCTTCCTCCATCAATAGGCAGGCAGCAATGCAAATGATACTTTTTAGGTCTTTATGGAAGTTTTCCATTTTACTGCATACAAGGTGATACATAAGGGTGCAGTAAGTAGTAACGGAATGACAGCAAGGTTTATACCATGCCAGCCCCAAAATTTGAGTAAGCCTCCTGCGGACAATCCTGAAAGACTGATCGCTCCGAAAACAAAGAAATCGTGAAAGGCCTGTACTTTTTCTTTTTCTAAAGGAGTATACACCTCTGTCAATAAGGTAGAACCTCCAATGTACATGAAATTCCAACCCACGCCCAATAAAATCAACGCAAATATAAAATTCAGATAACCTATTCCAGAGAGTGCGAAAATCAGATACAAAATGAAGATGATAATCCCCGACAGGATGATTTTATGCGTGCCAAACTTTCCGATCAGAATACCTGTAAAGAATGACGGTACAAACATACCCAATACGTGCCACTGAATAACATTGGCGGATTGGTCAGGAGAAAATCCGAAATGGTACATTGCCAAGGGCGTGGCCGTCATGATCATCATCATTACGCAATATCCCACGGCAGAAGAAACCAGCGCAGTTATTGTCGTCCGTTGTTTGATAATTTCCTTTAAAGGGCGTTCATGCACTTTATTTTCTCCGTTTTGGCTTTCTGTAATAGTGTTTTTCGGGAGTTTCAAAAAGAAAAGGACACCTAGGGCTGCTATACTTAAAAAGGTGATGGAAATAAAAGAGTATGCATAAGGAGTTGCACCCAAATTTTGGGTCAACTTTGCTAAATTTGGACCAGCAAAAGCGGCCGCTACACCTCCAGCAATCACAAAGGAAATAGCTTTACCTTTATGATACACTGGAACAGCATCAGCTGCAGCAAAGCGGTAATATTGTGCAAAACCTTGATGTGCCCCCACCAACATATTTCCAATAATAAAGGCAATGAACGAACTGCTCAAAATAGCGTAAAACGACAACAATCCTGAGGAGATACCAAGTATTGTACCTACCAAAAAACCTTTGCGTTGACCCACTTTGCGGATAATAAATGAGGCTGGTACCATTGTGAATGCCGTACCTACAGAAATCATTGCAATAGGTAACGTAGAAAGACTTTCTTCCGGTGCGAGCTTTAGTCCTACCATTGCTGATAAAGTCATTACTAATATAGTGCCCGATTGGAATAATGCTTGAGCAATAAATAACAGTACCACATTATTCCATTTTGTGATGGTTTTCATAAGATATGCTTAGGTATTGTGGAGATTGATAAGATTAGTAAAAGTTAAGCCATATCTTTAAACCAGATATGGCCCTTACAAATAGGATTAACGTAACTGAAGTTTTGTACCTTTTAAGCTACCGTGTAAATTCTTACATCAGGGGTGTCTTTTAAATAAGGCTTCAAAGCCGCTACGACATCGTTGTTGAACAATTCGCTTGAAAGGTAGTTTTGTGCCTGTTGCGAACTTTCAAAACCGTGTAATACCTGCACGTCTTCTGTTCTGATTAAAAGTTCTTTTGACCTTGCCCCTGCAATGGTATCCAAAAACGGTGCTTTGTACTTATTGTAAATTCCCGCAGCACTTGCTCTGTTCGAGTGGTCAATTTTTAAGGTGATCTCTAAATACGAATTTGCCATAGTTATCAAATTAATTTTTGAAGGTTAACACTTGCGCAAAGTTCCTTGTAATTGCCTCTGGAGACATTGGGTAAATAAGATAACAAATGGTATTTTTAGGAAACTGATTTTTTAAACTCTGATGGGGAAACGCCAGTGTGTTTTTTAAAATACTTCACGAAATACGAAGCGTCGTCAAAGTCTAAACGGTAGCCGACCAGACTGATGTTGAGGTTAGAATAAAGTAAAAGTCGTTGTGCTTCCAATATGATTCGTTCCCGTATCATTTGAGACGGCGTTTTATTAAGTTGTTGTTGGGTAAGCTCTGATAAACTCCTTGACCATATGTACAGTAGGCGGGCATATTCTGCTACGTTATAACCTTTCTTATAATTTTCATCTATAAGATGGATGAACTTCATAAGCGGTTTTTTTTCTCATCAAATACAGGGGAAAAAGGGTTGGCAGACTTCTCAAATTTATTTTTAATGCGCTGTATCTGAATGAGAAAGGATTTTAGATAATTGCCCAATAACAGCTCCTTACCAAAGGCTTCTCCATCTTCCAGCTCGTGCTTTATCTGTGAAATGTATTGATTCAAAATACCTTCTGCATCTGTACCGATACAGCAATAAGGCTCTAGACAAGAATTATTGAACAGGTTTTGATTCAAGAAAAAATCTAAAGCACTTTGATCTTGCGCTAAAAATAGCTGGTTGAAATGCAAAAGTTCTCCGTTGTAATGAGTATTCTCGTCAAAGTAATGAACTTGGTTGGGAGCAACGAAAAATATCGCATTATCAACAACATCATACGTCTTGAAATCAACACCGTGTTTTCCCGTTCCATTTTTGAACCAAATAACCTGATAGAAGCTATGAATATGTGGTTTTATGGCCTGACACTGATTCGTTTTTAGGTACTTGTTTAAATCGTGTAAGACAAACTGGGGTTTGTCTGGCTGGTACTATTTAGATGATATTCACTTATTACATTCAATTTTTCTTTCAGTGTATTTTTCTACTTCGAAACTATTCTAATCGACTAATCTACAAAATTAACCAGATTCTTCCCTACATGGGCGAGGGTACCGGCTGTTCTTGCTGGTAAATACCGTTATTTTTCTGATTTGTCCACTATAAATTATCCTTAGCGGATCCTCTGGCTGCTCAAATACCTTTTTCTTGAATATTTCAACGATGGATCCACTTGAACCTTTTTTGAAAAAAAATGTAAAATTGCGTTTGGACTTTCTTTAAGTAACCACAACATTAAAATGAGCCGCTGACTAAAGTATTTTGATCCGTACACAAAAACTAGCCACTGGTAGATACCCTAAATTTGCATTGTATTGATTTAAATAGCACTATTATGGTCATTGTTATCACAGGAGCAACCTCAGGTATTGGATCAGAGGCTCTAAAGCGTTTAGCCAAAGTATCGGACAGCAAAATTTACGTGGGTGCACGTGGAAAAGCTCGCGTGGTACCTACAGGTGTTAGGGTAATTCCCTTAGAGCTTTCTTCTTTAAATAGTGTTCGAACTTTCGTAGATGCTTTAAAGCGGGAATTAGGTGGTAGGAAAGTTGATGTTTTAGTTTTAAATGCGGCCATTCGGGCAACCGATCCCTCTCATCTGAGTGAGGATGGCTTTCAATTAACTTTTGCGACCAATCATTTAGCGCATTATCTGTTAGCAAGATTATTGTGGCCCCTGATGGAGGATAATGGGAGAATTATAATCACCACCAGCGATACGCACGACCCCGAAGTGGTTCCGTTTGGTCCGAAGACTCTGAACCCGATGGATTTGGCGTATCCGAATACCAACAGTCCCAAAGGAATGCGATTTTATGCATCAACCAAGCTTTGCAATATACTCACGGCTCGCTCGCTTGAGAATCAACGTAGGAAAGAAAGTAAGGACATTCATGTTATCGCCTTTAACCCGGGCTTAACTGGAGGAACTTCACTTATGGGCAAGCAATCGCCTTTTATGAAGGCACTGGTTAGAATAATGATTCGTCCATTATTTTCAATAGTGAGTATATTTGTTCCTTTTTTGTATGTCGGAAAACCAGAGCGAGCGGGAAACATTTTAGCCGAATTGGCTTTGGGCAAAATCGTACCTCCTGCAGGGAAACTATATGCATCCTTAGTGAGAGGTAAACTGGAATTTCCTGATCCATCTGCATTGGCATTGGATAATCAAGTCAGCGATTTGCTATGGAAACAGAGTGCAGAAATGGTAGATCTTACAGCGTAAATTAAAAAGAAATGAAACGATTATGGGGAGCCTTTCGAACGAAATATTGATTAATAGATTTGTATTCTCAATAGGAGCAGACAAGCCAAAAGAATCCGATCGGTTTCTTTCTGATAGTGTATTAGCCATGCAAATATCCGGTGATTTAACCCTTGAAACGAACCACGATAAAATTACAATGAAACCCGGTAATTTTCTTTTGGCTTGCAAGCATCAGTTTGTGAAAGTTACCAAATCACCTTCCCAGACGCAGCAGCATAAAGCAATTCTATTGACACTCGATGAGGAAGTTTTAAGAAATTACGCTTTAGAGAATGGTATCGTAAACGTGGAAAAATATAACGGCCCCCGCAATATTCTATTAACAGAAAATTCTTTTTTAAAAGGCTTTTTCGCATCGTTAATGCCTTATACCGAAAATTGGTCAAATGAAAAATTAATTCAAACGAAAATTAAAGAAGCTATCCAGCTATTGCTACTTGTCAATCCCGGGCTTGAGAAGTTTCTATTCGACTTTTCTGAGCCCTATAAAATTGATTTGGAAAAATTTATGTTATCAAATTTCCAATTTAATGTTCCGATTGAGCATTTTGCAAAATTAACGGGTAGAAGCCTTGCTAGTTTTAAACGCGATTTTCAAAAAACATTTGGTTTACCCCCTCGCCAATGGCTACAAAGAAAGCGATTAAATGAAGCTTATCTTCAAATCGAAAAATACCATAAAAAGCCATCTGCCATTTATTTAGAACTTGGATTTGAGAGCTTGGCGCACTTTTCTGATTCATTCAAGAAGATGTTTGGGGTTTTACCATCTAAACTGCCTCGAAAAGAATAATTAAAAATAGTGGTTTAATATTCACGAAATCGAAAAAGGAGGATCTGCAAGTCCGCAATTACCTTCTTAACCTGCCAATGCTACTTCTTGTCCATTCTTCGTTTAAGTTAATACCCAAGTGCCCCAAGAAATATTGTACGGTTCATCTTCCAGTTTCTCAATTGCAAAGCAGGTCTGATAGAAATTGTCCAAGTCAATGCTAAAGGCACTTTTAAAGTATTGGACGACTTCCTCTTTATATGGTTGTTCCCCGCTATCACCATATTTCTATCGTTTAATTATTCAGTAATTAGATAAATTACATCTTCCGCATTTGTATCGTTATGGATCCATATTTCTTCCATCGTGGTTACTCCTTCTAGGAATATGCCTTCTTCTTCCAGTCTTTTAATAGCTGCGGAGCGATCTACCTGTAATACTTTAAAAGCATCATCGATCGGAGCTGTTATGATCCTTTCCAAAAGGATCGTATCCACCCGAGGATGGAGTTGTTGCTGAAGGATAAACAGTACGGATATGACCGCTACGGCCAAGGCGGCAGGAATAAAAACACCTTTTTTGAAATGGAATCTCAGGGCTTTCCAATTAATTAGGATATGAAAAATAGCACATATAATAAAAAACACCCCTAACATTTCATGAACAACTTCCGTATAGCCATCAAATAAATGAAAAAGCATCAATAATCCTGATAGTCCCACTACAAGGAAAACCAACGAAATAAAGGGGGTGATATAGTTTCTGTTCAATTTCATACTACCAAGTTTTGTTTAGTTAAATTTTGAAAATCTGTTTTCAATTTCAGTTAACCACTTTACACGTTTTTCCTGACTAACTGACTTTACCATATTATAGCTAATCCACTTTAGATTTTTGTAACCCATAGTTTTGAATACACTTTTAATCATCACTTTCTTGATTAAATTTCCAATAAGCAGGGAATACATTATTTTGGGTTTGTTCATCGTAGTGATGAGCGTTACGCTATTTAGGTTCTTTAATAGCGGAATTAATCCGAAACCTCTCGGGTGATGATCATACGCCAGTCCAGGAGATAGTACACGGTCGATAAACCCTTTGGTGCAGGCAGGCATTATGTCCCACCAGATCGGAAAAATGAAAATTAGGTGGTCCGCTTTTTTTAATCTCTCTTGGTAGTCCATAACCTTTGGGTCCACAACATTGTGTTCTACAAATGCTTTAAGGTCTGCGGCAGACATAGCGGGATTGAAACCATCTCTATCAAGATGTATTAGATCCACTTGGTGGTTTCCCTTTTTAAGTCCGTTGGATACCGCCTCTAGAAGAGCGTTGCAGTAACTTCCTTTGTAAGGATGATTGAATACGATTACCATTCTCATTTTTTACTGATTTCTTACAGTACAAAATTGATAAGGTTAAGCGGTATGTAGCGATAACAATTGTTAATAAATGATTTAGAAATTAAAATCTGTTTCATTTTCTGCTCAATAAAACAGGTGTAATCTCCAAAAAGGTTACAGTGTCA
>NZ_DATGNU010000135.1:0-7566 GCF_035306585.1 Galbibacter sp.
GCTGCAGCTTTGGTTATTCCTGCGTCAGCAGCCATCGCATCGATTAATTCTGTTTTGTTCATAATTTAAAGATTTAAAAATGAATATACGGTTAAACATTTATTTAATTCGCTACACAAAATTATACGGATTTCATTCTCATGCAAGTAATATCAAGGGAAATCCACGTATTTGTTAATAACTTCGCTTGATTGTTAATAAAGTGGCTTGCATTTTACAAAATCCTACTACCCTAACGATGACGCGGGCTTAGCGCATTTTAGCTTCAGAATTAAATGAAAAACCATTTAGAACATCTTTAATAGGCATTCTTCGTTTACCAGCCAGTTGAATTTCATTTAAGACAACAAAGCCATTGGAACATGCAATTTTAAGTTTCTTGTCCTCCACTAAAACAGCTCCAGGTACTAAATCGTGCCCTTTTAATTCCACACCACTATTATATACCTTTAAATTTATTTGCTCATCATCTCCGTTTTCAAGCACTGTCCAAGCTGCTGGATAAGGACTCAGTCCTCTAATTAAATTATGAATAACCCCGGCGCTTGTATTCCAATCAATCCTGGTGTTCTCCTTATTTAACTTATAGGCTGTTTTTTCTATTCCCTGTTGCGGTTGGTTGGTAGTTGTAACCGTATTAGTAACTATTTTCCTCAAAGTCTCCACCACTAGCGCTGCACCTTGATTCATTAATCGATCATGTAAATCACCAGCATTCTCATCGGGATCAATAGTAGTTGAACGTTGCGCAATAATCGCTCCTGTGTCAATCTTATCATCAATAAAGAAGGTAGTCACTCCGGTTTGATGTTCCCCATTGATTAAAGCCCAGTTAATGGGAGCAGCTCCCCTATACTCTGGCAGCAATGAAGCATGAAGGTTAAAGGTCCCAAACTCAGGCATATCCCAAACCACTCTCGGAAGCATCCTAAAAGCAACCACAACCTGCAAGTTTGCTTGTAAAGCCCGTAAAGACGCTATAAAATTTTCGTCCTTTAAGTTGGTAGGCTGAAGCACATGCAATCCCTTCTCTTGCGCAAATTTCTTAACTGCTGATTGTTGAACCTTACGACCACGACCCGCTGGGCGATCTGGGGCCGTTACAACTCCAACAACATTGTAGTCATTATCCAGTATATGCTTTAAGGTAGCCACCGCAAAATCTGGTGTACCCATAAAAACGATGCGCAAATCTCTATTCATGAATGCTTATATTTTTTTTCAAAATTACACAAAAATAAAGAAATCGCTAGGTGGTCAGCGATCATTCAAATAGGCAAATACAGCTTTTTGAGAACGACTCAACACGCTCTAAAACCACAATTGGAGAGACTTTACAACTTTCAGTAGTTTTGATTGAGTCAACAACCTAAAAATGAAATTCTATTAAGAAAGTTTAAAATTATTACTGAAGTAATTTCAACTTTCTCCTATATTTGTAGAACTTTATCATTCAGATGAAACAACTACTCAAACAATACGAGGAGAAACCTCCAGAAATAGTATTTAATTGGAAAGACCCTGAAACTGAAGCCGAAGGCTGGACAGTAATCAATTCACTAAGAGGTGGTGCTGCAGGGGGCGGAACTCGAATGCGCATTGGTTTAGATGTAAATGAAGTTCTTTCTTTAGCCAAAACAATGGAAGTCAAGTTTACGGTTTCAGGACCTGCAATCGGCGGGGCTAAATCAGGCATAAATTTTGACCCCAATGACCCGCGAAAAAAAGGAGTCCTGGAACGATGGTACAAGGCCGTATCACCCTTACTTAAAAGTTACTACGGCACAGGAGGAGATTTAAACGTCGACGAGATCCACGAGGTCATACCTATCACAGAGGATTGTGGTGTATGGCATCCACAAGAAGGCGTATTTAATGGCCATTTCAAACCTACCGAGGCGGATAAAATCAACCGAATTGGACAATTGCGCCAAGGGGTTATTAAGGTTATTGAGAATAAAAATTTCTCGCCAGATATCCAAAAGAAATACACCATAGCAGACATGATCACTGGATACGGTGTGGCAGAATCGGTCAAGCATTACTACCAGATATATGGAGGTGAGATCAAAGGTAAAAAAGCCATTGTTCAAGGATTTGGAAATGTCGGCGCCGCTGCCTCCTATTATCTTTCACAATTAGGGGTCAAAATCGTTGGCATTATCGATATAAATGGCGGGCTTATAAATGAAGAAGGATTTAGTTTTGAGGAAATTAAATCCTTGTTTTTATCCAAAAAAGGAAATACGCTCTCGAGCACTACACTCATTCCTAGTAAGGAGATCAACAAGTTAATTTGGAAACTCCCGGCCGATATATTCTTACCATGTGCAGCTTCTCGGCTCATTACCAAAGACCAAATTGATCAGTTGATTGATTCTGGGTTACAAGTAGTCTCTTGTGGTGCCAATGTACCTTTTGCCGATAAAGAAATATTTTTCGGCCCCATTATGGAACATACCGATCAGCGCATTAGTCTTATTCCCGACTTTATATCTAATTGCGGGATGGCTCGGGTATTCGCCTATTTCATGGAACGCCGAACACAAATGACGGATGAAGCTATATTCTTAGATACATCGAACACCATCAAAAATGCTTTAACAAACACTTACAAAAAAAATGTGGACCAAACTAACATAAGTAAAACAGCTTTTGAACTAGCTTTAAACCAACTCATCTAAACAATTACCCTATCCTAAAAATTACTTGATGGAAACTATTATTATTATACTTTTTGTACTTGGCTATTTAGCCATTGCAATAGAACATAGTTTGAAAATTGACAAACTAATTCCTGCCCTTCTGATGATGGCTGCCTTGTGGGCTATTGTTTCTACAACCCATATGGACGTTTATGAGGTTAACGCTGCTATTAAAGAACTTGAACCAACCGACCTACACAATATCTTAGTACACCATCTAGGTAAAACGGCCGAGATATTAATCTTTTTAATGGGTGCAATGGCCATTATTGAAATTATAGATTTTTTCGACGGATTCGGCACCTTTAAAAAGTATGTGAGAACAAAAAACAAAAGAAAACTATTATGGTTCTTTAGTTTTTTAGCTTTTCTTTTATCAGCTATTATCGATAACCTAACTACTACTATTGTTCTTATCACCATAGTTCAAAAAATTATTAAGGATAGGCAACTAAGACTTTGGTTTGCAGGCATCGTGGTGATTGCCGCAAATGCTGGTGGTGCCTGGTCTCCAATTGGCGATGTTACCACAACCATGTTGTGGATAGGAAATAAAGTCACAACATTAGCCTTGGTTCAACAAGTTTTACTACCCTCGATTGCTTGTGTAGCCATCCCTACTTTTCTTACATCCCGATTATCAAATTTCAAAGGTGAAATTGAACAGGAACAAGAATTAAATGAAGTACCCAGTAACACCTCAAAATACGGTTCTATAATGCTATATTTAGGGCTAGGGTTCATTATATTTGTACCTATATTTAAAACACTTACACACCTTCCACCATATTTAGGAATGATGTTTTCTTTATCGATGACGGCTATTTTTGCAGAGATATTTAGTCGTAGAAAATTTGCACTTACAACACTGGATGAAAATAGTAATAATCCAACGTCATATCACAGTCCTTTAAGCCACTCGTTGGGTAGAATTGAAATGCCGAGCATCTTGTTCTTCTTGGGAATCTTGATGGCCGTTGCAGCGCTAGAGTCCCTTGGAATGTTATTCCATTTTGCCGAAGCGTTAAACAACTCAATTCCTTTACTTGGAACAGAATCTGGAGGAGAAAAAATATCCGATCTAGTGGTTATTATTTTAGGATTTGCATCTGCAGTTATTGATAACGTACCATTAGTTGCTGCGAGTATGGGTATGTTTTCCGCTGGATTAGATGATTCAGTTTGGCATTTTATTGCTTATTCAGCAGGTACCGGGGGAAGCATGCTTATAATTGGCTCAGCTGCAGGGGTCGTTGCCATGGGAATGGAAAAAATTGATTTCCTCTGGTATTTGAAGAAAATCGCATGGTTAGCCATGTTAGGATTCCTATCTGGAAGTATTGTATTTATTTTAATGCGTAATTTCGTTTTAAATTCATAATTTCGAACAATTTTTATCGTTATAAACTAAACTTAAAAGATCATAAGTTATATGAATTTATTTCAAGAAGTGGCCCCAGAGGTCGCTGAAGAGGTGCTTTCAGAGGAGAAGACCCTTTCAGTAATCGACTTAATCATAAATGGTGGAACAGCAAGTATAGTCATTATCGCAATCTTATTTGTTATGCTATTTATGGCACTTTACATCTATTTCGAGCGCAATTTTGCAATAAAAGCCGCCTCTAAGATTGATAAAAACTTTATGAATCAAATTAAAGACCATATTTCAAATGGTAAAATAGAGGCTGCAAAAATTCTATGTGCACAAACAGATTCTCCAGTAGCGAGATTAACCGAAAAAGGGATTTCTAGAATTGGAAAACCATTGGAGGATATTAATAAAGCTATAGAAAATGCAGGTACACTGGAGGTTTATAAATTAGAAAAAAATGTCAGTATATTAGCCACTATAGCAGGAGCTGGGCCAATGATTGGATTCTTAGGAACGGTCATTGGTATGATCATTGCGTTTCACCAAATGGCAACAAGTGGTGGACAAGCTGAGATGGGATTACTAGCAGGGGGTATTTATACAGCGATGACAACTACCGTTGCAGGATTAATTGTTGGTATTATAGCTTATTTTGGATATAACCATTTAGTAGTTAGAACAGACAAAGTTGTCCATCAAATGGAGGCTAATGCCGTTGAGTTCTTGGACCTATTAGACGAACCAGCATAAGGTTTACTTTATGACATATGATATGATCAGATAATTGGCCACTGTCTAATTATCTGTTCTTTTTAACATCAAATTCTACACAAATGAAACTGAGAGGAAGAAATAAAGTATCAGCAGAATTCAGTATGAGTTCCATGACAGATATCGTTTTTTTGTTATTGGTTTTCTTTATGCTTACTTCAAATTCACCCAATGCACTCGATCTATTACTGCCAAAAGCTAAAGGAAAATCCACTAATACTCAAAATGTATCAGTGAGCATTAATAAAGATCTTGAAATCTATATCGATAAGGTAAAGGTCAACCCTCAATTTGTTGAAACAGAACTCAGACGCAGATTAAAAGGAGTAGAAAAACCTACCATAATTCTAAGGGCTGAACAAAGTGTCCCTATTGATAATGCTGTCCATATTATGGATATTGCAAACCAGAATGACTATAAAGTAATACTCGCAGTAAGGCCAAAATAAGATGTCACTACTTGATACCACTCATAAAAGAAAATCATTCACATTGACAACAGCGTTACTTACAGCCCTGTTGCTACTTTTCTTTTATATTGGATTATCCTACTTAGACCCACCCATTGAAAGTGGTATTACTATAAATTTTGGAACAACAGAATTCGGAAGTGGTAATGTACAGCCTAATGAACCCATTAAAAGTCAACCACAGCATCAACCAGAGCCCGTTGAAGAAACAACTCCTATTATTGAAAAATCACAACCCGAAGAAGCCACATCAACCCCTGCAGAGGAAGTAAAAACGGAAGAAGTCGTTATTCAAGACAACGAAGAATCTTTAGTAATCCAGCAGCAGAAAGAGGCAGAAGCTAAAAGAAAAGCGGAGGCGGCAGCACAAGCGAAACGTCAAGCGGAGGAAGAGGCTAAAAGGAAGGCTGAAGCAGAAGCAGAAGCAAGGCGTCAGGCGGAGGCAGAACGTATCCGAAAGGAGCAAGAAGCCAAAAGACAAAACTTAGATGCCCTTATGGGGGGATTAAACAGCTCAGAGGGTACCGCTACTGGTAACGACGGGGATGATAATAGAGCGGGTGACAAAGGCCAGATTGATGGTGACCCTTATGCCAATAGTTATTACGGCAGCGCTGGAAGTGGAACCGGCGGAACGGGATATGGATTAAGTGGAAGAAGCTTAAGGGCAAGCGATAAGTTTGTTCAACAGTGTAACGAGCAAGGAACAGTAGTTGTAGAAATCGAAGTGGACCGCTCTGGAAATGTAGTAAAAACATCACCAGGGGTTAAAGGAACTACCAATACGGCAAAGTGTCTTTTAGATGCCGCTGCAAAAACCGCACAGTCTTATAAATGGAATGCAGACCCTAAGGCACCTGTTCGCCAAATAGGCTTTGTGGTGGTTAACTTTAAATTGGGCGAGTAAAAAATGACCTATCCTCAAACTTTGGACTGGATGTTTTCCAGACTCCCTATGTATCAAAAACAAGGGGCAACAGCTTTAAAACCAAAATTGACTAATACCATCGCGTTTTGTCAATATTTACAAAACCCCCAAAGACATTTTAAAACAATTCATGTTGCTGGAACCAATGGCAAAGGTTCCTCAAGTCATATGCTGGCTTCAGTTCTACAAGAAGCAGGATATAAAGTTGGGCTCTACACCTCCCCTCACCTTGTTGACTTCAGAGAACGCATTAAAATAAATGGCATTCCAATACCTCAAAAGACCGTAGTCCACTTTATAGAAAAGCACAAAAATTATTTAATAGAGCAAGAGCTCTCATTTTTTGAAATGACCGTTGGCATGGCTTTTTGGTATTTTAAGGAACAAAAAGTGGATATTGCCGTTATTGAGGTAGGGCTAGGAGGACGTTTTGACTCCACCAACATCATCGATCCTGAGGTATCTCTAATTACCAACATTGGCCTTGATCATACGGATATCCTAGGAGCAACCATTGAATTAATTGCCGCTGAAAAAGCAGGTATTATTAAACAGAACACCCCAGTGGTAATAAGCGAATTTAACCCGTTGAGTTTTCCGGTCTTTGAAGCTATAGCCAAACAGAAGAATGCACCACTAACCTTGGCAGATAAATTAGAGGTTCATTACAAAAGTGATTTACTTGGGCCCTATCAGTTAAAAAATATAAAAGGTGTTGTGGCTACACTATCGCAGCTAAAAGGGTTTCATATCAATGAAATTCATTTAAAAAAAGGGCTAGAGAACACGGTCAAAAACACACAATTATTAGGGCGTTGGCAAAAAATAGGTTCCAAGCCGACAGTGTTGTGTGATACGGCTCATAACGAAGATGGGCTTTCGATAGTGCTTGCACAACTGAAACAAGAAACTTATCAGAAGCTACATATTGTTTTTGGTTTTGTTAAGGACAAAAATTTAGCGAGTATCCTGCCTTTATTTCCAAAAAATGCCACATATTATTTTTGTTCTCCAAATATTTCAAGGGGATTAGACGCTATGGCACTGAAAGAAAAAGCAGCAGAATTTGAGCTTGATGGATTGGTATATGATTCAGTGTCAGAAGCCTTGATTGCTGCTCACAAAAATGCCACTATACAAGATTTTATATACGTTGGTGGTAGCACCTTTGTGGTGGCAGAAGTCCTCTAATTTTTTAAAACTTTTTCTTTGCTCATATAAAAAACTGTTCTATATTTGCAACCGCAATCGAGTAAATGAAAGGGCGATTAGCTCAGTTGGTTCAGAGCACCTGCCTTACAAGCAGGGGGTCACTGGTTC
>NZ_DATGNU010000136.1:0-8639 GCF_035306585.1 Galbibacter sp.
ACAAACGCTTATAACTGGAACTTTTATTTTTTCTTCTTTTACTTTTTTAAGAGAGGAACGGGACTGTTGTAGGTATTTGTAATAAAAATAATATGTTAGTCCCGGAAGAAATTTCGGGACTTTTTTTATGATATAAACTCAAAAATGAATAGGAAAATTGCAATACAAGGAATATTAGGATCCTTTCACCATCAAGTGGCTCAGGAATACTTCGGTCAGGATGTTGATGTAGATGAATGCCTGTCATTTGATGCCTTAGTGGATAGTCTGATCAGTAAGAGAAGTTCCGTGGCTGTAATGGCTATTGAAAACTCGATCGCTGGTTCTATTATACCAAACTATGCGCGCATTGATGACAATGATCTGCATATTATCGGGGAGCACTACATTAGTGTTCAACACAATTTATTAGCGCTAAAAGGACAATCCATCGCGGATATAAAAGAGGTTTATTCCCATCCTATGGCTTTACTACAATGTAAAGCTTTTTTTAGGCAATATCCCCACATAAAATTAATTGAAGATGTAGATACCGCGGAAGTTGCCAGAAGAATTCATCAAGGTCAGATAAAAGGTGTTGGCGCTATTGCAAGCAAGACAGCCGCAACTATTTTTAAGTTGGACATCTTAGCCGAAGGTATTCAGACCATGACCAATAATGCAACCCGATTTGTGATTATTCAAACACAGAACTCGGTCATTCCTATAGAAGAAATTAATAAGGCGTCTTTAAAGTTTGAGTTAGGTTCCAAAAGAGGCAGTCTCGCTACGGTCTTAAACGTCATGAGTGATTGCAAACTAAATCTAACCAAGATTCAATCCTTGCCGAAAATTGAAACCCCTTGGCGGTATTCATTTTTCGTGGATGTGACCTTTGAGGATTATGCGGATTTTCAAAAAGCCAAATCCTTATTAGCCATTATGGCATCAGAATTTAAAGTTCACGGAGAGTACAAAAATACAATGCGATGATAAAAGTAGCAGATCGTTTAAAAAACGTCGAAGAGTATTACTTTTCTAAGAAGTTAAGAGAAGTGAGTGGCTTAATTGCCCAGGGGAAACCGATTATTAATATGGGAATTGGCAGCCCTGACCTCGCCCCAGCTGACCAAGTGATGGAAGCACTGGTGAATTCATTAGGGGATGAAAAGGCACACCAATATCAATCCTATCAAGGATTACCAGAATTGAGAAAGGGCGCATGCTCGTTTTATCAGCAGTATTTTGATGTGTCTGTAGAGAGCAATACAGAGGTGTTGCCTCTGATGGGCTCTAAGGAGGGGATCATGCATATTAGTATGGCTTTTTTAAACCCAGGTGATGAGGTTTTGATTCCAAATCCAGGGTATCCAACCTATACTTCTGTAACGAATTTAGTGGGAGCTCTCGCCAAGTATTACGATTTAAGCCAAGACTCCAATTGGTTGCCTGATATCGAAGCTTTGGAGCAAACAGATCTTTCTAAGGTGAAGATCATGTGGTTGAGTTATCCACACATGCCTACAGGAGCGAATGCTAATGCACGAATCTTCGAAGAATTAGTTGACTTTGCCAAACGAAATGATATCCTATTGGTGAATGATAATCCTTATAGTTTTGTGCTGAATGAGAATCGATTGAGTTTGCTATCCGTCAAAGGAGCAAAGGAGGTTGCATTAGAGCTAAATTCACTCAGTAAGACTTTTAATATGGCAGGCTGGAGAATTGGGTTTGTCTTTGGAAGTGCCGATCATATAGCAGCCATACTAAAGGTGAAAAGTAATATGGACAGTGGAATGTTCTATGGCTTACAAAAAGGAGCGATCAAAGCATTGGAATTATCTAAGGATTGGTATGCTGAACTCAATGAAGTATACACCCGCCGTAGAGCGTTGATATTTCAATTGGCCGATAAATTAGGCTGTACGTATGATATAAATGCCTCAGGGATGTTTGTTTGGGCTAAATTGCCAGAAGGAATTCATTCAGCGGAAGAATTTATAGACGGTGTCCTTTATGACAAAAGTATATTTATTACTCCAGGAACCATATTTGGAAGCCAAGGGGAAGGATATATTCGTTTTTCTTTATGCGTTAAAGAGGAGCAAATTCAACAAGCAATTCAACGATTTGAAGTATAAACCAATCTTACAAATGAAAAATAGAAATTCAAAATGAAAGTACTGGTAATAGGATTAGGGCTCATAGGAGGATCGATGGCTATCGATTTAAAGACCACTAGGAAAGATATCGTTCTGATGGGATATGACGCCAATGAGGACCATTTAAATACGGCGCTATCGCTAGGTTTAATCGATGGGAAAGCCAGTTTAGAGGATGCTGCTTCGTCCGATGTGGTGATTGTCTCTATACCAGTAAATGTGTCTTTGAAGGTGATTCCTAATGTTTTGGACATCGTAAAAGATGACACATTGGTCTTTGATGTTGGTTCAACAAAAGCGAATATTTGTAAGGTGGTAAGTGAGCATCCAAATCGCAGAAACTTTTTAGCTGCTCACCCCATTGCTGGTACGGAGTATTCCGGACCGAAAGCTGCTATAAGTGGTTTGTATAAAGGAAAGACTAATATTGTTTGTGAGGTAGAGAAAACGGCGTTCAAAGTACAGGAACGTGCCATGGAGATTTTTAATGATCTTGGGATGCGAATTCGGTACATGGATCCAGAGGCCCACGATCGCCATATTGCATACGTGTCACATTTATCGCATATCAGTTCTTTTATGTTGGGTAAAACAGTGATTGAAAAAGAACGAAATGAGCGTGATATATTTGATATGGCAGGAAGTGGATTCGAGAGCACTGTTCGTTTAGCAAAGAGTTCGCCTGCAATGTGGAGTCCTATATTTGAACAGAATAAGGAAAATGTAATAGAAACGCTAGAGGAATATATTGTAAACCTCCAACGATTTAAGGATCTCATGGAAGCAAATGACTTTCAAGCCATTTACAAGGAAATGGAGGACACCAATAGAATTAAGGAAATATTAAAAGGAATAACAATCAAATCATCATAAGTATTTTAAAATGGAAAATTCAGCAACGTTAAGAACATGGTTAGATGATATGAACCTCTCGCACCCTTTGGTGATTGCGGGGCCATGTAGTGCAGAAACGGAAGAACAAGTGCTAAAGATTGCACACGAACTAAAAGGAACGGATGTCAATTATTACCGCGCCGGTATTTGGAAACCTAGAACACGGCCAGGAAATTTCGAAGGTGTTGGTGCCCTAGGACTGAAATGGTTGCAAAAGGTAAAAGAAGAGACTGGTTTAAAAACAGCTACAGAGGTGGCTAACAAAGCCCATGTAGAATTGGCATTGGAACACGATGTAGATTTGTTGTGGATTGGAGCCCGTTCTACGGTGAGTCCTTTTATCATACAGGAAATTGCAGATGCTTTAAAGGGTACTGATAAAATTGTTTTGGTGAAAAATCCAGTGAATCCTGACCTATCTTTGTGGTTAGGTGGAATTGAACGTTTGTATAGCAACGATATTAAAAAACTAGGAGTGATCCACAGAGGGTTCTCCACTTATGAGAAATCAAAATACAGAAATAATCCCGAGTGGCAATTGGCCATTGAGCTTCAGAATAAATTTCCAGATCTTCCGCTGATATTGGATCCTTCGCATATAACAGGAAACAGAGATATGATATTTGACGTCTCTCAAACAGCGTTAGATCTAAACTATGACGGTTTGATGATTGAGACCCATACAGATCCTGATAATGCATGGAGTGATGCTGCGCAACAGGTGACACCAGCGTCTTTAAAACAAATCATGAGAGATTTGAAAATCCGAAAGGAAACGGATCAAGAGGCAGATTACAATAAAAAGCTTAGCAATTACCGTGCTCAGATCGATGTGATCGATAATGCACTGATCGAGATGTTAGGCAAGAGAATGAAAGTATCGGATCAGATTGGTGCGTTGAAAAAGCAACGTAATGTAGCGGTTTTACAATCAAAACGGTGGAATGAAATTCTAGGAAAAATGGTTCTGGAGGGAGATCAAGTAGGATTGAGTGAAGAATTCATCCTTCGCATCTTTAAAGCGATTCACCAGGAATCGATCAACCACCAACAGAAAATTGTACAGCAATAAGGAATTATTGGAGGTCAGAGTGGAGTCTAGGGAGTAGGCAACTTCTAAATTCGTACTTTTGACTTCTAATTTTTCACTATGGAAGGAACGGTTTATAAGTCAACTGGTAGCTGGTATTATGTAAAGAATCCAGATGGAAGCTTTATCAACTGTAGGATAAAGGGACGATTTCGCATCCAAGGTATTAAAAGTACCAATCCTGTGGCAGTAGGTGATGTGGTTGAATTCGAAGTGCAAGACATGGCTGGGGAGCAAGTGGGAGTGATAACCGATATAAAGGATCGTAAGAATTATATCGTTAGAAAATCGGTGAACCTTTCTAAGCGAACCCATATTATTGCCTCCAATGTTGATCTCGCTTTTATGTTGGTAACTTTAAAGGATCCAGTGACTTTTACCGATTTTGTCGATCGTTTTCTAGTGACTTGTGAGGCCTATCATGTCACACCTATATTGGTTTTTAATAAGATAGATCAGTACACAAACGAAGAATTAGTATTGGTAAGGGATCTAATAGAACTTTATAGTCGTATTGGATATCAGACCCTAGAGGTTTCTGCAGCAACTGGAAAAAATGTCGCAGTGCTCAAATCGATGATCAAAGGAAAAACCAGTATTTTTTCTGGTCATTCAGGAGTTGGAAAATCCACCTTGGTCAATGCTTTAGAGCCAGGACTAAACCTTAAAACCGCGGCGATTTCACAGCAGCACAAACAAGGGCAACATACTACCACTTTTGCAGAGATGTTTGATTTGAGTTTTTCAGGACAAATTATCGATACTCCAGGGATCAAAGGTTTTGGAATCGTTGATATGGAAAACAGTGAAATTGGGGATTATTTTCCAGAATTCTTTGCTATAAAGGGGGAATGTAAATTTCATAATTGCTTGCATTTAGATGAGCCTAAATGTTCGGTGAAACGCGCAGTAGAAGAGGGAACAATTGCGTGGAGCCGGTATAAGAGTTACTTGCAGATCATCCAGGGTGAAGACGAAAATTATAGAACAGATAGTTACGCAGAGTAAGGGCATAGCCTAATGGAATTTTAGAATAGATGAAAGTTGTTATTCAAAGAGTTAAACAATCAGCAGTTCACATAGATGGAATTGAAAAAGCAAAAATAGGACAAGGACTTTTAGTGCTTGTGGGAATAGAGGAGATTGATGGTCAAGATGATATTGATTGGTTGTGTCGTAAGATAGTAGGCTTACGTATTTTTGAAGATCAAAACCAGATTATGAATCTATCGGTCCAAGATATTGCTGGAGAAATTATAGTGGTGAGTCAATTCACCCTCCAGGCTTCCACTAAAAAAGGGAACAGGCCTTCTTATATTAAGGCAGCCAAACCCGATGTAGCGGTCCCTTTATATGAAGCTTTTGTGAAATGTTTAGAACAAAATCTTGGTAAAAAAGTAGGGACAGGTACCTTCGGAGCTGACATGCAAATTTCGCTTGTCAATGATGGACCAGTGACCATTGTTATAGATTCTCAAAATAGAGTTTAGCTGATAGTAGCTCTAAAATACAAATTGTTAATGCTTTGGAAGAAGAGGTAAATTATTTAAATCACAGTAAAATTTAAGTCATCAATATGGATTTAAAAAATGCACAACTCGAAGTTGATAAATGGATTAAACAACATGGCGTTCGTTATTTTAATGAACTAACCAATATGGCACAATTGACAGAGGAAGTCGGTGAGGTCGCACGAATTATCGCTAGAAGGTACGGAGAACAAAGCGAGAAAGCTAGTGATAAGGATAAGGATTTAGGTGAAGAGCTAGCCGACGTGATTTTTGTAGTGCTCTGTCTGGCCAATCAAACGGGGATCGATTTACAAAAAGCCTTTGATGCCAAAATGGATCTTAAGTCCAAAAGGGATCACGACCGCCACCATTCAAATCAGAAGTTAAAATCCTAAAAAGTTACCCTTAAGCAATCAGCACCATGAATATTCGAATACAATCCAATCAAACCAAATTTCAAAAACAAATAACTATAACGGGGTCTAAGAGCGAAAGTAATCGCTCCTTATTACTTAGAGCATTGTATCCGGGTTTAACCATAGAAAACCTATCGAATTCAGATGATTCCGTGGTTATGGAAAAAGGACTAGAGATCACAAATGGAACGGTGGATATTCATCATGCTGGAACAGCCATGCGATTTTTAACAGCGTTTTTTGCTGTCAAACCAGGTGCAGAGGTCATTCTTACGGGTTCCAAACGAATGACTGAACGTCCTATCGAAATTCTTGTGGAGGCCCTTAGGCAATTAGGTGCTGAAATCTCATATGAAAAGGATCAGGGATATCCACCAATAAAAATAAAGGGAAAACGCATCACCCAAAATAAGGTGACTTTGGCTGCAAATATCAGTAGTCAATACATCTCTGCTTTGTTGCTTGTAGCCCCATCGCTTGATAAGGGTTTAATCCTTGAATTAGAAGGGAAGATTACTTCAGTTCCTTACATTCGAATGACACTTTCGTTATTAGAGGAATTGGGAGTTCAAACCAAATTTGAAGGAAACACTATTACAGTTAAACCTCTTAAATCTTCACCAGAGAAACAATTGGTTGTTGAGTCAGATTGGAGCTCAGCTTCTTATTACTATAGCATCGTGGCACTATGCGAGCCTGGAACTACTATACGACTTTCAAGCTATAAGCAACATAGCCTTCAGGGTGATAGTGTGCTTCAAGAAATATATAGCGAATTTGGCGTAGCATCTTCTTTTGAAGGTCATGATCTTTTGCTGAGAAAAGTAACCGATATTTCAAAGCAGACCGTCGTTACACTTGATTTAACCAATGCTCCCGACATTGCACAAACCATCGCAGTAAGTTGCTTTGGATTAGGAATTGCCTGTGAACTCAGTGGACTACATACCTTAAAAATAAAAGAAACAGATCGCTTAGAGGCTTTAAAAGCAGAGCTAGGGAAATTAGGTGCTGATATCTCCGTAACTGATGCAACCTTGTCATTAAAAGCTACTTCTGCAATCAAGGAAGAAATACCCATTGATACCTATGATGATCACCGAATGGCCATGGCTTTTGCGCCATTGGCATTAAAGGTTCCTATTTTAATTAATCAAGCTGAAGTAGTTAGTAAATCGTATCCAGATTTCTGGAAGGATCTCGTTTCTTTAGGATTTCAGAAAGAAGTGGTTTAACCAAAGATACTCCAATAGGTTCTTTTAACTTTTTATAATCAGAGGATACCGCGTTTTGGCTAACACCATATTTTGAGATGATTTTAACTTCAAAACATGGTTTTGACCATTGCTATTTCACTTAATTGCTTGAATATTAAAATAATTGATGATTTACTTGACAACGCCTATCTAAGGGTCGTATATTTGCATTTCGTAAAAATCTCTTTGGAGACAAAGGTTTTTATAATCGATTTATACACAGAATATATAACGGATTTGAATCTATAATCATTTAGAACGATTGCCGATTTTTCTATGCTCTTTAAAAAGAGTAATAGTGCGTCGGTTTTTTTTTGCGATGTACGTAGGTTCTTTGAAAACAATTAAATACATGAAATTATCTAATTTTAATTTTGAACTTCCTAAAGAACTATTAGCTGAATATCCTTCTGAGGATAGAGATGAGGCTCGTTTGATGGTTTTGCATCGCAAAGACCAGAAGATCGAGCATAAACTTTTTAAGGATGTGATTGATTATTTTGATGAAGGGGATGTTATGGTTCTTAACAACACCAAAGTTTTTCCTGCTAGATTATATGGTAATAAAGAAAAAACTGGTGCGCGTATCGAAGTTTTCTTGCTTAGAGAGCTTAACGAAGAACAACGTCTTTGGGATGTTTTAGTTGATCCAGCTAGAAAGATCAGAATTGGAAATAAATTGTATTTTGGAAATGATGAGAGTCTAGTAGCCGAGGTTATAGATAACACCACCTCTAGAGGGCGTACACTTCGTTTTCTTTATGATGGATCCTATGAAGAATTTAGAAATAAATTAAATGAGTTAGGCGAGACACCATTGCCAAAATACATCAAAAGGGCTGTGGAGCCAGAGGATGAGGAGCGTTATCAAACCATTTATGCCAAAGCAGAAGGTGCTGTTGCAGCTCCTACAGCAGGACTCCACTTCTCCAAACATTTACTAAAGCGTTTAGAAATTAAAGGAATTGATTTTGCAGAGCTTACCCTGCACGTTGGTTTGGGTACTTTTAACCCTGTTGAGGTGGAAGACCTTTCTAAGCATAAAATGGATAGTGAGGAATTATTTATTGATAATAAAGCAGCATCGATAGTAAACAATGGTAAAAAAGAAAAAAGAAAAATATGTGCCATTGGTACAACTGCAATGCGAGGATTGGAGAGTTCTGTTTCCTCCAATCAAATGTTAAACCCATATGAAGGGTGGACTAATAAGTTTATCTTCCCTCCGTATGATTTTAGTATTGCCAATTGTATGATTACCAATTTCCACACACCAAAATCAACACTTTTGATGATGATCTCTGCTTTTGCAGGCCATGATTTTGTAATGA
>NZ_DATGNU010000137.1:0-5225 GCF_035306585.1 Galbibacter sp.
CCTTAATCAAGATTATCATCTTGGGGAGTACAATCCCTTTTTAAAAACAATTGTATTCTCTTGGCCAGATTTTGTAGCTGGAATTGGCAATGAAAACGACAATTTAAATCTTGGAGTCCATGAATTTGCGCATGCCCTTTATTTTGATTCCATACAATCGGATAATAACAGTTCCCTCGTGTTTTGTCAAGGCATTCGAAAAATTGATCAACTCCTAAAGCAGGCAGATTTTCGTCGTCAATTACGGCAAAGCAAGTACCTAAGAAACTACGCCTTTACAAACAAGTTTGAATTCTTCGCAGTATGTTTGGAACATTTTATTGAGAGTCCTGAGTTGTTTCAACAAGAGTTTTCAGATTTATTTAATATCATCAAGAAGATGATGAATTTTGAGTTGGCGGTTAACTGACCTGTGCACTCAATTTATGCGTAATTCGATCCATGATCATCTTGGCGTGAATCCTCGAATTCTCTATAAACCAAAGATGGGTATCCATTCCGCCACAAATTACCCCAGCTAGAAACAGGTTTTCGATATTTGTTTCCATTGTTTGTTGGTCGTATTGCGGGTAAAATTTTCCATCGTCTGATAATTGAATCCCTATTTTTTCTAAGAAGCTAAAATTTGGTTTGTATCCAGTTAAAGCTAGTACAAAATCGTTTTCAATACGGACTTCTCCATCAGGAGTACTTACTATAATCGCATCCTGTTTTACTTCCTTAAGGGTGCTATTAAAATACGCTTTGATGCTTCCTTCTTCAATTCTATTTTCAATATCGGGTTTCACCCAGTATTTAACTCTTCGACCAATTTCAGGGCCGCGAACAATCATGGTCACATCTGCTCCCTTTCGATAACATTCCAGTGCTGCATCTACGGCAGAATTACTCGCTCCCACTACCGCTAGCTTTTGCATGGCATAAAAATGAGGATCCTTGTAATAATGCGCTACCTTAGGCAGGTTTTCCCCTGGAATATCCATGGTATTGGGAATATCATAAAAACCAGTGGCGATAATCACAAATTTTGCCTTATAGGTTTGTTTGTCAGTTTTAATGATAAATTGGTCTTGGTGATCTTTTTCAATATGTTGTACCTTTTCAAATAATTGGATCTTTAGATCGTTTGAGGTTACAATACGTCTGTAGTATTCCAAGGCCTCATTACGCTTAGGCTTCGCTTCCTTACTTATGAAGGGAATTTGATCAATTTCCAGCTTTTCTGAAGAGGAGAAAAACTGCATATTTGAAGGGTAATTAAACAGGGAATTTACAATGGTTCCTTTTTCTACAATAAGATAATCTAAGTCTATTTTCTTAGCTTCCAATCCACAAGCAATCCCAATAGGACCGCCTCCAACAATCACCAGCTCTTTTTGTATCATTTTGAAATTATCGATTTTAAATTTGAAATAGTTTGTATTGGTTTTTCGCTTTTGAAAATGTAACTACCAGCCACCAATACGTCTGCTCCACAACTGATAAGTTTGGCTGCATTTTTATCGTTAACCCCACCATCGATCTCAATAAGGCAGGTAGCATTCTTAGCGAGTATTAATTCTTTTAACTCCTTGATTTTGGCATACGTATGATCAATAAAGCTTTGCCCACCAAAACCTGGATTCACACTCATCAATAATACCAAGTCAAGATCCTTTATAATGTCTTTTAATAAGCTTACAGGCGTATGGGGGTTTAGGGCCACACCAGCGCTCATCCCATGATCTTTAATGGACTGCACACAGCGGTGTAAGTGAATACAGGCCTCATAATGCACCGTAAGGTTTGTAACACCGAGGTTTGCGAAGTCTTTGACATAGCGATCAGGTGCCTCTATCATTAAGTGCGTGTCCAAGGGCTTTTTGGCATACTTTGAAATGGCTTCAATCACTGGCATCCCAAAGGAAATATTGGGAACAAACATACCATCCATCACATCGATATGAAACCAATCAGCCTCACTATAGTTTACCATTTCAATATCCAATTGTAGGTTGCCAAAATTAGCTGCCAACACCGAAGGAGCAATCATATTCTTATTCATTTCCATGTGATTTAATCACAAAGATATTACTTTTAAAAAACAAACTACTAGAATTCCGTAAAGCCCATTGCTTTTTAAGGGCAAATCATATAGCCCTACTCAAGAGTTTAAAATACACTTTATAAGGGCCGCGGCAATAGAGACGGTTTTTGTATTTTAGTAGGATCAAGATAGCTAAAGACAATGATAAAACTTATGGCAACGGCATAATGTAGGTTATGGGGCTGATATTTTTTAAGTAAACACGTCACAAAATAGCCCGCTTGTTTGTCTAATAGAAAAATAGATCGATGCAAGAACATTATCGCAAACTTTTAACCTACTCCTATAATATCGTTGGATCGTATGAAGATGCAAAGGATGTGGTACAGGATGTTATGGAGAAGTACCTGTTGTTGGATAAGTCAAAGATCAGGGATGAATCTAATTTTTTGATTAAAAGCGTTGTAAACCATTCCATCAATTTTAAGAAAAGGCAAGATAAAAAAGACACCTTTGGACATTGGCTTCCAGAGCCGATTTCGTTTGATCAATCCGATGCGAACCTCATTAAACAGGAAACTGCTAGCTATACCATGCTTGTATTGCTTGAGAATCTTAATCCTAAGCAACGGGCAGTTTTTATCCTGAAAAATGGTTTTGATTACTCGCATCAGGAAATAGCAGAATTACTTGGAATATCACAGGAGAACGCCAGGAAATTATTCTCTCGCGCTAGCAAAAAGATAAAAGAAATAGCCTTCATCACACCAGAGAAAACGACTATAGCATCGGATGTTTTAAAAAAGTATCAAAAAATTCTAAGTCAGGCTAATATCGCAGCGCTAGAAGATCTTTTGCTCGAAGATATACAACTTACCACCGACGGAGGTAAGAGTACCCAGGTATTTAAGGCAGTTGAAATGGGCATAAAGAGCACCGCGAAATTATTGAGCCGTGTCCAAGAGCAATTTCTATACGATAAAACATTTAGTTTTCACCATCTAAATCACCAGCCCGCTATCTGCTTTTGGCAAGGCAATCAATTATACAATTGTCAAATTTTGCAAATTGATGGACATGGGAAAATTCAAAATATTTATTCCATCGTGGATGCTAATAAACTAAAAAAATTAGCGTTTTTGTCACATTCTTAACCCCTGGTTTGTCTTCATTAAAAAAACCATGAAATACACAACACTTCTTAGAATTGACAGCAGCCTTCGCATAGAAGGATCATATTCCAGATGCTTGGGTGACTTTTTTATCCAGCAATGGGAGGAGCGTAATCCAATATCCACCGTTAGGTCTAGGGATTTATTAGATAATGAAATTGGCCATTTAGACCAAAAGACCTTGGAGGGTTTTTTGGGGAAACCACATCGGAGCAGTTTACTTGAGCTCTCCGATAAGCTAATCGATGAATTGTATCATATAGATGTACTTCTTATCACCGTACCGATGTATAATTTTGGTATTCCATCGAGGCTCAAATCGTACTTTGATTTAGTGGTTAGGCACGAAAAAACCTACAGCACTAAAAACAGTACTCCAGGGCTTTTAAACAATAAAAAGGCATATATCATTTGTTCGATGGGAGGACAAAACACTGGAGAGAAGAATTTAGTAGAAATGCAACTTAGACGTATTCTTAGCTATATCGGAATTACCGATGTCCATTGTTTTACCATGGACGGTACTGCTGATCAGAAAAGAGTACAAGCCAAGGTAATGACCAAAAAAAATGAAATTATACAACAATTAAACCAGTAAGTTATGCAGCAGATCAAACAAACTATAGCGTCCTTTGTTAAAGGTGGAGATACCAACGATAAGGATTTACTTGATAGGGTAGTGCATCCACAGTATCAAAACATCCAAGACGGATTTTTCAAGGATCAGGGGATTTATGTCTTCTCAAAAGCGGAATATTTAGATTTAGTGGATCGCAAGACCTTTGGAGGAAGTCCGCGCACCATACAATATGAATCCCTCAAACAAACGGGCAATATTGCCATTGCCAAGGTTATTTTAGAGAGTGCATATCTAAAATTCTACTCCACCATTGTCACTGTTTTTGAAAAAGATCGCTGGATGGTGATCAGTAATATTCCGGTGGTTGAAACCAAGCAAAACGCGGAATATTAGCCTGAGGGATTATAGAAGGATTAAAAATGAAAAACTCCGGTAATCAGCCGGAGTTCATTCATCAATCAAAAAACGAACAGTTATGATAAACTGTTGTAATCATCTATATTTTAATTTTGTCTTTAACCTTAGAGTGAGTTAAAATACAATTTTTCCAAATATTAACCCAAATACGTCTTGAGAATTTTACTCCTGGAGGTGTGTTTCAGCCTACGGATTGCTTTTTCTTTAATTTGACGTACACGCTCGCGAGTTAGATCGAAGGTTTCTCCGATTTCCTCTAAAGTCATTGGATGCTGATCGCCTAGTCCAAAATACAAACGAATTACATCCGCCTCTCTTGGAGTAAGGGTCTCTAATGCGCGCTCAATTTCTGTTCGCAGGGATTCATGTAAAAGATCCTTGTCAGGGTTAGGAGACTCCCCACTACGAAGTACATCGTACAGGTTCGAATCTTCACCTTCAACAAGTGGTGCATCCATCGATACGTGTCTACCTGAGTTTTTCATAGACTCTTTTACATCGTTGACAGACATATCCAATTCTTTTGCAATTTCCTCAGCAGAAGGGACACGCTCATGCGCTTGCTCTAAAAACGCATAGGTTTTATTAATCTTGTTAATAGAACCGATCTTGTTCAAAGGAAGTCTTACGATACGAGATTGCTCAGCAAGGGCTTGTAGGATGGATTGGCGAATCCACCATACGGCATAAGAAATAAACTTAAAGCCACGCGTTTCATCAAAACGTTGTGCTGCTTTGATAAGTCCAAGGTTCCCTTCGTTAATTAAATCGGGTAGGGTTAAGCCTTGATTTTGGTATTGTTTTGCAACCGATACCACAAAGCGAAGGTTTGCTTTGGTAAGTTTTTCAAGTGCAATTTGATCCCCAGCCTTAATGCGCTGTGCTAATTCCACTTCTTCATCAGCGGTAATCAAATCTACTTTACCGATCTCCTGAAGATACTTATCTAATGAAGCGGTTTCACGGTTTGTAACCTGTTTGGTAATTTTGAGCTGTCTCATTTATTCTCTGACTGATTTATAAATACAAT
>NZ_DATGNU010000138.1:0-39599 GCF_035306585.1 Galbibacter sp.
TTAAATCATGGTTAAAGTAATTGATTTTAAAACTAGAACAAATGATGAGGGAGAAGAATTTAATGTCCTTATCGTACAGGGTGGAGCTGAGCCTATAAGAAGTCAGCAAACAGGAAAACTTTACATTACTGCTAAAACAGCATCCGTACCATCCACTTTTGATGCAGATACCTGTAAAAGCCTTATTGGAACTTCCTTTGAAGGCTCAGTTAAAAAGGTGGAATGCGATCCTTATGATTACGTCATGCAAGAGACAGGAGAAGTAATAGAGCTATGTCATCGTTATGAACTTGTAAACGAAGAAATGGAAATATTGGAAGAACAAACCTTACCATCTGAAGTCGTAAGGTAACCACTAAAATAATTTAGTCATTATACTGAGAGAGCCTATATGTGCTCTCTTTTTTATTTATACACTATATAGAAAAATTATATACTTATGAAATTACAAACAGCACAACGCCAACAAGTCCGACTTAAAATTGGTCTGAGCGGAGCAAGTGGATTTGGTAAAACTTATAGCGCTTTATTAATAGCATATGGAATAACACAAGATTGGACTAAAATAGCCATTATTGACACAGAAAATAAGAGCGCCAGCTTATATGCTCATTTGGGAAATTACAATGTTTTAGAGCTAAATGTTCCATACAGTCCAGAGCGTTACATAGAAGCCATTAAATACTGTGAGAATGCTAACATGGAGGTTATTATCATCGATTCTATCTCCCATGAATGGCAAGGAAAAGGTGGATGCTTAGAAATCCACGAAAAATTAGGAGGTCGATTCCAAGATTGGGCAAAAATAACGCCTCGACATACAGCATTTATAGATACTATTTTACAATCAAAATGCCATATTATAACTACTGCAAGACGTAAAATTGAATATTCATTGGATACAGATCAAAATGGCAAAGTAAAGGTAACCAAGGTAGGCACAAAAGAGGAAACTCGTAGTGGATTTGAATATGAATTAACGGTTAGTTTTGAACTTATCAATGATAACCATCTTGCCAAAGCATCCAAAGATAGAACAGGACTTTTTATGAATAAACCTGAATTTGTCATTAATCAATCTACAGGAAAGAAACTTATTCAATGGTGTTCTTTAGTATCTAAAGTAGAAGATGTTGAAAAGGAAATTAAACAAACAACCACTATTGAAGGCTTAAAACATATCTACAATAAATACCCACTATTTCAATCTAAGATAAAGGATAACATCCTTACTCGTAAAAAGGAATTGGAAAGTATTGAAGAGCAGATAATCGAATCAACAGAAATAACTAAAGCAACAGAAAATGGAATTAATTAAGTCAACACCAAATGTTATCATTCCAGAGGAAGAAGTAATCCAAGAATCACATGGTAATTTTATAGAAGCCAACACTTCTAAAGTAACCATAGAACACCTTAAAAATGATTGTATAATCCCTGTATTTAGCAAGGACAACGAAACTACAATTAGTCATTTTGAATTTATACACAGCGTCCATTCAGCTTTATCAGAAGTATTTAACAATAGGCTTATTTTAAAGCCTGATATAAGGGTTTCTCATGTAATTAAAGGTAGAATTCCTTCTGCTATAGGAAAGCCTGCAAAAGACCTATTAGAGCATGAAAAAACCATCTATTGGGAGCGTATGGCGTTTATGTTTGAACTCCCTGAAATTACTCGAATAATTAACGGAAATAAACTCACTTTAATGGTGGGTGGAGTTAGAGCATATAACCTTGAAAACCTATACAGCAGAAAAGGTATGGAGAAATTTAAAATCTTCATTGGATTTAAGAATATGGTATGTTGTAATATGTGTATAAGTACCGATGGTTATTTTGGGGAGTTACGTGTAAGCGCAATTGATCAATTGATTGAAAAATCATTGGAGTTATTTTTAACATATAATGTAGAAAGACACATGGAGGCTATGGAGTTTTTGGGCAAGTATGAAATATCAGAAAAGCAATTTGCACATTTAATGGGGAAGCTTAAAATGGCTTCACACGCTCCTAAATTATCTAATAGAGAAAAAGGGGTATTTGATATTAATGACGGTCAAATTAATAATGTGATTAAAAACTACTATATAGATGATAACTTTTGCAAGGGCATGGATAACTCCTTAAATCTATGGAATCTCTACAATTTGTTTACAGGTGCCAACAAGTCAAGTTATATTCATAATAATATAGACCGCAATGTTGGTTCTTTTGAATTCTGTACCTCACTAGCCAATTCGTTAGATAGTAATGTGGGAAATTGGTTTTTAAATTAAAAATTCGTGAGTAATTGAAAAGTGTGGCTAAGTAAAAAAGCCCCTCTTTAATCGTTTTAAGCACTTTTTGAACGCATACCACATTAATAATATATAGCTAACACGTGAAAAAACAAGAATTAATTCAGCTACTCAAATATTCTTCTCCAACGAGTATTTGGGTAGTTTCTTATAAAAATGAACTGCAAGAGCTACAATGCCCAATTAAGGTAATAGCTATTAAAGATATTGGAGATTTAAAGCAAGGAAAAACATATTCGGTAACCTACATAAAATTGGCTACCAATTTAAAGGTTGTATTCATGGTAAAAGGACAACCCTACTTCTATTACCATTTTGAAATATTAACGTCTAGATGATCTAATGAGTAGTTATGCTGTATTTTTACCTTACAACTGTAAAGAATTTTGAGACGGTTTCTACTTTACCAAAAAACCACTGAAAAATAATGAGCTCAAAAAAATATATAATCCCTATTGTTTTATATGGGGGTTGTATATTTTTATAAAAAACTTGACAACTTAACTCTAAAAACATGATAGTATTACAGCTTGCATTTGAGAACTTTATATCTGTTAAAAATTACATTACACTTCAAGAAAACTTCAAACAGAAGGACTATTCAGACTCTACATTTATTAATAATATAGGATATAGTGAAATACAGGAAGATATAATAATATACCAACCAAATGTCGACCCTAATACACCCATGGAACAAATAAAAGACGGATATATAAAGATCTCATTTTCAGACACCATTAAGTATAATATCAATAGAATGGCAGACAATTTGATTGAGAGATTTATTTTTAAAATTGAAGAAGCTAATTATCATTCAAAAGAACAAAAGGCAAATTTAGCGGAACATGAATTCAGTAAGCTGCATGGTTATGACAAGGCAATCACAGAGGCTGATTTTTTAAAAACAGACATAAAAACTGCTGTGTTAAAACAACTAGAAAAGTATATTGAGTTCTTGTCGAGAAACATATCTAAAACAGCAACAGACGAGACCAAATTGAAGATAAAAATGAGCAAGACAGATTTAATATATCTTTTTTTAAAACTAAGAGAAGGCGGGTTATTGGATAAAAGATATAGTGAAGATTATGCTCAATTAGGTAAATTTATTGATAATCACTTTTTATTTTTTAATGAAAGAGAAGAAGAGTATTCTACAATAAAAAAATCAAGGTCAGACCTTCATAAAATACTTGAAGGAGAAAAAAACACCTTCAATTCCTTTAATAAGTTCAGAGATTTATTTCATACAAGAGAATTTTAACCTTTCTTAAGTATAGAAAACACTAACTTTTCAAAGAGGTTCGACTAATTGACCCTTTACTTTTTTCATATATGTGATATATTGGTGGGACACTTAATGTTAAGTGCATGTCCTGACAAGACTGACTAGCCTGACTGCAAAGTACGATTAGTAAGTCAAGTCAGAAACGTTCTTTGAAATTTTGAAACTGACAAAAATGTTTTCCCTTTTGATCAAGGGTGATAACGGTCTTAGTGATAAATACTACACTAATTCCAATCATCTATAAAGAAATATTAATTTTTTAAAACATAAAAAAATGTTTAAAGAAGAAAATTTAAAAGAGATGATACTTGATCATCAGGGAAACAGTGAAAAAACTGTAAATGAAAAGCCTATTTTTGAAATTACTACTGGTATGGATTTAATAGAGAAAGTCAAAAATGAACCAGAACCAAAATTTATTTGGAAAGGAATCCCAGAGGGATCTATAGGACTTCTTGCAGGAGCTCCAAAGACTGGGAAAACAACTTTTGCTGAGAATTTAGCAACTTCAATGGCTATTGGTAGAAAAGAGTTTTTTAATTGGGAAATGGACGGTAATCCTCGAAAGGTTTTGTTTGTAAATCTAGAAGAGAACTATAAAATCCGCTCTAGGCGAAATGCTAAACAAATAGAATCTCTAAACACTAAAGAGAAGGAACTATTTGGGAAACATTTTATTTCTACTCCTGATAATTTTCCAGAATACCTGAATGACACTGAAGATTGGAAAATTCTGAGGGATTATATAAAAAGATCTCAAGCAGAAATTGTCTTTATTGACTCAATTTCTCATATGTGCGTTGGAGAGATAGAAAAAAGTGTAATAGCTCAAAGCTTTACAAAAATGATAAGAATGTACTTGGGAAACCTAGACAAGACTATTATAGCTATTCACCACACCACTAAAGGCAATGATAAACCAATTACTATGCATAGCATAGCTGGTAGTAGGTTTATTAACCAAGAATTCCAATACGCCATAGGGTTTGGCAATATACCTACCAAAAACGGTGGAAATTACGCCTTTATGTTGTACAATAAGTACATTGAAAATGATGAATCAACAGCGTTTTTATATAAAATTAATGAGAACGGTTGGTTTGATTACCTGGAAACATCCAATAAATATGATTTGTATAAGCATACTAAAAGGGATGGCAGAAAAGATGATACAAACCTTAACTTGATTTATGATTATATCAAAAGTAAGAGTAGTACGGATAGTACGATGGTCAAGTCAAAAGAATTGATATCAACTTTTGTCTCTACATCTACAATGTCTAAAGACACTCTTTACAAAAAGCTTGACATCATAGAAAATGAAGGTGCTCTGGAGAAAATCAAAAAAGGGCTTTATGAAATTAAAAATGATAATGATAATGGAACAAAAGCTTAATTTTATTGTATACAGAGTTGTTAATACCCGAAATGATTTGATTTATATTGGATCTACCTCAAAATCGATTGAGGAAAGGAAATCTGATCATTTACTAAAAGCTAAACATGGTCAAGGTAGTTATTTTCAAAATGCTATAAGCACCTACGGTGAGGAAGCTTTTACTTGGGAACAAATAGATTCTGCAAGTAATCCTAACGAATTAGCTGAAAAAGAGAAACAGTATATTTTGCAATATAATTCTCTGGAAGAAGGATACAATTCTGATTCTGGGGGAGGAATAAAAAAAACTGTTTATCAATATGGTATAAAGGGTGATTTATTTAACGAATACGATTGCTTAGAAAATGCAGCAAAAGCAGTTAATGCTGGTAAAAAGACTATCTGTAATGCTTGTTTGGGTTATAATAAAACCTGTAAAGGTTATTACTGGAGTTATACTTACTATACTAGATATCCTATTGAAAAGGATTTACGAAAGAAGAAGGTTTTTCAATTCGATTCAAAAGGTATCTTAATTGCAGAATATGAGTCAGTTTCAAAAGCAAGTGAAGGCACAGGTGTATCCAAAACCTGTATTGCCAGAGTTTGCAGAGGTGAAAGAGAACAAACAGGTGGATTTATATTTAAGTACGCCTAGAGAATGAGGGGTAGCAGAAATGTTGCCCCTTTTTCTTTTATAGATTAAATATGAGCTTGATTTTATTCTTTTACAACAAGAAATACAAATTTAGAATGAAAGAGGTATAATTTGGTAAATTATGTAAACATGTGGATTTCCGTAAGTTATTTATTAGTAAAATAAGTAAATTTAATTTTTCTTAGATAGTTTACAGTAAAAATTTTACAGTTGATAATAATGATTTGGATTGCAAGAATAATTTTTGGATTACTATTACTTCTTTTTATTAAGAAAAGACCAAATTTAAGTTTCTTTCTAGGTGTTGGACTTTTAATAATCTATTTATGTGCGATTTCTAATTCAAGCAATGATATTGATACGGTTAAGAACAATAATTTAATTGAACAAAAATATGGTAAAACACCTAAAGTAAATTATCTAAATAAACAACTATCTTCCAAACCAAAAAGCTCAAGCACTAATTATTATTATCAAAAAGATTTACTTTATGATAACTCTTCAATAGAAAAAGGTTATAAGAAACGAAATTATAACCAATCTAGAACTATAAAAAAAGATAACAGGATAAGGGTTGGAGCTGTTTGCAATGATGGTACAACTTCAAATGCTACTGGACGAGGAGCGTGTTCACATCATGGTGGGGTCGCCTATTGGCTGGTTGAATAATAAATACCCTAAAAAAACTACCTCAAATCAACACCCCAAACACCAATCCCCCTCATTACGGTTTTCCGTAAGTCTTTTTTATAAGAGTTAAGTAGTTTTGATATCTATAAACTACAACCCTATGAAAAACACAATCCTAACTGCCTTTTTCCTATTATTAACCTACGGAACTCAGGCACAATCTTGCGATGAATTAATGGAATTTGTAAAATCTGAAAGCTATGGTTCAACTTATAATAGCCCTAGCAGTACGGCAATTTCCAAGGTTACATTTTACACTACCACTATAGATTATCAAACCTATTATTTTGCTATTGTATGTTTTAAAAAGAATGAATACTCTTATAATTGTAGCGAGTACTTATACCAAGTAGCTTCTAATACAAAACTTAACTATTCCTACGATTACCTCAACAGTGCAGGAAAAGCTTTTTGGAAACATATCCAGCCTTATAATGAAAATTTAGGGTGTGCACCCGACTTTTAACCGATGATCTTATTTTAACCATTTTATATATCCTTACATTCATACCTAGAATAAATCATTTGTTTATTTTTACATTTCGTGCTTAAACTAAATACCAAAAATGTCTGAAGATCATAAAAAACTACTCGAACAACAATTGTGGAATATCGCCAATACCCTCCGTGGAAAAATGGGAGCAGATGAGTTTAGAGACTACATCTTGGGCTTTATATTTTACAAATACCTGTCGGAAAAACAATACATATATGCCAATTACTTACTAGAGGGAGAAGAAGAAACCGATTACCATAAAGTAACCGATGCAGATACTTTGGATGCTATTATGGACGAATCTCTTAATAAATTAGGCTATTTTTTAAAACCTAACGAGCTTTTTCATACCATTGCTGCCAAAGGAAATGCAAAAAATGAAGGGCAAAGCAGTTTTATTCTAGAAGATTTAGAGCGTATTCTTAACAGTATCGAGCAAAGTACCATGGGTACAGAAAGTGAAGACGATTTTGTTAAGCTCTTTGAAGATTTAGATTTAGGAAGCACCAAACTTGGAAGAACGGTAGCGGCTAGAAACGAACTAATTGCTAAAGTCTTGTTTCATTTAAATAAAATAGATTTTAAGCTCGAAGATATCGATGCCGATGTTTTAGGAGATGCTTATGAGTATTTAATTGCTCAATTTGCTTCTGGAGCAGGAAAAAAAGCAGGGGAATTTTATACTCCTCAGCAGGTATCTACCATTTTAGCAAAATTAGTAACCGCTGGTAAAAAAAGGCTTAAAAGTGTGTACGATCCAACCTGTGGGAGTGGATCTTTACTGCTACGAGTGGCAAAAGAGGTAGAAGATATAGATGAGTTTTACGGACAAGAACTCAACCGTACTACTTACAACTTGGCTCGTATGAATATGATTTTACACGATGTACACTACCGCCAATTCGATTTAAAACAAGAAGACACCCTAGAGAACCCACAACATCTCGACCAACGGTTTGAAGCTATTGTAGCCAACCCGCCGTTTTCTGCTAAATGGAAAGGAAAAGACAACCCTTTAAACAACAACGACGAACGGTTTTCTCAATACGGAAAGTTAGCCCCTAGCAGTAAGGCAGATTTTGCTTTTGTACAACATATGATTCACCAATTGGCAGACAATGGCACCATGGCTTGTGTGCTACCACACGGTGTATTATTTAGAGGAGCTGCAGAAGGACACATACGAGAATACCTTATAAAAAACCTAAACTACCTCGATGCTGTAATAGGCTTGCCTGCCAATATATTTTACGGAACAAGCATTCCTACCTGCATTTTGGTATTGAGTAAATGCCGTACAGAAACCGAAAATGTACTGTTTATAGATGCCTCTCAGCATTTTGAAAAGGCAGGAAACCAAAACCAGCTACGGGGAGAAGATATCGATAAAATTATAGATACTTATAAAGAAAGAACCACTACCGATAAATACAGTTATGTAGCTACTTTAGAAGAAATTGCAGAGAACGACTACAATTTAAACATCCCTCGGTATGTAGATACTTTTGAAGAAGAAGAGCCAGTAGACCTACAAGCGGTAGCACAGCAATTACAGGCTTTAGAAGGAAGCATACAAGCTGTAGACAAAGAAATAGCCGCATTTTGCAAAGAGCTAGCAATAGAAAAACCTTTTTAAGATGAAGGAAAAAAAATTAGTGCCCACCTTGCGGTTTCCTGAGTTTGAGGATGAATGGGAAATTAAAAAGTATAATCAAATATATTCATTCTACTCTACAAATTCATTTTCACGAGATAATTTAAATTATGAAGAAGGCGAAGTGAAGAATATTCACTATGGAGATATTCATACTAAATTTTTAACATTATTCAATATTAATAAAGAACAAGTACCCTTCATAAATAAAGATGTTGATATATCAAGAATCAAATATGAAAACTATTGCCAAGAAGGAGATTTATTAATAGCGGATGCTTCAGAAGATTATAATGATATAGGGAAAACAGTTGAAATCATCAACTTAAATAATGAAAAAGTATTATCTGGGCTACATACATTTTTAGCTAGACCAAACAAGAGAAAAATGGCTCAGGGTTTTGCTGGATACATGCTACAAAATTGGAGTGTGAGAAAACAGGTTATGAAGATTGCTCAAGGAACTAAAGTTTTGGGGTTATCAACAAGTAGACTAGGAAATATAAACCTCATTATCCCCTCCCTCCCTGAGCAACAAAAAATAGCTTCCTTTTTAACATCGGTAGATGAAAAAATACGCTTGTTAACCGAGAAAAAAGCATTGTTGGAGCAGTACAAAAAAGGAGTGATGCAGCAACTATTTAGTCAGCAACTCCGCTTTAAAGACGACAATGGCAAAGATTTCCCAGATTGGGAGGAGAAGAGATTGGGGGAGATATGTAAACTCCAAGGAGGATACGCTTTTAAGAGTAGTCTATTTAAGAAAAAAGGCATTCCGATAATAAGGATTTCAAACATATCAAATGATAATAACTACATTGAAAAAAATAATATAGTTTATTATAATGATTTTGATATTAATGAGAATTATATTTTATCCAAAAATGACTTAATAGTAGCGATGTCTGGTGCTACTACAGGAAAGTCAAGCATATATAATTTAAATGAAAAGGGGTTTGTAAATCAACGAGTAGGTGTATTTAGGCCTTCGAAAGAAAAACTATTTAATAAATACTTAACCCAATTTGTATTTTCTAATGAATTTTCAAAACAATTGGAAAAAGTATTAGTTGCTGGAGCACAACCCAATATAAGCTCAAAAGATATAGAAAATTTTAAAATGTTTCTTCCTTCACTAAAAGAACAAACCAAAATAGCAGACTTTTTAAGCAGTATCGATAGCAAAATAGAAAAGGTAGCTACACAGCTACAACACACCCAGCAGTTTAAAAAAGGCTTGTTGCAGCAATTGTTTGTGTAAAATGGAGAAAACAACACATATGAAAATATTACTAGAAAAAGTAGGGACAGTACTTAAACAGCAAGAAGCCTTAAGAATAGCTAAAGGAGAAACCTTTAATATCTTTTCTATCCTAAAAATGGAAAGAGCAGAAGTAAATACACACTCTGCTTTTCTAGCCGAGTTGCTCAACCCAAAAGGTTCTCACCTAATGGGCGGTGTTTTTTTAGAGGCTTTTCTATCGGTTATTAATCATCCTAAAGCAATAGACATTCCTACCGCCAAAGTGTTTGTAGAGTACTACATAGGCATGGTTACAGAAACCACAGGCGGTCGTATCGATATTCTTATAAAAGATGGTAAAGGAACTTGTATTACTATAGAAAACAAAATAGATGCAGGAGACCAAAACAACCAATTAGTGCGGTATAAAAATTATAATACTGAAAAGAACACTGTTTATTACCTTAATATAGATGGTAAAGACCCTAGCGATAGCAGTAAAGGAGGGTTGGAAACAGGAAAGCATTTCTCCATTATTAGTTATAGAGACGACATTATAGCATGGCTACAGCAATGTTTAGACATTTCCGCAGAGCAACCCCTACTTAGAGAGAGCATTAAACAATACCTATTGTTAATTAAAAAAATAACGAATACTTTGGATAATACACAGGAAAAAGAAGTCACAAATCTTATAATAAACCACCTAGAAGAAGCAGAACAAATTGCTGCTAAATACAACAAGGTTTTAGAAGAAATAAGAGAAAATTTTAGAACTAAATTAAAGACTTGTATAGAAAAACTAAAGAAAACAGGGGAATTAACAGAAGAGTTTGAGGTAATAGAAAAACATAAAAATGTTAATGATAGTTATTCAGGAATTTGGATGCCTTTAAAAGAGAATCCTAACAAAATGTTTGGCATAAGTAGTTTTAGCGGCAAAGGGCATGTAAACGGAAATTTCTTTATTGGTTTGTACGACCAGTTAAATAAAGAAAAATACCCTGTAGAAAATTACAACACCATTACTACTAATCCAGACTGGGTGCACCATCAGTTACTTACATATACTTTTAATGGAGATTCTGAGTATATAATAAACCTTGGAGATAAAAAGTTTATAAAGTACATCGCAGAAGATGCTAACTTAGAAAATGTTTTAACCAAAGTAGAATCACAGATTGATGAATTTATAGATAAGCATATAAAATATCTAAATGGAAGTAAATGATAAAGATACTTTTTTAAACAATGAAGTTTGGGTGTTAACATTTGGAGCTGCCTTTCAGCGAGCCAATATTTATAATAAAACAGCTACACAAGCTCAAAAGAAAAAGTTTAAAAATGAACTCAGGTTTTATATTGAAAAGCTCGTTTTAGAAGAATACCACAAGGAAGGTATTACCGATGAAGCCCATATAAACAACATAAACTCAATAGTAAACTATACAATTAACTATAATAAAGAAAACGATATTTTAAGTAACGGAAAATTAAACTTTGGAGTTAGTCAAAAGCTATTAAATTTATATTTAAAATATAAATGGTGTTTAAAAGAGATTCCTACACCGCCACATTTTCCTGTAGATAGAAGGATACAATCTATTCTTAAAATGAAAAAGATTGCTTCTTGGACACAAATGGGCGATTCAAAAGAATACGAAAAAATTATAGCAGCAGTTAGGGATTTGGCAAAGACGGAAGAACTATCGGCTGCACACTATGAGTTAAAATATTTTCAAAGAAGTCAGAATTACTAAACAGCCAAAAAGTTCCTAATATTTAAAAAGGCTTGTTGCAACAATTATTTGTGTAGTTAAATGATGTTAAAAATAAACCTATAGGTTGATAAAATGAAAATTGTTAATATATTTGTTGAAAAATTGTTTGCCGTAGTTTATAACGATGAAGTTGGAAACGGCTATCAAGACAATGAATATGATAGACTTTTGGATCTTTGGACAGATGTTAATTATCTCAGGGAATTTGCAAAAGTGAATAAGGTAAAAAATGTGAACCAGTTTGTAAAAGACAGGCTGCGAGATGCAGAAAATATAGATGACTTATTACACGATTTAACCGAAGAGAATTTACCACTAGACAAATATTTCCATCAATTACACAACCATGAAACAGGATTTAAACTACTATCGCTACGTAAAGGAAAAACTTCCAAGACAGATGGTTTAAGAATGTATGCTGTTAAAATAGATACTAATTGTTTTGTTATAACGGGAGGCGCAATTAAGATGAGTCACTATATGAAAGACCATCCAGACACCGAGAAAGAATTAGAAAAATTAAAACAATTCCAAGCATTATTATCAGATAATGGAGTGATTGATAAAGACTCCTTCTACGAATTTAAAAGTGAACTATAAGATGAAAACCAGCAAAGAGAAATTTCAAGAATTAGTTTCCAAAGAAAAAACTACTACACTCCAAAGAAATAGTGAACGTATAAAAAATAGAGCGAGATTACGAGAGTCTCAAGATATTGCTCTTAAAGTGCTTACCAAACTAGATGAGCTAGGATGGTCTCAAAAAAAATTAGCAGAAAAATTAAGTGTAACTCCGCAACAAATCACCAAGATTGTAAAGGGGAAAGAAAATCTCACCTTAGAAACACAAGTAAAGCTACAGGAAGTATTAAAAATTCCTATTTTGGCTAGTTTCTATGAAAAGAAGATAGCTAGCCTTTCTTATGATAGTATTTCAAACGTAAACATCTCCATAAATAAATTAATTCATAGCGAAGGAAAATCTTTTTACAAAGAACAGTTTACTAGGGAGTTTAAAAGTGTTCCACGTAAGGAGATTGCCAAGGATAAATATCATCTATTAGAAATAGCATAATGGAAAATAAAAAAATTGGTTTTGCTCTGGTAGCTCTTAAAACAGAACAATTTGCAAGTTTTGAGGAAAATTATAAAGAAGGTAAAAAAGTAGACCTTAAAACAGGTTTGGAATTCAAAATTAATGTTGAAGACAAAAATGTAGGGGTATTTGTTACTTTTACATTTGAACAATCTAAGAAGGCTTTCTTAAAAGTTCAGGTCAGTGGTCATTTTAGCATCACAGAAGAAGCTTTTAATGAATTCTGCAAAGAAGATAAAATTATTTTTCCTAAAGGATTTATGTGTCACCTTACAATGCTTGTGGTTAGCTCTGCACGAGGTGTTCTACATGCTAAAACGGAAGGGTCCAATTTTAATAAATTTTTGCTACCAACAATAGATGTAACGAAGATTGTATCAGATGATATTGAGTTTCATTTATCAGAGTAACATCTAATTATGACTAAACAGCCAGAACAAATACTAGAAAATAACCTTATAGAGCAGTTAGCAGACTTAGGCTATAAAAAGGTTATTCTAAAAGATGAAAAAGAATTACTTACCAACCTAAAAGCACAATTAGAGAAGCATAATAAAACTAAGCTATCCGATGCTGAATTTGCACAAGTAACGAATCATCTTAGCAAGGGAAATGTATTTGAAAAGGCTAAAACTCTAAGAGATAAAGTACAATATACCAAAGACAACGGAGAAACAGGGTATTTAGAGTTTATAAATCAAATTCATTGGTGCCAAAATGAGTTTCAGGTAGCACAGCAAATTACACAAGAGGGAAGTTATAAAACCAGATACGATGTTACCTTACTTATAAATGGCTTGCCATTGGTACAAATAGAGCTTAAAAGAAGAGGCTTAGAGCTTAAAGAAGCCTTTAACCAAATAAACAGATATCATAGGCATTCTTTTTGGGCTAATACAGGCTTATTTCAGTATGTACAGCTATTTGTTATAAGTAATGGTGTAAACACAAAGTACTATGCTAATAATAAGAAACAGAGCTTTAAACAAACCTTTTTCTGGAGCGAGCAAAACAACAAAATTATTTCGCAGTTAAAAGATTTTGCCAATGTATTTTTAGAGCCTTGCCATGTTTCTAAAATGATTACTAAATATGTAGTCCTTAATGAAGCTCAAAAAGCACTTATGGTGCTTCGCCCCTACCAATATTATGCTACAGAAGCTATTGTAGAGCGAGTAAAAACTAGCACCAAGAATGGGTATATTTGGCATACAACAGGATCTGGAAAAACATTAACCTCTTTTAAAGCAAGTCAGTTACTTACACAACTTCCAAATGTCGATAAAGTAATATTTGTAGTCGACAGAAAAGATTTAGATTACCAAACCACCAAAGAGTTTAATAGTTTTAGTAAAGGGAGTATAGACGGTACGGGCAACACCAATAACCTAGTAAAACAGCTAGAAGACCATACAAAATTAATTGTAACTACCATTCAAAAACTAAATACTGCCATTTCTAAACAGCGGTATTTAAACAGAATTAAACATTTAAAAGAAGAGCGAATTGTTTTTATTTTTGATGAATGTCACCGTAGCCAATTTGGAGAAACTCATAATAGAATAAAAGCTTTTTTTGAAGGAGCACAGATGTTTGGTTTTACAGGAACTCCCATTTTTGCTGAAAATGCAGTTAGTAATGCCTTAGGTAAAAGAACCACAAAAGAGCTTTTTGAAGATTGTCTACATAAATATGTAATTACCGATGCTATTAGGGACGGAAATGTACTTCGTTTCTCTATTGAATATATCCAAACCTTTAAGCAAAAGGAACACATACAAGACCTTCAGGTTGAAGATATAGACGATGCAGAAGTACTCAATGCCCCTGAACGATTGGAAGCAGTTACCGATTATATTATTAAAAATCATGCTAGAAAAACACACAACAAAACTTTTACAGGAATGTTCTGTACAAGTAGTGTAGATTCTTTAATAAAATACTACGATTTATTTCAGCAGAAAAAAGAGCAAGGAGCACATAACTTAAAAATTGCTACTATATTTTCCTACCAAGCCAATGAAGATGATAAAGATGCAAATGGGTATATTCCAGACCCAGAATTTCTTCAGGCAGCAGAACCAGATGCCGAGTATCAAAATGAGCATTCTAGAGATTCGTTAGATCGTTTTATTAGCGATTACAATGGTATGTATGGCACTAATTACTCCACAAAAAACTCTCAGGATTTTTACAACTACTATAATGATATTGCAAAACGAGTAAAAAATAAACAAGTAGATATTTTATTGGTAGTAAACATGTTTCTTACAGGTTTTGATAGTAAGCCATTAAATACTTTATATGTAGATAAGAATTTAAGGTACCACGGACTCATCCAAGCTTTTTCTAGAACAAACAGGATATTAGACACAGTAAAATCGCAAGGCAATATAGTATGTTTTAGAAACTTAAAACAAGCCACAGACGATGCTATTGCACTCTTTTCAAATCTAAATGCTAAAGATGAAATAATCTTAGCTCCCTATGAAGATTATATAGAAACATTTAAGGAAGCACTAAAGAACTTACTTACAGTTGCACCCAGTGTAAATAGTGTAGATGAATTAAGAGATGAAGAGGAGGAATTAGAGTTTATAAAGAAGTTTAGAGCCTTAATGCGGGTAAAAAATGTATTGAGCACTTTTACAGAATTCTCTTATGAAGATGTGGATATGGAGGAGCAGCTGTTTGAAGACTATAAAAGTAAATACCTCGATTTATATGAAAAAACAAAGTCTACTCCCTCTAAAGAAAAAGTTTCCATTTTAAACGATGTCGATTTTGAATTAGAGCTTATCCATAGAGATGAAATAAATGTAGCATACATTTTAAAATTACTAGCAAATATAAAAGATGCTCCTGCTTCTGAAAAAGAGAGTAAGACCAAGGCAATTAAAGAAATATTAGCTAGTGAAACTCAGTTAAGAAGTAAGAGAGAGTTAATTGAAAAATTCATCCAAGAACATTTACCGCTTATTGAGGATACAGAAATGATAGAGAGTGAGTTTGATGACTTTTGGAGCAAGGAGAAAGTAAAAGCAATCTCTTCTATGAGTAAAGAGGAAAATCTAGATATAGAGCAGTTACAGGATGTAATAGGAGACTTTCTGTTCACCGAAAAGAAACCTTTGAGGGATGATGTTATAAACATGATGAATAAGCGCCCTAAGCTTAAAGAAAGAGCCACTGTAGCAGAGAGAATTACAAATAAAATAACAGAGTTTGTAGAAACTTTTATTAGCGGGATAGCTAGTTAAAAACTATATTTATTCTATATTTAGAATAAGAATTACAGTACTATAATAAATTAAAAAAAGGCATACAATTCGGTAACAAAAGCTGATGAGTTAACAACATAGCTGGAAAATACTATATCTCCCAACCTTGGTTCGAGCCCAAGAGGGGGAGCTTAACAACAGAAAGCCATTCAATAAATTGAGTGGCTTTTTTAGTTTCTGTGGGTACCAGTTTGGGTACCCATTTTTATTTTTGTCATACTTTTATGGTATGAGTACAATATATGTCTATAAAAAAACTTACACACTAAAAATACTATGTCTTATGTGTTAGTTGATTACTATTCGATGAATCCGGCTAAAGCATAAACCAATGCGGCTTGCCAATTAATAGCTATCTCATTATGACTGTACGATTCCTGGTCATCAACCCAATCCGTCGCTGAATGGCCTCCTCCTACTAAGTAACCTGGCCACGGCTCTTTGATGGCATCGGCCCCTGAACGTCGATCGTGCGGATGCATTGGTGGGTTTTTTCCTAAACCAGTTACATATGATCTGTTGTAATAATTCTTGCCAAAAAGATGATCTAAAATTCCAATTGAAGTCGTTGTATAATCCTCCTTAGGCTTTAATCGATTTGCTACCTGTAAATTAATCGATTGACGAGCTACAGCTCCATTACATCCCCAAAAGTAAGTTTCTCCTAAGGTACGATCATAAACATCTGAATCAGCGATTTCAACCAGTTTGTCCGCACTTTCTATGGTGTTTCTAATAATTGATTTTTGAACTTTTGCTGTTTTTCCCTTTCTTGAAGAGAGCACATAGGTAAACATTCCTAGATTCGAAACATTTCCCCAATCCCAATTTTCTTCGACCTTAAAATCTAATTCCTTAGCTCTTTTCTCAAAATCCTTTAGGGCGACTATATCACCTGTAGTTTCCCACATTTCTGCAGCTGCCCATAATCGATCGTCACTGTCAGTTGTTTGATATCCACCAGTTTGAAAATCACCTTGTACAAAACCTTTATCCTCCGGATTGTTGCGCAAAAATTTATAACTTAACCATGCGGCATCTAAACATTGTTGGGCGTAGATAGGATCATAGGGTTGAAAATACCGAGCTGCCATTGCCATCATCGCTACAAAATCTGCGGTTGCAGCAGAGCTCCATTGTGTAAAATATCTTTTTTCATGATCTTTGTCAGGCATTATAAATGGTGAAAAATTCACACGTGTTAGTTTATGTGATACCCTTCCAGAGCCGTCTGGATATTGCATTTTTAATACCCAATCAGTTTCCCATTTAATTTCTTCTAAAAAAGCGGGAAGATTCGAGTTGGATCTCGGAATTTCTAAATCCAATTTTTCAATTTTAGATCTAAAATGATCCCAAGCCATAAAAAGCATACCAACTGTTATAGCAGCGTTTACCGTATATTTTCCATAATCACCAGCGTCATGCCACCCTCCAGTACCATCGCGTTTACCTCCTTTGTTTCCTATATAATCCTCATACCCATCCTCTAAGTGACAGATATTTTGATAATAGTTCCTTCCTTTAAAGGTTCCTTTGACTTCTGCTCCACAGCGCCATAAATAGAACCCTCGTATACTGGTTTTAGCTGCAAAATTAAAAGCATCCGAAGCAATGGTAAATGGAGTAGTTTTTCCAACCCCATCTACCTCGAGTATGTATTGGCCAGGAGTATTTAATTTTGAAAAATTGACATTCCATACTTTTTGATCTATATCTTTTTGATACGTTGGACCTGTAGTTTCTCCTGTAAAAACCACTTCACCATCGGTGTTTAAAATATGAAAGGTTTCACTAGGCTTTGATATAATAGCAGTTTTTTCAAAATCAGTAAGAAACCCAAGAGAATTCAGATGGATGTTTTTAGATTGGGCAGTAAGTGAAAGGATTGAAGTAAAAGTTGCAATAATGAATGTAATTTGTTTAAGCATTGTCGGAATAGAATGGTTTAATTGACCAAAATACAAAAAAGAAGAAAGGCATTACCTTGATCATTATAAATTTCTTTAGATGTTGTCAAACATTATAACTTTTATATGATGTTCGATTGGTCAATGTTTTTTTGAAGGATCAATATCATTGTTAATTTGTTTATATTTCTCTATCATTTGGTCATTAGTTTCCCAAGCTATTGATTCTGGTAGATATACTTGTTTGGCTAATTGGGCCATATCTGGCTTTCCACCAGAATTTACAATGGGCAAAACCAGATGCATAAACGCATTTAATTTTTCGTAATTCACTTGGATTAATTGTTTTAATCTACGACAAAAAAGAAAGAATGTCGTTTCCACTGCCTGAACTTTACTAGTTTATAATCATTAACTTTTACAGGTTTAGTATGCTATTACTTTCCACTTTCGTTGAAGAAGCTTATTTTTGCCCATTCGATAATGATTTTTGAAACAGTAGTATATAATGAAGTACAATTTCAATAAAATTGAAGCCAAGTGGCAAAAATATTGGGCAGAAAACGGCACTTTTAAAGCAGATAATTCAAGTGATAAACCAAAGTATTATGTACTTGATATGTTTCCTTACCCATCTGGAGCTGGACTACACGTAGGCCATCCATTAGGTTATATTGCAAGTGATATTTATGCGCGATATAAAAGACACAAAGGGTTTAATGTACTTCACCCTATGGGTTATGATAGTTTTGGATTGCCTGCAGAGCAATATGCGATTCAAACTGGACAACATCCTTCCATTACTACTCAAACCAATATAAATAGGTATCGCGAACAATTAGATAAAATAGGCTTTTCCTTTGACTGGAACAGGGAGGTACGAACTTCTAGTCCCGAGTATTATAAGTGGACCCAATGGATCTTCACAGAGTTATTTCATTCGTGGTATAATCTACAAACTGATAAGGCAGAAAAAATAGAGAATTTAATATCTAAATTTGAAACCTCTGGTACTGCTGATGTAAGTGCGGTTTGCGATGAAGGGGCTAGTTCCTTTAGCGCAGCGCAGTGGAACAGTTTTTCTAAGCAAGAGCAAGAAAAAATATTACTTCAATATAGATTAACTTATCTGGCAGAAACAGAAGTAAACTGGTGTGCTGCACTTGGAACTGTATTAGCCAATGATGAAATTGTAAATGGGGTTTCAGAGCGTGGAGGTCATCCTGTTGTACGTAAAAAAATGATGCAATGGAGTATGAGAATTTCGGCATACGCGGATCGATTGCTTCAAGATTTAGAGAAAATCGACTGGCCTGAACCATTAAAAGAAATTCAACGCAACTGGATTGGAAAATCCGTTGGTGCACAGGTTCGATTTAACGTATTATCAGAACAGACTCCATGTGATGACTTTATTGAGGTCTTTACTACTAGACCTGACACCATTTTTGGGGTATCTTTTATGACTTTAGCTCCAGAACATCCTTTAGTAGAAAAAATTACCACAGCATCTCAAAAACTGGCTGTGCAAAATTATGTGGAAGCAACTGCTAAGCGTAGCGAACGTGAGCGCATGGCTGATGTTAAAAATATTACGGGAGTGTTCACTGGCGCTTATGCAGAACATCCTTTTACCAAGAAACCAGTTCCGATTTGGATTGGTGATTATGTCCTGGCAGGATATGGTACTGGGGCTGTTATGGCAGTTCCCTGTGGTGATAGCCGTGATTATGAATTTGCGAAGCATTTTAATATTCCTATCCCTAATATTTTTGAAGGGATCGATATTAGCGAACAAGCTTATTCTAGCAAGGATAATTGTGTATTAGTCAATAGCGATTTCTTGGATGGACTTGATTATAAACAAGCAACAACTAAAGTAATTGCAGCTTTGGAGGAGTTAAACCAAGGCTATGGAAAGATTAATTTTAGACTTAGAGATGCTGTGTTCTCAAGGCAGCGATATTGGGGAGAACCTTTTCCTGTATATTATGTGAATGGACTTCCTAAGATGATAGACAAAGAACATTTACCTGTTCAGTTGCCAGAGGTTGAAAAGTACTTACCAACTAAAACTGGGGAACCACCTTTAGGAAACGCAAATACCTGGGCATGGGATACTGAAAAAAATAAAGTTGTAGGAAACGATAAAATTGATAATCGAACAGTTTTTCCTTTGGAGCTTAATACCATGCCAGGATGGGCGGGAAGCTCTTGGTATTTTAACCGTTACATGGACCCCCATAATACAGATGAATTTGCAAGTGAGGCTTCTTTAAACTACTGGAAAGATGTCGATTTATACATTGGGGGTAGTGAGCACGCAACAGGTCATTTACTATATGCGCGATTCTGGCAGAAGTTTTTATTTGACAGAGGAAAGGTGGCAGTGGATGAATTTGCTAAAAAGCTTATTAATCAAGGGATGATTCTTGGGACAAGCGCTTTTGTATATCGAATTGAAGGAGAAAACACTTTTGTATCTAAAAACTTGATTTCAGATAAATCGGTAACTCCAATACATGTAGATGTTTCATTTGTAAACACTTCAGGAGAATTGGATCTGGAGGCTTTTAAAAACTGGAGACCAGAATTCAAGGATGCTCAGTTCATCCTTGAGGATGGAAAATACTTCGTGGGAAGGGAAGTTGAGAAAATGTCAAAATCCAAATATAATGTGGTAAACCCAGATGATATTTGTGAAAATTATGGGGCTGATACACTTCGTATGTACGAAATGTTTTTGGGTCCACTTGAGCAAGCAAAACCATGGAATACAGCTGGAATAACTGGTGTCCATGGATTTTTGAAAAAACTATGGAAATTGTATTTCGATGATAATGGGCTTCGAGTAACTGACCAGCAGGCTAGATCTGAGAGTTTAAAGACCCTTCATAAAACAATTAGAAAAGTAGAAGAGGATATTGAGAATTTTTCATTTAACACGAGTGTATCTACATTAATGATTTGTGTCAATGAATTAAGTGCTCAAAAGTGCAGTAGTAAATCCATTTTGGAGCCATTGGCCATATTAATTTCACCTTATGCACCTCATATTGCAGAAGAACTTTGGGCTGGTCTTGGACACACCGAGTCGATTGCTACAGCTGAATTTCCTATCTTTAATCAGGCGCATTTAGTTGAAAGTACTAAAACATATCCAATTTCATTTAATGGAAAAATGAGGTTCACGTTGGATCTTCCAATTGATTTGAGCAAAGAAGAAATCGAAAAAATTGTAATGGATCACGAAAAAACCAAGACACAATTGGATGGTAGAACACCAAAGAAAATCATTATTGTGCCTGGTAAAATCGTTAATATTGTAGGTTAATCCCTGAATATTTCAAAGTTACCTATAAAATACTGACGGAACGTCATAGTGTTAAAACCTCGCTAATGTTGGCGAGGTTTTTGTATTTTTAGTTGTAGATTTACTTTTTAAAAAAGAAAGCAAAATGGGAATAGGTTATTGGATTATAATCGGAGGAATTGCACTAATGAGTATGTTAGTGAGCTCCAAGTTGAAAAACAAGTTTAAGTATTATTCGAAGGTTCACCTTAGGAATGGGATGAGTGGTGCAGAGATTGCTAGAAAGATGCTAGATGATAATGGGATTTTTGATGTTCAGGTCATCTCCACTCCAGGAATGTTGACAGATCACTACAATCCTGTAAAGAAGACAGTTAATTTAAGTGAAGGCGTTTACAACCAAAGAAACGCTGCTGCAGCTGCCGTTGCGGCGCACGAATGCGGGCATGCTGTTCAACACGCTCAAGGATACGAGTGGTTACAAATGCGCTCCAAATTGGTCCCAGTAGTTAGCGTAGCTTCTGGAATGTCAGTTTGGGTGATTTTCGGTGGGCTTGTATTGGGTGCTACTACGCAATTTGGTTTCACCATTGCCGTGATCGGTTTAATTATGTTTGCCTTTGGTACGCTGTTTAGTTTTATCACCTTACCTGTTGAATACGATGCAAGTAACAGAGCTTTAGCTTGGTTAAAAACTAAAAATATGGTAAGCCCAGAGGAATATAAAGGAGCCGAAGACTCCTTGAAATGGGCAGCAAGAACATATGTTGTAGCTGCTATTGGATCGCTGGCAACCCTGCTGTACTTCGCAATGCAAGTTTTTGGAGGAAGAGACTAAAGCTTACTCAACAAAAAATAAATCTGAGGCAATTCCATCGGTTAAAAATTTACCCTTTGGAGTTGCCTTTATGGTTTTAGACTCTTGGTCAATTTGAAGCAATCCACTTTCAATATATCGCTTTGATTGCTTAAGTAAATACCGATGATACTGCGCCCCGAATTTATTTTCAATCTTAAATAAAGAGACACCCCACATAGTTCGTAATCCAGTCATAATCGCTTCATTATAACGATCGATTGTGGAAAGAACTTCTTCCTCTGAGGGGACCGTATCGTTGTCCAGGGATTTTATATATAGTGTGTTGTTACTGATATTCCAACTTCTATTATTACCGTCGTAACTATGGGCTGAAGGCCCTATACCTAAATATTTTTTCCCAAGCCAATAGGCCGTATTGTTTTTGGAAAAATAACCAGGTTTTCCAAAATTCGATAACTCGTAATGAATATACCCCTGCGCTATTAACTGTTCTATAAGTATTTCAAAATGCGATGCAGCAAGAGCGTCATCTACATGGGGTAACTGTCCCGATCTTATTCTAGAAGCTAAGGCGGTTTTAGGCTCTATTGTTAAGGCGTAGCTCGATATATGAGGGATGTTAAAGTCAAGTACAGTTTGTATGTTTTTACGCCATCGATCTATAGTCATATATTGAACACCGTAGATTAAATCTATGGAGATATTCTCAAAATATTTGGTGGCTATTTTCAGGCAATGAAGGCTCTCTTCTGCACTATGTGCACGATTCATTAGCTTTAAATCTTGGTTGTTAAACGATTGTATTCCAAGGCTTAATCGGTTAATGCCGATATTTTTTAACGCTTTTATTTTCGGCTCATCAAGGTCATCTGGGTTGGCCTCTAGAGTGATTTCCGGTGTTGGATTAACAGCATAGCGCTTATAGACTTCATTTATTAAAAATTCAATTTGTTGTGCTGGTAAAAGACTAGGTGTTCCACCTCCAAAATAGATGGTGTCTATGGTATGATCAAAAGTATCGCGACGCAATAGGATTTCTTTTGCAAGAGCATCTACCAAGGCATCTTTTTTCTTAAGAGAAGTTGAAAAGTGAAAATCACAATAGGAGCATGCCTGTTTACAAAAAGGAATATGAATATAGATACCTGCCATAGGAAACAAAGGTAAGAGAAAAAATGCGTTTATTTTAATGTGAAATTACTTGTCAATACTTGGAATTAATCAAATCTGGTACAATTATAGATAAAGAAAATCAGTCGTAAAATAGCTGTTTAGAGGTGTATTAATTGACTTTTGAGAAGAAGGAGTTGAAAATTAGAACAAAAATTATTTATTTTGATTGATAACGATTTGAAATAGTGTATATTTGCACCCGCTTTAGCCAATGGGGTTGAAGTTTTAATAATTAATAACAGGGGTCGTGTACCTCACTAATTAATGGATTATGCCAGTAAAAATTAGATTACAAAGACGTGGTAAAAAAGGAAAACCTTTTTATTGGGTCGTAGCAGCGGACTCACGCGCAAAAAGAGATGGTAAATTTCTTGAGAAATTAGGAACTTACAATCCAAACAGCAACCCAGCTCAAATCACCTTAGATGTGGATGGTTCAGTTAGATGGCTTCAAAATGGAGCTCAGCCTACCAACACTGCAAAAAGAATCCTTTCATACAAAGGAGCTCTTTTGAAACATCATCTATTAGGAGGTGTAGCTAAGGGAGCTCTTACCGAAGAACAAGCAAACCAAAAGTTTGAAGCTTGGGTAGCGGAAAAAGAGCAAAAAGTTGAAGGTAAGATTGGCGATTTAGCAAAAGCTAGAGAAGAAGAGAAAGCAAAAGCTCTTGAGGCTGAAAAAGAAATCAACGAAAAACGTAAAGCTGCTGCTGCCGAGGCAGAGGCAGAAGCTACTGCAGAAGAGGCTCCAGCTGAGGAGGCTACAGATGAAATAGCTGAAACCCAGGCCGAGGCTCCAGCTGAGGAGGCTGCAGAAGGTGAAGAAAAAAATGCGGACGCTTAATTAATTTAAATGAGAAAAGAAGATTGCTTCTATCTCGGTAAAATAGTTAAAAAGTACGGCTTTAAAGGTGAATTGCTGGCCAAATTGGACACCGATGAACCTGAACTTTACAAAAATTTGGAATCAGTATTTATCGCCCTCGGTGATGATCTGGTTCCTTTTTTTATTGAAAAATCTTCGCTTCACAAATCGACACTTTTAAGAATGCGAATAGAAGATGTCGATGACGAAGCCGCAGCTGATGCGCTATTAAAGAGCGAGTTATACCTGCCCTTGGACATGTTACCTAAACTTTCTGGAAATCAGTTTTATTTTCATGAAATCATTGGTTTTACAATGGTCGATGTAGAATTTGGAGAAGTGGGAGAAATTACTGCTGTTAATGATTCTGCCGCTCAACCATTGTTTGAAGTCCAGAAAGGAGATAAACAAATCTTAATTCCAATAAGCGATGAATTTATCGTGCGTTTGGAACGCACTAAAAGGGAAATTGTAGTTCGAACACCAGAAGGGTTAATAGAACTGTATTTATAACCTTTACTTTTAAAACCTAGTTTTGTCTAAAATTCCTTTTCGATTCAAACAATTTGAAGTACATCAAGATCGATGTGCTATGAAAATTGGTACTGCTTCCGTGCTTCTGGGTGCGTGGACTAAAGTTTCATCCAATCCCTGTTCCATATTGGATGTAGGTGCAGGAACAGGGATTTTAGCACTAATGATGGGGCAACGAACATCCGCCCAAATCATCCATGCCATTGAAGTAGAACCTGATGCCTATGAGCAGTGTTTTGAAAATCTAGAAAATGCCCCTTTTAATGAAGGACGACTATTTTGTTTTCATGTAGATTTTAGAGAGTTTGTTGTGGAGATGGATCAGCAGTACGATTTAATTATTTCCAACCCTCCTTTTTTTAGTGAAACCACGGCCTCGCCAGATCCTAAAAGAGATCAAGCAAGAAGGGAAGTTTCCCTGCCTTATGAGGATTTATTACATGGTGTCTCTTTTCTTTTAACGCCCCAAGGATATTTTAATACCATTATTCCTTATAAGGAACATTTACGATTTATAGAATTAGCCGAAGAAGAGGGCCTTTATCCATCCCGATTGACCTATGTAAAAGGAACTCCAACGACAGAAGTAAAAATGGTATTAATGGAATTCTCCTTTTTTAAAATTTCTACCCTTAGTAATGAGTTAGTCATTGAACTCCAGCGACATGTTTATACACAGCAATACATTGACTTAACAAAAGATTTTTATCTTCAAATGTAGCATGGACACATAATGTTTTAGGATTTCTTTATTATCATAAATTCAAAATATTCTATTTTATTTTGTGATAGTAATGTTTTTTTGTAATATCGTAGCGGATATATTAAAAGTTGTCATTAAATTTTAGTGAGGTTGGCGGGTGCCACCATTTTTTTTCATAAATAACTAAATCGATTTAGTTGTTTTACCTAGCTTACTGAACTAATTTAATAAAACGTTTTAGTTCAAGTTTAATTTAATTACTAGCTACACTTATGAAAACAAATCTATTACGGAGTATTGTACTAGCCTTAGCCCTACTATGTTTCGGGTTTGCGCAAGCACAATCAACGGTGTCAGGAGTTGTTTCTGACCAAAATGCTCCTTTACCAGGAGCCAATGTGGTAGTCAAGGGGACTACCAATGGAACTCAAACCGATTTTGACGGTAATTACCAATTATCCAATGTGCCAGATGGAGCGACATTGGTTTTTAGTTATGTTAGTTTTGCTACCCAGGAAGTACAGTTTAATGGGCAATCAACTATAAATGTGACTTTAGAAGAGGATACCCAGTCCCTGGAAGAAGTAGTCGTGGTAGGTTATGGTACTCAAAAAAAGAAAGAAGTTACCACCGCAGTATCATCAGTCAAGGCTGAGGACTTTATTCAAGGAGGAGCTCGTTCTCCAATGGATCTTATCCAAGGTAAGGTGGCTGGTTTAAACATTACCAAAACTCAAGGGAACAACCCTAATTCGGATTCCTCTATTCAGCTTCGTGGTGTTTCTTCATTGTCTGGGGATATTGCCCCACTGATTGTAATTGATGGAATTCCTGGTGGAGATTTGGATCTATTACAACAAGATGATATTGCATCTATTGACGTACTGAAAGATGGATCTGCTGCTGCAATTTACGGTACTCGTGGGAACGCAGGGGTTATTCTTATTACAACCAAAAAAGGTAGAACTGGAAGGACGGTCACAGAATACAATACGTACATTCAGTCTGAGTTTGTAGATAACAAACCTGATTATCTATCCGCTTCAGAGTTTAGAGACTTAATTGCTCAAGGTGTGATATCAGAAGATCAAGATTTTGGACATTCTACAGACTTGTATGATGAACTTTTGAATAAATCCAACCTGAGTCAATACCACAATCTTTCCATGTCAGGAGGAAGTGAATCTACAACCTTTAGAGCTTCCTTATTCTTTAATGACGCTCAGGGGCTACCAAAACAAAATTCACGTGAGCAATTTGGGGGGCGTTTTAGTATTAATCACAAAGCATTGGATGACAAATTGACTATCCAATCGAATTTAGCTGCCAATTTTATAAATGCGAATTTACTAGGTGGTGGAACTGGTGATTTTGAGCAAGCGATTCAACGAAATCCAACTGCCCCAATATATAATGAAGACGGGACTTTTTATGAAACAGAAGCATATAATAACTACAATCCTCTTCATAGACTAGCTGATCGAATTTATGAAAGACAAGAAGAGGTTATCTCTGGAGATATTCGATTGAGCTTAGAGGTGGCTAAAGGACTAAATGCTAGTGTTTTTGGATCTTACGTTCGTACCAATTATAACGATAGAATTTTCCGCTCTAAGAATGACTGGGATCAAAGAGAGTCTACGCAATACCAAGGTACTGCATATGCTAAGAAATTAAACCATTTGGATTGGAGTAAGACTTTAGAAACTACTTTAGATTATCAAACAACATTGGGAGAATTGCATAATGTTGGAGTTATTTTAGGATATAGTTATCAATATAGTACAGCAGAGGAGTTCAGTGCAGATAATTCAGGGTTCACTACTGACGGCTTTTTAGATTGGAATTTAGGTGCTGGAACAGGAATTACGGATACAAGTTTACCGAGACCAGATTTGTACAGTTTTAAAGATGATAATACGCTAGTAGGGTTCTTCGGAAGGATTAATTACGGATTTGCCGATAAATATTTTGCACAATTTGTGTTGCGAAGAGAGGGTTCTTCTCGTTTTGGAGATAACCATAAATGGGGAAACTTTCCAGCTGCTTCAGTTGGATGGGCAATCAGTGAAGAGAATTTTTTACAAGATGTTGAGGCTATTAGTCTTTTAAAATTAAGAGCAGGTTATGGTGTTACTGGTAACCAAGGGATTCCAAATTATCAGTCATTAACTACTCTTAGTGAAGGTGGAGTTTATCCGCAAAATGGAGTGTATTACCAGACCTATGGTGCTGCTAGGAACGCAAACCCGAATCTTAAATGGGAGGAAAAACATGAAATCAATATCGGGGTGGATTTCGGTTTATTACAAAATAGACTCTCTGGTTCAGTGGATGTTTATCAGCGCAAGACAAAAGACTTATTATACAACTATTCTGCTCAACAACCTGGATTTGTCAGAAGTTCAATCTTTACAAATGTTGGAGAGTTAGAGAATAAGGGTATTGAGGTGGTGCTTTCGGCAATCCCTGTGAGTTCTGAAAATTTTCAGTGGAATGTTGACTTTACTGGTAGTTACCAAAGCAATGAGCTATCCAAACTTTCCGATGAAAACTTCCAAGCCAACTGGTTAGAATTTGGAGGATTACCTTCTCCAGGTAACTTAGGAAATGCCATTCGTCTAGAAGAAGGTGGTTCAGTAGGTAATTTTTATGGTAAACGATTTGCAGGATTTACCGATGAAGGGAAATGGTTGTTCTATAAAGCTGATGGATCTACAGCTTCCGCAAGTGAAATGAATGAAAATGACCTTACTGTAATTGGGAATGGGGTGCCTAAATATAACGCGTCTCTTGGAAACCGTTTTACATATAAGAATTTTGACCTATCGATATTCTTTAGAGGGAAATTTGCTTTTGATATTCTAAATACGAAGGACCTGTACTTTGGGAATAAAAAATGGCTACCAAATAACCTTTTGAAGAGTGCTGTGACCAAGCACAATCAGTTAAACGATGATCCACAGTATTCAGACTATTATATAGAGAGTGGAGATTTTGTAAAATTAGACAACGTTACCCTAGGATATAACGTTCCGTTGGAATCTAAATATTTAGAAAGTATGCGTATCTACGTGACAGGAAAAAATTTAGCCACTTTCACAGGTTATAGCGGAATTGACCCAGAGCTTCAAGATACCGGATTTACCACCGGTATTGATGGTAGAGATTTCTACCCAAGAACTAAGACTTGGACCCTTGGTTTTAATTTCAGATTCTAAGCTAACAACAAAATTTTAAAACGATGAAAAAACATTTATTTAGCATCCAAAGTTTGGTGATTGCTGGCTTACTTCTTTTCACTGGAGCCTGTACAGACTTGGATGAATCCGTATACAGTGACCTACAGAAGGACAACTTCTTTAATGATAAAACAGAAGTTTTGCAAGCGGCTTTAAGGCCATTTACTCATATGCAAGCTTGGTTAGCGCCAACTGGGTCAAGTGGATATTACTATCATAGCGCATTATCTGCAGATCAAGTGGCTTGGCCTCAAAAAGGACGTCATGGATATGATGGTGGGGATCACTTCAGACAACATTACCATACTTGGACAAGTAATGAAAGCCGGATGCGAAGTGCGTGGGATTTAATGTGGACAGGAGTTGGTTACGTTAACGGCGCTATTGAAGATATTTCTTCCTTGGAGAATCCTGAAGAAATTGGAATGAGCCAAGCGGAGATTAATTCCATTTTGGCGGAACTTTACGTACTTAGAGCTTTTCACTATATGAAACTAATGGACCTGTGGGGTAATATTCCAATTGTTACTGAGAATGCAAAAAGTACTCCATTAAATCCTGAGACAAAACCTAGAACCGAGGTTTTTGCTTTTATTCAATCAGAACTGGAGAAGTACGTACCCCAGTTGCCTAAATATTCTGAAGAATTGATCGGCCGTACTACCCAAACGGCGGGCTATGCCATGCTTGCAGAACTTTATTTAAATGCTGAGGAATGGACCGGTACCGCTATGTGGGATGAGTGTATTGCAGCATGTGACATGATTATTAGTGGCCAAGCTGGTGGATTAAATGGTGCTCCTCAGTTAGCTGATGATTTACTTGAGACTTTTTCCAACACCAATCAAACAGCATCCGAAAATTTATATCAGATTGCCTACAGTCGTAAAGGTGGATTTACCTTTAATTGGAGTGGTTTCTATATGGGCTATGGCAATATCTCTAGAGTTTTAAATGTCGGTTATTCAGGTTGGAATGCTTTCGTTGTAATTCCTTCGGCTTTTGATGCATATCAAGATAATGACCTTAGAAAAGAGGAATGGTTCTTATTTGGACCTCAATATGAGTACGGAACGGATATTCCTATTTTAGGAACAGAAGAATATAATGATGAGCCACTAATTTATGTCAATAGTATCCGACGTGAAAGTGAAGGTGATCTTACCTCGGAAGGTAGTATGGCAGAAGGTGAAGAAAATAGTGGTGCACGATTCGATAAGTATAAATCAGGTACTATTGATGATGAAAATTACTGGGAAAACCATTATGTTATTTATCGTCTAACGGAAATTTATTTTAATAAAGCAGAAGCTATTATGCGTAAAAACGGCGGTGTTGCCAATCAAGAAGCAGTCGATCTGATCAATGCGACAAAAGAGCGCGCATTTTCAGAGGCTGATTGGCCAAGTGTAATGTATACTACCGCAACACTGACAATGGATGAACTTTTAGCCGAACGAGGAAGAGAGTTTATTTTTGAAGGAAAACGCCGTACTGATTTGATCCGTTTTGGTGAATTTACCACAGGGACATGGTGGGATAAAGAAGCAGATGGTGATCCTAACAAAAAATTATATCCAATTCCAGCCAACCAAATAGCCAATAACCCTGGTTTAAAACAGAATCCGGGATATTAGATTGTTCTTTTTTTAGAAGTTAGTTTGATGATCCTCCCACTTGAATAATACCAGGTGGGAGAATCTTTTTAATTTAACTTTTGTTTGTAATGAAATCCTTATTTTTAACGCCTTGGTTAATAATCAGGATTCAACTAAAACCTTTTACCAAAATTTAATTTTCATGAAAACAATCACGTTTACATTTTTATTCTTGGCTTGTTGTACCCTTGGAGCGCAACATAAAATCATAGAATCTATTGAAGATCCAGTGGATTATGTTAATCCGTTGATTGGAACTGATTCAAAGCCTAGTTTATCTAATGGAAATGTCTATCCTGCCATTGCCTTGCCTTGGGGGATGAACTTTTGGACCCCCCAAACAGGAACCATGGGTCATGGTTGGGCCTATGAGTATGACGCGGATAAATTAAGAGGGTTTAAACAAACCCATCAACCTTCTCCTTGGATGAATGATTATGGCCAATTCGCCATAATGCCAACTACTGGGAAATTAGTCTTTAATGAAGATGATAGGGCAAGTTGGTTTTCGCATAAATCAGAGATTGTCAAACCTTATTACTACAGTGTATATCTAGCGGATCACAATGTGACCACAGAGTTTACACCCACTGAAAGAGCAGCCTTTTTTCGTTTTCATTTTCCAGCCTCTGACAGTGCTCATGTTGTCATTGATGCCCTGGATAATGGATCCTACATTAAAGTAATTCCTGAACAACGCAAGATCATAGGGTATACCACCAAAAACAGTGGCGGGGTTCCTGATAATTTTAAAAATTATTTTGTCCTTGTTTTCGATAAGGATTTTGAGCAAATACACACCTTTAGTGGGGATCAACTTCAAGAGAACTTAGAAGCAGAGGCTGATCATGTTGGTGCTGTGGTTGGATTTAAGACACAAAAGGGAGAAATTGTTAAGGCCAGAGTGGCTTCTTCGTTTATTAACTTCGAGCAGGCCGAACGCAATCTTAAGGAAATCGGGAATAAAGATTTTGAAACTATTAAGTCGGAAGGACGCGCAATATGGAATAAAGAACTCAGTAGGATTACCGTTGGTGGTGGTACCATTGATCAGTTTAGGACATTCTATTCTGCATTGTACCGTAGTTTGTTATTTCCTAGAAAATTCTATGAGTATGATAAAAATGGTGATGTGGTTCATTATAGTCCATATAATGGAGAAGTCTTGCCTGGCTACATGTTTACCGATACTGGTTTTTGGGATACCTTTCGCTCCCTGTTCCCTTTTTTAAATCTAATGTATCCTGAACTCAATGTAAAAATGCAGAAGGGCTTAGTAAATGCTTATAAAGAAAGTGGATGGCTTCCAGAATGGGCAAGTCCTGGTCTGAGAAATATTATGGTTGGTAACAACTCTGCATCAGTTGTTGCAGACGCTTATCTGAAGAATCCTGATGCTAAATATGATATTGAGACCCTTTACGTAGCTGTTCTAAATGGGGCTAATAACCAAGGTCCACTTACTGCAGTTGGGCGTGCTGGAGCAGAATATTATAAGGAGTTGGGATATGTTCCATATGATGTTGGCATTAATGAAAATGCAGCTCGCACCCTTGAATACGCTTACGATGATTTTGCTATATATCAATTGGCAAAAGCCCTTGACCGACCCAAAAAAGAAATTGAACGCTATAAGAAACGGAGTTTGAATTATAAAAAATTGTTTGATCCACAAACCAAGCTTATGCGCGGTAAAAACAAAAATGGTGAGTTTATGGCTCCCTTTAATCCGTTTAAATGGGGGGACGCTTTCACCGAAGGCAATAGCTGGCATTATACATGGTCCGTATTCCATGACATTGCAGGTCTTATCGATCTAATGGGTGGAAGAGAGGATTTTGTAGCTCAGTTGGATAAGGTGTTTGAACTACCTCCTGTATTTGACGATAGCTATTATGGTGGAGTGATTCATGAGATCCGTGAAATGCAAATTGCAGATATGGGCCAGTACGCCCACGGGAATCAGCCTATTCAGCATATGATTTATCTCTATAATTATGCATCTGAGCCGTGGAAAGCACAATATTGGGTGCGTGAGACCATGGATCGTATGTATTTGCCTACCCCTGATGGTTATTGTGGAGATGAGGATAATGGACAGACATCGGCATGGTATGTGTTTTCTGCTATGGGATTCTATCCTGTTTGTCCCGCTACGGATGAATATGTAATAGGAACTCCTTTATTTCAGAAAATGACTTTAAGTCTACAAAATGGTAATAAGATTACTATTGAGGCTCCAGAGAATAGCCACGAAAACAGGTATATTCAAAAGGTATTTTTGAATGGAGAACCCTACTCTAAAAACTTTTTTAGCCATAAAGAGCTCATGGAGGGTGCTGAAATTAAATTTGAAATGGGAAGTTCTCCAAATAAAACTAGGGGGATCAAAAAAGATGATGTACCTTATTCCTTATCAACTAATTAGCATTATTATAACGATACCTTAATTTGATGGATCTACTATTTTTAAGCAGTAAAAAAAGCGTTTTAACGATAGGTTTAATAGTGGCTTACGGCCTGTTCACTTCTTGTGAAAACCAACATAAAGAGCAGGAACCTAGTCAAACCACACCTGCGTTAGAGGAACTCGATTTAATCCAATTTGTGGATCCTATGATTGGAACTGCGAAAATGGGTCATACCTACCCTGGTGCTACTGCCCCTTTTGGAAGCATTCAATTAAGCCCTGATACAGATACCATACCTTATGCAGTAGAAGGACAATACAACCCAGATGTCTATAAATACTGTGCAGGATATCAGTATGATGATCCTACGATTGTGGGGTTCTCTCATACGCACTTTAGCGGTACTGGCCACGCAGATTTGGGTGACTTTTTACTGATGCCTACCGTTGGAAAGTTGCAACTAAACCCAGGAACAGCGTCCGATTCTAGCAGTGGGTATCGTTCGGCTTTTTCGCATGATAATGAAGAGGCTCAAGCGGGGTATTACAGTGTATTGTTAGAAGATTATAATATTAAAGCAGAGCTAACAGCGACCACCAGAGTGGGAATGCATCAGTACACATTCCCAGAAAGTGACCAGGCTCGTATCATTTTTGATCTTACCTCTGGAATTTATAACTATGAAGGCAAAAATATATGGACTTTTTTACGGGTTGAAAATGACACCTTGGTGACGGGTTATCGTCAGACCAACGGCTGGGCTCGAACACGTAAAGTATTTTTTGCGATGACCTTTAGCAAACCCATCGAGAGTTACGGTAGAAATAAACTTCCCGCACAAGTTTATAGAGGGTTCTGGCGGAAATTTGATCAAACTGAAAATTTTCCCGAACTCGCAGGGGAAAATTTAAAGGTTTTTTTTAATTTTAAAACCATTGATAATGAGAGGGTTAAAATTAAGTTTTCCATATCACCAGTAAGTACTCAAGGTGCGATCAACAACATTCAAGAGGAGGTTCCCCATTGGGATTTTGAAAAGGTGAAGTCACAGACGCAAGAACAATGGAATTCTGAACTTAATAGAATTCAAATCAAACCTTTAGATCAAGATGAAATGATCAATTTTTATACAGCGATGTACCATGCCTTTTTAGGGCCCACAGTGTATATGGATGTTGATGGAAAATACCGCGGTTTGGATAGGAATATTTACCAGGCAGAAGATTTTGTAAACTATACTAGTTTTTCACTCTGGGATACTTATAGAGCGTTACATCCCTTGTTTAACGTTATCCAGCCTAGGCGTAATGCTGATATGATTACCTCCATGTTGGAACATCAAAAGCAAAGTGTTCATGGAATGCTTCCGATTTGGTCTCATTACGCCAATGAAAATTGGTGTATGATTGGGTACCATAGTGTATCGGTAATTGCTGACGCTATAGTTAAGGGAAATACTGGTTTTGACCTAGATGCTGCACTTTTGGCTAGTGTGGAAACAGCTAAGGTTCCATATTATGACGGCTTAGATTATTATATGGATTTAGGATATGTGCCAGAGGATAAAAATGGAGCATCTGTATCCAAAACGCTGGAGTACGCCTATGATGACTGGGCAATTGCCCAGGCTGCCAATGCTCTTGGAAATACTTCTGTTTATGAAGAATTTGCCCAAAGATCTGAAAATTATAAAAATGTATTTGATACTATCTCAGGTTTTATGAGACCTAAATTATCTGATGGCAGTTTTAAAAAGGAATTTGACCCAATGGATACTCATGGACAAGGATTTATAGAAGGGAATTCATGGAACTATAGTCTGTATGTTCCCCATCAACCTGATACGATGATTGCAATGATGGGTGGTAAAGATGCTTTTGTGAATCGTTTAGATTCTTTATTTACAATGGAACTCCCAGATAAGTATTTTGCCAACACTGAGGATATCTCAAGAGAAGGTATAATTGGAAATTATGTTCATGGAAATGAACCTTCTCATCATGTAGTTTACTTGTATAACTGGACCAATGCTCCATGGAAATCTCAAGACAAAATTCGCATGATATTAAAAGCGATGTATAAACCTACCGAAGACGGATTGGGAGGAAATGACGACTTTGGCCAGATGAGCGCCTGGTATATTTTTAGCGCTCTTGGATTTTATCCCGTAGCACCAGGCTCACCACAATATGCTTTGGGAAGTCCTGCAGTGCGTAATGCTAAGATACAACTGGAGAGCGGAAAGGTTTTTGAGGTGGTGGTAGAAAAACAGTCAGCTGAAAATGTGTACATAGACAAAGTATACCTCAATGGGGAACCATTACATACCCCATTTATATATCACACTGATATAGTAAATGGTGGTCGCTTGGAATTTTTTATGACCAACCAACCAAATAAAGGATGGTATAAAAGTCATTGAACAAAATATAATTATTAATTAAACTCAAAATTAAATGTCTTTTCAAATTAAAGAAACAGCCAAAGTGTACGATGTCCTAATAGTGGGTTCAGGTGCTGGAGGCGGGATGGCTACCAAGGTGTTATCCGAGGCAGGTTTTAAAATTGCCCTATTAGAAGCTGGACCTAATTTTGATCCAGCGAATTCTGAACAACAGACCCAGTTCAAGTGGTCTTATGAATCTCCCCGTAGAGGTGCTGGGACGACTCGTCCATTTGGTGATTTTGATATGGCTTATGGAGGTTGGGAAATCGATGGTGAGCCATATACACATAAAAATGGTACGAAGTTCGATTGGTTTCGTTCTAGAATGTTAGGAGGAAGAACAAATCACTGGGGTAGAATTTCCCTGCGATTTGGACCACTTGATTACAAACGTAAAGATTATGACGGAAAAGGAGATAACTGGCCAATTGGTTATGACGATGTCAAACCTTATTATGACAAGGTAGATAAATTGGTGGGTGTATTTGGAACTAAGGAGAATATTCCGAATGAGCCAGATGGGTATTTCCTTCCACCACCAAAACCGCGACTACACGAATTATACTTACAGAAAGCTGGAAAACAAATGGGACTTCCAGTGATTCCATCACGACTTTCTATTTTGACCAAAAGAGTAGACAATCGAAGGGGAGCCTGTTTTTATTGTAGCCAGTGTTCGCGCTCCTGTAGTATCTATGCTGACTTTTCGTCTTCTTCAGTGTTGGTAAAACCCGCCCTTGAGTACGATAACGTGGATTTATATGTCAACGCTATGGTACGCGAGGTGCTTACGGACGATTCTGGCAAGGCCACTGGAGTTTCCTATATCAACAAAGTGGATATGCAGGAATACACCGTAAAGGCGAAAGTGGTTATACTTGCTGCTAGTGCCTGTGGATCTGCGCGAATTTTATTAAATTCTAAATCGGATCGCTTTCCAAATGGATTAGCCAATTCAAGTGGCGTGGTTGGCCGTTATTTACATGACTCCACCGGGGCATCCCGATCGGCTATTATTCCTGAGCTTATGGATCGTAAACGTTACAATGAAGACGGTGTCGGTGGAATGCACATGTATGTTCCTTGGTGGCTTAATGATAAAAAGAATCTTGGATTTACCAGAGGATATCATATTGAATTCTGGGGTGGGATGGGCATGCCTTCCTATGGAGTAGGTATGGGAATCCAACATCTCAATGGTCGTTTTCAACGAAAAGGAGAGAATAAAAAAGCAGGCGGATACGGAGTGAGCCTTAAAGAGGATGTTTATAAATACTACGGAGCTATGGTTGGAATGGCCGGCCGTGGAGAGAGTATTCCACAGTATGATAATTATTGTGAAATCGATACTGATGTTGTTGATAAATACGGTATCCCTGTATTGCGATTTAATTATAACTGGACGGATGAGGAGCGCAAACAGGCCAAGCATATGCAAGATACCTTTGAGGAGTTATTCCACAATATGGGTGCTATAACTCTAGGTGATAAACCAGGTGCTGAGAGTGATTATGGCTTAGAAGCTCCTGGAAGAATTATACACGAAGTTGGGACAACCCGAATGGGAAATGATCCCAAAACTTCCGTGCTCAATAAGTATAGCCAAGCTCATGATGTCCCTAACTTATTTGTGGTTGACGGAGGTGCTTTCGTATCTCAAGCTGATAAAAATCCAACATGGACGATCCTTGCCCTTGCTTGGAGAGCGTCAGATTACTTGACTCAGGAAATGAAAAAAATGAATATCTAAATTAAAAGTTATGGATAGAAGAAAAAGTTTAAAAGCCATGGTTGCTGGAACCGTAACTTCTGGTTTTATGTTCACGGCTTGTCTAACAGATTCCGAAGAGAAAGCACCACAGGGTGTACCAGAGGCAACAAAATCAGATGACAATTACGATACGACAAGGACCATTGACGAGTTAAAAAGAGAAGAGGCGCTCAGAGAAAAAGAATACTTTACAGCGCACGAGCTTGAGACCTTGACTGTTCTTGCTGATATCATTATTCCTGCAGAGGGCCAATATCACGCTGCTAGTGAGGTGGGAGTAATTGACTTTATCGCTTATATTGTTTTGGATATGCCACATCATCAACTTCCACTTCGTGGTGGTATTATGTGGATAGATAATCAAAGCAATAAACGTTTCAACAAATTATTCAAAGATGCAACTAAGGAGCAACAGATCCAGATTGTAGATGATATTGCCTATCCTGAAGAGGTCAAACCAGAATATATACAAGGAGAGCGTTTCTTCTCACGTTTACGTGATTTAGTAGCTACTGGATATTTTACCTCTAAGGAGGGAATTGCTTATTTGGGATATGTTGGAAATCAACCCAATGTTTGGGATGGCGTGCCCGAGGAGGTTTTGGCGCAATACAATATGAAATATGATGCGCGAACCTTAGAGGTTAGTATTAAACCTGAAGAACGCAATGAAATTGCTAACTGGGATAATTATAAGGTTTAAATAAGTTGGTTTTTATTGATTATCTATCTAGCTGCCTCCTTTTATAAAATTAAATGGGGGCAGTTTTTTAATGACTTTTAGGGAGCTCATGTGAGGTATTTAGATTTTCAAAAAGACTCTTTTACTTACATGACGGTAAACATCGTCTAGATCTCTTTGCTGATAATCATTAATGGTAATTAACTCGTTTTTAGCAATGCTAAAATCAAGGGTAACACTATTGCTTCCCTCCGAAATGGAGCCATAAACTAAGATGATTTGATTTCCTTTGATGGTGTAGGTTCCCGTTCTAGAAGATTTTTCGATCATATCTTGGCCAATGTTCTTGAATTTCTCCACTTGAATAAAGCGATTATTCTTTTTAAAAACCATTTCAAAATAGGAGTCATTATTGTACATTAAAATATCTTCATTACTCAGTTTACCGTTCTCATAGAGCTTCTCTTCATAAGATATGGCTTCCCATCTTCCAAGGATTTGACTGACATCGTCGTAGTAACTCATCTCGATATTTAAAGAGGATGCAATCTTTGATAAGAGGGCGGTAAATTTATTCATTGCTTTGATATGTATGCGGGATATGTACAATCTTACTAAAAAAAAATAAACTAAAAAATTAAAATTTAATTCAATTTAAAATTTAATACTTATTTTAGAAAGTAGTACCATATCTTTAATGTGTTCCAGCAAATTATTCAAAATAATCAAAAGCATAAAATATAACATTTTGTTTTTGAAATGTTATATTTTTATATTTACACTCATTAATTAGCAAATCAAATTCATCGCTATGAAGCCAGACCTTTTTCAAGCCCCAGATTATTATAATATGGATGATCTTTTATCAGAGGAGCATAAATTAATACGCCATGCAACGCGAAGCTGGGTAAAGAAGGAGGTTTCACCAATAATTGAGCAATATACCCAAAAGGCAGAATTCCCAAAACAGCTAATACCTGGATTGGCCGAGTTGGGTGCATTCGGTCCTTATATCCCACAAGAATATGGAGGAGCTGGACTGGATCAAATTAGCTACGGTTTAATTATGCAAGAAATTGAACGTGGGGATAGTGGTATTCGATCTACTGCTTCTGTACAGTCTTCTCTTGTGATGTTTCCTATTTGGAAATACGGTAGTGAGCAGCAACGAAAGAAGTTCTTACCCAAGCTGGCAAGTGGTGAATTGATTGGGTGTTTCGGACTGACAGAACCCAACCACGGGTCTAATCCAGGTGGGATGGAAACCAAATTTACCGATGCTGGCGATCACTATATTTTAAATGGTTCGAAATTATGGATTTCTAATGCACCATTTGCGGATCTTGCAGTGGTATGGGCTAAGGATGAGAACGGCAGAATACACGGTTTACTGATAGAACGTTCAATGGAAGGGTTTTCTACTCCAGAAACACATAATAAATGGTCTTTGAGAGCTTCGGCAACTGGCGAATTGATTTTTGATAATGTAAAAGTACCCAAGGAGAATTTATTGCCAGGAAAGAATGGTTTGGGAGCACCCTTAGGGTGTTTGGATTCTGCACGTTATGGAATCGCCTGGGGGGCTATTGGAGCAGCAATGGATTGCTACGATACGGCTCTTAGGTATGCTAAGGAGCGAATCCAGTTCGGAAAACCTATTGCGGCCACTCAGCTGCAGCAAAAAAAATTGGCTGAGATGATCACAGAAATCACCAAAGCGCAACTACTTACACTTCGACTTGGACAATTAAAGAATGAGGATCGCGCTAGTTCTTCTCAAATCTCCATGGCCAAACGAAACAATGTCCAAATGGCGCTAAATATTGCACGTGAAGCACGTCAAGTTCTAGGAGCGATGGGAATTACTGGCGAATATAGTATTATGAGACATATGATGAACTTAGAAAGTGTAATCACCTATGAGGGTACCCACGATATTCATTTATTAATTACTGGTGCGGATATTACAGGAGAACAGGCCTTTAAGTAGTTCAAAATCTTAATAAATTTAACGATTGCGATAGGATTTTATTTCCAGTCGTTAAATATATTAACCCTTTCTAAATTTAACGTATAATTCTATCGATTCCGTTCATCTAGTTTTGTAATTATTGTACTTTTGTATAAATATTGTCTAAAAAAGACATTGAACAAATATCATGGATAAGTATTCCTTTTTAAATGCGGCAAATACCGCTTTTTT